>VFZF01000012.1:0-115000 GCA_016871335.1 Acidimicrobiia bacterium
GCCAGCCGAGGACGTGCAGGCCCACGGGCTGACCGCGCGGCGTGTCGAGCCGCGCGGTCAGCCCGTCGCGCACGCCGGTGACGGCGCGCGCGCGATAGCCCAGGCGCGCGAACAGCGGCATCGCGACGAGGTCGAAGACGCCGCGGGCGCCTGTGGCGGGGCCACAGGCGCCCGCGACCGCGGTCCACCACGCGTCGAGCGACATCTGATCCCGGAGATCAACCGGCTTCGCGCGCTCGGCAAGAAACCGCGAGGGAAACAGGTGACCACCGACGCCAGGCAGCCCGCTCATGACCGCCTCACAAACCGCACGAGCAGGCGTGGGGCGCCGACGGAGACGTGGGTGGCGTGGGCGATGTAGGGCGCGCTGGGTTTGAGCGCGCCATCGTAGGTGGCGTGGGTGGCGTAGGGCGCGCTGGTTTGGAGCGCGCCATCATGGGTAGCGCGGGTGAACAGACCCGGTTGTGTCACGGCGCTGGGAGTGTGTTGGCAGCGGTCCCGACGCATTGCGCGCAGTTGCAAACGCCGGGTCAGCGCGGCTGCGCGCTTCGCGAAACGCGCGATCAACGCAGCCACCGGCGTGTCCAAAGGCACTGCGACCACACGCCGCTCGATCACTTCGCCGGTGGAGAGCACAAACGGCACCTCGTAACAGGCGATGCCGTCGGCGGCGTGTCCCAGCCAGCGCTTGACAAACACGGACGTGACAGACGCTTCGCAGGTGCGGGGCTCGACGTGGTGACGCCAATGGGTGGCCAGCCGCCGCTCCGTGCCGGTCCATCGCGCAACACCCTCCGCTGCCAGCGTCCATCGGCGGCAGGACGCCAGGGGCGCCTGCTCACTCGCCTGTGCCCGCGTGTGCAACCGCTCGCGTGCGTCCACGTCACACCGATGCCGGGTGGTGAGGATTGTCGCGTGGACGCGGCGTGTCTGGCCGATGCGGTCCACACGCCCAATCCGTTGTTCCAGTCTCAGCGGTGTCCACGGCACATCAAAGTTGATTGCCCATCGCGCCGCAGACTGCAGATTGAGTCCCTGGCTCGCCACGTCCGTGGCCACCAATGTGTCCACGCGGCGATCAAGAAACGCCCGCACCGCCTGCTGCTGCTCGACTGGAGTCATTCCCCCGTGCATGGTTGTCGTCTGCCGCGATGAGGGCAGGGCCGCGAGAATGGCGGGCAGCGAGTCGCGATAGTGCGTGAAGATCACCGCCGCATCATGCGAACGCCGCAGCAACGCAGCGAGCCCTCGCGTCCGGCCGCCATGCCGATCGCCGCTGCAGAGGTGCTGGAGACGACGGATCCAGGCGCGCTCGCGGTCGAGCGGCACGCCGCTCGGGCTTGAAAGAATCTCGTTCTCGTCGGCAGCCAGAATGTCGTTGTCGAACAGGCCTTGTTGCTGCCAGACGTCGCGCGGTTCGTCCCTGCCGTCGAGACTCATGAGCCGGCGTTCAAGAGAACGACCCAGCGCGGCAGGCGACGACAGCGCGCGGCGACGGAACAACGCGCAGATCAGGCCGAGCCCGGAGAGCGCGTCGGCCGGACGAGTGGTGCGTTCAAAGGCGTCAATGGCGCGCAGTACCCGCACGTCCTCCGCCGACAGGGGCACACGCACCCACCGCGTCCGGCGTCGGGCATCGCCACGTGGGCGCGAACGCTGGAAGATGGTCAGCGCATCGCCGCACGAGCCCAGCGCGAGGAGGCGCCGGTAACGGCCGGCGTCACCGTCGTGTGGGGTCGCGGTCAGCAGGAGCACGGCGTCGGCCGCTGCAGCGAGGCGATGAATGGCCTGGTGCCGTTGCGAGTCTCCGGACAGTTGATGGGCTTCGTCACACACGAGCAGTGACCAGGGTGTAGCCGGCATCGCATCGTGAACGTGCGGTTGCTTGAGGAAATCCGGCGAGGCGAGCCAGATGCCCGGCTGGAACCAGGGATTCGACAGGTACGGCGCTGCTGCGCGCAGACGCGCGAGGGCCGGCGTATCGGCCACGCGGGTCGTGAGAGAGAACCGCGACCGCAGTTCCTCCGCCCACTGATGCAACAACGTCGCTGGTGCCACAACAAGACAGCGCGCGTCAGGCTGTCGCGCCACGATCGTGTGCAGCAGGAGGCCCGCCTGCACCGTCTTGCCCATGCCGACCCCATCCGCAATCAGCACCCGTCGGCGTCCCGCGCACACCGCGAGCGTCGGCTCCAACTGAAACGGCAGGATGGTGAGGCGTGCGTGACACAGCGACGCCGGTGTGAATGCGGTCGTGGAGCGGATGACGTGTCCGGCGAGCCGCGCCAGGGCTTGGGCCGTTCCCACCCGGCGTGGGCGCTTCCCGCGATCGGGGACCGCGGCGTCACACGGCAGCAGGAAGCTCCGTGTGGATCCTTTGTGCCGTCCTGACACCCGAAGCGCGATCAGTCCATCGCCTCGCCGTTCGTCAACTATTCGCCATCGCTGTCTGCGAATCCACACCTCGGGCATTGCAGTTTTTGCCACCCCCACACGCCCGCACGTGGTGCGTGTGAAATGGCCCCCCTGCAGGTGCAAGGCGCGTTCCGCGCGGTGCGCGCGGGAACCCCGCACCAGCACCGATGAACCATGAACCGATGAACCATGAACCCCGGTTCACCGGGCAAGTGCTAGGTGCCGGGATGTACCACCACGACCGAGGTGGAAATCCCGCCGCGAGCCGTGAACGAACCGGTAATCGTCATGCGGCGGGGCGCACAAGCCGCGACGAGATCATCGAGGATCTTGTTGGTCGCGGCCTCGTAGAAGATGCCCTGATTGCGGTAGTCGAGCATGTAGTACTTCAGCGACTTCAATTCGATGCAGGTGTCGCCCGGTGTGTACTGGATCCGGATTTCGCCGAAATCCGGCAGCCCGGTCTTGGGGCACATGGAGGTGAACTCCGGACACCGGATGTCGATTTCGTAGTCGCGGTCGGGGCGGGGATTCGGAAACGTCTCAAGCGAAGCGGCCATGCTGATATTGTAGTCAGCATCAGGCGGGGCACAGGATTGACACCCGCCTGGGGCGGGGCTACGATACCCGCCGTTTAACAACAAGGAGTTACCACATGGCTGACGCCCGCCGCATGGGCAAGATGGAGTTGTTCGCGCACTTTGCTGACAAGTTCGACATGAAGCGAACCGTCGTGCGCGACCTCTTCGAAGAGTTGTTGGTGTTGTCCGAGAAGGAGCTGAAGCGGACGGGTGAGTTCACGCTCCCAGGCATCTGCAAGCTCGTCGTGCAGCATCGCCAGGCTCGTGATGGCCGGAACCCGGCCACCGGCGAGACCATCAAGATTCCCGCCAAGACCGTCGTCAAGGCGCGCATCGCGAAGCAGCTCAAAGACGCCGTCCTCCCGCGCAAGTAGCGGACCTCGGCGATCCAGGAATACCCTCCGCCCGTCGGTCAGCGTGGTGCTGGCCGACGGGCGTCTTTTTTTGTTAACGTGCAGTGTTGGTACGTGGGGCCGGCTGCCGTACGTAGGGCCGGCTGGGTTGTAGCCGGCCATGATCAACAGGAAGGACCTCGCGTGGCACAGGAGTTTGACGTTGTTGTCATCGGCGCCGGGACCGGCGGGTACGTGGCTGCCATTCGCGCCGCCCAGCTGGGTCTTACGGTGGCGGTTGTCGAACGACAGCCGACGCTCGGCGGCACGTGCCTGAATTGGGGCTGCATTCCGACCAAGGCCCTGCTCGAACACGCCCATGCGCTCAAGATCGCGCAGGATGCCAAGGAGTGGGGGATCACGCTCGGTGACGTGAAGCCGGGCATCGACATGACGCGCGTGAATGCGCGGCGCACCAAGGTTGTGACGGGGCTGACCAAGGGCGTTGAGTTCCTCTTCAAGAAAAACAAGATCGAGTGGGTGAAGGGCACCGCGCACCTGGCCGGCAACGGCCGCGTCGAGGTGACCGGCGACACCGCCACCATCCTCCAGGCCAAAGAGATCATCATCGCCACTGGGTCCTGCGCGCGGAGTGTGCCGGGGATCGAGATTGACCGCACGTCGATCATCACGTCGGACGAAGCGATCGGTCTGACTGAGGTGCCGAAGTCGCTGGCCATCATGGGCAGCGGTGCCGTGGGCGTCGAGTTTGCATCCATCTACACGCGCTTCGGCAGTGAAGTCACGATCATCGAGTTGCTCCCGCGCCTCGTGCCGAACGAAGACGAGGCAGTGTCGGCGGAACTCGAGAAGGCGTTCAGGAAGCGCAAGATTTCCGTTAAGACCGGCACCAAGGTCACTGCGGCTTCCGTGAAGGACGGCCAGGTCATGATCACGATGCAGACGGGCGATGCGGCGCCGGAGACGCTGACGGTCGACACGCTGCTCGTCGCCACCGGTCGTGGCCCCGTCACTGACGGGCTCGGCGCCGAGGCGGTTGGTCTGGTGATGGAGCGCGGCTACATCGGGGTGGACGACCTGTTCCGCACGAACGTGCCGGGTATTTCGGCGATCGGTGACGTCATCACCATGGGCACCAAGCCCCATCCGCAGCTGGCGCACCTGTCGTCAGCCGAAGGGATTCTGCTGGCGGAACGCATCGCCGGGCACGACGTGAAGCCCATCAACTACGATCACATTCCGTTCTGCACCTACTGCGATCCGGAGATCGGCAGCATCGGCCTCACCGAGAAGGAAGCCATCGCTCGCGGTTACGACGTGCGCGTCGGTATCTTCCCGTTCGGCGTCCTCGGCCGCGCGAAGATCGCCAATGAAACCGAAGGCTTCGTGAAGATCGTGGCCGAAAAACAATACGACGAACTGCTCGGCGTTCACATGATCGGCCCCCGTGCGACGGAGCTTGTGGCGGAGGCCGGCGTTGCGCTGCGCCTGGAAGCCACCGTCGAAGAACTCATCCGCACCATTCACGCGCATCCGACGATGTCGGAGGCGGTGGGTGAGGCGGCGCACGCCGTGCACGGCGCAGCGATACATATGTAGAACCGGAGCGAAACGAGATGGCGATCGAAGTCACGATGCCCCAGATGGGCGAGTCAATTGCGGAAGGCACGGTCGTCCGCTGGATCAAGAAGGTCGGCGATACGGTGGACAAGGATGAGCCCTTGTTCGAGATATCGACCGACAAGGTGGACGCAGAGATTCCGTCGCCCGCAGCCGGCGTGCTCCTCGACATCAGCGTCAAGGAAGGCGAGACCGTTCCGATCAACAGCGTCGTGGCCCTCATCGGTGCCGCAGGCGAAAAGCCCGCGGGTGGGCCCGCGGCGTCCGCCCCCACACCACCCGCACCACCTACACCACCCGCACCACCCACACCACCCGAAGATTCACTCGAGGGTCGCCTGCGCACCAAGTCGTCGCCCGTTGTGCGGAACATCGCGAAGGAACACGGCATCGACATCAGCAAGCTGAATGGATCGGGCATCGCGGGTCGCGTCACAAAGAAGGACATCGAAGCCTTCGTCGCCAGCGGCGCGAGCACTGCCGGCGCGCTCCAGACCAGCGCGCCCTACGTACCCAACCCTACCCAGCCTCTCCCAACCGTTAAGCCCTTCGCCCCGGGCGAGAACGTGCGGATCGAGCCGATGGGTGTGATGCGCAAGAAGATCGCCGAACACATGGTGATGAGCCTGCGCACGTCGCCGCACGTGTACTCGGCGTACGAAGTGGACTTCGGCCGCATCGACGAGATTCGCAACAAGAAGAAGGCCGAATACGAGGCCGCCAGGCTGAAGCTGACGTACACGGCGTTCATCGCGAAGGCCACGGTGGACGTGATTCGGCACTTCCCGTTCATCAACGCCTCCATCGACGGCGACAACATCGTCTACAAACGCGACATCAACCTGGGCATCGCCGTGGCGCTGGATGCTGGACTGATCGTGCCGGTCATCAGGAATGCCGACGAACGCAACATGATCGGCATGTGCCGCGCGATTCAGGATCTGTCGGGCCGCGCGCGCAGCAAACAGCTGAAGCCGGAAGAAGTGCAGAGCGGCACGTTCACCATCACCAACCCAGGCATCTTCGGTGCGACGTTTGGACTCCCGGTCATCAGCCAGCCACAGGTCGCGATCCTGGGTGTGGGCACGGTCGAAAAGCGTGTGGTGGTTGTGGACGACATGATTGCCATCCGTCCGATCTGCTACCTGACGCTTGGGTACGATCATCGGCTGATCGATGGGGCCGACGCCGGCCGGTTCCTCCAGGCGCTCAAGGAGCGGCTCCAGAACTTCGAGGAATCCTGGGTCTGACCATCGAGACTCGGCGTCTCGGCACCGTGGATTACGTCGCGGGGCTTGAGTTGCAGGCCGCGCTCGTGGAAGAGCGCCGGGCTGGGACGATTGGCGACACGTTACTGCTGCTGGAACATCCGCCTGTCATTACGCTCGGCGTGAAAACGCGGCAGGGGCCCAGCCACATCATCGCGTCAGATGAAGAACTGGCCCGCGAGGGCGTGGTCGTGCACGAGACCGGACGTGGCGGCGACGTCACGTATCACGGGCCCGGCCAGCTTGTTGGGTATCCGATCCTCGACCTCCGGCCAGATCGTTGCGACGTGCATCAATACGTGCGCGACCTCGAAGAAGTCCTGATTCAGGCGCTGCACGATTTCGGAATCACCGGTACGCGCGTCCAGGGCCTCTCGGGCGTCTGGGTGGGCGAGACCGGGAAGGAACGGAAGATCGCGGCGATCGGCGTGCGCATCAGCCGCTGGATCACAAGCCACGGCTTTGCACTCAACGTGGCCACCGACCTGCGTCACTTCCGACTCATTGTGCCGTGCGGAATTGCCGACAGGGGCGTGACGTCGATCGAACAGGAACTCGGTCGCGGCGTGCCGATGGCCGAGGTCCAGGCCTCAGTCGCCCGCGCCTTCACTGCGGAGTTTGGAACACGTACGTAGGGCCGCCCGAACTTGAGGCGGCCAATCACCCCAACGAGTTCAACACGTCTGTACGTTCCTGTGCGCTCAGTGACGGAATGATGCGCGCCTGAACCCGGCCGTCACCGAGCGTCAGCGGCAACAGGCAGGCCACACCGCGAAGACCGAACTCTCCGCCGAGCACCGTCACGCCCGGTGTATCGCGACGCGTGCCGTTCAGCAACCCCTCGACAATTGGCGCGGTGGCTGCGCCAATGGCGTAGGGACGAGGCGGCCACTGCGAGGTGAGCTGGTGCGAGAGTGCGCGGATGCGATGCGCAGGCACGCGGTCGATCACCTGCGAGCCGCCCACCGTGGCCGCTGACCAGGCGGCGACCAGCGCCGGGGGCCTGCCACAGACCGTCACGCGAACGTCGGCGCCCGACAGGGCACAGTCGATTCCTGCCAGCGTGGCTGCCGCGCCGCACATGACGGCCGCCGCACTGCCAATCACGCGGTCTGACGGTACATGCAGTTCGCGCACAGCGGCTTCGATCAGCCACGTCTGCGAGGTGCCGGCAAAGACCAATGGGGCCGTCGCGCCGGCGGAAACCAGCCGCCGGACCAATGCGAGTCCACGGTCGCCGGCCCATTCGCCGTCCACGTGGGCGTCCGCGATGACAATCACGTCCGAGCCAACGGCAGCCAACACGTCGCCGATGCCCGACACCCGCGTGTCGTAGCCTTCGACCGGGCCCGACTGCCGGATGTCGAGCGCTTTGCCCGCCGCAACTGTTGCCGCGTCATCGATCAGGCGCACGTCCCGCACACGCGCGCGGCGCGCCAGGGTCTGGGCCACGCTGGCGCCGATGGGGCCAGCTCCGAGAATGGCAACAATGGACATCCGGCAGAGATTCTATCGCCCATGCGATACTGACACCCGCATGATTTCCGCCCACGAAGCACTCGAACGTCTGCGCGAAGGCAATCGGCGGTTTCGAGATGACGGCACCAGCAGCGAGGCGCTGACGGACCGCGCCAGGCGTCGCGAGGTGGCTGAGGGGCAGGAGCCGTTTGCGATCATTCTGGGGTGTTCCGACTCCCGCGTGCCGGCTGAGATCGTCTTCGACCAGGGGCTGGGCGATCTTTTCGTGATCCGGGTCGCCGGCAACATTGTTGCGCCATCACAAATCGGGAGCGTGGAGTTCGCCGTCGAGCAGTTCAGCACGCGGCTGGTGGTGGTGCTGGGCCATTCACAGTGCGGGGCGATCACGGCGACGGTCGAACAGTTGAAGCGGCCGCTGCCTGACCAGTCGAAGCATCTGCGATCGATCGTTGATCGTGTGCGGCCCTCCGTCGAGCCGTTGCTCGCCACCAACCTGCGCGATCGTCCGGACGAGCTTATCCATGAGGCGGGCCGCGCGAACATCCGCATGTCTGTCAACCAGCTGCGGCACGGATCAGAGATTCTCGAACACCTCATTCGGCACGATGGGTTGCTGATCGTGGGGGCCGAGTACTCGCTGGAAACCGGCCGGGTCGACTTCT
Organism: Acidimicrobiia bacterium; assembly: GCA_016871335.1. Classification (GTDB taxonomy): domain Bacteria; phylum Acidobacteriota; class Vicinamibacteria; order Vicinamibacterales; family SCN-69-37; genus SYFT01. The sequence goes on from VFZF01000012.1 coordinate 8,379, forward strand.
TCGATCTCTGATGGTCTGTCTTCCGCCGTCAGGTCCCACACCGCGTTCGCTTGAGGAGCTCGGAGCGTGCCTTGAACACATTCGGCAGTCACCGCGCGAGACTGGTGTGCTGGGGCTGATCGTCCGGCGGCCGGAGGTGGATGCCCGCGAGGTCATTGCCGAAGGCGAGTTGTCGCTGACGGAGGGGCTGGTCGGGGACAGTTGGCGGCTGCGACCGAGTTCCCGCACGGCCGATCGCGGTCCGCATCCGGACATGCAGCTCAATCTGATGAACGTTCGCGTGATTGAGGCAATCGCCGGCCCGATGACGCGCTGGCCACTTGCCGGCGATCAGCTCTTCGTGGATTTTGATCTCGCCAGCGACCACCTGCCGCCAGGCACGCGGCTGTCGATCGGTGAGGCGACGATCGAGGTGACCGATCAACCGCACACCGGCTGCGGCAAGTTCTCCGCGCGCTTCGGCATCGACGCGCTCAAGTGGGTGAACTCGCCGGAAGGTCGCGCGCTCGGCCTTCGAGGCATCAACGCGAAGGTCGTGACCCCCGGCCGTATTCGCGCCGGGGATGCCGTGGCTATCCTTGGACGATGACCTTGAAGCCGCCGTAGGTCATTTTCTTCGAATCAAACGGCATGATCTCCGGGTCGAAGTTGGCGATGCGCGGGTCTGCCATCACCTTCTTGTTCACCGCGTTCCGGTGTGCCTTCGATTTGTAGACAATCCACTAGAGGATCACGGTCTCGTTGCGCTTCGCCTTGGAGACCTTCGCAAACGACACGACGCCTTTCACCGCCAGGTCATCACCCGTCGTCTCGAAGTACGCCAGCGCGCCGTGGTCGAACCACACCTTGCTCACCTTCTTCGCCAGCTTCTTGTACGCGGCGACGTTCTTGGTCGGGATGGGGATCAGGAAACCGTCAACGTATTTGGCCATGGAGGAATGGTAGATCAATCCACGCGCCGCGAGAGCCAATACAGCCCCGGTATCCACAACGAGAACCCGACGATGGCCACGAGTGCGTGCGGGGAGAAGTGGAAGACGTCGAGCGCGGTGGCGGTGAGGTAGGAGACGGTCGCCTGAACAACCGCCAACGCGAAGAGTTCGGCGGCGAAGACGCGACCGCGAAAGTCGTCCGGCACGTTCATCTGTAACAGCACATTGCTCGACACCCAGAGGATCGAGCCGAAGACGTGAGCGGCGATGACCGCGCACGCCGCCACCCAGATGGTGGGCGAGACGGCGATCGCGGCGTAGCAGGTGCCGGCAATCAGATAGGCCGGGCCGATCATGCGGACGAGATTGCGCTGTCGCGCGGCCAGGACAGAGACGACCAGCGACCCGGCCATCGCGCCGATGCCGCGCGCACCGTACAGCACGCCGATGCCGGCATCGCTCGACTCACCGATACGGAAGACGCGATCACCAAAGACCGTGAGCAGCAGCAGCGCACCGCCAATGAGGGCCCACCCGCCCTTCACCAGCGCGATGCGCGCCACATCCCGGTGTGCACGCATGTACGCCAGACCCTCAGCGACACCCTTGAGGCCGGCCGAGGCTCGCGGCCCATCCGGCCGTGCCGGCACTCGCAACTGCCACAGAAAGACCGCCGAGAGAAAAAACGAGGCGGCATTGATGAGAAATGCGGCGTCGCGCCCCAGCGTCGCCGCGACCAATCCTCCCAGTGAGGCCCCGATGGCCAACATCGCGGACCACGTGCCGGTCGATATCGCGTTGGCCGCCACCAGGCGTTCGCGCTCCACGATGGTCGGCACGGTCGCGGATCGTGCCGGCTCAAAGAATCCACTCGCCGACACCATGACGGCTGTGACGACGTAGGCGAGCCAGACGGTCTCGGGTGTGCGAACAAGGAGAAGCCCGAGGACGGCCATTCCCCTGGCGATGTCCGCCCCAATCATGATCTTCCGGCGATCAAATCGATCGACCACCACGCCAGCAGCGGGGCCGACGATGGCGACTGGGAGAACCTGAAGGACCATCAGCACCGCGACGGCCGTCGCCGATCCCGTCAGCTGAAAGAGCAGCGCAAAAATCGCGACCGTGTTGAACCAATCGCCGAGCTGGCTGACGATTTGCCCGAACCAGAGGAATCGGAAGTTCCTGTTCGTGCGGATGAGTTCAAGGAGGCTACGCAAGCACCCGCCGCAGGACGGCCTCGTCCACGTTCCGCCCCGTCACCATCACCCCGACGCGCGCGCCTTCGAGGCCAAGGCCGCCCTGCAGCAGGGCGCCGACACCGGTCGCTCCCGCGCCTTCCGCGATCAGCCGCTCGCGCCACACGAGTGACCGCATGGCAGTTTTGATCGACGACTCGGCCACAAGCGCAACCACGTCGACAAGGTCCCGCACCAGGTCAAACGTCCGGCTGCCGGGTTCCATGTTGCCCGCGAGGCCGTCGGCCAACGTCGGGTGGACCGTCACCGGGGTAATCTCTCCGGCCGCCAGCGCCGCCGTGAACACCGGGGACGCCTCCGCTTCGGCGCCGATCACCCGCACACGCCGCACGTGTTCCTGCGCGACCAGTGCTGCGCCGGCCAGAAGCCCACCACCGCCCAACGGCACCACGATGGCGTCGAGGTCAGGCTTGTCCTCGAGCATCTCAAGCGCGACCGTGCCCGCGCCCGCGATGACATCCGGGTGGTTGTACGGCGAGATATACATCGTGCCACTCGCCTCCCCATCGTCGCGTGCGCCTTGTTCGGCGGCGTCGTAGTCGGGCTGCTCAATGAGGTGCGCGCCGTTGGCCACCAGCGTCTTCCGTTTGGCTTCGGGCGCGGTTCCGGGCACGTGGACCCTGAGGGAGATGCCCAGGTCACGCGCAGCCAGCGACATGGCCACACCGTGGTTGCCGGCCGAGGCGGTGACCACTTCGTTGACCCCGGGGTGATTGGCGCGCAGCTGCATCAACGCGTTGTAGGCGCCGCGAATCTTGAACGATCCGCCGGCCTGAACGGACTCGAGTTTGATCCAGACATCGGCCTGGCAGCGGTCCGAGAGCCAGGCGGACTTAAGGAGGGGCGTCCGGCAGACACGAAGCCTGCGGGCTGCGGCTTCGACGTCGTGCCGGTTCATAATCGAATTATGCACATCTGGACGACCGCCGCGCCTCCCTTCCACAAAAACGGATACATCGTGGCCTGTGAGGACACCCGCGAAGCGGTGGTGATCGACCCGGGCGATGACGTCGCGGAACAGTTGCACATCGTGAAGCGCGAGGGCGTGGTGGTGAAGATGATTCTCCTGACCCATGCCCACCTTGACCATGTCACCGGGGTCGGTCCAGCGAAGGACGCACTGGGTGTTGACGTGTGGCTGCACAGGGACGACCTATTCCTGTACGAACGCACGGCTGAGCAGGCGCGCATGTTCGGGATGCAGGCGACGCAGCCTCCGCCGCCGGATCGGTTCTATGCGCCCGGCCAGAAGCTGGCCTTCGGGAATCTTGCGGTTGACGTGACGCACACGCCGGGGCACTGTCCGGGTGGTGTGTGCCTGGCGATTGGCCGTCAGGGCCAGGCGGAACGGGAGTTGTTTGTCGGGGACACGCTGTTCGCGGGATCAATCGGTCGCACGGACCTGCCTGGTGGAGACTTCGACACGCTCATCGCGTCGATCAGGACAGAGCTGTTTGCCTATCCGGACGACACGATCGTGCATTCAGGCCACGGCCCGGACACGACGATCGGTGAGGAGCGCCGGAGCAATCCGTTTCTTCGGTAGTGCACCGGGATCAGTCTTCCGTGACCGTGAACGTTACACGTCCGACGCCGAGAACGTCGCCGGCGCGGAGCACGGCGCGTGCGGTGGGGGTGCCGTTGACCGAGGTGCCATTGGTGCTGCCGAGGTCTTCCATGACGAGCTGCCCGGAGACGTCCGCCGTCAGCCGGCAATGGAGGCGCGACACGAGGGGCGCGTCAAAAATGAAGTCCGCCTGAGCGCCGCGTCCGATCGTCTTCATCACGCCTGGCGTGATGCGCACGACCCGCGGCGTCTCATCGTGCGTCTGAAGAATCCATCCGGGCATCGCCGGAGAGTGTACCCGAGCTCGGAGGCGTTTTTCGAGCGCCTCCGAGCTCATTTCTTCTTGAGCACGTCCTGGAGCCACGCGATCAGCGGATCAGTGATCGCCGCCGAGACGTTCTTGTCCGGGAGCGAAGCGTATTCATCAACCTCGCCGGTGGTCGTCGGCACTAGCAGGTGATTTACACCTTGCACGACGACCTTGTGGACGGTGCGCGCGGCTTCTCCCTTTCGCGCCTTGCCCATCTTTTCGAGTGCATCGGCTTGCGCCGGGGGAATCTGGGTGTCGAGCGAACCCTGGATGATGAAGACCGGCTGGTTGGTGCGGCGCATGGCATCGGCCGGGTCGTACGACAGCCAGCTCTTGAACCACGGTGTGTCTGCCTGACGCCGGAGCTCGGGCGGGACCGTCTCCCAGCCCTGGCCGGTGATGACAGCGTCCATCAGGCGGTTCTGCAAGGCGACTTTCTCGTGCTTCGAGTCTTCCGACTCATTCGCGCGGTTGAGTGCGTGCTGCTGCTGGGCGAGTGTGACGCCTCGCCCTGTGTCTCCCGGCGCGGCAAGCAGGCCGATCGCGCGAACGTCTCCTCGGGCCCGGCCGGCGAGCAGCATCGCGATCGCACCGCCCTCCGAGTGGCCAACAAGCGCCACCCGGCTGCGGTCGATGTCGCGCCGCTGACGGACCCAATTCAGCACGGCGCGGGCGTCGTCGGTGTACGCGTCGAGGGAGGCGGTTTCGATTCGGCCGCCGCTCTGCCCAACGCCACGCTTGTCGTAGCGCACGACAAAGAAGCCGGCGTCTGAGAGGCGACCGGCGACCTGGCCGAGAATCGGAATGCCGAACACGGTCTCGTCACGGTCCTGTGGGCCGGATCCGGAGAGCAGAATCACGACCGGGGCTTTCCCGGCCGGACCTGCCGGCGGAGTGATCGTCGCCGCCAGGCTGAATCCATTCGCCGGGATGAAGAGTTCCTCGTCCCGGGGGTGACTGTAGCTGTCGAGCCGCGCCATGACTGTGGTCAGGTCGTCGCGCACGACCGACAGTGCCGCGACCGGAATCGCCATGCGCGCCAGGCGGCCCCTGGCATCAACCCAGACCTCCACGTTCAGCGGCCCTGAGGGATTGGCAAACACGAGGTCGAACTGCCGGAGCTCGTGTCGCGTCTCCGGTGTTTCGATCCGGTGCGGTGTGATGCGCTCGACGCGCACGCCCAGCTCCGCCTGCGGTGCCACAAACACCGGAATCGTGTCGCCGGCGGCTGCCGTGTGCAACCGCAATGCCAGCGCTTCGTAGCCGGAATAAAAATTGTTCGGCAGGACGACTGTCGCCGCCGACACCTTGTGCGACAACGTGCCCTGCTGTCCCGTCTGGACGATGGCCGATGATGCCAGGTTGTTCGCAAAGGTCGTCTTCAACGACATCGGCTGGCCACGCATCTGGCCGCTGATCTCGAGCGACAGCGTCTGCCAGTCGGCCGCGTACTTGGCGATGAACGTGTCGAACGAGAGATTCAGCGGCGCACCAGATGTGCCCGAGGCGGAGATGGTCCAGCCGTCAGGGCCGAGCGTCACCGACGAGTGCTCGGAACCAATGCGTTGTCCACGCATGAAGATCGTGAAGTCCGCCTCGCCGGTCGCGGCCTGCTGTGCGGCGAGCGATGATGTCGTGAGGCTGGTGGCGGCCAGGACCACCAGCAGTGCCAGACTAGAATGATTCAGCCACTGTTTCATGACGCTCCAGTATCGCACCATGTCGGCCGACGTCAGCACGCGCGGGCGCCTGTCATTTGAAGGGCCCGACGCCGCGTCGTTCCTCCACGCGCTCGTCACGAATGACATCACGGGCCTGGCGGTTGGCCGTGGGGCTTACGCGGCGTGGCTGACGCCGCAGGGACGGATGATCGCGGACCTGCGATTGCTGCGCACGGACACCGGTGTCCTGGCCGAGGTGCCTGCCGGCCTTGCCGCCGACCTGCAGGCGCGTTTCGATCAATTGATTTTTGCCGAGGACGTGCGCGTGTCCGACATGTCCGCGTCCACCCGCGCGGTTCTTGCGGCCGGTGACGCCGCCGCTGAGGTCGTCGCGTCCGCGACGGGCGCTGATCCGTCGGAGGTCAACGCCCTCCCCGTCCTCGGCCACCTCGCTGCCGGGGACTTCCGGGTGATTCGGACCGACGACACCGCGCTGCCGACGTTCGAGGTGTGGGCGAAAATCAGCTCGGAGGCGATTGTTTTATTGGACAAGGGAAAAATCGCCTCCGAGCTGATTTTCGAGGCGCTCCGCATCGAAGCGGCGCGGCCGCTCTTTGGCGTGGATATGACGACGGAGACCATCCCCCTGGAGGCGGGGCTCCTCGACCGGGCCATCAGCCAGACCAAGGGCTGTTACGTGGGCCAGGAGGTCATTGTCCGCATCCTGCACCGGGGTGGCGGCAGGGTGGTGAAGCACCTGATGCAGCTGACGTTCGATTCGACGGTGAACACGGTCCCCGCCGCGGGCACCGAGCTCTTCGCCGCCGACAAGGCCGTCGGCCAGATCACCAGCGCGGCGCTCGGCCCGTCTTCGGGTCGGGTGCTGGCGCTCGGATACGTCCACAGGGACGCGGCCACGCTGGGGCAGGTGCTGCGCACGAGTGACGGCGCCGAGGCCGTCCTCACCGCGTTCGCGAGCTGATCCTTCGACTCGGGCCCCGTGTTACCCTCGTCTGTCGATGCTGCCGATCACTGAATTCATCCTCCGCAACTACAAGAACTTCAATTCTCGCGCGACGCGTGACGCGTTCCTCGCCTATCACCGTCACATCGAGGCGGGCGGCAAGATGTTCTGGGCCGTGGCCGGGGCGATGTCGTCGGCGCAACTGGGGATCACGATGGCACCGGCCATTCGCGAGGGGCTGATTCACGGCTTGTCGGTGACCGGTGCGAACCTTGAGGAGTCCCTCTTCCGTCTTGTGGCCCACGACAGCTACAAGGACTTCCCCGAATACCGCTACTTCACAAAGCAGGACGACACCCGCATTCTGAACGACCGGATGCGCCGCGTGACCGACACGTCGATCCCCGAAGACGAGGCATTTCGCGCGGTCGAGAAATACATCGTCCCTATGTGGAAGAACGCGAGCGCGTCAGGCCAGCGCCGCTTCTGGCACGAGTACTTCTACGAGCTGATCACGACCATCGACACGAGTCTCTATCAGGGGAAGCCGGAGGAATCCTGGTTGCTGGCAGCGGCGAAGGCGAATCTGCCGATCGTCGTCCCCGGGTACGAGGATTCGACGTTCGGCAACATCTTCGCCGCGCACGTGAAGGTCGGCGACTGCACGGCGAGTATCGCCAAGTCGGGCATCGAGTACATGGGCGCGTTTTACGACCAGTACACCGAGCTTTCCGAGGGGCCAGGCATCGGCTTCTTCCAGATTGGTGGCGGTATCGCCGGTGACTTCCCGATTTGCGTCGTCCCGTCGCTGAAGTACGACATGGAAGCCGCCGCGAAGCCGTGGGCGTACTTCTGTCAGATTTCGGACTCCACGACGTCGTACGGCTCGTACTCCGGTGCGACGCCAAACGAGAAGATCACGTGGGACAAACTGACGGAAGACACGCCGATGTTCGTCATCGAGTCCGACGCGACAATCGTGGCGCCGCTCATGCTGAGCGCGCTGCTCGAGTGCAAGCATCATCCGAAGGAAGCGGCGGCGCTCATCGCGAGCAGTGGCTTCGCCGGCTGACATGTCCACGCTGGCGGGCTGGGGCCGGCTGCCGGAACCGGGGACCGAAGTCCTCGATGAAGATCTTGAGCGCCTGACAGAAGGCGCGGCACTCACGCGCGGACTCGGCCGCTCCTACGGCGATTCGTCGCTGCCGGCGTCTCCTGGCGATCGCGTGGCGGCCTCACGGCTTGCCACTCGCATCCTCTCCTTCGACCCGGCCACCGGCGTGATGCGGGCGGAAGCCGGACTCAGCCTCGTCGATCTCATTCGCCTGATGTTGCCGCGCGGCTGGTTTCCTCCGGTGGTCCCAGGCACGAAGTACGTGACGCTCGGGGGGATGGTCGCCAGCGACGTTCACGGCAAGAACCATCATGTCGAAGGCTGTTTTGGCCGGCACGTGCGGTCCCTGAGAGTCCGCCTGGCCGACAATTCCATTGTGTCGTGCGACCCGGCGACGCACGCGGATCTGTTTTACGGCTGCATCGGCGGCATGGGCCTTCTTGGCCACATTCTCGAGGTGGAGTTCGTGCTTCACGCGGTGCCGTCCCAGTGGATCTGGATGGAGCGCGAGCGCGTACCCGACATCGACGCGTACCTCGCCAGCCTTGAACGCGCGGCGAAGACCTGGCCGATGACCATGGGCTGGATCGACTGCGTCAACCGCGGTGCGTCGATGGGCCGTGGTGTGCTGATGGCCGGCCGGTGGGCGACGCGCGAGGAAGCCTGGGCCGCACCGCCGAAGGAGAAGGGCGACAAGGCGTTGCCCGTCGAGTTGCCGAACTGGGCGCTGAATCCGGTCACCGCGGGGCTCTTCAACACCGCGTACTACTGGATGCACATGCAGCGACTGGTCACGAAGGCCGTCTCACCCGAGACGTTCTTCTTCCCGCTGGACGCCATCCTCGACTGGAACAAGGGCTACGGGTCGCGTGGGTTCACGCAATACCAGTGTGTGATTCCGAGAGCGGCAGGCGCACCGGCCGTACGCGAATTTCTCGACCGGCTGACAACACTCGGCGCGGCGTCGCCCTTGTGTGTGATCAAGGACTGCGGACCGGAAGGAAAGGGCGCGTTGTCATTCCCTCTCGAAGGCACGTCGATCGCGGTGGACATGGCCGTGACGGCAGACACCCAGCGCGTCGTGGATGGGTTGAATGAATTCCTTATTCCAACCGGTGGCCGCATCTACCTGACGAAAGATCGCTTCACCAGGGCGGAGCACTTCAGGGCGATGGAACCCAGGTTGCCGGCGTTTGAGGCGCTGCGCGCGAAGTGGGATCCACAACGACGGTTGCGGAGCGCCCAGTCGCGTAGACTCTTCGGGGACAAAACATGAAGGTCGTTGTGTTCGGGGGAACCGCAGGCATCGGGCGCGCAGTGGCGCAGCAACTGGCAGCGCGCGGCGATCGCGTCTGCCTGCTCGGCCGCAACGAAGCCGATCTTGCGAAGAGCGTAGCCGACCTCACAGCCAGGCATCCCGCGCAGGCGCCGGCGACGTCTGCGATCTGTGATCTCGAAAAGCCCGAGACCTTCGCGTCCGCCCTCGACGCCGCCGATCGCGCACTCGACGGATTCGAAGCCGTCGTGGTGACTGCCGCGATGTTTGCGACACAGGATGCGCTCGAGATGGACGTGGAACTGACACGTCGCCTCACAACCGCGAATTACGCCAATACCGTCACGTTCTGCGAACACGCGCGCAAGCGACTCCTTGCGCGTGGAGGCGGCTGGCTGACAGTCGTGTCATCGGTCGCCGGAGACCGCGGCCGCAAGCCGGTGGCGATCTACGGCTCGAGCAAGGCCGGACTCTCGACGTACCTCGAAGCGCTCGATCACAAGTTCCGTGAGCAGAACCTCTGGGTGCTGTGCGTGAAACCCGGCTTCGCGAAGACGGGCATGACGGCCGGTATCAACCCCCCGCCATTTGCCGGCGAGCCTCAGCAGGTCGCCCGCGACATCGTGCGGGCCATGGACGCGAAGAAGCCTCTCATCTACACACCCGGTATCTGGCGACTGGTCATGCTGGTCATCCGCCACCTTCCGCGACTGATCATGCGCAAAATCGGCTTTTGATACGGAGAACTCCATGAACATGCGACGTGTTGTGACGCTCGGCGCACTGGTCCTTTCGTCGGTGATGACCGCCGCAGGAGCGCAGGCGCCTTCTCCGCTGCTGGCCGATCTCGACAAACGCATCGCCGCGTCGGAGCCGCTGCTGCTCGAGTGGCGACGCCACCTGCATCAGCATCCGGAACTGTCGAATCGGGAAGTCGAGACCGCGAAGTTCGTGGCCGACAAACTTCGCAGCTTCGGTCTCGAGCCGCAGACCGGCGTGGCCCGCCATGGCGTGGTCGCCGTGCTGACGGGCGGTCTGCCCGGACCGACGGTGGCCCTCAGAGCCGACATGGATGGCCTCCCCGTCCGAGAGGAAACCGACCTGCCGTTTGCCAGCAAGGCGACGGGCGAATACGAAGGCAACACGGTCGGTGTGATGCACGCCTGCGGGCACGACACCCACGTCGCGATGTTGCTCACGGCCGCGAAGGTGTTGTCGGAAATGAAGGACCGTCTGCCGGGAAGCGTGAAGTTCATCTTCCAGCCGGCGGAGGAGGGCGCGCCCGCCGGTGAACGCCCGGCCGGCGCTGAAGCCATGGTCGCGGCCGGTGTGATGAAAGGCGTGGACGCCGTCTTCGGTCTGCACGTCTTCTCGAACATCCCGACCGGTCACCTCACGTATCGCAGCGGACCGTTCATGGCCGCATCCGATCAGCTCGACATCATTGTCCGCGGCCGTCAGACCCACGGCGCGACCCCCTGGCGCGGCATCGACCCCATCGTCGTCGGCTCACAAATCGTCATGGCGCTGCAGACCATCGTCAGCCGCGGCGTGGATATCACGGCGCTGCCGGCCATCGTGACAATCGGTCAGTTCCAGGCGGGCGTGCGCAACAACATCATTCCCGACAGCGCGCGACTGGTGGGCACGATCCGGACCTTTGATGACGGGATGCAGGCGGATATCCACGCGAAGGTGAAGCGCATCGCCGAAAACGTGGCTGAAGCCGCAGGCACCACGGCCCAGGTGACGATCACCAAAGGCTACCCGGTCACGGTGAATCATCCGGCGTTGACGACGCAGATGTTGCCGACGCTTGAGCGTGTGGCGCCAGGCGCAGTGAAGCAGTCTGAACTCATCACCGGCGCTGAGGACTTCACGTACTTCCAGCGGCAGGCCCCGGGGTTGTTCGTGTTTCTCGGCATCACGCCGCCGGCGCAGGTCGGAAAGGCACCCCAGAACCATTCGCCGTTGTTCGCCGTGGACGAGAAAGCTCTGCCGACCGGCGCTCGCGCTCTGGTACATCTGGCCGTGGACTACATGACTGGCGCAGGCACCGGCGTCAGGAGGTAACATCGGGCCATGACCCACCATCGCCTCGCGGCCGTCGTCGTTGCCGCGTGCCTCGGGTCGGTGGTTCTGGCGAAGAGTCCGGCCCCGGCTGTCTCTCAGGCCCGGCGGATGTTTGTGTCTGTCACAGACTCGAAGGGCGCGGCTGTCGCTGGGCTGTCTGCGGCCGACTTTGTCATCAGGGTGGCGGGCAAGGACGCGACGGTGGTGACAGCGACTCCCGCGATCGAGCCGCTGTCGGTGGTGGTCATCCCGTCGGGTTTTCGTCAGTCATCAATTTCCGACGCGCGATCGGCATTGCGGGCGGTGATCGCCGCAGTCCGCAAGGTGAACCCGGAATCACGTGTCGGGCTGATGGTGGGGGATGGCGGGACGCTGCCGTCGATGCGGGCTGTGGCGGAGCGGGCCGACATGCTTGACCGCGAGGTGTCCCGTTTCTTCGAGAGCCCGAACACCGCGGTGCTTGACAGCATTCTTGTCGCATCCCAGACACTTGGCGCGGACCCGGGCAGACGACGGGTGATTCTCGTGTTGTCGTTGGGCGACGGCGGTGACGGTGGTCTGACGCCTTTGCGCATTGGTCGCGCCGTGCGTGATGCGGAGGCGGCGTTGTGGGTGGTCGAAGTCGGCGGATTTGGCCGCGACCTCGGATCTCCGGAAGGGCGCGTATTCTCCGAGATCACCAAGGCGAGTGGTGGGCGCCGCGAGGCTTCCTCGATTCCAACTCTGCCGTCTGCGCTCGAAAACATCGTTTCGGTCATCGGTGCGCAGTATGCTCTGACGTATGAGTCGCCCGTGGCCGGTGAAGTCTCGGCGGTCGGCGTGCGACGAACCGGCCTGTCAGTGTTGGCCCCGGTGTGGGCCGGCACGAACCTCAGCAACCGGTAAGCAACTCGACCAATCCGCGATCCGCCTCTGGCAGGTTCAGCGTCAGCAGTTCAGCGCGCGTCACCCAGCGCATCTCCTGACCCAGCAGCGCCTGCGGCTCATCGTCAATCGACGTCTCAAAGAAGTGCAGCCGCACTGTTCGCTCCGGATAGGCGTGTTCCACGCTGAAGATTTCGCGTCCAATCGCAGCGCGCGTCCCCAGTTCCTCGATGAGCTCCCGCTGCAGGCACTCCGCAAGTGATTCGCCCGGATCACACTTGCCGCCGGGAAACTCCCAGGCGCCGGCAAGGTGTGTCCCCTGCAGCCGGCGCGTCATCAGGAACCGTCCGTCCTGCTGGATCACTGCGGCAGTGACGACGACAATGAGTCCCGACATGTCGCGAGTCTACCCGGCCCTTTCCGGCCTGGCCATCGTTATCGTCATCGCGGTGACACCGCTCCTCGGTCGCGTGGCCGTCGAGCGGTGTGGTCCGCCGTTGGACGACACGCCGAGCTACCTGCCAGGGTGATCGGCATGTTTGCCCTCACGCTGGTCGGCTGGTTGATCTTCCGCGAGACGGACCTGGCGTTCCTGTGGCGGGCACTGACGTTGTCGCCGGCCGCTCAGAGCACGCTCGACTGGCACGCGGGTGGCTACCTGTTGGCGCTCGCAGGTGTCTATTCGCTGCCGCTCTGGATTGACAGCCTGTGGGGGACGTCCCGGGTCTTCCGGCCCGTTGCCGTCAAGGTGGCGTTGGCGGGTCTGGCGTTTGCGGCCATCCTCATCTTCCGCAGCCGTCAGTCGCTCGACTTCATCTACTTCCAGTTTTGAGTTTCAGAAATTGGGGCGCGGATTTGCATCCCCGCCTCATCGGGCATGCCTCACACTGCGGCTTGCGGGCCGGGCAGACCGTAGCGCCCAGGTCCATCAGGGCCTGATTGAAGTCGAAGACGTGTTTGTGGGGCAGGACCGCCTCCGAGATCTCCCAGAGCCGATTGATCATTGCGTGTCCCTTGGGGTCACCCTTGCCGACAAACACGCGATACAGGACCCGTGCGACGTTCGTGTCGAGAATGGCCGCGCGTTTGCCGAACGCAAAACTCATCACGGCGCCGGCCGTGTACCGCCCGATACCCTTGAAGGACAACAGCGTCTCTTCATCACCAGGCAGCGCGCCACCGTAGTTGGCGACGGCCTCGCGGGCGATTGCCTGCAGCCGGCGTGGCCGGATGTTGTAGCCAAGCGGCCGCCACGTCTGCACCACATCGTCTTCCGCGGCGTTCGCGAGTGCTTCGAGACTCGGGAAGCGCTTCAGCCACTCGTGGTACTTCGGCAGCACACGGTCCACCTGTGTCTGCTGCAGCATCACCTCGGAGACCAGGATGTGGTACGGGTCGTCGGTGTCACGCCACGGCAACGACCGGCCGTTCGCGCGGTACCACGCCAGCAACCTGCGCCGGAACCATTGACGACGAGGGGGTGTGGGGAGGGGCGGCAGTCGTTTCACGCATCGCTATTGTAGGGGGCCTATAATTGCTGGACGCGATGAAGATCTACACGAAGACAGGCGACCTGGGTGACACGGGACTTTTTGACGGCACTCGTGTCAGCAAGGCCGACCCGCGCGTTGATGCCTACGGCGAAGTGGACGAACTGAACGCCTGGCTCGGCATGGTGCGCGCCAATGGCGTGGACGACGAGATCGGTGGGTGCCTGGAGCGCCTGCAGCGCGACCTGTTTGCGGTCGGGTCCACGCTGGCCGACCCGCGCCACAAGATTGCCAAGCGGGTCGAGAAGGCCCTGATCACCGACGCCGATATCGCGCGCCTCGAGGAGTGGATTGACTCGTTCGAGAAGGAGTTGACGCCGCTGACGCGGTTCATTCTGGCCGGTGGGTCGAAGGCCGGTGCGGGGCTGCACGTCGCCCGCACGGTGTGTCGGCGCGCGGAACGACGGATGGTGGCACTCGGGGATGGGGAAGTGGATCCCGTGGTGTTGATCTTTGTGAACCGGTTGTCCGATCTGCTGTTTGTCATGGCGCGCCTTGTGAACGCGCGCGCCGGCATTCCCGAAACCGAGTGGTGACGTCCCAGGCCTACGCCGTCTGCCTTGAGCTGGCGAGGTCTCACTATGAAAACTTTCCGGTGGCCTCCTGGCTGATGCCGAAGGCTGCGCGGCCACACATCGCGGCGATCTATGCGTTCGCTCGGATCGCCGATGATTTTGCCGACGAAGGTACGCGCTCGGCGTCTGAGCGGATCGCGCTGCTGGACGGGTGGCAGCATCGGTTGGACGAGGCGGCAGACGGTCGAGTGGCGACGACCGGAGAATCGCAGCACGACGCGGTGTTTGTCGCGCTGGCAGCCACACTCGCAGCTGTCAATGTCGGCGCCCCCACGCTGCCTGGGTTTCAGGCGCGTGGCGGCCTCCACGCGCTGCTGGCGGACCTGTTATCCGCCTTCCGACAGGATGTGACGACAACCCGCTACGACACGTGGGATGACGTGCTCGACTACTGCCGGCGGTCGGCCAACCCGGTTGGCCGGCTGTTGCTGCTGGTCACGGGACATGCGGGGCCCGCAGCCAACACGAAGTCCGACGCCGTGTGCACCGCGTTGCAGTTGACGAATTTCTGGCAGGACCTCGCCGTCGATTGGTCACGGGGCCGGCTCTACGTGCCGCTGGAAATCGTGCGTGCGCACGGGGCTGAGCCGGCCGACCTTGACCGTGGTGTGTTGTCACCGGCGTGGCGCGAGGTGATGCGTGATGTCGGGGGCCGCACCCGCCAGTTGTTTGACGCGGGTCGCAAGGTGCCGGATCACGTCACAGGCCGGCTGAAGCTGGAGTTGCGCGTGACCTGGCTCGGCGGTTCGCGAATCCTCGACCGGCTCGTCGAAGCAGACTACGATGTCTTTTCCCGGCGACCGACCCTGTCCAGACGTGATGCGCCCGGCATCCTGATGGACGCGGTGACGTGGCGGGCTCGACGGTGACGCCATGACCCGGAACACCTCCTTCTACTATTCGTTTCTCGTGTTGCCCAAGGCCGAACGCCAGGCGATCACCGCCGTGTTCGACGTGTGTCGCGCGATCGACGATGCGGTGGATTTGGAGGCGGAGCCGTCCCGTGCGCAGGCCGCGCTCGATGGGTGGCGGGCGGAAGTGGCGCGCATATTCGGCGGCGTGGTGCCTGAGACGCCGCAGGGACGGGCGCTTCAACCGTTCGTGACGCGGTTCAACCTGCCACGGGTGCAGTTTGAGGCGCTGATTGACGGGGTCGGTATGGATGCGACGCCGATGCGTTTTCAGACGTTTGAGGAACTGGAACCGTACTGCCATCGCGTCGCGTCGTCGGTCGGCTTGATGTGCGCGGAGATCTTCGGCTACCAGGACCCGCAGGTGAAGCGGTACGCGACCGATCTCGGCGTGGCGTTGCAGCTCACGAACATCCTGCGCGACGTGGCCGTGGACTACCGCCGCGGCAAGTTGTATCTGCCGATCGAGGATCTCGCGAGAGCCGGGTGCGCCGAGGATGACGTGCGTCGGGAAGTGGAGCGCGCGGGTGGCGGTGTGCAGTCGGCGGCGGTGAAGGCGGCGCTGCGGAATCATGCGGCGCGGGCGCACGAATCTTTCGCGCGTGCCCGGGCGGCATTGCCTACGACCGATGCGCGGCGGTTCATCGCGGCCGAGATCATGCATGGTGTGTACTTCGACCTGCTGCGTCGCATTGAAGACAGGGACTACGACGTGTTTTCGCAGCTGGTCAGAGTGTCGAGACCTGCGCAGGCTGTGATTGCGGCGCGCACATGGTGGCGACTCAGGTAGGGCGCGCTGGGGACGCCACGCGTCCTGAAGTAGGGCGTGCTGAATTTGAGCACGCCATCTCCGCCGATGTCGTCGTCATCGGCGCGGGGTTCGCGGGGTTGAGCGCGGCGGTGCGGCTGGCTGGCGCCGGACTCAGGGTCGTGGTGCTCGACGAGGCGCCGCGGCTGGGTGGCCGGGCGACGTCATTTACCGACAAGACCACCGGCGAGCACATCGACAACGGGCAGCATGCGTTGTTCGGGTGTTATCGCGAGACCTACGCGTTCCTTCGCACGATTGGCACCGACGCGCTGGCGCCGCTGGATCCGAAGTTGTCGTTGGTGATGGCGGACACGACAGGCCGAAGGGCGGCGCTGTCGTGTCCGCCGTTGCCGGCGCCACTGCACTTGATGGTGGGCGTCCTTGCGTGGAGTGCGTTGCCCCTCGCCGACCGGTGGTCGACCGCGAGGATGGCCCCGTTTCTGCGCGACGCGCGGACACGGGGCGCGGCGGCCGCCGCCGGTGAGGTGCCGGAGCACCTCACGGTGGCGGCGTGGCTGGCGTCGCTGGGGCAGGGGCCGGTGGTGCGGGAGTGGCTGTGGCACCCGCTGACGCTGGCGGCGCTCAATCAGTCGCCGGAGGTCGCTGGCGCTCGCGCGTTCGCGAGGGTGCTCGGCGAGTTGTTTGGCGCCGAGGCGAACGCTTCGGCGCTTGGGGTGCCGACGGTGCCGCTCGACGCATTGTACGCCGAGCCCGCCGCCCGCTTCGTGGAAGCGCACGGCGGGCGGGTGGTGCGGCGCGCGTCCGCGCGGTTCTCGGTGGAAATGAGCTCGGAGGCCATTTTCGTGAAAATGGCCTCCGAGCTCATTTCTGCGAAGGCCGTCATCTGTGCAGTCCCTTGGCACGCCCTCGGCACCTTGTGGGCCGACGGTGCCCCTGAGGGTATGGTCGACATCATCAATCAAGTCAATGACTTAGAGTCAGAGCCCATCGTCTCAGTGAATCTGTGGTTCGACCGGCAGGTCCTGACGGACCGGCAGGTCGGGCTTGTGGGGACGCAGTTTCACTGGGCATTTGGAAATGAGCTCGGAGGCAATTTTCGAGAAAATCGCCTCCGAGCTCATTTCCGGGTCGCGATGGTCGCGAGCGGCGCTCGCGACCTCCTGCGACAAGACAACGACGCCCTGGTCGCACTGGCCGAGCGCGAGCTCGGCCAGTGCGTCCCGGGCGCCGGAGGCGCGCGGCGCACGCACGCCCTCGTCGTGCGTGCGCCGCGCGCAACGTTCTCGGTCGCGCCGGGTGCCCCGGCGCGACCGAGAACGATCACGCCGGTGCCCGGTCTGTTCCTTGCCGGCGACTGGACCGACACCGGCCTGCCTGGCACCATCGAAGGCGCCGTGCGCTCCGGACATGCGGCGGCGGACGCGGTTCTGCGCGGCCGCTGACGCCTCCGCTCCGGTACACTCGTTCCGTGACGACCTCAGTCATCGTCCACTACCAGGAGATCACGCTCAAAGGGCGCAATCGGATCTGGTTCATCAACATGCTCGTGCGCAACATCCGGACGGTGTTGGCCGATCTGGACGTGGAGCACGTGTGCGCGCTGGCGGGCCGCATCGAGGTGCGGCTGGCCTCCGAGACCCACTGGGATGAAGTGCGCGAACGGTTGCAGCGGATCCCCGGCATCGGCCACTTTGCGAAAGCCGTCATGGTGCCGGCCACCGTGGAGGCGATGGCCGACGCCGCCATTGCGGGAATGCGTGGGCGCACGCCTGTGCCGTTCCGTGTCAAGGTGCACCGCGCGGACAAACGATTTGTGCTCGACTCCCCGGCGATCGAGCGGCAGGTCGGTCAACGCGTGATCGATGCGCTCGACTGGCCCGTTGATTTGAAGCATCCCGAGCGTGTCGTCCGCATCGATGTCCTGATGACCGATGCGTTTGTGTTTGTGGATCGCGCGGCCGGCACGGGTGGATTGCCGGTCGGGTCCGGAGGTAAGGCCGTCTGTCTGTTGTCGGGCGGGATTGATTCACCGGTCGCCGCGTGGCGTCTGATCAGGCGCGGCGTGCGTGTCCAGCTCGTGCACTTTCACTCCTACCCGATCCTGAACGACACCTCGCAGCAGAAGGCGCGCGAACTGGCGGCAATCCTGACGCGGTATCAGCTGAAGACCAGGTTGTACCTCGTGCCGTTTGGCGCGTTTCAGCGGCAGGTGGTGGTGTCCGTGCCCCCGGAGCTCAGGGTCATCATCTATCGGCGCATGATGGTGCGGCTCGCCGAGCGCATTGCACTCAGGGTGAAGGCGGACGCGCTGATTACCGGCGAAGTGGTGGGTCAGGTCGCGTCCCAGACCCTCGAAAATCTCAGGGCGATTGATGATGCGGCGACGTTGCCGATTCTGCGGCCGCTGGTGGGTACCGACAAGGATGTGATTGCGCAGGACGCCATGCGAATCGGCACCTACCCGACGTCGATCATTCCGGACCAGGACTGCTGCGCGTTGTTTACCCCTCGGCATCCGGCCACCCGCGCCGCCCTTGACACCGTGCGACGGGCCGAAGCCGTGCTCGACCTTGAGCTGCTCATGGCAGAGGCGTTGTCCGGTATCGTTATAGAGGAAACACGGTTCCCGGGCACCGTGACCGGGAATGATAAGATGCGTCGGCTTTTGACGCGCGGAGGGACCACCCCATGAAGATTTCAGCAGGCAAACTGGCCGGGATGAAGGCCGTATCCGATGCACACGGCGTCATCGCCGCGGCGGCGATGGATCAGCGCGGATCGCTCAAGAAGGCCCTCGCCAAGGACAGCGG
This sequence comes from Acidimicrobiia bacterium, assembly GCA_016871335.1. Taxonomy (GTDB): domain Bacteria; phylum Acidobacteriota; class Vicinamibacteria; order Vicinamibacterales; family SCN-69-37; genus SYFT01. Next base: position 27,017 of record VFZF01000012.1, read on the forward strand.
TCGGGAAGTCACCGACGCGATGATGGAGGAGTTCAAGGGCCTCGTCACCGAGGTGCTGACGCCCCACGCGTCCGCCATCCTGCTCGATCCCGAATGGGGTATTGGTCCCTCGAAGCGGCGCGCCAAGAACGCCGGCCTGCTGCTGGCCTACGAAAAGACCGGATACGACGCCGCCACGCCCGGCCGGCTGCCCGACCTGCTCGATGTCTGGTCCGTGCGCCGCCTGAAGGAATCCGGCGCCGACTGCATCAAGATTCTGCTGTATTACACGCCGTTTGATCCGAAGCCGGTGAACGAACTGAAGCACGCGTGGGTCGAGCGCATTGGCGACGAGTGCCGCGCAAACGACATCCCGTTTTTCCTCGAATTCGTCGGGTACGAGGAAGGCGCCGACGAGAAAGGGCTGGCGTACGCAAAGACCAAGCCCGACGTCGTGGCCGGCGCGATGCGCGAGTTCACAAAGGACCGCTACGGCGTCGACGTCATGAAGGTCGAAATTCCGATCAACATGAAGTTTGTCGAGGGTGCCGCCTGCAACAAGACCGGTGAGGTCGCGTACACCCGGGCGGAAGCGAAGGCCCTGTTCCTCAAGGCCGCGGACGCATCGACCAAGCCCTTCATCTACCTGTCGGCCGGGGTCAGCAACGAGGAATTCACAGAGTCCCTCAATCTGGCCACGGAGTCCGGGGTGCGGTTCTCCGGCGTGTTGTGCGGCCGTGCGACGTGGAAGGACGGCATGCCCGTGTTCGCAAAGGAAGGCCCGGAGGCCTTCCGTCGCTGGCTCGAGACCAAGGGCGTCGAGAACATCAACAACGTCAACGCCGCACTGAAGGGCGCTGCGCCCTGGTTCTCGTTCTACGGGGCGACCAGCGCAGACCAGCTGGGCTAGGCCGCCCATGGCGATTCTGAAAGTCTCGCGGCTGGGCCACCCCGTTCTGCGGAATGTGGCTCACGCGATCGACCCCAAGCGCATCACCTCGCCGGAGGTGCAGCGTCTCATCGACGACATGTTCGACACGATGCGCGAGTACTCCGGCATCGGACTGGCCGCGCCCCAGGTGCACGAGGGGCTGCGCCTCTTTGTCGCGGGCACTGCCGCCAAGCCCCTCGGCTCCGTCGTCTCCGACGAAGGGGAAATGCCGCTGATGGCGCTGATCAATCCGGAGCTGACGCTGGCCGGTGAGCCGACCGAGCTCGGCTGGGAAGGCTGCCTGAGTATTCCCGACATTCGTGGTCGCGTCCCACGCGCTCCGGAGGTGCAGGTCAAGGCGTACGACCGGGCCGGCCGCCAGGTCGCATTCACCGCGAAGGGGTTCCCCGCGCGCGTCATTCAGCACGAGTACGACCACCTCGATGGAGTCCTGTTTTTTGATCGCATGGTCTCCTTCGAGAGTCTGACGTTCCTCGAGGAATACGAACGTTACTGGGTCCGGCACGAGGATGGCGAAGACGACGATGCCGAGTGAGTTTACGGCGGAAGAAACCGCGGCCCTTGCGCCGTATGTGACCAATGTCGATCAGCCGGTGTTTGCGCTGATTAATCTGCCGGAAACCGTCAAGGGGGCGTTGTTCGCGCGGTACTCACGTTCCGCGAAGAGTGTGCGGCGTCTGCTCCTCGACGAATTCATGGACCAGCTGCAAGGGCCTGCGGCCGGCGTCGGCTCCGGACCAGTACAGGCGTCCAAAGCCGATGCGTTGTACCAGCGCGTGTTCAATGACTACGGTGACGACTCCGTGGCTCAGCTGGGTGGTGTGCATCTGGCGTGTGAGGATGTTTCGAACCTGCTGACGAAGGTGCTCGAGCGCGGCAGGCTCGCGGCGTATCTGGAACAGTCCACACGCTACATTCCGTACACGCAGCGTCGTGACAACCACTGGCGATATCTGGTGTCGGCGGAACTCGATGGCCATCCGCTTCGGCAGTCCTACGTTGAAGCGCTTGATCTGACATTTGAGACGTACGCACGCTGGATCGATCCCATGCGCGAGTGGTTCGAACGGCGATACCCGAAGGCCGCGGGGGACTCGGACGCCGTGTATCGATCGGCGATTCGCGCCAAGGCGCTCGACACCCTGCGAGGCCTGCTCCCGGCGGCCACGCGATCCAACGTGGGGATTTACGGAACAGGCCAGGCCTATGAGGCCCTGTTGCTCAGGATGCGTGCGCACCCGCTCGAGGAAATGCGGTCGTGTGCCGACCTGATGTTGACCGAGCTTCGAAAAGTCGTGCCGGCCTTCTTCACGCGCGTCGACCAGCCCGATCGCGGTGGACGCTGGAGCGCGTATTTTGCGGATGTGCGCGAAAAGACCTCTGAGGTCATCGCCAAGTTGACGGCCGGAGTCACACCCGAGCCCCGCGGGGAAGTGCATCTCGCGGAATTTGATCCCGACGGCGAGGTCAAAGTCGTCGCGGCTGCCCTCTACGCATCGTCATCGCTCCCCGACGACCAGCTGCTGACCATTGCGAGAAGGATGAGTGCTGAGGACCGCGCGGCCGTCCTTGCGGCGTACATCGGGGACAGGGCGAACCGCCGGCACAAACCAGGTCGCGCGTTTGAGCGAACGTCGTACCGCTTTGACGTACTCACCGATTACGGCGCGTTCCGCGACCTGCAGCGGCACCGCATGTGCACGATTGAGTGGCAGGCACTCTCAACCGCGCACGGCTTCACGCAGCCGGAGGCCATTGTTGAGGCAGGCGGCGACGCAGACTGGCAGCGCGTGATGAACCGGTGCGCCGAGGTGGCGGACGCCCTGACGGCCGCGGGACTGCCGCAGGTCGCGCAGTATGCGGTGCCGATGGCCTATCGCGTGCGCTTCATCATGGACATGAATGCGCGAGAGGCCATGCATGTGATCGAGCTGCGCACGTCGCCCCAGGGACATCCCGCGTACCGGCGCGTGTGTCAGCAAATGCACACGTTGATCCACACCCAGGCGGGACACCATGCCATCGCGGCGGCGATGAAGTACGCCGACCACTCGGTGGTGGAACTCGAGCGCCTGCAGGAAGAGCGCCGACTGGAGAAGAAGCGGAGCGCCCAGTGAGCCACGCGCCCGAGTGGCTGGTGCGCCTGCCATTGACCGTCAGGTTCCGCGACTGCGACGCGTACGGGCACGTCAACAACGCCGTCTACCTGACATACCTGGAGAATGCCCGTTTTGCGTTGTGGCGGGCTCAAGGAATCACAGGGGTGATTCTCGCCAGGGCCGAGGTGGACTATCGGGCGCAGGCGACCTACGGTGACGAGCTTGAAGTGCGGGCGCGCGTGGAAGGGTTCGGCCGGACGAGCTTCCGCTACGAATACGAGATCGTCGACCTTACACGCGGCCGGGTGGTCGCCGTGGCGAAGACGGTCCAGGTGCGCTTCAATTACGACACCCAGACACCGGTTGAACTGACCGACGAGACAAAGGCGAAGCTGCTGACCCCTGTGGAGGTGTGATGGCGGAACTGAAGACCCAGAAGACAAGAGCGTCGGTGTCGGCATTCCTGAATGCGATCGCCGACGACCAGCGCCGGGCCGACTGCAAGGCCGTGTCGAAGCTGATGCAGGAGATCACCGGAGAGAAGCCCGCGATGTGGGGCTCCGCGATCGTCGGTTTTGGGACGTACACCTACAGGTATGCCACCGGGCGAACCGGAGACTGGCCGGTCGCCGCGTTTTCCCCCCGAAAGCAGAATCTGACCCTGTACATCATGGCGGGATTCGACGGGTATCCCGAGTTGATGGCGAAACTCGGTCCCCATTCGACCGGCAAGTCGTGCCTGTATGTGAAGCGCCTGTCCGATCTGCATCTGCCGACCCTGAAGAAGCTCATCAGTCAGTCCGTGAGGCACGTCAGGAAGCAGTATCCATGCCGAGGGGCGAACTAAGGGCGAAACTCTTGGTGCATTATGGACTTGACTCTTTGTGAAACATTTCACACAATTACCTCCAGTCGTTCCTGGCCCACGCTACTTGTTAGTGACCCGCACGGCTTCCTGTCCCCGGAAGCTGTTTGTCAACGTAAGAACGATGTCTCGCCTTTTTTCTCTCTTCCTCATAACGCTCTTCCTTAATACCTGGGCCGGGAACGAGCGTTTTCTTGAGGCGACCACACTCCCCCAGTCACGTTCTGCAGAGGAACGCGGAACCCACATCGCGCGCCAGGTGCAGGACCGCGACACCGGTCGCGACAACCGCTCCACCATGCGCATGCGCCTGTTCGATCGGCAGGGCCGCGTGCGTGAGCGCGCGCTGTCGACGCTTGGGATGAAGGGCGGCGCGGGTCGCGCGGTGCCCGGCGATCGTTCGCTCACACGTTTCACCTACCCCAACGACATCAACGGCACCGGCTTTCTTGTCTGGGAAAATCCAGACGCCGACGACGAACGTTTCCTGTATCTGCCGTCACTTGGTCGTGTGCGCCGCATCGCGGGCAGCGAGACCCAGGACAGCTTCATGGGCAGCGACTTCACCTACGAGGACATCGGCGGCCGCGAGTTCGACGACTACACTTACCGGCTGATCGATGACACCAGCCGCTGGACGGCTCCTGACGGCACGGTGCATCCGGTGTTTCGCCTTGAGTCGCGCACCCGTGATCCCAAAGCGAAGTTTCCGCGCGTCGTCTCGTTCGTCCGGCAGGACAACTTGGTGGTCGTACGCGGCGAGATCCACAACCGGCGCGATGAACTGCAGAAAGTGTTCGACGTGAAGAAACTCGATCGGGTCAACGGCATCTGGACCGTGCTCGAGATGGTGATGGTGGACACGCTCCAGAAGACCCGTACGGAACTCGTGGTGGAGAAAGTCGAGTACAACGTCGGCTTGACCGCCGCGGACTTCAGCCGACGGGCGCTGGAGCAAGGCGGCCGGTGAGCCTCCGCGTCGCGCGCTTCATCTATCGCTGGCGGCGGTGGCTGTCGGGCTTTGTCGTCATCGGAGCGCTCCTGCTCGCACCCCGCGCGCAGATCCAGAACATCGACAACGATTTGACCGCCTGGTTCTCGCGCGAGGACCCGGTCTACCAGGACTACGAACGCTTCCAGACGGAATTTGGCGGCACGCGCACACTGATCCTCGCGATTGAGGCCCCGTCGCGCGACCGATTGTTCAGCGCGGAGTCCTTCGACTTCCTGACAAGGCTCAGCGAAGACATCGAACGTGTGGAAGCCGTGCAGCGTGTCAGCAGCCTTGCCACTGCCACGATCGTGGACGCCCTGCCGTCGACCCCGGATGAAGACGGCGGCCTCAGCGTGCGGCGCCTCCTTGACGACCTCGACACGTCAACGCCGGAGGCCATCGGCGCCAAAGCGCTTGAGGACGAACTCTTCCGCGGCGATCTCATCTCCGAAGACGGCACGGTCACGGCCGTAATCGTCTTTTTCGACGAGTCGCGGATTGATGACGTGCGCGCCGACGTCCTGGCGCGGATCCGGCAACTGGTCTCTGCCGGACTGCCGGACGGATTCAAGGCCCACTACAACGGCAGTCTCGAAATCACCGAGTGGTACAACCGGGTCACCCTCGACAACCAGCTGAAGTTCACGCCGCCGATCTTTGTGCTGACGCTCGGCGCGTTGTTCCTGATGTTCCGGTCCTGGCGCAAGACATGGCTGACCTTCGGCGCCATCCTCGTCAGCCTGTTCTGGACGCTCGGCCTCTACGACCTCTTCGGCATGAGCTTCAACGTCCTGAGCAGCATGATCGTGCCGCTCGTGGTCGTGTTGGCGGTCGCCGACGACGTCCACATCCTCCAGCACTACGGTCACCACCGGCGGACGCAGTCCCACGAAGACTCGTTCATCGCCACCGTCAGCCATCTCCTGGCGCCGATCTTTGGCGCCAGCCTCACAACCGCCCTCGGCATGTTGTCGCTCGCGACCAGCCAGGTCGTGGCCGTGCGCGAATTCGGCATTGGCGCCGCCACCGGCGTCATGGTGGACTTCGCGATCTCGATCATCCTTGTGCCGACGATGCTGGCGTGGGTGAAGCCGGAGACGACGGAGATTCCCCAGGAGACCTGGTTCATGGGGCCGCTGCGCCGCGTGGCGATGTTCTCGACGCGTCACGCCACCGCGGTGCTGGCCATCGGCGCCGTCGTCGTGGCCGTGTCAGTGGCCGGCGCAGCCCGGCTCAAGGTCGATACCAACCACATTAACTTCTTCAGCGAGCGGCACGAGCTCTACACGTCGGCGCAGGTGATCGACACCAAACTGTCGGGGATCTACACGTTCCAGATCTTCCTGGAAGGGGAGCCCGATGTCATGCAACGCCCGGACGTGCTGGCCAGGATGGACCGGCTTGCGACGGAGCTCTCGGCTCTGCCCTACGTGAAGAAGGTCACGTCGCTGGCGGACTATGTGAAACGGGTGCACCGGGAGTTGAATGATGGCCGGCCGGAGGCCTATGTCGTCCCCGCATCGTCGCAGGAGATCGCCCAGGAACTGCTGGTGTTTGGTCTCGGTGATGAAGGCCGGGCCGAGCTCGATCGTGTCGTGGCGTCCGACTACTCGCGGGCACAGATCACGGTGAAGCTTGCGTCGATGAGTTCGGACCTGGTGTTTGTGCAGGTCAACGAGGCCGACCGGCTGGCGCAGTCCATCTTTGCGGGCTCCGGCGTGGTCGCCACGGTGACCGGGTCTGGGCGGCTGTTCAGCACGCTCGATCACTATCTGGTGCGATCGCAGATTTCGAGCTTCGCCATGGCGTTCCTGACGGTGTTTACCGTCATCTTCATCGTGTTCCGGTCGTGGCGATTCGGGCTGCTGTCGATTCCGCCCAACCTGTTCCCGGTCCTGACGGTGTTTGGTGTGATGGGGTGGCTCGACATCTCCCTGAATGTGGCCACGGTCATGGTGGCCAGTGTGGCGCTGGGTGTCGTGGATGACGATACGATCCACTTCATCAGCCGGTACCGGAAAGAAACCAATCTGGGCGCCACCACCGACGAGGCGATTGAGACGGCGACGATCCATGAAGGCCGCGCCGCGTTGACGACGGCCATCGTCAACTGCAGCGCGTTCGGCGTGTTGATGTTGTCCGAGTACCGGCCCAGCGCCTGGTTCGGCGGCCTGCTGGCGCTTACGATGGTGGTCGCATTTCTGGCTGAGGTATTTGCGTTGCCCGCCACGATCAAGACCTTCCCGAAGCTGTTCGGAGCCGACGCGGTGCGCCGCGCGGATCACACCGTGGGGGTCGCGTAATGGAGCCCAAGGGCTTTAGCCCTTGGGTCAACGCAAGGGCTAAAGCCCTTGCGCTCCTAATGATCTTGATCTTCGTCCCCACGCTCTCATACGCCCAGAAAGTCGATGTAGGTGGCGACGTCAGTGTGCTTGGCATGACGATGCCGAACCAACCGGAGGGAGGGAGCACGCAGGAACTGCGCAGTCGTGCGAGGCTGGACGTGACTGCCGATCCCACGTCGTGGCTCCGGCTTAAATTTGATGGCTCGGTGGATGGGCTTGTGGCCGACCGCAGCGGACGCGTGAACGATGTGAGCGTGCGCGCACGTGATGCGTGGGTGGAGGTGCGTGGCTCAAAGGCGGATCTCCGCGTGGGATACGGCCGTCTGGTCTGGGGGCGGCTCGACGAGATCATGCCGTCCGACGTCCTGAACCCAATCGAGTCGTCGCGGTATTTCCTCGAGGGCCGAGCGGAGGCGCGGCTGCCCGTGGCTTTCGCACGCAGCCGGGTGTTCTTCACCGACGACACCTCTCTCGAGGCCATCGTCAGTCTTCCAGGTCGGCGCGGACGGTTTGATGAACTCGACGAGGCCACGTCGCCGTTCAACCTGCTGCGCGATCTGGTGCTGCCGGCGGGCCTGATTGACAACATTGACCGGCGTGAGCCCAAGGCGGAGTGGCGCAACCTTCAGGGTGGCGGGCGTGTGTCCACCACGCTTGGACGCGTGGACGCGAGCGTGTCGGCGTATCGAGGCTTCGAGTCGTTTGGCACTGTGTCGCTGGAACCCTCGGTCGTTCCCCTCGTGGTGGGCACACTCGTCGAGCGGTATGCGCGCTTCACCATGGTGGCGGCAGATGCCGAAGCGATTGTGGGGCCGTGGGCGATTCGCGCCGAGACGGCGTACTTCCCGGATCGTGCGGCAGTTGATGCCGGGGTCGGTGTTGATCGATCGGCGGGTGACTATCGCGTGTTCACGTCTGTGATGTGGCATCGCGACTGGACGACGGAAGGGCCATCGGTCGTGAATCACGATCTCAGCCTGATTAGTTCGATTGAGCGACGGTTTGCGCGCGACCGCTACATGGTTCGGGTGTTTGGCGTCAGCAATCCGGTGGATGCGTCGGGGTTTGTCCGTGGAGTTGCCGCCTGGACCGTGCGCGACAACGTGGCGCTGGAGGTCTCCGGGGGCGTATTCTTCGGTGAGGCTGACAGCACAGACACCCTCTCGCGATTTCGTGACCGTGACTTTGCGTTTGCGCGCGTGCGATGGTTCTTCTGACGAATATTCCGGCACGTAACCCGGGCACCCTGACCGGCCCTGGCAACAACACCTGGTTGCTCGACGGTGCCAGGCCGACGCTGATCGACGCCGGTGTCGGGCATCCCGAACACCTGGATGAACTGGCGCGTCACCTCGCGGGTCGCCCGTTGGCCCTCGTGCTGGTCACCCATGCCCATCCGGACCATGCCTCAGGCGTGCCCGCGCTGCGCCAACGGTGGCCGTCGGTTGCCGTGCACAAGTGGCCAGCCGCCGACGCGCCGCACCTCGAGCCCCTTCACGACGGGGAGCAGGTGTCCGCGGGTGACGCGCTCCTGAAGGTCATCCACACACCTGGTCACGCGGTTGATCATGTCTGTTTCTGGGAGCCCCAATCGCGTGGGCTGTTCTGCGGCGACATGATGACCGCCACCACCACGATCATGGTGCCGCCGGCCGCACGCGGCGGCAGCCTGAGCGACTACCTGGCGTCTCTGAAGCGCCTGTCGGCCCTCGATCCGGAGGTCGCGTGGCCAGGGCACGGCCCCGTGATTGGGGACCCGGTTGGACGTGTCGCCGAGTACCTGGTCCACCGTGCCGAGCGCGAGCGGCAGGTGCTGGCGTGCCTGGACCAGGGAGTGACCGACCTCGACGGCATCGTGGCCATGGTGTATGCCGATACTCCGCGGGACCTCTGGCCCGCAGCCCGCCTGACCGTCGAAGCCCTGCTCGAGAGGCTCGGCCGCAACGTCAAGCGCGGTTCACAGTAAGCAGGCCGTGCCGCCGTCACCACAGGTGCAGTCGCTGCCCGCGCCGACCGAGCCTGCGATTCCGGTATCATCTGCGGGAATGGCCGACTTCTATCCCTCAACACTGGTGTCCGTTCGCCGGTATCTGCTCCTGCTGGTCTGCTTGGCGTGTGTCGCAACCACGACGGAATTGTGGATGATGGGCCATCACGAAGACCCGTGGCAGTGGGCGCCCCTGGGCATCATGACCGTCTGTGTGGCAGGCGCGGTCTGGGTGATGACCGCATGGTCGGCGTCGGCTGTGCAGGTGTTCAGGGGACTGATGGTGCTGCTGATGCTGGCCGGCGCGTTGGGCACCGTGCTGCACTATCGCGCCAACATGGAATTTCAGCTCGAAATGGATCCGTCGCTTTTTGGTGTCGCGCTGATGGAGAAGATTCTTCACGCGAAGGCGCCGCCATCACTGGCGCCCGGCAACATGGCGCTGGTCGGATTGATTGGGTTGGTGGCTGTCTGGCGATCGGAGTGGTCGTCGGTCGAGCCGTAGTTGTCGTTATGAGGAGTCGTCATAGTGTTCTGCATGAATCGTGCTGCTGGAGTTGTCGCAGGTGTGGCCCTTGTCGGGTTGTTGTTGCAGGGGGACCTGCGTGGTCAGGTCGCCGCAGGGCTGGTTGATCCCAACGTCGCCACCGAAGCGCAGGTGGCTGCGTTGCCGGGTATGACCGCGGACCTCGCGAAGGCACTGGTCGCCGCGCGGCCGTTTGCCTCGGTGGTGGAACTCAACACGTTCCTCACCGGTAAACTGGCCGCCGAACAGTTGACGGCGTTCTACGGCAAGGCGTTCATTCACGTGAACCTGAACACTGGAACGCGTGAAGAAATCCTGTTGATCCCCGGCGCCGGCAACCGGATGGTCCGTGAATTCGGCGAATACCGCCCGTGGAAAGCGTGGGCGCAGTTCGACAAGGAAATCGGCAAATACGTCGGTGCCCCTGAAGTCGCGCGCCTCAAGCAGTACCTGTTCATCCCCGTGAACCTGAACACCGCGACTGATGCGGACATCCTGACGATTCCCGGTGCCGGTCCGCGCATGGTGCGTGAGTTCAAGGAATACCGCCCGTGGAAGACGCAGGCGCAGTTCGAGAAGGAAATCGGCAAGTACGTCGGGCCGAAGGAAGTTGCCCGCCTGTGGCGCTACGTGGTGATCGAGTAACACCGTGCTGATTACGCCCGACGCGCTCTCGCGCGAACTGGCGTCGACGACGCCTCCGCTGGTCCTGGATGTCAGACCGGCGGAGGCGTTTGCCGTTTCACGCCTTCCCGGCGCCCTGCATCTCGATCTGTGGGGCGTCAGCCTCATCGACACGGACCCGGCGCCTCTCCGGGCGTTCATGTGGATGATCGGGCACCTGTTCTCACTGCGAGGTGTCACGCCCGCGCGACCGGTGGTCGTCTACGAAGAGCAGTCAGGTATCCGTGCGGCGCGTGCCTTCTGGTTCCTCGAATACCTCGGTCATCCGAACGTGCGCGTCCTCGACGGCGGATTCCAGGCCTGGACCCGCGCGGGACTCGCCGCGGCTACAGAGGTCACGACGCCCGTACCCAGCTCGTGGCATGGCGAGCCGACCTCTGCGGTGCTCGCCTCGTGGGATCAGGTGCGCGACCGTCTCAACAACGCGGACGTGGCGATCGTCGACACACGTACGCCGGCGGAGTACTACGGGGAACAGGTCAGGGCGAAACGTGGCGGTGCCATTCCTGGCGCCGTGCATCTCGAGTGGACGCAGAATCTTTCACCCGACGGCACCTACAAATCCCTTGATGACCTGCGCGCAATGTACGCGGCGCTTGGTGTCACACCCGATCGGGAAGTGGTGACGTACTGCCAGGGCGGGTATCGGGCCGCGCACACCTATCTCGCGCTGCGGCTCCTCGGGTTCCCACGCGTCCGTGCCTACACAGGCTCATGGAAGGAATGGGGCGATCGGGAAGATCTGCCGATCGAACACCCGAAACGTACGTAGGGCCCGCTGAACTTGAGCGGGCCAACCCCTTACTCCCGCTTCAACACCAGTCTCGCCACCGCCGGCCCCGGCAGGAACGGCGTCGGTGTGCCCACAACCCACGCGTTGTGCCCATCGCGATAATGAGGCGACCTCGGGTGTCCGGACTGTCCGCCCGGCATGTGGAAGTAGCCGTTCCCCTCATCACCCGGTGACACGGCGAAACGTTCTGAGGCGCCGTTGGTCGCGCTCTGGAATCGTGGCATGTGACTGTCGCCAGGCAGAGGTGTGGCCGGCAGGTTGAGCCATGCGGCCAACTGCGGCACAGCCCGGCTGAGCGGATGTCCGGCCGTCAGCGTGTTGGCTTCACCCCACGTCCGGTCCGACAGCAACCGCCCGTCCTCTGTCAGGGATGCGATTGTTTGATCGATGGCGTCCACCAGCAGCGCCGACCAGTCGGAGTACTTGGGATCAAGCAGGTGTGGCGGCTGCGTTGTCACCAACGCCCAGATCGGACCTTCGATTCCGCGGCCAGGTGCCGTAGGGAAGTTCGGCGAAACCGTGCGTACCCTGGCGACAAATGGCGCCCACGCCAGTTCGGTGACCTTCAACCGGAACTGGCGCACCAACCGGTAGGCGACAGAGTCCGCCGACGCCCTGCCGGTCCAGGTCGTCTGCAGCAACCGCACGAACTCCCTGCGTTCGGGAGTCTCGCCGGCATTGCCCATCGTGGTCAGCGCGAGATCGCGCCACCGCGTCATGAGGATCGCGCGGTCATCGAGCTGCACCGAGAGCATGTCCGCGATCGAGGCCTTGTCGAGCGACAGCAGGCCGTCACGTATCTGCCGGGCACGCGCGCCTGGATCGTACCCGCCGTCACCGAGCAGCGCGAGGTGGCCGTCCGACACGATGCGGTTGTTCGCCGTCACGATCACGCCGCTCTCCGGGTTCACGATGCGCGGATATTCGTCGGGTCCGTACCACCCATTCCATCGCCGTGTGCCGTCAGCCCACGAGGTGGGATATCGGCCGTCAAAGCCCTCCCGTCTGGGGATGCGTCCACCAATCGTCCACGCGATGCCGCCGCGGTTGTCCGCCATGGTGACGTTTTGCGCAGGAAGGCCACCAAGATTCGCGATCACGATCGCATCGTCGAGCGTCGTGACCGTGTCCATGTCCGTCAGCCTGAGGTTCAGGGCCTCGGGAAAATGTGCGACCCAAACGATCGCGTGCAGCCGCCCCTGAGCGTCAGGGCCGTCGACCGGACCCCAGATCGTCTGCCGGACATCGATGGTTTCCGGTGCCTCGTTGTCGATCAGGATCATCTCGCGTTCCACGTCGAAGCGGCGCCACCCGTCAGGCGTGCGGTATTCGGAGGTATCGCCTTCTCCCCGAACTTCGAGTAGCACACGGTCGGTCCAGTCGGCCGTCGTGTTTGTGAAGCCCCAGGCGATCGACCCGTTGGATCCCACGATCATGGCCGGTACACCCGGAAGCGTCGCGCCGGTGACGGTGAGGTCTCGTCCGTTGTGCGGCCGGGTCATCGAAGCGCGGTACCAGATGTTCGGTACACCCAGACCGAGGTGCATGTCGTCGGCGACGATGGCCCGACCGTCGGCGGTGCGTGAACCGGCCACCGCCCAGTTGTTGCTGCCTCGCATGTCGGATTCGGATTCCTGATGGAGCACAAGGGCTTCAGCCCGTGTGTCTGTCCCAGGGGCCAAAGCCCCTGGGCCCCGGGCAAGAGGCTTTGCCGTGCGCAAGTCGAACACCTCCGGCCCTGGAGGGACCGGTGCGGGCAGCGGGGAGCCGAGTTCCGGCGTGTCCCACTCTGAAGCCGTTGAGTTGAGGAATTCGACGACGGGGAGCGGCAGCACGTCCGCCATGGCGCCCATGCGGGCCTCGCCAAGGCCGGTGGCGTCCTGAAGGTTGAAGAACATCGAGGTGATGACCAGCACCGAGTCCTCCGGTGTCCAGGGGCGCGGCGTCTGGCGGAGGAGGAGATATTCGAAGGGTGGGGCCGCCAGCGCAGCCAGGCCGGCATTCACGCCTTCGGCATAGGCGACGATGGCCGCCTGGTGTTCAGGGGAGTTGTGGGCGAGCGCAGCCGTTGCGCGCGCTCGAAACCGATGGAGCCGCGCGTTGCGATCGGTGGTCAGGGCCGTGCGGCCAAACAGCTCGGACAACTCGCCGGCCGCCCGTCGTCGCGCCAGGTCCATCTGGAAGAAACGATCCTGCGCATGCAGGAAGCCGAGTGCACGCGCAAGATCGTCTTTTGTTGCGGCCCGAACCGCGGGCACTCCCAGGTTGTCGCGGTCGATCGTGACATCGGCAGAGAGACCCGCGACCGTTCGCTCACCGGTCAACTGGGGGCGGCTTCGTCCGATCTGCCACCACGCCCAACCCGCCACCGCGGCGACCGTAATCAGGCAGACCAGAACGACCAGGCCGAGAACCCGGAGGACACGACGAACGCGCGGGGCGGACATGTGCCCCGTATCTTACCTACAGCCGCTCTCAGCGGAGTGCCTGCGATATGCTGTGGGCGCCATGATCAAGGTCATCGATTTCATTCACACCAACCGCGACCGGTACGTCTCCGAACTCAAGGACTACCTTGCGATCCCGTCCATCAGCGCCCTGCCGGAGCATCAGGGCGACGTTCGCCGTTGTGCCGAATGGACGGCTGAGGAGATGACCCGGGTGGGCCTTGAGAATGTGAAGCTCGTTGAGACGCCGGGTAATCCGGTGGTGTACGGCGACTGGCTCCATGCCGAAGGTGCGCCGACGATTCTGTTCTACGGGCACTACGACGTGCAGCCGGTGGACCCGCTGGATCTGTGGGAGACCCCGCCGTTTGAAGCCTCGGTCCGCGACGGCGAAATCTACGCGCGCGGATCAGCCGATGACAAGGGCCAGGTCTTCATGCACTTCAAGGCCATCGAGGCCCACATGAAGCAGCACGGCAAGTTGCCCGTCAACCTCCGCGTGATCATCGAAGGCGAGGAGGAGGTCGGCTCGAAGAACCTCGACAACTTCATCAAGGCCAACAAGGACACGCTTGGCGCCGATGTGGTCGTGATTTCAGACTCGGCGATGTTCGATCGTGGCGTGCCGTCGATTTGTTACGGCCTGCGCGGCTTGACGTACTTCCAGATCGACGTGCGGGGCACGAACAGCGATCTGCACTCGGGCATCTTCGGCGGATCCGTCGCGAACCCGGCCATGGTGCTGGCGCAGATGCTCGCCAAGATGCGCGACACCTCCGGTCGTATCAGGGTGCCCGGGTTCTACGACGATGTGCGCGAACTCACGCAGGCCGAACGGGACGAGTGGAAAAAACTGCCGTGGAGCGACAAGCGCTACATGAAGGAACTGGGCGCGCCGAAGTTGTTCGGCGAAACCGGCTTCACGACACTCGAACGGCGCTGGGGACGGCCCACACTCGAAGTGAACGGCATGTTGTCCGGATTCACAGGTGAAGGCGCGAAGACCGTACTGCCGGCCGTGGCGATGGCCAAGGTCAGCATGCGCCTCGTGCCCGACCAGCATCCCGACAAGATCGCGGATCTGTTTGAGGCCTACGTGAAGGAATTGGCGCCGAAGACCGTCGAGGTGAAGGTCACCCGGATGCACGGCGGCAAGCCGTGGATGGCGGACTTCGACAACACCTACGTCCGCGCTGCCGGTCGGGCCATCGAACAGGGCTTCGGCAAGACGCCGGTGTTCTGCCGCGAAGGAGGTTCGATTCCCGTCGTCGCGACGTTCCAGGAAGAACTCGGCATTCCGTCCGTGCTGTTTGGCGTTGGCCTGCCTGACGAAAACGCGCACGCGCCGAATGAGAAGCTCGACCTCGACAACTTCCACAACGGCATCGTGGCGTCGGCGATCCTCTACGAGGAAATCGGCTCCAGGCGATAAGGGGCCAGAAGTCCAGGGGGCCAAGGGCAAGCATGTCGGTCATGCGGGCGGCGGTGGTCATCACGACGCTCGTCGTGATTGCGACATGGCCGTTTGTGCTGACGTTGCCGACGCACGTCAGCGATTTCGGAGATCCGCTTCTCAACAGTTGGGCGCTGACCTGGGTGGCGCGCGCGTTGGTCACGGCGCCATCGGCGGTGTTTGATGCCAACATCTTCTTCCCTGAAGCCACGACCCTGACATACTCGGAGCCCATGCTGGTTCCCGCCCTGCTGGTGGGGCCGATCCTGTGGGCCGGTGGCGATCCCATCCTCGCGCACAACGTTCTGGTGCTGATCGGCTATGCGGGATCGGGCGTCACGATGTTTCTCCTTGTCCGATCCCTGACAGGGCACGGTGGCGCGGCACTGGTCGCCGGCGTGATGTTCGCGCTGTACCCGTATCGCGCTGAAGCGTTCGCCAAGGTCCAGATGCAGATGACGATGTTCTGGCCTCTGGCATTGTGGTGCCTGCACCGGATGGCGCGGTCGCCAGCGACCGGCCTGCCGTGGCGCTGGGCGACCGGCTGTGGCCTGGCGCTCGCTGCGCAGGCCTATTCGGGCGTGTACGTGTTTGCGTACGGACTCGTCACGATGGCCATCGTCGCCGCCGTGTTGATCGTCAGGGTCGAGCGTGAGCGGCGCGGGCGCGTGGTCGCCGGAGCCGCTGTTGCGGTGCTGGTGGCGGGTGTCCTTGTCCTGCCGCTGGCGCGCGCCTTTGTTCAGAGCTCGGCACGCGTGGGCGAGCGGACACTCGACAGCACCCGGCCCTACAGTGCCGAGATGCGCGATTTTCGACGCGCGCATCCGGAGCTTCGTGTGTGGGGCGACGAGGGGGCACCTGGCCCGTCGGAGCGGCGTCTGTTTCCAGGCTACGTGACGCTGACCGTGGGTGCTGCCGGGGCGGTGCTTGGTGGACCTGCGGGGCTGGCCTATGCAGCGGCCGGAATCGTGGATGTTCTCCTCGCGCGTGGCGCGAACACGAACGCCTTTGAGTGGCTCTTCAATCACGTGGGGCCCATGCGCGCGTTTCGGGTGCCGGCGCGATTTGGCCTGCTGCTCGGTCTGTCACTCTCGATCCTGTCGGGCCTCGCTGTCGCGCGACTGCTGAAAGGTCGTGCGCCGGCCGTGACCGCGGCGGTGGTGGCGGTCATTGTCGCGGGTGTCACGGTGGAAGGCTGGATGCGCCCACCCATCGTGACGTCGCCTGGCGAATCACGTCCGGCAGTCTACGAGTGGCTGGCCGGTCAGATGCGCGGGGCGGTGTGTGAATACCCCATCGGCCAGATCCACGGTCGTCCTGGGCCGCAGGACCCGACGTACATGTACTACTCCACCCGCCACTGGATGCCGTTGGTCAACGGCTACAGCGGGTTCACGCCGGCGTCGTATGAAGCGCTGGTGGGCGAGTTGCAGGCGTTCCCCGCTCCCTCAGCGATTCTCGCCCTTCGTCACCGGCAGGTGCGCTACCTGCTCGTGCACGAGCGCTACTACCTGCGTGGATCGTTTGATGAGGATGTTGCGCGACTACGCGACACCCCCGGCCTGCGCTGGGTGCAGACGTTCACCTGGCAGGACGGCACGCGGTCCGATGCCTTTGTGCTGATGTAGGCAGCACCTACTCCCAGCGCAGCGCCTTCATCGGCTCCACGCGTGAGGCGCGATACGCCGGGACGATTCCGGCGGCGAGGGCGACCAGGCCGAGCACAACGAACGCCGAGGCAAACACCACAGGGTCGCTGCCCGTGACCTCAAACAACTGTCCTCCCGCCTCGGCTCCCGCTCCGATACCCAGGCCAAGTGCCAGGCCGATGGCACCGCCGATCACCGCGAGAATCGCGACCTGGCGCAACACCAGTCCCCGCACGTTGGTGCCGTCCGCGCCAAGCGCCATACGCAGGCCGAATTCCCGCGTTCGCTGGGTGACGGTGTAGGCGAGCACGCCGTAGAGACCAATCGCCGCCAGGACGGTGGCGAGCACCGCGAAGGTCGAAGACATCGTGCTGATCAAGCGATCGAGGAACACGTTCTCCTGCACCTGCTGCGGCATCGTCCGTATCTCCTCGATCGGCAGGTCGCGGTCGAAGTTCGCAATGACGCCGGGGATCACACGGAGGAACGCGTTCGGGTCCATGCCGGTGCGCACGTAGAAGGACAGGAACTCCAGCCGCTCACTCTGTCGGTAGGGTGTGAAATACAGCGGCGGAATAACGTCCTTCACCTGGCTGTACTTGGCGTCCTGCACCAGGCCGATGATCTCGATGTCGAGCTCACCATTGCCGCCACCCGTGGCCATGAGCTTGCCGACCGCGTCCCGGCCCAGCTTGAACTTCTCGGCGAACGTCTCATTGACGATGGCCACCTTGCGTCCGTCGAGACGGTCGCTCCCGGTGAATTCACGACCGGCAATCAGGGGAATGCCGAGCGTGCTGAAATAGCCAGGGCCGATGGCGTTGAATCGCGAGTTGGAATCCACGTCCGGACCGGATTCGAATCCCTGAACACGCACGTTGTTGCCCCAGTTGCTGCCCGCCAGCAGCGGCACCATCGACGAGGTCACCCCGGTCACCCCGGGCTGCGCCATAAGCGCCTCCTCGATCTGCGCGAACAGCGCCTTTGACCGTTCCGGCGTGTAGCCGTTGAGCTGCGGCGAGATGGAGAACGTCACCACGTTGTCGACCTTGAGGCCGAGATCCACTTTGCTGACGTTGTAGAGGCTCTTGATGAACAACCCGGCAGCGGCGAGCAGCGCCATCGATAACGCCATCTGGCCCACGACAAGGCTGCGGCGGAAGAAGGCGGCCGTTCGACCGCCTGACGGCTGACCCGCGGTACCTTTCAACGTGGTGGCGAGGTCGGGCCTCGTGCTGTGCATGGCGGGGAAGAGGCCGAAGAGCACGCCGGTGGCAAGGGAGAGACCGGCGGCAAACGCCATCATCGGCCAGTCCACAGCAAACGTCAGCGTGGCCGCCGCATCTTCCGGCAAGATCAGTCCGATGATGCGCAGGGTCCACTGCGCCACGAGTAATCCACCCGCACCGCCCATCAGTGCCAGCAGGCACGACTCAAGCAGCAGTTGCCCGATCAACTGCAGACGGCTCGCGCCAATCGACAAACGCACGGCCATTTCCCCGGCGCGCGCGGCCGACCGCGCAAGCAACAGATTCGCGATGTTCGCGCACGCGATCAGGAGGACGATGCCGGTCACCCCAAACAGGATCTGCAGGGGAGTGCCGGCTTCTTCGTGGACCGAACTTTGTCCGCGCGGGCCTGGTTCGAGCACGAGCGGCTTGCTCTTGAACCGCTCCATGGTCGCCGCGCTCATGCCCTGCTGCAGCGGCGCTTCCACCTCGGTGATGATGGTGCGGTACCTGGGTTCGAGCGCGGTGCGTGCAGACTCGATCGTCATCCCGGGCGCGAGTCGTCCGAAGACGTAGGCCCAGTAGCTGAGGCGGTTCTCGAAGCCGTTGAAGCTGTTGTCGAGGAGGCCGCGGAGCGTGAGGGGCACATACACGCGCGGCTGTGCGCCCAGCGTCGTGCCGCCGAAGCCCTCGGGGGCCACGCCGATGATCGTCAGGCTGTGGCCGTTCACGGTGATGGGGGTGTTGAGCACACCCGCGTCGGCGCCAAACCGGGTGACCCAATAGTCGTGCGCGAGCACGGCGACCAGTGATTCCCCAATCTTCGCGTCGTCGCCCGGCCCGAGCAGACGGCCCAGCGCCGGCGCGAGGCCGAGCGTGGGGAAGTAGCTTCCCGAGACGAGCATGCCGTCGCCATTCTGGGTTTGACCCTTGTAGGAAAAGTTGGCGCCGAAGGCCCGGTGGGCGGCGAGACCCGAGAAGACCCGGGTCTCCTTCTCGAGATCGCGATACATCGCGTAGCTGAAGACGGCGTCGCAGTCGCCGGCCTGGTTGCAGTACTGGGAGCCCGGTTTCGGGCCAGGGGCCTCGAGATTGACCAGCTCGTGCGGGGCTGCCACCGGAAGCGGTTTCAGCAGCATCTGGTTAAAGAGTGAGAAGATCGCGGTGTTTGCCCCGATGCCAAATGCCAGGGACAACACGGCGACCGTCGTCACAAACGGCGTTTTGAAGAGGGTGCGGAGCGCAAATCTGATGTTGAGCACGACGTGGTGAGACGGAAAAACCCTGGACAAGGTTGTCCATGAACGAGCGATTCCGGTCGATTTGGCCTGTGCTGCTGCTCGTGGCGATTGTCGGGTACGCGGTCTTCTCGTGGTCGACGGGGGGGCTCGTGCGGGTGCTGGCTGATGGGGCCGGTGCCATGGGTGACAACGAGGCCTCGCTTGAGGCGCTGCGGCAGGTGCTGTCGCGGTGGGGGGCCTTTGCGCCGGCGGTGTACGTGGCCGCGGTCGTGGTCGAGGTGCTGGTGGCTCCGATTCCGGGCACCTTGCTGTATGCCCCGGCCGGTGCGTTGTTTGGCGGGTTGCAGGGGGGCGCGCTCTCGTTGATCGGTAACACCATCGGGGCGGCGATTGCGTGTGCGGTGGGACGGTCACTTGGGGAGCAGGCGGTCGCGCGGCGGCTTGAAGGCTCCCGGCTGGCCGGGCATGTCGAAGCCATTCGCGCTCGCGGTTTCTGGGTCGTGTTGTTGCTCCGCCTGAACCCGCTGACGTCGTCGGACCTGGTGTCCTACACGGCCGGAGCGCTGGGCGTGCCGGTCTCGCGCGTGGCGCTGGGCACGTTCATCGGCATGGCACCCCTCTGCTTTGCGCAGGCGTATCTGGCCGAGCAGATCTTCCGTATTCTCCCTGGTGCCGTGTGGGTCCTCATTGGCGCCGGCCTCATCTATGTTGCATTTCTCGTTGTGTGGCTGACGCGACGAAAGAGCGGTACACCATGAGGCTGCGCGTGAAGGACGTAGGGCGCGCTGAACTTGAGCGCGCCAGTACGGCCCGCTGCAGTTCAGCGGGCCCTACGTAGAGGGCCATTCATGGCCTCGTTGCGGTGCACTCGTGCACCGGTGCACAGGTGCACCCGTGCACTTATTTGATGAACGTCCCCGACCGCAGGTCGTACAACGCGTCCTGAATTTCGGCTTGCGTGTTCATGACGATGGGCCCGTGCCACGCGATGGGTTCGCCGAGCGGTTTGCCCGAGACGAGCAGGAAGCGGATCCCTTCCGGGCCGGCCTGCACGGTCACCTCGTCACCGCGATCGAAGAGAATCAACGACCGGTTGCCGGTGAGATCCAGCACGGGCTTGTCGTCGATGTCTGTGCCGGTCGTGTCGGTGAGCACACCCTGCGGTGCCGACGCGTCACGGAACGATCCGGAGCCAGCGAACACGTAGGCAAACGCATGTCGAGTGGTCTCCACCGGCAGGGTCTTTCGTTTGCCAGGCGGCACCGACACATCGAGGTACACCGGGTCGGCCGCAATGCCATCCACCGGCCCCTTCTTCCCCCAGAAGGTGCCCACCACCACCTTCACCCTCGTCCCATCGTCGTCCACGATGTCCGGGATGTCGTTGGCGGTGACTTCCTGATATCGAGGCGCGGTCATCTTCAGCGACTTGGGCAGGTTGGCCCAGAGCTGGAAGCCGTGCATGCGGCCCTGATCGTCGCCCTCGGGCATCTCCTGATGGATGATGCCGCTGCCGGCGGTCATCCACTGCACGTCGCCGGCCTTCAGTGCACCGACGTTGCCGAGGCTGTCGCCGTGGTGCACGGTGCCGGCCAGCACGTACGTGATCGTTTCGATGCCGCGATGTGGGTGCCATGGGAACCCCGCCTTGTAGTCCGGTGGCTTCTCGCCGCGGAAGTCATCGAACAGCAGGAACGGATCGAAGTCGGCCGTATTGCCGAATCCGAACCCGCGATGCAGCTTGACGCCGGCACCTTCGAGAGTGGGCTGAGCGGAGATGACTTTGGAGACGGCACGGATGGACATCATGAACCTCGCACCCTTGGATGCCGATCGATCGTCGAGGGTGTCAGGAATCTACGATACGCTGCCGTGATGCGTCCCGACAGCCCCCCGGTGGGCATTGTTGGCGCCGGGCCCGCCGGGCTCTGCGCGGCCGTCGCCCTCAAGGCGCGCGGCATTCCATTCGAGTTGGTTGACGCCGGAGATGGCCCCGGAGGCATCTGGGACATCAGCCGTGCCGAGACGCCGATGTACGAGGCGGCGCATTTCATCTCGTCGCGCACCCAGTCCGGATTCCCCGGCTTTCCGATGCCGTCCGGCTACCCAGACTATCCGCGGCACGATCAGATACTCCGGTACATCCGGGCCTACGCCGACCACCATGGCCTGACCGATCGCGTTGAGAGTCGAACGGTGGTGACGCGCGCCACGCCGGTCGGCGACCGGTGGCACGTCGAATTCGCGTCAGGCGGAACGCGCGAGTGGTCCGGTGTGATCGTGGCGACTGGCACGACGTGGCACCCCAACCTCCCACGAGTGCCTGGCACCTTCGACGGCGAGCAGATGCACGCGTGTGGGTTCAAATCACCGGAAATCTTCCGCGGCAAACGGGTCCTGGTCGTCGGCGGCGGCAACTCCGGCGCAGACATCGCGTGTGAAGCGGCCCGGCACGCGTCGAAGGCGTTCATCAGTCTGCGTCGCGGCTATCACTTCGTGCCGAAGTACATCTTCGGTCAACCTGCCGACGTGTTCGCGCACGCGGGACCGCAGTTGCCCCCCTGGCTCGAAGAGAAAGTGTTCGGGGTTTTGATTAACAAGGTCCTGGTTGGCGATCTGAAACGGTACGGATTGCCGAAGCCTGACCACGCCATCCTGCGTTCACATCCGATCATGAACACGCAGGTGCTGCACTACCTCGGCCACGGCGACCTCGCGTATCGACCGGACGTCGCCGAACTGCGCGGCTCCACTGTGCGGTTTGTTGATGGCCGCGAGGAGCCGATCGACCTCATCGTCTGGGCCACGGGCTATCAGCGCCGGTTCCCATTTCTCGAAGACGTGGGCGGCGATCAGAAACTGGATCTCTATCTCGAGCTCTTCCATCGATCAAGACACACGCTCGCCTTCATGGGGCTCTTCGAAACCGATGGTGCCGCGTACGAACTCTTCGGGCTTCAGGGCGAACTGGTCGCTGCGTATTTCGACGCCCGGCGCTCGAACCCCGCGGCTGCAGCAAGACTTGATGCCGTTCGCGCCACCGCCAGGCCAGACCTGCACGGCGGTCGTGCCTACCTCAACTCCCTCAGGCACGCGTACTACGTGCGAAGTGATGTGTACAAGCGGACGCTGCACAGCGAGCTTCGGACCGTCGGGACTGCGGAGCGGCAGCCTCACTGATTCCGGCGATCGGGGGGCGGTCCAAGGCTTTCGATGTCACCGAGATCCTTTGCGCGTCCGGTGGCGCGTTTGTTGGTGACAAACGCATCGCGCCCAATGACATCGACTGTCAGGGGGCCGAACACCGCGGAGGTGCGATCCGGCCAGGCATCTGCGAACGACAGGCCCGACAACGCGGTGAGGACGTCGATGCGGTGTGGGGGAAGGCCCATCTGGAACACGATGCCGGGCCGGCTGAAGTCGTCGACGGTGACGTCGGACAACGGCGCGCGTGCACAACCTGACCCTGGTCACCCGAAATGTTCGTGACTTCACGCGCACTGCTGCGCGCCTGGTGAACCCATTTAGCCGTTGAACTGCCCCTTAAGAACCTTCACGCCTTGTCAATTACTTTCCGGCGGGCTCCGCCAGCGACACCGCCAACAGGACCACTTGTTGCGTGCCGATTTTGGCCGAGTCGGTGCGCGCCCACTCCTGCAACGTGTGGCCTCCTCCACCGTTGGCGGCTCCGATGGACACGGTCGGAATGCCGAGCAGGACCCCGACGTTGCCGTCCGTGGCTCCAGAGGGCACCGCTTCGCGGCTGGCGGGCAGCGACACGTCAAGGAATCGCAGCACATCGATCGCCGTTTGCACGACGGGATGTGCGCGACGTGCGGCCAGCTGTTCGGGCCGGCCGCCCGCCTCGGATCGCTGAATCCACTCGCGCACAAACGTCACCTTCTGCGCGGCAGCGGCCGCTTCGCACTTCGCCATGATCTCGGCGTCGAGGCGCTTGAGAATGTCCGGATCCACCGTGCGCAGGTCGACCGAGAACGTCACATCCTGCGGAATCGCGTTCACCACGTTGCCGCCCGACAGCAGCCCGCCCACGTTGTAGATCGCCGGGACGGGATCATCGGCCGGCGGCAGCGGCACCGTGTAGATCTCAGTGATGCACGTGGCGGCCGCGCGCACCGGGTTGGGCTTGTCGCGGGAGCTCAGCGTGTGTGAGCCCTCACCCGAGAAGCGCATGCGCGACCAGTAGATGCCGAGGGCACCGTAACTGACTGGGCCGAGGCCACCATCAACGGCCACCAGCATGTCGGTGATGGTGCGGTTGTTTTCGATCCAGTGATACATGCCTTTGAGGCCGACTTCTTCCTGCACGGTGAACAGGAACACGAGGTCGCCTTTGGTCTCGATCTTCGCCTCACGCATGGCGCGCAGGGCCTGGAGTTGGGCGGGCAGCGCCGCGGTGTCATCCGTGATGCCTGGCGCGTGCAGTGTACCGTTGTCCTCACGCCGGACCTTCAGCGGCGTGTCCAGCGGGTGCACGGTGTCCATGTGGGCTGCAAACACGATCGACGGTCCGCCGCCCGTGCCCTTGCGCACGGCCCAGACGTTGCCCATCGTGTCGGACTGCGGCGTGAGCCCCAGCTTCGTCAGTTCAGCGGCGATGTACTCGGCCCGTTTCTGCTCATGGCCCGAGAGGCCGGGAATCTCGGTCAGGTGAATCCACTCGCCAATCTGGGTCTCGAACTCACGGTCGACATAGGCCAGCGCGACTTTGACATCCGCGCGCGCCGCAAGCTCCGGGGAGAACTTCGTGGGAAACGGCGTCTGTTGCGCCGAGGCGGGGTGGCCCGAGGCCGCACCCAGCAGAGCCAGGACCATGCCGGAAATCAGTGAACGCATGCCGCGCATTATAGAATCACCAGCGGAAAGGGAAACCCCGTGGTCACAAAAAAGATCTGCGACAACATTCTGGAGGCCATCGGACACACCCCTATGGTGCGCATCAACGCCATCGCCAAAGGCGTGATTCCGGCCACGGTGTTGGCGAAGGTCGAGACGTTCAATCCCGGGAACTCGATCAAGGACCGTATGGCCCTGAAGATGATCGAGGACGCCGAGCGCGACGGCCGCCTGCGGCCCGGCGGCACCGTCATCGAAGGCACCTCGGGCAACACCGGCATGGGGCTGGCGATCGCTGCGGTCGTCAAGGGCTACAAGTGCATCTTCACGACGACCGATAAGCAGTCGAAGGAAAAGGTGGACGCGCTGCAGGCCGTGGGCGCGGAAGTGATCGTCTGCCCGACCAACGTCGAGCCGGAGGACCCGCGGTCCTACTACTCCGTGTCCTCACGTCTGGAGCGTGAGACGCCGAACTCGTGGAAGGCCAATCAGTACGACAACCCCTCAAACGCGCAGGCCCACTACGAGCAGACCGGTCCTGAAATATGGGATCAGACCGACGGCCGGATCACCCACCTCGTTGTTGGTGTCGGCACCGGCGGCACCATTTGCGGGGCCGGGAAATATCTCAAGGAAAAGAACCCAAAGATCCAGGTGCTCGGCATCGACACGTATGGATCGGTCTTCAAGAAATACAAGGAAACGGGAATCTTCGACAAGAACGAAATCTACCCGTACGTGACGGAAGGCATCGGCGAGGACTTCCTGCCGCAGAACGTGGACTTCTCAGTGATCGACCATTTCGAGAAGGTCACCGACAAGGACGCTGCCGTCATGACCCGCCGTATCGCGCGTGAAGAGGGCATCTTCGCCGGCAACTCGGCAGGGTCGGCCATGGCCGGGCTCATTCAGATGAAGGCCCGCTTCAAGGCGGGCGATGTGGTCGTGGTGATTTTTCACGACCACGGCACCCGCTACCTCGCGAAAATGTTCAACAACGACTGGATGCGCAAGATGGGGTACCTCGACAAGTCGGGCCTCACCGCGCGTGATCTGGTCAGCGCGAAGAAGACACTTCCCATGCTGTCGATCGAAAACACCGATACGGTCGCCCGGGCCGTCCAGGTGATGACCGAGCACGACTTCTCGCAGATCCCGGTCACCCAGGGCGGCCGCCTCGTCGGCTCGATCAACGAATCACGTCTGTACGCAGCGCTCGTCTCCGACTCGGCCATTCGCACGCAGCCGGTGGACTCGATCATGCAGCCGGCCTTCCCGTTTGCCGACATCTCCACTGGCATCGACGCACTGGCCACCATGATCACGGCCGACAACCCGGCCGTACTCGTGCGCGACTTCAAGAGCGACGCTACCTACGTCATCACGCGCTCCGACATCGTGCGCGCGCTGGCCTGAGGACAACAGTGATCGTTCGGACCACCGAGGAATTGGCCGGGTTGAAGCGTGTCGGCCGTCTGGTGGCGCGCACGCTGGACGTGATGGAGCGGATGGTGGCGCCCGGCGTCACGACGGCGGATCTGGACCGCGCCGCAGAGGCGTGTGCGATGGCGGAGCGCGCGCGTTCTGCGCCGAGGCTGACCTACAACTTTCCCGGCTTTACGTGCATCAGCGTCAATGAACAGGTCGTGCACGGCGTGCCCGGCCCCCGCGTGATCCAGCCCGGCGACATCGTCAAGGTGGACGTGACCCTGGAGCTCGACGGGTTTCTTGGCGACAGCGCCCGCAGCGTGCTGGTGCCACCGGTCGCCGAGACGGCCACGCGGCTCCACGCGGCGGCAGTCGCCGCGTTTGAGGCCGGGTTCGCCGCAGCGCAGGTCGGCGCAACGATCCGGGATGTCGGTGCGGCGGTGGGGGCTGTCGCCGCTGCCAATGGTCTCCAAGTGCTGCGGCAGCTCTCCGGCCACGGCATCGGGCGGAAACTGCACGAGCCGCCTGACGTCCCCAACTGGGACGATCCCGACGCGACCACAGTCCTGCGCGACGGCATGGTGTTCGCCCTCGAGCCGATGTTCGCCCTATCCGACAGCACTGTGACAGATGAGAAGGATGGATGGACCGTGCGGACCCGCCGCCGCTCCCTCGCCATCCACCACGAACACACGATCATGGTGCGCGCCGGCCAGCTCCCGCTGGTGCTCACCGCTCTGTAAGTCCGCAGCCGGCCCCCCGTGTCCGGTATGCTGTTGGATTGTGATGGACGTGCCCGTAGACCGCTTGCAAGAGTTGATTCGCCTGCTGGAAGAGATCGGCGACAACCGCCGGCTGCTGGCGGAGTTGTCCGCGGAAGACCGCATGCGCCTCATTCAGGCGGCGGGCAAGGTCTACAACCCGGATCCGGCGGCGCGACGACAGCTGGTGAAGGCTGTTGTCCGCAAACGCATTGCGGATCGCGTGAAGCGGGACGAGTCCGTGCTCCACGAGACGGGCATCCGCGAATTGCGGCGACGCCCCGTCTTCACCACGCCGAACTATTTCCTGCCGGGCCCCGAGGCGACGGCCCCTGAACCGGAGATTCCTGATTCTTTGGACGAGCGGCATTGCTACATCTGCAAGGTGCGCTTCAAGAAGGTCCACTTCTTCTACGACCAGCTCTGTCTCACGTGCGCAGACTTTAATTTCAAGAAGCGCACAGAGACGACGGACCTGACGGGCCGTGTGGCGCTGCTCACCGGTGGCCGCGTCAAGATCGGCTATCAGGCCGGCTTGAAGCTGCTGCGCGCCGGTGCGCACCTGATCGTGACCACGCGGTTTCCGCGAGATTCCGCGCAGCGATACGCGTCCGAGCCTGACTTCGCACAGTGGGGCCATCGTCTCGAGGTCTTTGGCCTCGACCTTCGGCATACGCCCAGTGTGGAAGCGTTCTGCCGCGAGATGCTGGCCACCCGCGAGCGTCTGGACTTCATCATCAACAACGCGTGCCAGACCGTCAGGCGTCCGCCCGACTTCTACGCGCACATGATGGAGGGCGAGACGGCGTCGATTCACTCGATGCCTGAACACGTGCGGAAACTGGTCGGTTCGTACGAGGGGCTGCGCGGATATCACCTGCTGCCTGAGTCCGACGCGGCCATGGTCGCCGGCGCGACTCCGGATGCGCTGGCCTCGCGGCTCTCGGAAGTCGCCGGCCTGACGCACGCGGCGGAGTTGTCGCAGGTGGCGTTGCTGCCGGAGGAGCTGCAGGCGCAGAAGGCCCTGTTCCCTCAGGGGCAACTCGACCAGGACCTCCAGCAGATCGATCTGCGCGATCGCAATTCGTGGCGGCTCCTGCTGGCGGAGGTGCCGACGGTGGAGCTGCTCGAAGTGCAACTGGTCAACGCCGTGGCGCCGTTTGTGCTCAACGCGCGCCTCAAACCGCTCATGCTCAAGGTGCCGACCGCAGACAAACACGTCGTCAACGTCTCGGCTGTTGAAGGGCAGTTCTACCGGAACTTCAAGACCACCCGCCATCCCCACACGAACATGGCGAAGGCTGCGCTCAACATGATGACGCGCACGTCCGCAGCGGACTACCACGTCGACGGCATCCACATGAACAGTGTGGACACCGGTTGGGTCACTGACGAGGATCCGGCCGAAATCGCCGCGCGCAAGGTGGTCGATCACCGCTTCCACCCACCCCTCGACATCGTCGACGGCGCCGCCCGCATCGTGGACCCGATCATCGACGGCATCAACACCGGCATCCACGTCTGGGGTCAGTTCCTCAAGGACTACAAACCCACGCCCTGGTAAGTGGGCGGATGGGCTGGTGGGCGGATGGGCGGATGGATGGGTGGTTGGTCCGCCGCGCGCCTGCAGTATCCTTGAGTGGTGTTAAGAGCCGGAATTGTCGGACTGCCCAATGTAGGCAAGTCCACGTTGTTTAATGCGGTCACGCGCACTCGAAAAGCCGAGGCCGCCAACTATCCCTTCTGCACCATCGACCCCAATGTCGGCATCGTCACGGTGCCTGACGCCCGGTTGCAGGCCCTGCAGGCCATCGCGAAGACGACGGTTGTCATTCCCGCGGCGATTGAGTTTGTCGACATCGCCGGTCTGGTAAAAGGCGCGAGCACCGGAGAAGGTCTTGGCAACAAGTTCCTGACCCACATCCGCGAAGTGGACGCAATCGTGCAGGTCGTCCGGTGTTTCGAGGACGAGGACGTGCATCACGTGTCGTCCACGGTCGATCCGGTGCGCGACATCGAAGTCATCAACACCGAGCTGATTCTCGCGGATCTGGACTCCGTGAAGAAGCGCCGTGAGCGCCTGGCGAAGGACGTCAAACGTGGCGACAAGGACGCCGCCGCAGAAGACGCTGTGCTGGCGAAGCTGGAGCCGGTGCTCGACCAGGGCACGCCGGCGTTGCTGGCCGATCTGACGGCCGAGGAACGCGAGCTGGCGAAGTCGCTGTTTCTCCTGAGCAACAAGCCGACGATCTTCGCGTGCAACGTGAAGGAAGGCGATCTGGCCACGGCCGACTCGAATCCCCACGTGATGAAGGTGCGCGAGTACGTGAAGGCGCACCTGGCGTGTGAGGCCGTGGTCATCAGTGCGCAGATCGAGAGCGATCTCGTTGATCTTGAGCCCGAAGAGGCGCAGGCGTTCCTCAAGGAACTGGGCGTGCCGGAGAGTGGTCTTGGCTCGCTGATCCGGGCCACGTATCACCTGCTGGGGCTGCGGACGTATTTCACCGCCGGCGAAAAGGAGGTCCGTGCGTGGACGATCCATGCCGGGGACACGGCCCCGAAGGCTGCGGGTGTGATCCACTCGGACTTCGAACGCGGATTCATCAAGGCCGAGACAGTGGCCTATGATGACCTCGTCGCGTGCGGCTCTGTGGCGGCAGCGCGAGACAAGGGGCTCTACCGCATGGAAGGCAAGGAGTACGTCGTCAAGGACGGCGACGTGCTGTTGTTCAAATTCAACGTGTGACCCGACCCGAGACGCTCATTCGGCAGCTCAGCCTGAGACCCCACCCCGAAGGCGGGTGGTATTCCGAGGTGTTTCGGTCGAGACATCTGGTCACGGCCGATGGGCGCCGGGGTGAGCGGTCGGCGCTGACCACCATCTACTTCCTGCTGGTGTCCGGGCAGTGCTCACGCCTGCATCGGGTGGCCTCCGACGAAGCCTGGCATTTCCACGAAGGTGACCCTCTCGAGCTGGTCTCCTGTGACCCCGAGTTCGAGCGGTGCGAACATGTGCGGCTGGGCCCGTGGGACGGCACCGTGCGCCCCGCGCACGTGGTACCTGCGGGGTACTGGCAGGCCGCCAGGCCCACCGGTGCCTACACGCTTGTCGGATGTACAGTCGGGCCAGGCTTTGATTTTGCCGACTTCGCGATGCTCAGCGACGATCCGGACGCCGCCAGCCGGTTGTGCGCGCGGTTCCCGGAGCTGGAGGAGTTTCGATGATCGCCATCGTAGTACTCGCCTTCGCGCTTGCGGGATCAGGCGAACCTGCCGCGCTCAAACAATCCGGTGGTCGCTAGACTCGGCGCCCTGCTGGTCGCGTGTCTTGTTGTGGCGTCGCCGGCCGCACAGGCTCCCGCGCCTCCCGCCCAAGTCACCGTGCTGGTCGGTGGACATCCACTGGCGGTCTGGACTCGAAGTGCGGCCACACCACGCGCCTCGATTGTGCTTGTCCATGGCCGCACGTGGAGCAGCCGTCCCGATTTTGATTTAGAGGTCCCCGGATACCAGCGTTCGGTGATGGCGTCACTCGCGGCACGTGGGTTCGCGGTCTACGCCGTTGACCTGCGTGGGTATGGCGCCTCGCCCCGTGACCGCACGGGGTTCCTCACACCCACACGCGCTGCGGCGGATGTGGTCGCGGTGTTGAAGTGGGTGACTGTCCGCCATCCCGGCCTGCCGCCGCCGGCGCTTCTGGGCTGGTCACTCGGCGGCGCCGTGGTGCAGCTCGCGGCACAACAGCCCGATGCGGTGATCTCGTCACTCGTGCTCTTCGGGTACTCCGTCGCTCCCGACCTCAAGTTTGCGTCGAGGCCGGTGCCCGAACAGCCGGCCATGCAGAAGACCGATCGGGCCGATGCCGAGAGCGATTTCATCTCTCCGCTCGTGACGCCCCGCGCGGTCATCGACGCGTTTGTGAAGCAGGCGCTGGCGGCCGATCCGGTGCGCATGGACTGGATTCGCGAAGACGAGTTCAACGCGCTGCGTCCCGAGAAGCTGACCATGCCGGTCCTGGTCCTTCACGGTTCCCGTGATCCCGGCATGGATGACACCGCCACCGGGAAATTTGTCGCGCGGCTCGCATCCGCGCATCGGCAGTGGACGATCCTCCCCGGTGGGGATCACGCCGCACAATTGGAGGACACCCACGATGCGTTTGTGGACGCCGTGGCAGGATTTATTCTTCGACCGGTTCCGGCACGGAGGCAGTGATGCGCAGAGCAACATGGATGGTGACGTTGGTGGCCGCGGCGGGGAGCCTGCTCGCGGCGTCGCAGCAGCAGGTGGCGCTGCCGGACGATCCGGTCGCGACGTTTTCGATTCTCGGGTACGACCCCGAGTCCGGTGAACTCGGCGGCGCCGTGCAGTCGCGCGTGTTCTCGGTCGGCAACGGCGTCCTGTGGGCCGAAGCCGGAGTGGGCGCGGTCGCGACGCAGGCCATCGTGGACGTGAGCTACGGGCCCCAGGCGTTGGAGTTGCTGCGCAAGGGCGTGGCGCCGGCGGATGTCATCAAACAAGTCTGGGAACGCGATCCTGATCCCGGACTTCGCGGCCAGCGTTGGCCAAGAGCCGGCCGTCAGTTCGCGGTGATCACTCCCGCTGGTGAGACCGCCGTGTTCACCGGGCCTGAAGCCAGCACGTGGGCCGGGCACAAACAGGGCAAGTACGCCACTGCGCAGGGCAACATCCTTGCCGGCCCCGCCGTGGTCAACGACATGATCACCGCGTTTGAAACCACACCGGGGCGGCTCGCGTTCCGGCTCCAGGCCGCACTCGAAGCGGGGCAGGCGGCCGGCGGCGACACGCGCGGCATGCAGTCAGCGGCGATGTTGATTGTGAAGAAGGACGGCGGCGTGTGGCTCCACAACGACGTGGTGCTTCGGCTCCAGGTTGATGACAACCCGGAGCCGATCAGGGAACTCCGGCGCCTCATCGAACGCCGGTATCCGCGAGGAGAATAGTCCGGCCCGCTCCAGTTCAGCGGGCCCTACGCACGGTGCGTAGGGCGGCCTGGGTTCGAGGCTGCCATTCAGCGCGCTGAACTGGAGCGGGCCGTGATCCTAAAACCCCACTCCAAGCGTAATCCCAATCGTGCGCGGCCGTCCGCTTTCCCCGACAAACCCCGACGCCGCGAAGAACGGATACGCAAACGCGGTCGGGATGTAGCGCGTGTCAAACGCGTTGCGCACCCAACCCTCGATGGTCATGCCGCGCACATCCACGCCGGCGCGCAGATTCGCGAGCGCGTATGCCTTCTGCCCAGCCGTGTTCGCATCGTCGTAATCAAACTTGCCGTAGCGCACCAGTTCGACGCGGCCGAAGGCGGAGACGCGGTCACGCAACTGCCGGGAGAACTGCATGCCGACCGACGCCGTGTACTCCGGCGTGAAGGGGATGCGGTTGTCGCCTACATCGACCCCCTCCGACGTGCTGCCCGCGTCGAATCGCGCGTGCGTCAGGCCGAGGGCGCCGAACACATCAATGCCGCCGCCAGCGAGGGCCATCAGTTCGAGTTCAGCACCACGACTGGTCGCACCGCCGATGTTCGAAATGTAGAACTGACCGGGCGCCATCGGGATGGGCAGGTTCAGCTGCAGATCGGTCCAGTCGATGAGGAAGACCGCCGCGTTCGCGGTGACGCGACCGTTGGCGAACGACGTCTTGCTCCCCGCCTCCATTGTCCATGTCAGTTCTTCGCCGTAGGCTTCGGCTGAGGGCGGCGCGGTGGGGTTGAAACCGCCGGCCTTGTAGCCGCGGCCCGCGGTGGCGTAGACGATCGCGCCCGGACGCACATGGACCGTCAGCGACGCGTTGGGAGACACGTTGGAGTACGTCACTTTTGCGCTCGTCGCGGTCGGCGGCGCAATCATCGGATCGAAGAACGTGTTGAGCGTGGCGTCCTTGGTTTCACGATCGGCACGGGCGCCGAGTGCAAGGTCCACCTTGTCCGAGAACGAGAACGTCGCCTGCGCAAAGCCCCCGAAGCCGAGGTCTTCAATCGTGCCCTGTGGCGAGTACTGCTTCACCGGGAAGCCGAGGAACGGCGACAGGATGAACGGCGAGAACTGGTTGATCGCCGTCTGTTCGTAATTCTGCGTGAACATGACGCCGCCGGCCTGCCACGACAGGGTGGTGGAGTCCGATAGCCGCACGGGCGCGGCCGAGGCCAAACGAAGTTCCTGGCTGAACTGGCTGGCTTCTTCTGTGTTGTCACGGGTCACCAGGCTGAGCGGCGTGTAGTCCAGATCCGTGGCATCCCGCGTGTCCCACCGAAGATAGCCGCTCGTGGATGTCACGCTGACACGCGAACCTTCGTAACGCGCCAGCAAGATCGCCGAGCGAAGGTCGCGGTTCTGGTAACCCTCGAAGTTGCGCGCCACCGTAAACGGGTTCTTGCGAAGCCCCGCGAGATCACTCAGCGCATAGTCGCCATCGCGCGACCGTTCGCCGCTGACGATGAGTCGCGTTTCCCACTGGGCGTTCGGTGTCCACAGCAATTGGGCTTTGCCGAACGTACCCTTGCGGTCATCAGTCGTGTTGCCTGTGATGCTGTTGGTCGTGAAGCCGTCACGTTCGCCGTGCCCGATGGCCACACCCAGAGCGACCGTGTTCGAGAGCGGACCCGACACCGAACCCCGGACTTCACGGGTGCCGTTGTCCCCGAGCGGTGCCGTCAGACGGCCGGTCCAACGCGACAGGTTCGGCCGTGCGGATGAAATGTTGACGAGGCCGCCCAATGTGTTGCGCCCGAAGAGCGCACTCTGCGGACCACGCACAAATTCAACCTGATCGACATCGATCAACTCAATGCTCGACGCGTTGGCGTTGAGCACGGGCACGCCATCGATGAACGTGGTGATCGCCGGGTTCGCCGGGCTCGCCCCAAGTCCACGGAACCGCGCGTTGCTGAGCTTGCGCGCGGTGAACTCGGTGAAGATCGAGTTCGGCGCCGCGAGCGCCGCGTCACTGACGATGGAGACGCCCGCGCGTTCGAGCATGCCGGCGGTTATCGCCGTGACGCTGACTGGAAGGTCCTGCGCTTTGGCGGGTTCCTTCTGGGCGGTCACCGTGACCTCAGGCAACGTGACCGTGGGCGGCTGGGTTTGCGCAAGCGCAGGCACCGCAAAGACGGCACAGAACACACTGAGAGACAACGGTCGGGCAAAAACAGACTGAAGCATGCCGCAATTATACGAGAGGGCCGGGTGTAGAATTCGCGCCTATGAGACAGACAGTGCTTGTCGCCGGTGTACTGGTGGCCGTGGCGTTCGCATCCGTACAGGCCCAGCGGCCGCCGATCAGCAACAACATCCGGCGCTTCGTCACCGTAGACGCTCCGGTCGTGGCACTAACGCACGCGAAGGTACTTGATGGCACTGGTGCGTCGGCACGCAATGACCAGACGTTGATTATTCGGGACGGACGGATCGCCGTCATCGGTGCGAGCGCCTCGACGCCCGTGCCCGAAGGCGCCACCGTGGTCGACCTGACCGGCAAGACCGTGATGCCCGGTATGGTGATGGTGCACGAGCACCTCTACTACCCAACAGGTCCCGGCGTGTATGGCCAGCTGGGCGAAAGCTTCGTGCAGCTGTATCTTGCCGGGGGCGTGACGTCCATGCGCACCGGCGGCAACGTGCACGGCACGATGGACATCAACATGAAACGTCTCATCGAGGCCGGCTCGAAGGCCGGTCCCTGGATGGACGCCACGGCGCCATATCTCAACGGTCCCAACACCTTCCAGCAGATGCGTGTGTTGTCGGGGCCTGACGATGCCCGGAAGCAGGTGAACTACTGGGCGGACGAAGGCGCGACGTCGTTCAAGGCGTACATGAACATTTCGCGCGACGATCTTGCCGCGGCCATCAGCGAAGCCCACAAGCGCGGCCTGAAGGTGACGGGCCATCTGTGCTCGGTCACGTACGCCGAAGCCGCTGAACTGGGCATCGACAATCTTGAGCATTCGTTCATGGCCGCGACGGACTTCGTCGCCGACAAGAAGCCGAACGCGTGTCCCGGGCAGGCCGTTGGCCAGAAGACGATCGCGGGCCTGGATCCGAAGTCGCCGCAGTTCCTCGCGCTCGTGAAGACGTTGATCGACATGGGGGTGTCGTTGACGACGACCCCTGCGGTGTTTGAAACCTTCACGCCCGGCCGGCCTCTGCCGCCGGGTCTTGAGGTGCTCACGCCGCAGCTGAAGGAGCAGTTCGAACAGACACACGCGCGGACTGCCAAGAGCGCCAACTCGATCTACTCGACGCTCTTCATGAAAGGGCTGGAACTCGACCTCGCGTTTTTCCGCGCCGGCGGCAAACTGGTGGCGGGCACCGATCCCACAGGCAGTGGCGGCGTGATTCCCGGGTTCTCGAATCAGCGAACGATCGAGATCCTCGTCGAAGCCGGATTCACGTTACCGGAAGCCATCCAGGTCGTCACGCTCAACGGCGCGCGGTATC
Source organism: Acidimicrobiia bacterium (assembly GCA_016871335.1). GTDB lineage: Bacteria > Acidobacteriota > Vicinamibacteria > Vicinamibacterales > SCN-69-37 > SYFT01. The sequence continues at coordinate 61,768 of VFZF01000012.1, forward strand.
TCGGACGCGATCAGAGCACCGGCTCCCTCGTTGTCGGCAAACAGGCAGATATCGTTGTCTTCAACGGCGACCCGACGTCAACCATTAGCGACGTGCGCAAGGTCGAAACGGTCTTCAAGCAGGGTGTGGGCTTCGATTCGGCGCGGCTCATTGCGAATGTGGCTGGGCGGGTCGGCATCTTCTGATGGGCAGGTGGGCAGGCGGGTGGATGGGCGGATGTGACGCACGTAGGGCACGCTGGTTTGCAGCGTGCCGTGACACGGCCTCGCCGCGCAGAAGCCCGTTGGTGCCGGATGCGGGCGAGTGCGGCGTAGTCGATGGGTTCGTTTGTGGCGCCTGAGGGCAGAGCGATAAACGTCGTGAGGGCCAGAACCGTAGGGCCGCCCGGTTTCGGTTCCACTAATACGCCTCGGCCCTGCGGATGGTAAGGTATTGGGGGGTTGGGGGGTATGACGATGGAGTGTGTGAGGAATGTCTAGGTCCAAGTTGGTGCCGGTGCTCGCGGCAGCTGCCATTGTTGGCGGCGTCACGATGGCTGCCGTGTTGACCTCGCTTGACCGTGACCTGTCCCCGGACGCCATCCATCACGACGTACGACTCCCGCTCGACGTGGTCATTGTCGAGGCCACCGTCCCACGCAATGCGACGCTCGAAAGCGTCCTGAAAAGCCATCCCGCTTCCTCGCCCTTTGCCGACTCCATCGTCGGCGCGGTGCGCACCGTGTTCAACCCGCGTCACCTGCAGGCCGACCGCCCGTATCGCGTGACGACGACGCTTGATGGGCTGTTTCAGGAGTTCCGCTACCGGCTGGACGCGGACCGTTTTCTGCGCGTGGCGCTGAAGGACGACAGCCCGGCGGAGACACCGGAGTTCGACGTCGAGGTCGTGCCGTATCCGAAGGAAGTGGTCGTGGATGCGGTTGAGGTGGAAATCACCAAGGCGCGCCCGTCACTGTGGGCCGCGCTGCAGGACAAGGGCGAAAACATCCAGCTTGCGTTGTTGTTGTCGGAGGCGTTTTCCGGCGACGTGGACTTCAATTCGGATCTCCAGGCCGGCGATCGCTTTGAGGTGTTGTTCGGTCGTGTGATGCGCGACGGCGAGTTCTCGGGGTACGACGGCGTGCAGGCGGCGGTGCTCCACAACGATGGGCGGACGCTGACGGCCATGCGGCACGAAGGTCCCGACGGCCGCCTCGGGTGGTACGACGCGGAGGGCCGCTCGCTCAAGCGGCAATTCCTGAAGTCGCCGCTGGGATTTGAGCCCACCGTGACATCGAGTTTTTCCCGGTCGCGTCTGCACCCGGTGCTCGGCGTGTACCGGGCCCATCGTGGCGTGGACTATCGCGCGGCGTATGGCACACCGGTCGTGTCGGTTTCTGCAGGCACCGTGGTCGCTGCGGGATGGGCGGGCGGTGCTGGACGCCGAGTGGTGGTCCGGCACGTCAACGGCTACGAGAGTGCGTATTTTCACCTCTCGGCGATTGCGCCGGGCATCCGCCCTGGCGCCAAGGTCGACCAGGGGCAGACGGTCGGCCGGGTCGGCAACTCGGGCACGGTCACCGCAACCCACCTGCACTACGAACTCAAGAAGGGGGGCGCGTACGTGAATCCGGTGACTGAACACCGGAACATGCCGCCTGGAGTGCCGATTCCCGCCGATCAGATGGGGTCGTTCCTTGAGGCCCGGGATCGGTTGTTCGGGCAGCTCCGCCAGACGTTGCCACCCGCTCCTGCGCCCGCTCCGGTCGCCACCGGCGCGTCAGGTCAGTAAACTCTTTCCGTCATGGCTCACCTCTCTCCGTTCCGGGCGCTGCGTCCGGCGCCCTCGGCTGCGTCGCGTGTCGCCTCGGTGCCGTACGACGTCGTGTCCACCGACGAAGCCCGCGCGCTTGCCGCCGACAACCCCCTGAGTTTTCTCCGCGTCACCCGCTCCGAAATTGATTTTCCGGATGGCGCCGATCCGTACACACCTGCCATCTACGACCGTGCGGCCGGCAACCTCCGCGCGCTTGAAGCAGGAGCCCCGCTGATCGAAGATGCCGAGCCCTCGCTGTACTTCTATCGCCAGCAGAGGGGGGACCACGTGCAGACCGGTCTGGCGGGCTGTTTCAGCGTGGACGAATACGAACGGGACCTGATCAAGAAACACGAGAAGACGCGTCCGGACAAGGAAGACGACCGCACGCGGCATATCACCGTCGTGCGTGCGCAGACAGGCGTTGTGTTTCTGACCTATCGCGCCGTTGGTGGGGTGGATGCCATCGCCGCCCGTGTGTGCACCGCCGACCCGCTGTACGACTTCGCTGCGCCGGATGGGATTCGTCACACGGTGTGGATCGTGCCGTCCGCCGACCGGGACGCACTCGTCGCCGCGTTTGCGGCGATCCCCGCGCTGTACATTGCTGATGGCCATCACCGCGCCGCGAGCGCGGCACGGGCGCGCGCGACGTTGCGTGAGCGGGGCGAGTCGACGGAGTTGGCCGATCACTTCATTGCGGTGGCGTTTCCAGATCGCCAGTTGAAGATCCTGCCGTACCACCGCATCGTCAAGGACCTCAACGGTCAGTCGCCGGCGGATTTTCTGGCGGCGCTCCGACGCCGGTTCGAGGTGCGCGAGGGTGGCCCCGTTCCCGAGCGTCCGGAGGATGTGTCGGTGTACGTGGACGGCCGGTGGTCGGTCGTGACGCTTCCCGCGTCACCGGCAGGCACGTCACGGGCCGACAGTCTGGCGGTCGCTGTGCTGCAGCGTGAGGTCCTGACGCCGCTGCTCGGCATCGGGGACATCCGCACCGACAAGCGCATCGACTTTGTCGGCGGGGCCAGGGGCACGACGGCCCTTGAGGCGGCCGTGAATGAAGGCCGAGCGGCCGTGGCGTTCTCGATGTTCCCGGTCTCGGTCGACGATCTGCTCGCCGTGTCTGATGCGGGGGACATCATGCCGCCCAAGTCCACCTGGTTCGAACCCAAATTGCGCGACGGGCTGCTCGTCCATCGCATCTGAGGAACCCTTCGTCATGTCCGTACACCGCATCTACAATTTTTCCGCCGGTCCCGCCGTCCTGCCGCTGCCCGTCCTCGAAGAAGCCCAGCGTGATTTGATCGCCCTGCCCGGTGTCGGGATGTCGGTGATGGAGATCAGTCACCGTTCGAAGCCCTTCGATGCCATCCTCGAGAACGCCGAGGCGGACATGCGCTTGCTGGCCGGCATTCCGGACAACTACAAGATCCTGTTTCTGCAGGGCGGCGCGAGTACGCAGTTCTCGATGGTGCCGATGAACCTGCTGACGGCCGGCGCAACGGCCGACTACATCCTCACCGGCGACTGGGGCAAGAAGGCGCTCAAGGAGGCGAAGAAGGTGGGCAAGACGACGGTCGCTGCCTCCACGGAGCCCACAAACTTCGACCACATTCCCGCACAGGACGCGCTGACGTTGACGCCCGGTGCCGCGTACGTGCACATGACATCCAACAACACCATCCACGGCACCGAATGGCACCACCTGCCGTCGGTGGGTGACGCGCCGCTCGTCTGCGACACGTCGTCGAACATGTTCTCGCGGCCCATCGACGTGGCGAAGTACGGCCTCATCTACGCCGGCGCCCAGAAGAACCTCGGGCCGTCAGGCGTCACCGTGGTGATCATCCGTGAAGACCTGCTCGCCCGTTCTGCGGACGCGCTGCCGACGATGCTGAACTACAAGGTGCATGCCGAGAACGGCTCGCGCTACAACACGCCGCCGGCCTTCGGGATCTACATCCTTGGCCTCGTCCTGAAATGGCTCAAGGGAGTCGGAGGACTTGCGGCCATCGAAGCGATCAACATCCGCAAGGCGGACACGCTGTACGCGGAACTCGATCGCACGGAGTTCTGGCGTCCGCACGCGCGGACGGACGCGCGCTCGCGGATGAACATCACATTCCGCCTGCCGAGCGAGGAGCTGGAAAACGCGTTTGCCAAAGCGGCGACCGCAGCCGGCTTCGACGGTCTCAAGGGCCATCGCAGTGTCGGCGGCATGCGCGCCTCGATCTACAACGCGTTCCCCGAAGAAGGCATCACGGCGCTCGTCGAGTTCATGCGGGAGTTTGAGCGCAAGAACGGCTGATGTAGGGCGCGCTGGGTTTGAGCGCGCCGGCGTAGGTGGTGTAGGTGGTGTAGGTGGTGTGGGTGGTGTGAGTATGAGTCTGGCGCTGATTGTTCTGCTGACCGGCATCGTGACCGCGCCTGACGGGTCGCCTATTGCCGGCGCGACGGTCAGCGCGACCGTGCGCGCGGTCGCGACAACCACGACCGGCCCGGACGGGCAGTTCACCCTTGAGGCGCTTGAATTGCCGCTCGACCTCGTGGTCTTCGCGCCAGGATTTGCGACAAGCCGCATTCGCGCCACCACGTCGCCTGTGAGGATTACGCTTCTCCCACGAGCGGCTGACGCCGGCGTCATCGTGTCGGCTCCTGGTGCCCCCCCGGGGGCCGTGTCTTTGTCTCGGGAAACCCTCGCCGCCGCTCCGGCGGTGACCATGGATGAACGACTGCGGACCGTGGCGGGGTTCTCGCTATTCCGGCGGTCGTCGTCTCGAAATGCCAATCCGACAACGCATGGCGTGACCATGCGCGGGTTGTCTGCATCCGGCGCGAGTCGCGGCCTTGTCATTCTCGATGGCATTCCGCTGAATGATGGCTTCGGCGGGTGGATCACCTGGACCCGGGTGCCCGCAGGCGCGCTTGACCGGATTGATGTGATCGCGGGCGCAGCCGGCGATCAGTTCGGTTCAGACGCGCTGGGCGGGGTGCTCCGTCTGCAGTCGGCCGTGCCGGATCGGCATGCCGGGAGCCTCACGGTTGAAGGCGGATCGAGCGCGACGTACGCGGCGGACACGTCCGCGGGCGGTCGTCAGGGCCGAGTGTCCTGGTTTGGCGCAGCCGGGGGCTTCAGATCCGACGGCACCATTCCCCTCGAAGCGAGTGCGGTGGGCCTGGTGGATCGGGCGGCCGACGCCGAGTGGTGGAACGCCTTCGGTCGCGTGGATGTGACGCGGCCTCACGGACGCTGGTCGATCTCGGGACTCAGCGGGCGCGACGACCGGGGCAATGGCACGGTGCTGCAGCGCAACCGGATGTCGGGCTACACCCTGGCGACGTCCTATGTCGCCGCCGCGCAGACCACGACGTTTTCGGCTCGCGCCTCGATCAGCCCGAATGCGTTCGACCAGACGTTCTCGTCCGTCGCGTCAGGTCGTGTGAGCGAGTCGCTGGCATCGACGCAGCGGATCGAAGGCACAACCACCCGGGCGGCGATTGAACTCGGACGTTCGGCACCTTCGGGCTACGGACTCGTGCGGGCCTCACTGTCGCGGGCATCCGCCGACTTTGCCGAAGTTCGGCCGACGGCGTCGACCGACGTGTCGCTGCGGGACGACTCTGAGAGTCTCTCGGCCCAGGCGGCGTGGACCGGCCGGCCGGACCTCACGATCAGCGCCGGCGTTCGGCAGGAGTGGCGGGCGGCGCCCGATGACATCGCGGCGCGCGATCGTGCGAGTGTGGGGCGAGTGGCGTTCGACTGGCGCGCGTCTGATCTGGTCACCGTGCGAGGCTCGGCGGCGACCAGTCATCGATGGCCGACGCTGAATGAACTGGCGCGCGGCTTCCGCGTCGGTGCGTTGCTCACCAATCCCAATCCCGATCTGAAGCCAGAACGCGCGCGTGCGTTTGAGGGGGGCGTCCGGCTGCAGAGGGCCCTGTGGACCGTGGGCGTGACGGCATTTACCTCCGTCGTGCACGACGCCATCGTGAACGTCACCGTGACAAGCACGGTTCGGCAACGGCGGAACGCCGGAGATGCGGTCTCGCGAGGGCTCGAAGTGGACGGCGAGTGGCGCCCGGCGGGCCCGCTCCGCGTGCGCGGGTCGCTGCAATGGGTCGACGCGACATTCGACAACGCCTCGGAGCCGGTCCTCAACGCCAAGCGCCTGCCGCAGGTGCCGGCAGCAAGCGGCGCGCTGGCGGCGGACGTCTCCTTGGCGCGGGCCGCGATGAGCCTGGTCGTACGGTCAACAGGCCACCAGTTCGACGACGACCGCAATACGTTCAGACTGGCGTCGGCCACACAGGTGGATGCGCGCGCGCAGATGACCGTCGGTCGCGCCGCCGTGTTTGCCGTGATCGAAAACGTCTTTGACGCCCGCGTGGAAACCGGGCGCACGCCGCTGGTGGGTGTGGCGCCGGGACGCGCCGCGCGTGTTGGCGTCCGTGTGTTATTCGGCGACCTTCGCCGGTGACGCACCGCGGCCACGGCCGCGACGCCGACCGCGGCGCCGACGTTTTTTGCGGCCGGTCTCATCGGTCGCGGCCGCGCCGGCACCGTCGGCCATCGTCGGCTTCGGCAGCGACGCACGAAGGGCCAGCCACTGGTCCACAACGTCAGGCGCATCGCCGAACACCTGCAACCACACCAGCGCATCCCCGAAGGCCGGCCGGTTCGGCAAACTCTTCGCAATACGGGAGGGCAGCTCCGGATCGGTCAACCGCGGCACCATCGTCAGCACCTGCGCCAGGCGATCGAGGTCGCGGCGCGCAATTGGAAGCAGACCGAGTTGGACGCGGGTGTCGCCCGAAGAACCCTGCCGCCGCGTGACCAGTCCCAGCGGTGCCAGCAGCGTGCCCACCAGCAGCGTGTTCGTCAATTCCGGAGGCGGCGCGTCAAAACGGCGACGATAGGCGTCGAGACGGGCGAGGGCTTCCCAGACGCCATCTGACGGCTCCTTCAACTCGGGCGTCATCAGCTGCAGCAGACCGAGCTCGTGCAGCATGCGGAAGCTCGCTTCGGCGTAGCCGGAGCGAAGGATCTTGTAGTACTCCTCGAGCAGCCGCGCCGGTGAGGCTTTGGCGATGAGCGGTCGAAATTCGCGAATCGCGTCGAGCACCGCGTCGTCGATGGTGAATCCGAGGCGCGCGGCGAACACGGCCGCACGCAACATCCGGACGGGGTCCTCGACAAAGCGCACCATGGGGTCGCCGATGCTGCGGATGACCCGCTTTTCGAGATCGCCCAGGCCGCCGACGTAGTCGATGATCGAGTACGTCGCGATGTCGTAGAACAACGCGTTCACCGTGAAGTCGCGCCGGAATGCGTCTTCTTCCGGCGTGCCGAACGTGTTGTCGCGTCGGATGATGCCGTCCCCGGCAGGGTCGCCGGGATCGCCAGGCAGCGGATCGGGCACGTGCCTTCTGAACGTGGCGACCTCGATCGTCTTCAGTCCGAACTTCACATGGGCGAGACGGAATCGCCGACCGATGATCCAGCAGTTGCGGAAGAGTTTCTTGACTTCGTACGGATGGGCGCTGGTGCCGATGTCGAAGTCTTTCGGCCGGCGTCCGAGCAGCAGGTCGCGGACCCCTCCCCCGACCAGGTAGGCGTGGTGCTGGGATTGCTGGAGTCGATACAGGACCTTGAGCGCGTCCGGGTCAATGTCACGGCGCGAGATCGTGTGCTCGGCGCGCGGAACGATGACGGGCTCAACCACGAGAAGGAATTATAGGGGCGCAATAGGAAGGAGTGAGGATGGAGGACTGAGGAGTGAGGATTTAAAGTGTTGAATTTAAGGGAGTTATTGGAACTTGTTACGATTTTGCAAGCTTCCAGTTTGGGCCCGATCCGACGTCCACGGTGAGGGGAACCCTGAGCGGGAAGGCGTTTTGCATGGTGTCCCGGACCATGGCTGAGACGACAGGCACGTCGGACTCGGGGGCCTCAAACAGCAGTTCGTCGTGCACGGTCAGGATCATTCGCGCCGGGGTCGTGGCGGTCCGGTTGTGTGTGGCGAGTGCGGCGGCCACCTCGATCATCGCCTGCTTCAGGATGTCGGCGGCCGTGCCCTGGATGGGCATGTTGACGGTTTCACGCTCAGCCGCCGCGCGCACCTGGCCGTTTTTGCTGGTCAACTCCGGCATCATGCGACGCCGGCCGGTGATCGTCTTGACGAGTCCGGTGGTGCGGGCTTCCTCAAGGGTGGAGTCAATGTAGGTCCGCACACCAGGGAAACCGGCGAAATACGCGTCAATGAAGGCCTGGGCCGCCGTTTGCGGCACGCCGATGTCCTTGGCGAGCGTGAACGCGGTCTTGCCGTACAACAACGCGTAGTTGATGATCTTCGCGCGGCGCCGCAGTTCATGCGGGTCGAGGCCGTTGTCCGCGCCGAACACCCGCTCCGCCGTGCGGTCGTGAATGTCTTCACCGCGCTGAAACGCCTCAATGAGCGCCTCGTCACCCGACAGATGCGCCAGCACGCGCAACTCAATCTGTGAATAGTCGGCGGAGATGAGCGCGCATCCAGGTTCGGCAATAAACGTCGCCCGAATCTCGCGGCCAGTCGCGGTGCGCACAGGGATGTTCTGCAGATTAGGGTCACTGCTGGAGAGCCGGCCCGTGGCTGCCACCGCCTGATTGAACGTGGTGTGCACACGTCCGGTCTGCGGATGGACCAGCGCCGGCAACGCATCCACGTACGTGCCCTTAAGTTTCATGATGCTGCGCCACTGCAGGACGAGTCCGGGCAACTCGTGCACCTGCGCCAGTTCCTCAAGCACATCCATCGCGGTGGACGTGGCCTTGGTCTTCCCGGTCTTGCGCGCTGCGGGCAACGCCAGCCGTTCGAACAATACCTCGCTCAGTTGCTTTGGTGAGTTGATGTTGAACTCGCTGCCGGCATGCGCGAAGATGCGGGCCGACAAGCCATCCAGTTCCTGCTGCATGGTCGCGCCCAGACGACCGAGCGCGGCCACATCAATGCGTACGCCCGCGCGTTCGATGTCCGCCAGAATCGGGATCAGGGGTTGTTCGAGATCTCGGTAGATGCCGTCGAGCGCGCCTGTGGTCAGGTCCTTGCGCAGGCCCGGTGCCACGGTCAGCGGCAGGTCCGCCCGCTCGGCGGCGAACGACAGCAGGGACTCGACCGGCACCGCATCCAGCGACACCGCCTTCGGGCCACGCCCGGTGACGTCGTCCTGCGTCAGCGCGCGATAGCCCGATCGCTCAAGCGCCAGTTCCTCGATCGCGTGGCTCGACCCGGTGGCGTTGACCAGGTAACTCGCGATCATGGTGTCGAGGTCGAGCCCGTCAACCGGCAGGCCGTGCCGCGCCAGCACCACGGCGGTCGTCTTGAGATCGTGGCCAATCTTGCGCACGGCCGGATCGGCGAGCATCGCACCCAGCGTCGCCACAATGGTTGCCATCGGCACGTTCGGTGTTTCGCTCAGGCCCGAATGGCTGATGGGGATGTATCGGGCGCGGCCCGCCGACGTGGCCAGCGACAGCCCGGTCAAGACGGCGCGCATCGCGGACCCGTTGGTGGTCAGGGCGGCGATGGACACCTCGCCTGCGGCCCGTGCGTCAGCCGTGATCGCGGTCAACGCCTCGGCGGTGGTGGCCAGCGCGTAGTCGCGTGAGGAGGTGGCCGCAGTCGGCGCATACTCTGCGGTCATGGTGCGGAACCCGAGGCGCGAGAACAGTTCGTAACACCGCGCCGCATCAGCTCCCGTGTATTTCAACGCGTCGGCATCAAATGTCACCGGCACATCGGTGCGAATCGTCGCCAGCACCCGGCTCGACCTCGCGTCGTCGGCGTGGGCGACGAGCGCCTCCCGGTAGCGCTTCTGTGTCAACGATGGCGCGGCCTCGAGCAGCGCGTCGAGCGACCCGTGCGTCGTGATCAGTTCGCGCGCGCCTTTTTCCCCGATGCCGGGCACGCCCTTGATGTTGTCCACGGAGTCGCCCATCAGTGCGAGTACGTCGACCACCTGGTCGGGCCGCACGCCAAAGCGCTCGACCACACCCTGTGCGTCGTACCACGTGCCATCGTCCTTCGGGTTGTAGATGCGGAGGCCGTCGCCGACCAACTGGAAGAAGTCCTTGTCGCCGGTGACGATGGCGACGTCGAAGCCGGCGGATCTGGCCTGCACCGCGAGCGTGCCGATCACGTCGTCGGCTTCGAATCCTTCCGCGTTGAGGATGGGGACGCCCATGGCTTCGCAGGCGTCGTGGACGAGCGGGACCTGTTCGGCGAGGTCCCCGGGCATCGGCGCCCGGTTGGCCTTGTAGTCGGCGAACAGATCGTCCCGGAACGTGCGGCCGGGCAGATCAAATGAGGCCGCCAGGTAGTCCGGCTGATGGTCGGCAATCAGTTTGCGGAGCATGGAGACAAATCCGTAGACCGCGTTGGTGGACTTGCCGTCGGGACCGGTCAGACCACGAATGGCGTGGTAGGCGCGGTACATCTGGGAATTGCCGTCAATCAGAAAGAGGCGGGGCACGAGAGAATGTATATCATTCGATCGTGAGTCTTCGCGGCGCGTGGGTGGCATTGGTGGTGCTGATGGGGGCTGGCGCGTGCGCCAACCCCCTGGTCCGGCAGTACGAGTACGACGAACAGACGTATCTCGACGTCGATGGATCGGCGGAAGTGGTGATTGCGGCGTCCGTGCCGGCCCTGGTGGCCCTGCGCGGTGTGGCGCTTGATGTGTCGCCCGCGGCGGGTATCGACGCGGATGAGGTCCGCCGGGTGTTTGAGGCGGCAGGGTGTGACGTGCAACGCGTCAGTCGGCCGTGGCGTCGCGACGGGCGCCGGTTTGTGCAGGTCAGCCTGACGCTGCCCGACGTCCGGAAGGCGGCGTCGTGTGGCGTGCTGGCGTGGTCGACGTACAGCTTCGAGCGGATGCGGGACGAGGCGGGGCAGGATCGGCTGGAGTACCGGCAGACGGTCGGCGCGGCGGCCGGCGCTTCACCGGGTGAGGTGAAGTGGACAGGCACCGAGTTGGTTGGCTTCAAACTGCACCTGCCGAGCAAGGTGCTGCATCACAACGTGCGGCGGCTGGTGGACAACCAGCCCGGGTCGATCGAACGTGGCAACATCCTCACCTGGGAGCAGCGCCTCACGGACCGTCGCGCCGGCGCGCCGGTGGCGATTGAGGTCTTCACCGACCCCGAGTCAATTCTCTACCAGACCCTCTATCTCTTCGCCGGGGCCTTCGCGGCTGCGGTGGCGCTCCTGGTCACGATCATCTGGATCGTGATCCGCCGCGGCAGAGTGCGACTCAAAGAGCTCCGCAAGTAGGACGTAGGGCCCGCTGAACTGTAGCGGGCCGCCCTGCGGCTTACCCGCCCGCCAGCCTGATGTCCTGCGTCTTGCGGTCGCCGTCGTTGAGCGTGATGCGCATCGACGCGGCGAGCAGTTCCTGGAGGAACGCGGGATCAAACCACTCGCCGGGTTCAACGTCGGTCACGGCGGCAATCGCGTAGTCTCCAGGCGGGAGGTTGCGTACTGTGTAGCGGCCGTCAGTGCCCGGCCGGACGGACTGAATGCGCCGCGCCTGCGGGACCCAGTACCGCCGGTCGGTCGCGAAGATGATGATCGTGTAGTCGGAGGTCGCCGCGCCCTGGGAATCCTGCAGCAGTCCGCCCAGTTCGGTCGTGCGATCACTGAAGGTCACCAGCGCATCGCCGATGTTCATGTTGGGGCCGATCTCGAGCGGGAAGTCGAGTGTCTCGCTGCCGCCGGCGGTGGCCGACCGCAAGGTCCAGTTGGCTGCGCCGCCTGGCGCGAGCGCACCACCACGGCCGACGCCGGGCCCACCCGTGCCGGCCGTGGCGTTTCCGCGCAGCACATAACGTCCCGGTGCCACACCCGCGATTGAGAAGCGTCCAGTCGCATCAACGGTGGCAGGCGGCACGTTGCCAAACCCACCGTCCTGGGCGCCCACTGACGCCAGCGTGACACGGACGCTGGTCATATCGGTCGGCGGCAACAGCCGCGTGCCGTCAAAGACCACGCGTCCGGTAATCGTCATGCCCTGCTGAAGCTGCAGGGCGATGCCGCCGACGTCCCGCCCGTCGACGGTAATTTCCGACTGCGCCCACAGGATCTCGGTGGGGACGTTCATGCCGCGGCCTCCACGGCCTCCCCGTCCACCCGCCTGCGGTGCTGACGCCTCCACTTCCGTTCCCGGCTGCACCAGACGATTTTGTGCGCGTGCCGTCACGCGATACTGGCCCGGCGCCACGTTGCGGAAATTGAAGGTCCCTGTCTGATTGGCGCGGACGGTCTGCGTGGCGCCCGGCAGTCCGGGCAGTGTGTCGACTGGCGTGAGTGTGATCTGCGCGCCTGACGGCGGCGCGCCGTCAGGGCCGGCGAGGGTTCCACTGACTTGCGAGGTGGAGATCAGCTGCAGCTGGAAGTCCACGCCGAATCGTTCCTGTCCCACAACCACCTCGACCATCGTGGCGCCGGACGGGGATGTGGTGCCCGGGAAGAACACCGGTGCGTATCCAACCGACGTGTTGCCATCCGGATCCAATTGCTGCTGCAACTGTTCAATCATCTGCTGGCCTCGGCCACCCGCCATGCCCTGCAGGAGATCGCCGAGTTGGCCGCCGCGTCCGCCTTGCCCGCCACCGCGTCCTCCCTGCGCCCCCTGTCCCGCAAGACCCGCAAGCATTCCAAGGGCTCCCATGCCGCCCGCCTGTTGCATCTGGGAAAGGACCGCCTCAATTTCACCGGCGACGGAGGTCTGCAGGGCTCCAAGTCCGGTGTTGCGTGGCTGAGCCGTCACCACGTACTGGCCCGGCTGCAGGCCGTAGATGCGGTACATCCCACGGTCGTCTGTGGTGCCTGTGCCGGCGGACTCCAACCGCCGTTCGCCTGTCCGGATCACCGTCCGAAGTGCACGAACCGGGGTCCCGGGCGTCGGTTCGCCGTACTCATCGAGAACGATGCCGGTGACAACGCCACCCTTGGGCATCGAAATCGGCCGACCTTCCAGTTTTTGTCCATCGGCCAGCTGGATCGGTGTGCCCGCGCGACCGGGGGCTTTGGCGCCGTACGCAATGGTGACGTAGCCGGCCTTCGAGGCATTCATCGTGTAGCGGCCAGCCGGCAGCTGCGTAAACACAAACCGCCCCTCATCGTCAGTGACGGCGGAGCGCTGGCCCCGCAACTCGGCGCCGCTGAGGTTCACCCGCGCGCGGCGTACCGGGGTGCCGGCGTCGCCGCTGATGACCTGTCCGAGGATCATGCCGGTGCCGACCACGGGTGCCTGCACGGCATCGCGGGCCTGTCCTGCGGCCGCACCCGGCCCGCCACCGCGCCCGCCCTGCTGGCCTGCAGCACCGCCCTGGGCCGACAGGAGGGGGCCGAGTGCCACGCTGACGACCAGTGCGAGGACGCCCGTCACTACCGTCGCCCGGAGATGGATGCGCACTTTCACATTCATGGTCATTGATCCTTTGACCAGACTTACGCCCGGCATGTCACACCCGTTTAGACCGGGGACCAGCGGCCATTATTCCCGAGGTCTCAATGGCCGAAGTAGTGGTGAAGGAGACCGATGGTCGCCAGGCCCATGGCGATCAGGAGGATCTGCCGGTAGCTGTTCGGGTCCGACTCCCCGCGATGCAGGTGCGGAATCAGGTCCGCCATGGCCACGTAGAGGAAGTTGCCAGCCGCAAAGGCCAGTACGTACGGTTGTGCGAGCGGCACGCTGGCGCCAAACAGCAGCATCAGCCCCGCTCCAGCCAGACCGCCGACCGCTGACGCCGCGTTGAGCATCAACGCCTTGCGCCGCGAGTGTCCCGCCGCGAGCAGGATGCCGAAATCGCCCACTTCCTGCGGAATTTCATGCGCAATCGCAGCCAACGCGGTCATGATACCGGCGGGAATCGACACGAGGGTGGACGCCGCAATCGCCACGCCATCCACGAACGTGTGGACGGTATCACCCACAATCACGAGGGTGGCGGTGCTGTGGTGCACGTCACACCCCTCCTCGTCATGGCAATGCCGCAGCAGGACCAGCTTCTCAAGGATGAAGAAGGTGAGAATGCCGCCGAGCATGAAGGCAAATGCCCGCGCGGGCGGCAGGAACTCAAGGGCCTCAGGCATCAACACAAGCGCTGCGGCGCCAAGCAGTGTGCCGACGGCAAACGACACCAGCCACGGCACCACGCGGGTGCGCACACGTTTGTCGAACAGCAGCAGGAGTCCGGCCACCAGGAGGCCACCCACGCTTCCGACCACGGACAGGCCCAGCGCAGCGAGCCAGATGATCGCAGTCTCAGACACGGTCTATAAGACTAGCACCGGGGACCAGTGCACCCGTGCACTACGACGCCGTAAACCCCCGCCGTGCCCGGATGCGATAAGTGCCGTTGCCCTTCCTGACCCGCACTTCGATGGTGTGCCAGTGACCGTCCTTGGGGACCGACGAGGACGACGCGGGGAAGTACTGCCGCGCGGCTGTCGAAGTGGTACGGAAAGACCTCATCGCTCGGTCCAAGCGGGTCGTTGACGGGCCGGCCACCAACGTCGAGAACACGACGACGGGCGTGAGTGTCACGGCTGATCCGCCACGGGTGCAGCGGTGGTGCCCGCCAGTGGTTCGCCGCGACGGTCCACATGCGCAAAGGCTCCGCCGTCCTGCTGCCGGAATCCCAGTCGATACCGGCTCACCCTGCTGATGCCGGCGAGACGAACCGTGAATGAAGACTGACCCCCGGGTGCCAGCACGGGCACCTCGATTGCGGCGGTGCCTGAGGTGACGTACTCACCGTCGGCACCAAACAGATAGACCACTGCACGCAGCGCCGGCGTCGTCCGTCCAGTCGCAGGGTTCTGCACGAGGCCCGTGACACTGAACTCACCGGACGGATCGCGGCGATGCGTCAGGGCGATGAGTTCAAGTGGTGTCTCTGCCGGGGGCGTCGCGACTGTCGACCACGCGAGCCTGGGGGCCGACCCGTACAGCGCGTAAACCGAGCCGGCGCCGACGGCCATGAAGATCGCGACCACGGCAATCAACGTACCCCAACCCGTGCGCGTTGGCGGCGGCGGCGCCGCGGCGAACAGGCTGGGAGCGGCATGCGCGTCCTCCGGCTCCCAGGCCAGCGTCGGCTCGGCGTCTTCCGCCAGCGCGCGCAGATGCGCGACATGCACGTCGGTCTGGGATCTGTCGCGTCGCAGCATCCGCCACGCAAACAGACTCACGGCCACCGCCAACACCAGGGCGATCACCATCACAACGACGAGCAGGGATTCCATCAACGGTTACCTCAACGAAAATCCGCGGGCGATCTCAACGACGACGTCCGCGGCGGCGGCGATCTTCCCGATCGTGTAGAGCTCGGTCACCTGTGGCGTTTCGGCCCGGGAACGTCCAGCCAACAGGGGGTCGCGATAGACTCCGCACATGAGCGAACAGGCGTGGGGTGCAGGGTGCGTTGCGGTGGTCACAGGGGCATCGTCAGGAATCGGCAAGGCAACAGCGGAGCGCCTTGCGGCCGATGGCCTCACGGTGATGGGAGTCGGGCGTGACGGCGCAGCGTTGGGACCGGGTGGGTTTGTGATGGATGTGACGTCTGCGGGCGGTCCCGCCGCGATTGTCGCGGAAGCGCGACGGCGGCACAGGCGCATTGACGTGCTCGTGAACGCGGCCGGCGTGATTGCCTCTGCAGGTCTGAAGGAGACCACTGACGACGCGTTTGACGCGATGCTGGATGTGAACCTGCGCGCGTCGTTCCGGCTGATGCGCGAGGCCACGTCCTCACTGGTTGCGACGCGCGGGTCGGTCGTGAACCTGTCGAGCGTCGCCGGCACGCGCGCATTTCCCGGACTGCTGTCCTACTGCGTCAGTAAGGCGGCGGTCGATCAACTCACGCGTTGCGCCGCGCTGGACCTGGCCGCAAACGGTGTACGTGTCAATGCGGTGAACCCCGGGGTGGTGGTCACAAATCTTCATCGCCGCGGGGGGATGGACGAGGCGCGGTATGCCGCGTTCCTGGAGCATTCCAAGGCCACGCATCCCCTCGGTCGGCCGGGAACCGCGGACGAGATCGCGGAGCTCATTGTCTGGCTCGCTTCGCCGCGCGCGTCCTGGATCACCGGCGAGACGATTTCCATCGACGGTGGCCGCCACCTGACCTGTCTTCGCTGAGCTCGGAGGCGATTTCTTCCGAAATCGCCTCCGAGCTCATTTGTTGTTTCACCGCGCCCTGGCCGCTTCGAAGTAGGCGACCCCTTCGAGGCTTCCCAGGTGGCGCGCAGCGCGCAGGCCGGCTGCGGTCAGGCGAGCGATGACGTCCTTGGGGTCGGTGAGCGGTGCGGTCTGCGCCAGGCGGAACAGGCCGGGGCGGGGTAGGGGTTCACAAATCGCGACCCGGCCTCCCGGGCGAACCACGCGGATGGCCTCGCTCAGGACCGTGGGGGCCTGCGGACCCAGCGCCGCGAGTCCCGCGGGCAGCATCACGATATCGAACGTCTGCCCGTCCATGGGGAGCATGGCCAGCGGCGCGTGGACAAACTCGACCAGAGCCCCGGCTTTTTCGGCGGCCCGGGTCACCCGCGCTTCCGCACCCTCGGTGTTGTCCACAACCGTGGTCTGCCCGTTCAAGCCGGTCACGGCACCGATGGCCGCCGCCAGACCGGGCTGGCCTGCGCCCGCGACCAGCACAGTATCGCCGCCCCTGATTCCCAGCATGGCCACCGCGGATTGTTCGGGCCGTCCCTGCCCCTTCCGGATCATCTTCAGAATCGTGAACATGACCGAATGATATAGTTCCCCCTTGTGACTACTGGTATTTCTCTTGCTCCTGCCGACGGGAAACTCGGCATCCTTCTGGTCGGACTGGGCGCGGTCAGCACCACCACAATTGCGGGCGTGCTCGCGATTCGCAAAGGTTTGGCGAAGCCGATTGGTTCGCTGACCGAGATGGGCACGGTCCGTCTTGGCAAGCGCACCGAGAACCGGACGCCCACCATTCGTGAGTTTGTGCCGCTGGCCGAGCTCAACGACATCGTGTTTGGCGGCTGGGACATTTTCGAGGACAACTGCTACGAGGCGGCCAAACACGCCGGTGTGCTCGACGAAAAACTCCTGGAGCAGGTGAAGGACGAGCTGGCGGCCATCAAGCCGATGGCGGCCGTGTTCGACCGGCACTACGTGAAGCGTCTCGACGGTCCGAACGTCAAGACCGGCAAGAACAAGAAGGATCTCGCCGATCAACTGATCGCCGACATCCGCAAGTTCAAGGCCGACAACAACTGCTCGCGTCTGGTGCTCATCTGGGCCGGATCGACCGAAATCTTCCTCACCGAATCGGCGTGCCACACGTCGGTCGCGGCGTTTGAGAAGGGCCTGGTTGATAACGACCCGGCGATCTCGCCCAGTCAGATTTACGCCTACGCCGCGATCAGCGAAGGCCTGCCGTACGGCAACGCGGCGCCCAACCTGAGTGCCGAGGTGCCCGCGCTTCGCGAGCTGGCGGCGCAGACGGGGTCGCCGATTTGTGGCAACGACATGAAGACCGGTCAGACGTTGATCAAGACGGTCATCGCCCCGGGGTTGAAGGCGCGCATGATCGGCGTGGAGGGGTGGTACTCGACCAACATCCTCGGCAACCGCGACGGTGAAGTGCTCGACGATCCCGAGTCGTTCAAGTCCAAGGAAGAGAGCAAGAAGGGCGCACTGGATTACATCTTCCAGCCGCACCTGTATCCGGATCTCTACAAGGACATCTCGCACGTCGTGCGCATCAACTACTATCCGCCGCGCGGCGACAACAAGGAGGGCTGGGACAACATCGACATCTTCGGATGGCTCGGCTATCCGATGCAGTTGAAGATCAACTTCCTCTGCCGCGACAGCATCCTGGCGGCGCCGATCGTGCTCGACGTGGCGCTGTTCCTTGACCTCTCCAAACGCGCCGGCTTCTCGGGCATCCAGGAGTGGCTCTCGTTCTACTTCAAGAGCCCGATGCACGCCCCGGAGGTCTATCCGGAGCACGACCTGTTCATCCAGTTGATGAAGCTGAAGAACACGTTGCGCTACATGCGCGGTGAAGAACTCATCACGCACCTTGGTCGCGAGTACTACGACTGATCATGGGGCGCTACCAACCGTCGCTGCTCGGCGGCCTGTTCATCGGCATCCTGTCGTCGCTGCCGGGCCTGAACATCGCCAACTGCTGCTGCCTGTGGGTGCTGAGCGGCGGGCTGTTGACGACGTACTTGTTGCAGCAGAACGATCCGAAACCGCTGGAGACGTCGACGGTGGCGATCGGCGGATTGATCGCCGGCACGATTGGTGGCCTGATCACGTCGCTCATCAACATGGTCCTCGTGAATTCCCAGGCCCAGCGGGAAGCGATGGATCAGATGCTCGGCCAGATGGGCGATATGCCGCCCGAAATGGTCGACATGATCGAGCGCTTCACGACCGGTCCCGCAGCGGCCATCATTGGCATCGGCGTCACCGTGCCGCTGTTCGCCGTGTTCGGTCTGCTCGGTGGCCTGCTCGGCCTGGCGTTTTTCCGGAAGAAGCCGGGGCCGGCGGAGGCTGCGTGAGTCAGCCGGGTGACCGCCCGGAAATCAACGCGCTGCTGACGGAGGCGCGCGTCTTTGAACCCACCAACGACTGGAAGACACACGCGCGGGTGACAGACCCGGGGGTGTACGAACACGCCGCCGAGGATCCCGAGGGTTTCTGGGAGGACCGGGCCCGCGAGCTCGAGTGGATGCGCCCGTGGACGCAGGTGCTCGACTGGCAGCCGCCACACGCGAAGTGGTTTGTCGGCGGCCAGCTCAACGCCAGCGCGAACTGCCTCGATCGGCACGTGCGCACCGCGCGTCGCAATACCGCTGCGCTCATCTGGGAAGGCGAGCCTGGCGACCGGCGGACACTCACGTACTTCGATCTGTACCGGCAAGTGTGCCAGTTCGCGAACGTGCTCAAGGGGCTTGGCATCCGCAAGGGCGATCGCGTCGCGATCTACCTTCCGCTCATCCCCGAACTCGCCATCGCGATGCTCGCGTGCGCGCGTATCGGTGCCGTGCATTCAGTGGTCTTTGGCGGCTTCAGCGCAGAAGCCCTGCGCGATCGCATCAACGACTCCCAGTGCGCGCTGCTGATCACTGCGGACGGCGGCTTCCGCCGCGGTCAGCTCGTCCCACTGAAACAGACATCGGATGAAGCGCTGCAGGGTGCGCCGTCGGTCCGGAACGTCATCGTCGTGAAGCGCCAGGCCGGTGAGCCGTTCCCGGTGCACATCAAGGAAGGTCGCGACCACTGGTATCACCGGCTCATGCAGGACGCGGCGCTCGACTGTGCGCCAGAGCCGATGGACAGCGAAGACATGCTGTACATCCTCTACACCTCGGGCACCACCGGAAAACCCAAGGGCATCGTCCACACCACAGGCGGATATCTCGTCGGGACGTATGCGACCACGCGCTGGGTGTTCGATCTGCAGGACACCGACGTGTACTGGTGCACGGCGGACATCGGCTGGGTGACTGGCCATTCCTACGTTGTCTACGGTCCGCTGCAGAACGGCGCGACGGTGGTGATGTACGAAGGCGCGCCGGATTGGCCGAACAAGGATCGATTCTGGGACATTGTCGAACGGTACGGCGTCACGGTGTTCTACACCGCACCCACCGCGATTCGCGCGTTCATGAAGTGGGGCGCCGAGTGGCCCGCGGGTCGCGATCTCTCGAGTCTGCGGCTGCTTGGTTCGGTGGGTGAGCCGATCAATCCCGAAGCCTGGATGTGGTACCACGAACACATCGGCGGGGCTCGTTGTCCGGTCGTGGATACCTGGTGGCAGACCGAGACAGGACACATCCTGATTGCGCCGCTGCCCGGCATCACGCCGCTCAAGCCCGGATCCGCGACCAAACCGTTTCCTGGAATCACGGCCGAGATTCGCACCGGCGCAGGCGTGCCGGTAGAACACGGAGGCGGGTTGCTCGCACTCACCAAACCGTGGCCCGGCATGTTGCGCGGCATCTACGGCGATCCCGAGCGTTTCGTGAAAACCTACTTCAGCCGGTGGGACGACGGCGTGTACTTCACGGGTGACGGAGCGCGTCGCGATGCCCAGGGCGACTATTGGCTGCTCGGGCGTGTGGACGACGTGCTGAACGTCGCGGGACATCGCATCGGCACGATGGAGGTCGAAAGCGCACTTGTAGATCACCCCTCGGTGGCCGAAGCCGCGGTGGTGGGCCGTGCGCACGACATCAAAGGGCAGTCCATCGCTGCGTTTGTGACCGTGAAGGAGGGCATCAAGGCGGGTGCCGGCCTCATGGATGAGCTGAAGGAACACGTGGTCCGGAAGATCGGTGCGATCGCCCGGCCCGACCAGATCCTGTTTGCCGCCGACCTGCCCAAGACCCGGTCCGGCAAGATCATGCGCCGGCTGCTGCGCGACATTGCGGAGGGGAAGGCACTTGGTGACACCACAACACTCGCCGACCCCAACGTCGTCCGTCGTCTCAAGGACGAGTACGAGGCCGACGAGTCGTAACCCGGGCCGTCCGATTCAGCCACGGGGCCGTCTAACGCGTGAACACCCTCCTGTCCGGAAGCGTATAAAGTGAAGTCATGGCACTGATTCAGACCAAAGATCTGTGGAAGACCTACCAGATGGGCACCGAGCTCATTCACGCGCTTCAGGGCGTGTCGATTGAAATTGAACGTGGCGAATACGTCGCGATCATGGGACCCAGCGGGTCGGGTAAATCGACCCTGATGAACCTGATTGGCTGCCTGGACACGCCATCCAAGGGCAGCTACCTGTTGAACGAAAAACAGGTCAGCGAGATGAATGATGACGAACTGGCCAGGATCAGGAACGAAGAGATCGGGTTTGTGTTCCAGACCTTCAATTTGCTGCCACGCGCAACCGCTCTCCACAATGTGGAGTTGCCGCTGATTTACGCGGGGGTGTCTGCCAAAGTCAGGGGGGAGCGGGCGGCTCAGGCGCTCGACAAGGTCGAGCTGGCGGACCGGAAGTCCCACAGGCCCAATCAGTTATCAGGTGGTCAGCGGCAGCGCGTGGCGATTGCCCGGGCCCTGGTCAACAACCCCTCAATTTTGCTGGCCGACGAACCCACAGGAAACCTGGACTCCAAGACGGGTGTTGAAATCATGAGCCTGTTTGAACGTCTGCACCAGGCCGGAAACACGATTGTTCTGGTGACCCATGAGCCCGAAGTGGCCGCCCATGCGTACCGGAGCATCCACATCCGTGACGGGCAGGTCGAAAAGGACGTGCGGCGCGCGGCTTGAAGCCACTGCGAGTTCCAGGGAATCAGTCGATGACAGACACGCCGGACTGAGAGCGGCTTTTGTGATTGGGTCCTGAAACAGGCTGATCTACACGGGCGCATCGGCAGTTCAGGAATTCAAGCCTGCCGGCGGACCTGCTGGCAAGTTGACACAGAAAGACGTCAAGGCTCCGACGTCATCGCCAACGGGCGTATTCGCCGGGCAGGTCCTCGCGCTGCAGCTTGGTGTCTCGTTCTCCAGAGCAGGCGTCACGCAGGGTGGGCCGGAGAATCTCACGCTGGTGTCTGGTCTCCTGAAGCGACTGACTGTTGTTCAGGTGCTCTCGGCGTCGCACACGGCGCTCGGTGGAGGCGCACTGCCAGGGGGGCGTGTCATTGAGCGCCTTGAACAACATCGTCGACGCGATCAACAACAACTGTGGTGATGGCACGATGAATGGCGGCTATCTGGATACCGGTAGCTGTCGTTAGATCGCAGCGAAATGCCCGGGCCGCACCTCACGGAGCGGCACCGGCACACACGATTCGGCGTCAAACACCACCCGGGCGACTCTGTCGCCCGGGTTTATTTTTGGCACCGCCGACAATAACGCCACGGTGTACGGATGGGTGGGCGCGGTGAAGACAGCCTCCGCGTCACCAAGCTCCACAATCCGTCCGCGATACATGACCGCGACCCGGGTGCAGATCTGGCGCACGAGCCTGAGGTCGTGCGCGATGAACAGGTAGGTCAGGCCCAGCCGTGTCTGGAGGTCAAGCAGCAGGTTCACCACCTGTGCCTGCACGGACACATCCAGGGCCGACACGGGTTCGTCGGCAATCACCAGCGACGGATTCAACGCGAGCGCACGTGCCAGACCGATGCGCTGCCGCTGGCCGCCGCTGAATTCATGCGGGTACTTCGTGGCCTGCGTCGGATCGAGGCCAACCAGTTCAAACAGTTCGGCGACACGTCGTGCCCGTTCGACCTTCGTGCCCTCGCGGAAGATCACGAGTGGTTCCTCGACGATGGCTCCAACGCGCATGCGGGGGTTCAGGGACGAATACGGGTCCTGAAACACAATCTGGAGGTCGCGGCGGGCGAGGCGCATCTCGTTCGCCGACAGTGGGGCGAGATCCCGGCCCTTGAAGCGCACCTGGCCGGATGTCGGCTCAATCAGCCGGAGAATGCACCGGCCCGTGGTGGTCTTGCCGCAGCCGGATTCCCCGACGAGTCCGAACGTCTCGCCCTGCTGAATCTCGAAGCTGATGTCGTCCACAGCTCGAGTCACGACCGAGGCGCCGAACAGACGGCTCTGTCTGAACTCCTTCACCAGATGGCGAACCTCGAGGAGCGCACTCATGACGCGGGCTCCTGGTGGAGGTAACACGCGGCGACGTGTGCCTCGCCGCAGCGGATGTCAGGCGGCGGTGTCGTGTCGCAGAGTGCAAACCGATGAGGACACCGGGTCGCGAATCCACACCCGGCAGGGAACTGGCCAAGCGACGGCACGGTGCCCGGAATGGCCTGCAATCGCGCGGTGGTGTGCAACGTCGGCAGGCAGGCGAGCAGTCCCTGGGTGTACGGATGTGCGGCGCCTGCAAACACCGTCTGCACCGGGCCGTACTCGACGATCCGCCCGCCATACATCACCGCCACGTGGTCCGCCATCTCCGCGACAACGCCGAGGTCGTGGGTGATGAGCAGCAGCGCAAGTCCGAACTCCCGTCGCAGTTCCCGCAGCAGATCGAGGATCTCCGCCTGCACCGTCACGTCGAGCGCCGTCGTGGGCTCGTCGGCGATCACCAGCGAGGGCTCCGCGCACAGCGCCAGCGCGATCATGGCGCGCTGGCGAAGACCGCCGCTGAGTTGATGTGGGTAGGCGTCCGCGCGTTGTGCCGGATTCGGCATCCGAACGGCGGCCAGCCACTCGACGACCTTCTTCCTGGCGGCCGCGCCTCGCGCGAGACCATGCACGGTCAGCGTCTCGGCGATCTGTTGACCGATCGTGAAGACCGGATTGAGCGCGACCATCGGTTCCTGAAACACAAACCCGATGCGTCGCCCGCGGATGGCGCGCATCGCAGGTTCGTCCAGCGTCATCAAATCCTGACCATCGAATTGGATCTGACCTGCCGCGATCCGTCCCGGCGGCTGGACGAGGCGGATCAGGGAGAGCGCCGTGACGGACTTGCCCGATCCGGATTCGCCGACCAGCCCAAGCGTCCGCCCGCGATCGAGGGTGAAGGACACGTCGGCGACTGCCGCCGTGTCACCGCCGGTGTGCAGGGGAAACACGGTGCGCAGGTGCTGCACTGCCAGAAGTGGCGCGTCAGGCAAGGCGGTCCTGGTGTTCGCCGTAGACGGCGCGGAGACGATCGGAGATTTCGCCGAGGGTCGCGCGGGCTTCCACGGCCTGCAGGACCACCGGCACCAGATTGTCGGTGCCGTGAGCGGCGCGTTCCAGCGCCTCAAGCGCTGCGGCACACGTCGAGGCGTCGCGGTCCCGTCGCACACGGCGTACGGCATCGGCCTGATGTTGTTCACTGCCGGGGTCGAGGGCGAGCACGTCGATGCCGGCCTGCTCGTCGGTGGTGAAGCGGTTGAGGCCGACGACCACGGACTCACCGCTGTCAATGCGTTGCTGGGCGGCGTAGGCCGCGTCCTGAATCTGGCGCTGGATGTATCCCGCTTCGATGGCTGCGAGTGTCCCCCCTGCGGCCTCGATGGTCGCAATCAGCGCGCGCGCCTCGGACTCAATCTCGTCGGTGCGTTGTTCGATCGCCCAGGAACCGCCGACCGGATCCACGGTGTTGGCGATGCCCGTCTCTGTGGCGATGACCTGCTGGGTGCGCAACGCGAGTCGCGCCGCGTCCTCCGTCGGCAGGGCCAGCGCCTCATCACGTCCGTTGCAATGCAGCGACTGCGTGCCGCCGAGCACCGCCGCCAACGCCTGTATGGCGACGCGGATGATATTGGTGTCTGGTTGTTGCGCCGTCAGCGTCGATCCACCTGTCTGCGTGTGGAATCGCAGCTGCCGCGCGCGTGGATGCGTGACGCCGAACCGGTCCCGCATCACAAGCGCCCACAGGCGGCGCGCCGCGCGGAACTTGGCGATCTCCTCGATGAAGTCGTTGTGGGCCGCAAAAAAGAACGAGAGACGTTGCCCGAGTTGATTGGGGTTCAGGCCAGCCCGTTGTGCTGCGTCCACGTACGCAATCGCATTGGCAATCGTGAACGCGACTTCCTGCACCGCCGTGGAGCCGGCTTCGCGAATGTGATATCCGCTGATCGAAATCGTGTTCCAGTTCGGCAGCTCGCGCTCGCACCACGCGAAGATGTCCGTGATGATCCGCATGGAATGCCGCGGGGGGTAGATGTAGGTGCCGCGCGCGACGTATTCCTTCAGAATGTCGTTCTGGATCGTGCCCGCCAGTTGATCCAGCGGCACACCCTGGCGGCGGGCCACGGCGACGTACAACGCGAGCAGGATGATCGCGGTCGCGTTGATGGTCATCGAGGTCGAGACCTGCCCAAGGGGGATGCCGTCGAAGAGCACCGCCATATCGTCCAGGGAGTCGACCGCGACACCAACACGGCCGACCTCGCCGGCCGCCATCGGGTGGTCCGAGTCGTAGCCCATCTGGGTCGGCAGGTCGAACGCGACACTCAGGCCGCTGACGCCCTGAGCCAGAAGGTAGCGGTACCGCGCGTTCGATTCGGCGGCGGTCCCAAACCCGGCATATTGCCGCATCGTCCACAGCCGACCCCGGTACATCGTCGGTTGGATACCGCGCGTGTACGGAAAGACCCCGGGGAATTCAGCGACTGCCATTGCTGCACATTCTATCGGACCCGGACTGCGGACTGCGGACTGCGGTACAATCCCCCCACCCTGGAGGTGTCATGGACTCTGTGATGAATCAGCTGGCGCGGGAACTGGCGGAGATCATTTCCACCGTGGTGGCTGATGATGCGCGAGTCGAAGCGTGCCGTGAACACGCCAGGGCGGCGGGTTTTGACATGCGCGTGGCGCTGGATGCGGCTGTGACATTCGTGCCGCTGAATGCCGCCGGTGCCGCAGCGGGGCAGGCTCTTGTGCCGGTGACCGGCGTCAGGGCGTTGCCGGTGCCGAAGCCACAGATCGAGATGACGGCCAACGACCGACGGTTTCTGAAGTCGCTGCGCATCTCCGCCGACGAAGCGACGGAAAAAGAAGTCGAGTAGCGTTACCGCGAACGCGACTGATTCGCGACCGCGTCCGCGGCGCGCGCTGCAGCGTCCGCGTCCCCAAGGTAATACCGGCGAATCGGCGCGAGCGACGCGTCGAGTTCATAAATCAGCGGAATCCCCGTCGGAATGTTCACGCCGGCGATCTCGATGTCCGAGATGCCATCGAGATATTTCACCAGGGCCCGCAGACTGTTCCCGTGGGCGGTGATCAGGACACGTTTGCCGGCGCGAATCGACGGCGCGATCGTGTCCGTCCAATACGGCACAAAACGCGCGACGGTGTCCTTGAGTGATTCAGTCGCGGGGCACTCGGCCGGTGTCAGCGAGGCATATCTCGGGTCGTGCGCGGGGTGGCGCGGGTCGTCATGCGGGATCGGCGGGGGCGGCACGTCGTAACTGCGGCGCCACAGATGTGTCTGGGCCTCGCCGTGTGCGGCCGTGGTTTCCGCCTTGTTCAATCCCTGCAGGGCGCCGTAGTGGCGTTCATTCAGCCGCCAGCTGCGTTCAACCGGAATCCACAGGAGGTCCAGTGCATCCTGCACGATCCAGTTGGTGCGAATCGCCCGCTTGAGCAGCGAGGTGAAGGCGATGTCGAACGTGTCGCCCGCGTCACGCAACAGGCGCGCGGCCTCATGCGCCTCCGCGTGTCCCTGCGGCGTCAGGTCGACGTCGGTCCACCCGGTGAACCGGTTTTCGAGATTCCACGTGCTCTGCCCGTGGCGGAGGAGGACGACGCGATGCATGCCGGTCAGCCTTTCCTCAGATGCGCGATCGCCTGGCATCCTGCATAACGCGCGGACGCACCGAGGGTCTCTTCGATGCGCAGCAGCTGGTTGTATTTCGCCGTGCGATCAGCGCGGCTGGCCGACCCCGTCTTGATCTGTCCGGCCGCGGTGGCGACCGCGAGGTCGGCGATCGTGGCATCCTCGGTTTCACCGGAGCGGTGTGATACGACACTTTCGTAGCCCGCCGTCCGTGCAATGGCCATGGCGTCGAGTGTCTCGGAGACCGTACCGATCTGATTCAGTTTGACCAGCAGCGCGTTGGCGACCTTCTCCTCGATGCCGCGGCGCAGAATGGCAGGGTTGGTCACAAAGATGTCGTCGCCGACCAACTGGACACGGGCGCCGAGCGTCGCCGTCAGCGTAGCCCATCCGGGCCAGTCCGCCTCGGCGAGACCGTCTTCGATTGAGGCGATCGGGTACTGGCGGCACCAGTCCTCGTACACCGCGATTATCGCGTCCGAGGTGTAGTGGCCCTCGCCCGACTTGCGCAGGTTGTAGCTGCGCGTGCCGTCGTCCCAGAACTCCGACGCGGCGACGTCGAGGGCGAGCACCAGGTCACGGCCCGGCGTATAGCCGGCGCGATGGATGGCCTCGAGCACCAGCTCCACGGCTTCACGGTTGGACGCGAGGCTCGGCGCGAATCCGCCCTCATCACCCACGCCGGTGGCGAGGCCGCGGGACTTGAGCAGGCTGCGCAGTGCGTGGAACGTCTCGGTGCCTGCGCGAAGACCTTCACTGAAGGAGGGCAGGCCGACCGGCATGACCATGAACTCCTGAAAGTCCACGTTGGTGTCGGCGTGTGCCCCCCCGTTCAGAATGTTCATCATGGGGACGGGCAACAGGGCGCCTGCGCCGTCAGCCGGCGTGTCGATCAGGGTGACCAGGTGCTGGAAGAGCGGCACGTTGTGGCCCGCGGCGGCGGCGTGGGCGACCGCCATCGAGACGCCGAGCATCGCGTTGGCGCCCAGCACCGCCTTGTTGACGCTGCCGTCGAGCGCGAGCAGCTGTCCGTCGATGGCGCGTTGATCGGGTGCTTCACCGACGAGCGCCCGCGCAATGGTGCCATTAACGTGGTCAACGGCCTTTAATACCCCTTTGCCCAGGTAACGTCCCTTGTCGGCGTCCCGAAGCTCCAGAGCCTCCCGGCTGCCGGTGGAGGCCCCCGAAGGCACGGCGGCCCGGCCCTTGGCACCTGTGTCGAGAGTGACGTCAACTTCGACGGTGGGATTGCCGCGGGAATCAAGGATTTGACGGGCGTGAATGGCAGTGATGCGCACGGGAGAAAACTACCTCAAAAACCTTCCGGACCAATGGTGTGAATGGTTTGACTTGGCCCCACCGCTGGCCTACCATGCTGCTTGACATTTCTGTAAGATCGCCCGCCACTGCATTCCCAGGAGTTGGGAGGCTGTATGCCACGTTCCACGAGACTCGTCGCCTCGTCCACCGCGTTGTCGTTGACACTCGGCGTGGCACATGTTTGGGCGCAGCCCGTGGCCTCGCGCACGCCGACGCCTGTGAAGATTGAGGCGTCGATGCGGGCCGGGATGGTCGTGGGTCTGGTGAGGGACGACAGCGGGTCCGCGGTGTCAGGCGTGGCCGTCACGGCTATCGGCACAACGCAGGCGCAGGCCAAGACGGACGCTGCCGGCCAGTTCCGCCTGGCCTTGGTCCCTGGGGACTACATCCTCCGCGCGTCGCGAGACGGGTACGTCTCGCCGTATCGTGAGTCGGTCCGCATTCGCGCGTCCGCGCAGATCGAGCGGAACATCACCATTACACGGCAGCCGGGATTATCGGACCGCAAGGTGCTGCTCGCCACCACAGGCCTCGGCGCTGCGGCCGGCGACCCGCTTCCCGTGGAGTCTGTGGTCAAGTCCACGCGCCGCACGGACAGTCTCCAGGCGTGGTACCTGCGTCACCTGCCGCGCACGGTGTTGCGCGACGGTCAGGGGCTCGAACTCGTCGTCGAACCGGCACCAGCGACCTTCCGGCCCCGTGTGTCGTTCTTCGACTGGGCGGTCACGGAATCTGCGCGTGCGGCCACGTCATTTTTTGTCGATACCGATTTCAGCGGTCAGTTCAACATGCTGACCACGTCCACGTTCAATCAGGCCGCGGGATGGAATGCCGAATTGCCGCGGGGCGTGGCATACCTCTCCGTGGGGGCTCCAGTGGGCACGCACGGGGACTGGCGGATCCGCGGCGCGTTGTCCACCGGCGGTCTGGCGTCGTGGGTGGCGCTGGGGGAATACGAAGCGCGCGATGTGCAGACACACGCGTTCCGCGCCGGTATGTCCTACGGGGCCCAACGCTATGCTGAGGGCTCGAGCGCGGCGATTCTCCGGTCCTCAGAGAGCACGCGCACCGCCGCGAGTCTCTACGCCGTGGATCGCTGGCGGGTGGCCCCGGGTGTGGAACTGAATTACGGCCTGCGCGCCGACCGCTACGACTACGTGAGCGGAGGGCGCAACTTCCTCAGCCCGCGCATCGGCGCACGGCTCGGCCTCGGGGCACGTCTGTTCGTGGCGGCCGCCGCCTCCAGTGCCGTGATTGCCCCCGGGGTGGATGCCTTCTTCCCTCCACCCTCGTCGGGGCCGTGGCTGCCGCCGGACCGCACATTTGCTCCGCTTGTGGCGGGCGCAGCGTTCACACCTGAGCGTGTCCAGCGCGCCGACGTTGCGGTTGAACGTGAGTTCGGCGTGATCGGACGTTCGCGCACGATCGCCGCGCACTGGTTCTACGAACACACGCGCGATCAGCTGGCGACGATGTTCGGATTGGATACGAGCCGTGGCGTCGGCCACTACTACGTGGC
Source organism: Acidimicrobiia bacterium (assembly GCA_016871335.1). Lineage (GTDB taxonomy): Bacteria > Acidobacteriota > Vicinamibacteria > Vicinamibacterales > SCN-69-37 > SYFT01. The sequence goes on from VFZF01000012.1 coordinate 90,691, forward strand.
GAATGCCGGCGACGTGACCCTGCAAGGCTGGGGCCTCCGCGCCTCCGGATGGTTTACCTCACGGATCAACGCGTCCGTGGACTATTCGATGAGCCGCGCGTCGTGGAATTACGGATCGCAGGCGCGCGCCATTGCCAACGTGCTCCCGTCGGCGCTGCGACCCGCGCGAGAGGTGCTGCACGACCTCACCAGCACCCTCCGTGCGCGCATTCCGGAATCGCAGACCGACATCATCGTGGCCTACCGGTTGAACAGCGCCTTCACGCGCGCGGATGCGCTGGGTCTTGCGCCGATGTTCGACGGGCGCTTTGATGTGCAGATCCGGCAGGCGTTGCCCTTCCAGCCGATCCAGGGCGGTAAACTCGAAGTCCTGCTCGCCATGAGTAACATGTTTCGAGATCCGGCCAATGCCGGCGCGTTTGGCGTCTCGTCCTACGATGAGCTGCTGACGGTTCGGGCGCCGCGGCGCGTGTTGGGCGGCGTTCAGGTCCGCTTCTGATACGATCCAATCCGTTGGATTTATGCGCGCTGGCGGGGAGAGTGGCCCCCGTCCGCACCTCCCATGCTTCGGGCATGGGCCTTGCTCCCTGACCGTCCATGCCCAACTTCGTCCGCCACATCAGTCCCCTTATCCGCGTAGCCGTTCCGGTTGCGGTGGCGACAGGTCTGATTGCGATGGCGCTCATCAACTTTGTCGTGGTGAGGAACTGGCAGCGGACTGCGGCGGTTGATGACGGGGTGTTCTGGGGTGCGGACCTGCGGGCGCTTGAGGTCAGCGCCGGGTCGGCGGCGGGTGAGGCCGGATTACGGCGTGGCGACTGGCTGCAGGCGATCGACGGCCGAGTCGTGGTCTCCCCCGAGGATGTGGCGACGGTGTTGGCGGAGATTGCCCCCGGGCAACTGGTGACCTACACGGTGTCGCGCGAATCGGCAGAGTCGCTGGTCGAACTGCAACTGGCGCGTGCCCCCGGGCCCGAATACGGGCTGTACTACCTGCTGGCGGCCGTCGGCATTTTCGGGTTGCTTGTCGGGACCTCCGTTAGATTGCGTCGGCCTGCCGATCCCGCGACGCTTCACTTTTTCTGGCTGACCACAGCCTTCTTCAGCGTGTTCGCCTTCACCTACACCGGTGAGTTCACGCGGACCGACTACTTGTTCTACTGGACGGATGTGGTCGCCACAGTGTTGCTGCCACCGTTGTTTCTGCACTTTGCGCTGGTGTTTCCGGATCGGCCCAACCCATGGGTGGCAACGCCGTCCGGCCGCGCGATTCTGCCGCTGGTGTACGCGCCGGCGCTGGCGCTGGGCCTGGGACGACTGACCGCCATGACCTGGATGCCGGTTGAAGCGATGGCACGCCGGCTGCAGCAGGTCGAGACGCTCGAGTTTGTGTATCTGGCGGCGTGCCTGCTCGGCGGATTGGCCCTGATGATTCGCGCGCTCGGCCGTCTTCGGTCGGTGACCGCCCGTCGCCAGCTGCGGTGGATCGTCTGGGGGTCAGGCCTGGGTGCCGTGCCGTTTGTCTCGGTCTACGTCATTCCCTTCCTCATGGGCAGGACCGTGCCCGGTGGTCAGTACACGGCAGTGCTGCTCGGCTTCATCCCGCTCGCGTTTGCGTCGGCCATCGTGCGATATCGGCTGATGGATATCGAGGTCATCTTCAAGCGTGCGCTGGTGGTCTCAGCCGTCGGCCTCGTGCTGGTGTTGATCTACCAGGGCACGCTGGAACTGGTGGGCCTGCTCTCGGGACACCAGGAACAAAACGAGTTTTGGGCGCTGTTTGCGACGCTGGTGGTCGTGCTCGTCGCGCCCACCCTGTGGAATGCGATTCAGGGCGGCCTCGATCGGCTCTACTACCGTGATCGGTATGACTACCGCCGCGCGCTTGTGACGTTTGCGCGCGAACTCAACAGCGATCTCGACCTCGAACGCCTGAGCACCCGCCTGGTGGAACGGGTGCGCGACACGTTGGCGGTGGATCGCATCGCGCTGTTGCTCGCCGCTCCCGACGACGAGTCCGACTCTTTCACCGCGGTCGCCAGCGGGGGTGTTGACGATCCGTCCGTGCTCCGCATCTCGCGCGAGTCGGGCCTGGGTACCAGGCTGCTCGCCGGTCAGACCATCAGCATTGACGATCCGGTACCGCTGCGCCGGCTTGTGGGTGACGAGGGCGCGATCTGGCGCGAGGCCGGCTGGCACGCGTTTGTCCCGTGTGTGAGCAAGGAAGTCACCATCGGCGTCCTCGCGGTGGGAGGCCGGGCACGGTACGAGCCGCTCAGCAGCGAAGATATGGCGCTGCTCGGCGCCGTGGCTGGGCAGGCAGCGACGGCGCTCGAAAACGCGCGGCTCTACGGCCAACTGCGGCTCAAAGCCGAGGAAATTGAACGCCTCCGCCAGTTCGGCGACAGCGTCGTCGAATCCCTGAGCGACGGATTGTTCGTCATTGACCTCGATGATCGGGTGCTGCGGTGGAATCGCCGGCTTGAGCAGTTGTTTTACTTCGAGCGGTCGAGGGCCATTGGCCGCCGGCTGTCGGCGTTGTTCCCCGAGTCGTTTGTCGAGACGTTGATGACCGCGCGGCGCGATCAGCCGTCCGGTGCGTCGCTGCTGCGCGTGCCGCTCGCGTCGGGACCCGGGGAACTCGCGCGTCCCCTGCTGGTGAATGCCGGGATCGCCCCTTTTCAGACGGCGGATGGCGTCAAAGCGGGTTGGATCGTCGTGATTGAGGATGTGACCGACCGGGCCAACCTCGAGGAGCAGCTGCAGCTCTCGGAGAAGATGGCCGCTGTTGGTCTGCTGGCCGCCGGTGTCGCGCACGAAGTGAACACGCCGCTGACGGGGATCTCGAGCTTCACCCAGATGTTGCTGGAGCAGGCCGATCCCGACGACCCGAAGACGCAGCTGCTCGAGAAGATCGAACGGCAGACGTTCCGCGCGGCCAAGATTGTGAACAGTCTGCTGAACCTGGCGCGCCCATCGGGCGGCGAGTCCATGCCGGTGAACGTCAATCTGGTGATCAACGACGTGTTGTCGTTGCTCGAACACCAGTTCAGAGGGAGCCGGATTCAGGTCAGGCGCGATCTCGCGGCCGACCGCTTAATCATGGGGTTTGAATACAAGTTGCAGCAGGTGTTCCTGAACCTGTTCCTCAACGCGCGGGATGCGATGCCGAAAGGTGGATGGTTGTCGGTCTCAACAAGGGCAACCGGTGACACAATCACCGTCGAAGTCGGCGATACCGGTTCGGGCATTCCGACCGAGCACATTGCCCGTATCTACGATCCGTTCTTCACGACGAAGGCTGACGGCGCGGGCACGGGCCTTGGGTTGTCGGTGACGTACGGGATCGTGCAGGAACATGGCGGTACGCTCATGTGTGAGAGCGCCGTCGGACAAGGCACCCGATTCATCCTGGCCCTGCCGGTGACGAAGACCGGTGGTGGGGAAGCGAAGGCCAACTGATGTCGGGAACACCCGCACATATTCTGATCATCGACGACGAGGAAATCATCCGGGAGGCGCTTGACGCCCTCCTGACCCGTGACGGCTGTGTCGTCAGGACGGCGGCCACGGCGACCGAGGGCCTCACGATGCTCGCTGACGAGGACTTCGACACGGTGCTCCTCGATCTGATGCTGCCGGACCGGAACGGGCTCGACGTGCTCGAGGAAATTCGGCGGATGGACGAGGATCTCCCGGTGGTCATGATCACCGCGTTCGGCACGATCGACACGGCCGTGCGCGCCACCAAACAGGGGGCGTTCCACTACTTCACGAAACCGTTCAAGAACGACGAAGTGCTTGTGGTGCTCCGGAACGCCATTGAGCGTCGGCGGTTGCAGCGCGAAAATCTCGAGTTGCGGAACCGGCTGAAGTCCGGTAGCCACCGCTTCGATCAAATCATCGGCGGCAGCGCCCGCATGCGGGCCGTGTATGACCTGATTGGTCGCGCGGCCCCGAGCCGGACGACCGTTCTGATCCAGGGGGAGAGCGGCACCGGCAAGGAGCTCGTCGCACAGGCGGTGCATCGCCGTTCGGCCAGGGCGGACAAGGCGTTTGTCACCGTCAACTCCGGGAATCTGCCACCCGATCTGCTCGAGTCGAACCTGTTCGGCCACGTCAAAGGCGCCTTCACGGGGGCCGTGGCGATGAAGAAGGGGCTGTTCGAGGTCGCGGATCGCGGCACTATTTTCTTTGACGAGATCGGGAACGTCCCCGTCGAGACCCAGGCCAAGCTGCTGCGTGTGATTCAGGAGCGTGAGTTCATGCGCCTGGGGGGCGTGGACATCATCAGGGTCGATGTGCGAATCATCGCAGCCACCAACGTGGACCTGCGCAAGAGCGTGGCGGACGGAAAATTCCGCGAGGACCTGTTTTATCGACTGAACGTCATCCCCGTGCAGCTGCCGGCCCTGCGCGATCGGAAGGACGACATTCCGCTCCTCGTGCAGCACTTTCTGGAAAAGTACGGCGAGGAGAGCCGGAAGTCTGGCTGGTTCGTCACGCCGGAGGCGATGGATCTGCTGATGGCGTACGACTGGCCCGGCAACGTGCGTGAACTCGAGAACGTCATCGAACGGGCGGTGGTGCTCGCGCCGAGTCGCGAGATTGGACTGGAGTTGATTCCTGAGCAGGTCCGGTTCAATCGGGAATTCCACGAAACGGATTTTGTCGTGCCCCCCGAGGGCATCCCCCTGCGGGAAGTGCTCTCAAACGCCGAGCGCAAGTGGATCGAATCCGCGCTCGGTGCCGCGGGCGGCGTGCAGAAGAAGGCCGCCGAACTCCTCTTCATCAAGCCGACCACGCTTAATGAAATGATCAAGCGGTACGACATCCGGCCCCGCCGCCGGAGGGGCGAGACCGAGGACGACTCCGGCGCGTAGGCGGTCAGCGTCGCGGACGCCGGTCGCGATGCTGACTGTGCGGCCGCCGGTCGCGCTGGGCAGGACGCTGCGGTGGCCGGCGATGTCGCTCCCGCTCTGGCTCGTGGCTGCGCACCGGCGACGGTGACTTGAGCCGCATCATCATCCGCTCGTATTTGTGCATGATGATGTCCCACCGGTAGTTGGCATTGACGTACGCCTGGCCGTTGCGGCCCATCGCCGCGCGCATGCCGGCATCGCGGGTCAGCAGCTTCAACGCCTCGATGAACTCCCAGCGGTCTTCGTAGTACAGACCTGCGTTGCTGCGCCGGCAGTGATCGACCAGCACTTCAGAGCGACCGTTCGCCAACACCGGCGTGCCGACGGCAAACGCCTCCAACGCAAGAAGCGAGAGGCTTTCGTGGGGGGACGGCACCACGACGACCGTGGCGGCCTCGAGGGCGTGCAGGCGTTCCTCATCGGGCAGGATGCCCGCGAATCGCACGTGCGGGTCGTCAGGCAGCGGCATGAGCTTGACGCCCATCAGCAGGAGTGAGGCATCCCCGCCCTCGTGCAGGAAGGCCTGGAAGTACTCAAGGAGTTCTTCGCAGCCCTTGCCGGGATCGATGCGGCCGCCGTACAGTGCAAACGCGCCATGCACACGGTGTCGGCGTTTGAAAGCATTGGCGGGGCCGTCCAGATGGGCGGGCAGCGGTTCATTGGCTGTGGGCAGCACCGGGGCCAGCGTCGGCAGGTCATCGCCGCCCGCGTACCGCGATTCCGGCACATCCACGCCGCACCCGACGACGTCCTCGACCAGGGCACGCAGGTGGAACCGTTCGCTGACAAACCGCCGTTCGGCCTCGGTGTTCCAGACGATGCCGGCGGCGCTGGAGAAGACATCCTCGTAGATGCCCAGCCGGATGGCTGCTTCATCGTGAGCGGTCGGCACGAGCAGACTCTTCGAAGGGGCGACCTTCAGGCCCATCACAGTGGGGGCGTAGAGATACGTGAAGAAGATCAGGATGTCGTACGTCTGGTGGTGCCGTTCGAGGTATTCGGTCAACGCCGGTGACCAGGGGCCCTGCTGCTTGAGCCACTCCAGCTCATCCTGCCGTGTGTGGGCGTTGTGGAAGATCCAGTCGGAGTAGGCGTTGAATGACGCGAGATCGCGCGTGCGGCTGTTCGCGAATCGCCGGACCGTCACTCCGCGGATGCGGTCAGTGCCTTCCGGGTACGCGTTCTCCCAGGTGATGTAGTCCTTCGCGCAGGTGGTGAGGACCTCGACGGTGTGGCGCTCGGCCAGCCGCTCGGCGATCAGGCGGCAGTGATATTCGGATCCGCCGAGGATCTCCGTCCCGTAACGCTGCACGACAAACGCAATTTTCACGTGAACTCCGCCAACAGGGATTGCAGGCGCGGTTCGAAGCGTTCGCGCCCGAAATCCGCGACCCGTCGCCGCTGCCCTGCAAGAATCTGCTCGCGCAGCGGCTCGTCATAAATCAGGGCGCCGAGCCATTCGGCGGCCCACTCAAGATCTTTCGGTGTAAAACAGACCCCCGCGCCTCCGAGGGTATCGGGCACCGCCGCGGCACCGTACGCCAGGACGGGGACGTCCATCGCCATCGCCTCCACCAGTGGAACACAGAATCCCTCGTGTTCACTCAGTGAGACATACGCATGGGCGTGCCGGTAATATGTCGCCAGTTCCTCATCGGGCACCGGCCCCGTAAACCAGAACCGCTCGGGCAACATCTTGTATTCGGCGATCAGCGCCCTGATCGTGGCCGTGTACCGTGGCACCGCCTGATCGTTGCCGACAAAGATGAACCGATAGCGAAGGTCGATGTAGCGCTTGTAGTGCTCGGCCAGCCGGATGTGATCTTCGATCCGCTTGTTCGGCGCGATTCGGCCGACAAACAGGATGTTAGCGAAGCCGTCCCCGAGGGTCGATTCAAGCGCGGGCACCGACCGCTGCGAGCGCAGTCGATCAGCGTCCACGACGATCGGCAGCACGCCTGTCCAGGGGAAGTGCAGGGCTGCAAGTTCGGCGCGGTTGTATTCCGAGACGCCAAGGGCAAGGTCGGTGTGCGCAGCCAGCGACGCCAGTTCCTGCCGGCCCGTGGACACGAAGCGACAGATGCCTGCGTCGTAGGGCGCAAAAAAATGGGCTGGCGTGACGTTGTGGTAGTGCAGAATGCGCGCGCCCGGAAGCGTGGCAAACGCGCGAGTCATGGGCGACGGTACCGCGAAGTGAAATATCGTCACGTCCCCGTCACGCGCGGCGGCGTCCGTGAACGGCAACACGTCACCGGCGAGCGCATCTTCCACCGTCAACGCAAAGATCTCGGAGTCGTGTCCCCAGTCGCGGAGCATGTCGCGCATCAGAAGCGCATTGCCGCCGACGGCGTCGTGGCGATGCGCGGCCGGGAGCCATTGATTGATGATCACCGGCCGTGTCCCAGATCAGCCACCGGCCCGGCGTCTTCCTCCGGCGGCAACGCGCGGAAGGCCTCCGGGCGGACTTCGCGCAACTGTTCCAGCTCCTCAGCCAGAGCGAACTGCCGCCAGAAGTCGAAGGCCACCGGGGGACGTTCCCTCGGCGGACTGTCGAGCACCTGCCGCACAAATCGCAGCAGCGTGCCGTCGAAGTCGCGCGCCTTCAGTCGATCAAGCGCGGCATCCTGCGCCTCAAGCACCTGATCCACAAGGGCGCCATCGGTCACCAGGCCATGCATCAATGCGGCCACCCGCCGCGGATCCTTCTCGTGAAACAGGACACCGCCGCCATCCATCGTGGCGGGAATCGCCGTCGAGGCATAGGCGAGCACCGGCACCCGCTTGTGGAACGCCTCCACCAGCGGCACGCAGAATCCCTCGTGTTCGCTCGCGCAGAGGAACAGGTCCGCGACATCGTACAACGCCGTGAGCGCTTCGTTCGTGATTTGACCAGGGATGTGCACATCCTTCGTGCCGAGTGTGGCGATGAGCGCCTGCAGTTGAGTGTAGTACTGCTCAAATCCGCCGTACGCCCCGGCGAGAATCAACCGCGCGCGCGGGTTGTACCAGGTCTTGTACGCGTGGAAGAACCGGATGAGATCGTCGGGCCGTTTGTTTGGCACGAGCCGGCCCACAAACAGAATATTCGTCCACTCATCGTCATACGCGTCGAGGACACGGCTGTCGGGGATCGCATCCAGGTGCGAAAAATCGGGGACGACGTGGAGGACGTCGGTGGGGGAGAAGCCGAGGGCGTCCAGCTCCTGCCGGTTGAATTCCGAGTCGCCAAGCGCGAGATCGCACCGCGTCCGGTAGGCGGTGAGTTCGCGACGCCCGTGGTAACACTGCCGGACGAGTTGTGGATGGACGCCCAGAAAATACTCCGGTGGCGTGATGTTGTGGTAGATCAACGCCATGCGACAGGGCAGGGCAAACGCCGTCCTCGACGCGCGCGAACCCAGCGAGAAGTGGTGGATGAGCAGGTCCTCAGGTCCCACGCGATCGACGAAGTCGCGATAGTCGATCGTCAGGTCCTCGAGACGCGGGTCGGCCGTTTCCACGATGATGTTGGACTCGTAGCCGGCGCCTCGAAGCGCCCGCTGGATGCCGAGCACTTCGTTGCCGATGGCATCACCGTAGCCAAGGGTCGCGAGGATTTGATGGACCCGCGGAGCCATGGCTTACCGGAGCACCGGCCCCGCCGGGACGCCATCAAGGACCTCGCGCGCGGGCGGCAGGTTCCGCTGTCGTCGTGCCCACCAACCCGGCCACGGTTCGGTGGCTTGCACCGAGGTGTCCCGGCGCAGACGGTCGAACATGTCGAGATACTTTCGTTCAATCACCGGCCACGTGTAGTGGCGGCGGAAAAAGTCACGTCCCTGCCGCCCGAGCACGGCACCGATGGGGCCCTGGGCCTCGAGCGCGAAGAGCGATTCGGCGAATTCCTCGTATGAGTCGTAGTACAGGCCACCGTTGCTGCGAATCACCTGACCGCGCAGCACGTCACAACGGCCGTTGGCCAGCACGGGTTTGCCGAGTGCCCACGCTTCCAGCGCGACCATCGACAAGCTTTCGTACGGCGACGACATGATCAGTACGTCGGCGGCCGCGAGCGCATCGAACTTGTCCTCATCGGACAGGAATCCGAGGTGGCGGATGCGCGGATGGGACGGCACCTCCAGGACCGCGTTGCCCACCAGCACGAGATCGAGCCCGCGCGGGAATTCGGCCACGTAGCGATCGAAGTGTTCAAACAGGGTCTTGCAACCCTTGTTCTCGTCGATGCGGCCGATGTAAATCGCAAATGGGCGCTTGAGAGTGAACTTCTTCCGCACGCGCCACGGCTGCGTCCGCTCTGGAATGTCTGACCCGACGCCGACCACAACGCCTGGCACCGCCTGGTTGCCGGAGACCCCCTGAATCAGTGCGCGCTCCTCGAGGGAGTTGTACATGATTCCGCGTACGCCGCGGAACAACGGGCCGAAGATCGAGAGCCCGACCGCCGGATCACGCTCGGCCGTCGGCACAAGTATCGCCTTCTGCGGGGCCAGGCGGGCGCCGTGCCACGCGTGGTAGTACCGCGCACTGAAGAACAGAAAGAAGTCGAATTCTCCGGTGACCTTGCTGAGGTGCGTCAGTAGCGCGGGACTGCGCGGACCTTCGCTGTCGAGCCATGCGAGTTCATCGTTCAGGGAGTGCGTGCGCTCGAACACCAGCGCCGATCGGCGGCCGAAGTCCGCCGTGTTGCGGGGACGCGACACCGGGAATCGGCGCACGGTCACGCCATTGATGGTGCTGTCCCCCGACGGCCACTCGTTCTTCCAGGTGATGTAGTCCTTGGCGCAGGTGGTCAACACCTCCACCGTAGCGTGTGTGGACAGGCGCTCGGCAATGTACCGCGCGTGCAGTTCGGCGCCGCCATTGATGTCGGCGCCGTACCGCTGGACAACGACTGCAATCTTCACTGTTCGTCAGGTCCTGCGTCTGGGGAATCCGCGCCACCCTCGGCCACCCACTCCGAAGTCTCCGCGTCCTCGGGCGCGCCGGCATTCGGCGCGCCGCCCTGCTCCGCCATGTTCTGTCCCGGGCGGCGCCGACGCCGCCGGCGCCGGCGGCGGCGTTCGGCATCACCCGCCGCGGAGCCTTCCGTCGAAGGAACAGGCGCGTCTCCGGAGGAGACATCCGCTCCCGGGGCCACGCCTGCGGCAGACGCGGGCAACGCCGCAGCCGCCGCGGCCTGCGGAGGACGCTGGGCCGGCGGTTGTTGCCGTTGCGGCGGACGATATTGGACGACACTCTCGAGGGCGCGCCCGCGCCGTTCGTCGAAGTCCATGCGGCTCGACAGCGATTCCGCGCGCATCTTGAGGTTGTGCACTTCGATCCCGAGACGCGTGACTTCCAGGGCCAGGTTGTGCACGAGCTCGTAATAGAGCGGGTCCATTTCCTCGCGGATGCGGAAGCGCCGGTGGAATTCCTCGTTCACCTTGGCCTGGATGTGCAGCGCCGCGCCGATTGGCTGCGGGTTCATGAACAACTTGAGAATCGGGTTCAGCAACCGGCGGATGGTCCGAAGGAGTCCACGGTGCGTGTCGTAGATGGTGCTGTCCTCAAACGAGTAGTTGGGCGGCGCGGCGCTCACCGTCCGCTTGCGCCTGAACTGCTCGACGAGATCGGAGCGCACACCCTTCGGATCGAGGAACTGCTCGAGCTTGGCGCTGGCGAGGGCCTGCACGTCCGCCTCGGTGTAATCCACGCCGCGCTTCTCGCGGATGCGGGCGCGGATCTGACGCATGATGGCCTCGACGTCAACCGCGTCGGCCTTGACCTGAAAATCACTCATAACTGCACACCTTTTGACCCCCGGCCGGACGTCAGCGCCACGGCCCGTAAATCAGCACGGCCACCGTGACCACCCAGAGGGCGACACACGCGAGAATCGGCCGATCCTGAAGCAGCGTTTCCGACGGGTCGGCCCCGCCATCGCGCTGGTGGATGAGAAAGAGATACCGGAAGATGCCGTACAGCAGGAACGGCATCGTGAACAACAGACGGTCGGTGCCGAACTTGGCCACCGTTTCGGGACTGATCGTGTAGAACGCGTACGCCAGCAGCGTGGACGCGGCCACGATGCTGATCAACTGATCGAGCAGTTGCGGACTGTAGTCGGCCAGGCTGCGACGATGTCCCGCGCCCCCGTCGGCCAGTGCCACCAGCTCAGCGCGGCGTTTGCTGAGCGCGAGGAACAGCGCGCCCAACAGCGTGAGCACCAGCAACCAGTGGCTGATCGCGACATGAATCGCCACGGTGCCGGCCACCGCACGCAACACAAATCCTGAGGCGATGGTCAGCACGTCGATGATGGCGTGGTGTTTGAGCGAGATCGAATACCCGGTCAGCAACGTGACGTATCCGGACGAGACAACGAAGAACACGGGGTCGAGCCACCAGGCGACGCCCAGGGCCACCACAGTGAGAATGACAGCCGTGCGGATCGCGGCCTGCGGAGACACGTCACCGGCGGCGATGGGACGGCGGGACTTGCTGGGATGGAGACGGTCGGCGTCCGCGTCGCGCACATCGTTGACCAGATACACGACACCCGACAGCGCGCAGAAGACCGCGAAGGCGAGGCCCGCCGCGAGCACCGACGCCGGATCGAGCAACTTGCCGCCGAAGATGAGGCCTGCGAACAAAATCAGATTCTTGGTCCACTGCGCAGGACGCAGTGAAACGAACAAGGCCACAGCCCGCGACCGGGTGGAAACAGACATTGCGATGCGAGGAGCCGGGCAGGCCCGTTGGCCCGCCCGGCCGTCGACTCGATGATTCCGGCTAGGAGTAACTCTTGAGCGCGTCCTGCTCGACGTCGAACGTTTCGAACACCGTGAGCAGTTTCGTGATCATCAAGAGGTCCGTGATGCGCTTGGTCAGATTCACCAGCTTGAGCTGACCGCCCTGCCGGCTGACCGTGGTGTACGTCCGCACGATTTCACCGAGACCCGCGCTGTCAATGTAGGGGACATCCGCGAGATTCAGCAGAATGCGCTTCTTGTTCTGGAGGATCAACGAGTTGACCTTGTCCTTCAGGACCTCATCGCCCTCACCGAGGGTGATCTTGCCCTTCAGGTCGAGAATCATGACCTCGCCCACCTGTCGTTCCTCGATCTGCATGCCAACTCCTCTGCCCGGCCGTCGCCGGCCTGCTGACGGCCGGTCGGCGTGGTATTCGGGGAAAATTTCCAGCTGTAGTGTAGTGGGTCAGGGGGTCCCGGTCTAGTAAAAGCCGAGAACCCCCGCCACAACTACTCGACGTCCCGGCGCTGCTTCTTGCGGGAGCGTTTGCGGGCGAGCGCCTGCTTGACGCGACGCTTGTCACCGGGCTTCAGGTAGAAGGAGTGTTTCTTGATGTCCTTGATGATGTCTTCCTGCTGCACCTTCCGCTTGAAGCGGCGCAAGGCACTCTCGATGGACTCACCATCCTGAATTCTGACTTCTGCCATGACTGAACACCCCCTCCCCGACTGGATTCTGTGCCTGCCAATCAACCTGGACACGGCCGGGTCGGGCGAGCAACACGTTAGGGTATCACGTAGAATCGACAGTTCATGCAGCTCCTGATTGTTGGAAGTGGCGCGCGGGAACACGCCCTGGCATGGCGGTTGGCCCAGGATCCGGGCGTTTCTGGGGTCCTGTGCGTTCCCGGGAACCCGGGGATGGCCTCATTCGTCCGCTGTCTCCCCGGGAACGTGACCGATTCCGAGGCTCTTCTGGCCCTGGTCGAACGGGAACAGGTGGATTTGACCGTCGTCGGGCCCGAAGCCGCCCTGGACGCCGGGCTGGCAGACCTCCTTCGCGCCCGCGGCCACGCGATCGTCGGGCCGGTGCGACGAGCCGCCGCCCTGGAAACCTCCAAGGCCTTCTCCAAGCGGTTCATGGCCGACGCCGGAATTCCCACCGCACGATTCCTGGCCTGCGACACGCTCGAGTCAGCGCTGGCCGCTGTCGCCGGTGGCACATTCGGTTTCCCGGTGGTCGTCAAAGCCGACGGCCTCGCTGGTGGCAAGGGCGTCGTCATCGCCTCCGAGCGGACTGAAGCCGAAGCGGCCGTCAGGGCCGCAATGGTCGACCGGCAGTTCGGCGATGCCGGGTCGACTCTGGTGATCGAGGAGTGCTTGACCGGACCCGAAGTCTCATTTTTTGTGCTGGCCGATGGCCGCCGCGCGATTCCCATCGGCAGCGCCCAGGACCACAAACGTGTGTTCGACGATGACTGTGGACCCAACACGGGCGGGATGGGCGCCTTTGCCCCGAGTCCGCTGATGACGCCGGCACTTGAGGCCGAGGTCATGCGCACCATCGTCCAACCCGTGCTGGATGGCCTGTCCGACGATGGGGGATACCGCGGATTTCTGTATGTGAGCCTCATGCTCACGTCGGCTGGTCCAAAGGTGATTGAGTTCAATGTGCGGTTCGGCGATCCCGAGACCCAGGTGGTGTGGCCGCTGCTCGGGGGCAACGTGACCGAGGTGCTGCATGCGGCCGCTCTCGGCGATCTGGGCGCGCGAACCATTCCGATGCGGCCCGGTGCGTGTGTTGGCGTGGTGCTGGCTGCGCAGGGGTATCCGGCCAATCCCGTCACAGGGCACCCCATTACCGGTGCCGATGCCGACTTCGGACCGGACGTTACGGTGTTCCATGCCGGAACCGCGGTGCGCGACGGGCACCTTGTGACGGCCGGTGGGCGCGTGCTCACCGTCGTGGGCCGGGGCGCCGATCATGCGGCCGCGATGCGGAAATCCTACGAGGCCGTGACGAGGATTTCGTTTGACGGGATGCAGTTCCGCCGTGACATCGGCAAAAAAGCTCTGGTAGTCTGAGACCGCTATGGCACTGGACGTGTTGATCCTCATGGGCTCCGACTCCGACGCGGACGTGATGTCTGCTGCAGGGGCGGCACTGAACGAGTTTGGTCTGACCTGGGAGATGACGGTGGCCTCGGCGCATCGCTCCCCAGCTCGCGTGCTGCGGTTGATCGAGGACGCGCATACCCGGGGCGTCAAGGTCTTCATCGTCGGAGCCGGCGCTGCGGCGCATCTGGCCGGCGTGGTGGCGGCACATACGCCTCGCCCCGTGGTGGGTGTGCCGATTGACTCCTCCGCGCTGAAGGGGATGGACGCGCTGTTGTCCACCGTGCAGATGCCGCCGGGAGTCCCCGTGGCGACCGTGGCGATCGGCAAGCCGGGTGCGACCAACGCGGGTATCCTCGCCGCGCAGATGATCGCCCTCGGCAACGCGGGTGTAGCGGGCAAGGTGACCGCCTACAAGGCGGGGCTCGAAGCCAAAGTCGAAGCCGCCGCCGCGCGACTCGCCGGCCGCAAGTAGCGTTACATCAAGTGTGAGAGGTGCTGGACGCGGTGCCAGCGACCGGCACACTGGCCTCGCAGCAACGCGAGGTCGGTGTGTGCCCCATCAAGGGTTCCCAGATCTGCGATCTCGACAAAGCCGTTGCGCACGTCGAGAATTGTGTCGAACTCGTGACGACGCAGCTCATCAAACAGCCGCCGGTCATTGACCTCGATCAGCACACTCTCAAGTGCGCGGGTCGAAAGTGCGTTGTATGCGCCGCGGAGGGCCCGCGCTGCGTGACCTTCGAGGTCGAGCTTCGCGAGCGCGACCGGGCGACCCACAGCATCGACGATCGTATCCATCGTGGTCGTGGGTACCACCCGCGGCGTCCAACCCGGGTGGGGTTCCAGCGATACGAAACCGAGACCCCACCCGTCAGGAATATCTTCTGGCGGCAGATAAAACTCCGCGGAGCCCACTTCGTCGCTGAGCGCGTGATGGCGCACCTCAATCACCGGGGCGTTCAAGTGGGCTTGTGTCGCGAGCTGCGCGTGGAGGCGCGCGTCAGGTTCGATCGCAATCACACGACCTGACGGGCCAACACGCCCAGCAGCACAGCATGAGTAAAAACCACAGTTGGCGCCGCCATCGATGAATACGTCGCCCGGCGCCAGCAGATGCGACACCAACCAGGCCGATCGCCTCTCGAAGGCCTCCGCCAGCATCAGTCGCTGCCAATGGAGAGCCGTATTGATCTGCATACGGCCGCTCGTGCTCAGTGTGATCTCCAGCTCGCCGGGTGCAAGCCAATGGGCCATCCGCTCCCACGCTGCGACCTTGCCTCGGTAGGGATACCGCCGCAGCCATCCCGCGACGTGTCGAGCGATCGCCGATTTCACACCCGCGCCTCGGTGCCTTCTACAAGCAGTTGCCCGCAGGCCGCGCGAATGTCGCGGCCGCGGCTCTTGCGCACGGAGACGGTGACGCCATGATCCGCGAGGATCCTGGCGAACGTGTTTACGCGTGTGTCCGACGGGCGAGTGTACGGGATCCCTGCTGCCTCGTTGAGCGGTAGCAAGTTCACCTTGCCGTGGATGCCATCGAGCAACCGCGCCAGTCGACGCGCATCGTCTGGCGTATCGTTGACCTCGTTGAGCATCACGTATTCAAACGTGATGCGTCCACGTCGGCGCCGTGGGAACGCACGGCAGGCGTCCATCAACTGGGTGAGCGAATACTTGCGATTGATGGGGACGAGCGCGTTTCGTTGCTCATCGGTCGTGGCGTGAAGAGAGAGCGCCAGGTTCGGCATGACCTCCTCCTGTGCGAGTTTTTCGATCGCGGGCACAAGGCCGACGGTCGAGAGTGTCACTCGGCGCGGCGCCACGGCCAGGCCCTGCGGATCCGCGAGGATTCGCAGGGCTTTCATCGTTGCGTCGTAGTTGTGCAGCGGTTCGCCCATGCCCATCAGTACGATGTTGAACGGGGAGGTGCGCAGGTGGGTCTCGCGGGCCAGCACCCGAACCTGCCCGGCGATTTCGCCGGCGGTCAGATTCCGGATGAGCCCCATCTTTCCGGTGAGGCAGAACCCGCAGGCCATGGCGCATCCCACCTGTGTCGAGACACAGAACGTCTGGTTCGGGGTATCAGGGATGTAGACCGCCTCGATGTGCCGCCCGTCCGCGAGGCGAAGCAGGAACTTGGTGGTGCCGTCCGAAGATACCTGCTTGGTCTCGAGCGTGGGCTCGGAGATTCGCGCCTCCGTCTTCAGCCGCGCCCTCAGGGGGGCGGACAGATCCGTCATCGCCTCGAAGGCCACCACGTCCCGTTGATGGAGCCACTGGAAGACCTGGCGCCCACGGAAGGCTGGTTCTCCTATGGCGACGAGGGCCGCCTCGAGTTCGAGGCGATCACACTCGGAAAAATCCTTCACGGGAGCCACATCGGAGCCTTGTTCCACGATACGCGTCATGGTATCATTTCGGCCTTGGGTCACTCCTGTAACTTCAAGTCTGTGAACAACTTAACCAATTTTCTGGGGGCAGGTTCGTGGTGAGGGCGGAGACGCTGCCCTCGGGCCTTCGGCTCGTCACCGAATCAATCCCGCATGTGCGATCCGCGGCGATTGGTGTGTGGCTGACCCGCGGGTCCAGGCATGAATCCGATGCCGACAGCGGGATGGCCCACTTTGTCGAGCACATGTTGTTCAAGGGGACGCACACGCGGTCGGCACGTGACCTTGCGCAGCAAATCGATTCCATTGGTGGCCAGGTCGACGCGTTCACGTCGAAGGAGTACGCCGGCTATTACATCAAGGTGCTCGACGAGCACCTGCCGCTGGCGCTCGACATCCTGAGCGACATGTTGCTGCGCCCCGCCCTTGCGCCGGAGGAAGTGGCGCGCGAACAGGGCGTCGTGCTCGAAGAAATCAAGATGGTGGAGGATGCGCCGGACGATCTGGTGCACGAGATGTTTGCGCAGCACTTCTGGGCGCAGCATCCACTGGGGCGCCCCATCCTCGGCACTGCCGAGACGGTGCAGGCCTTTTCCTCCGCCCGGCTGCGCGAGTTTTTCTCACGCACCTATGTGGCGTCGAATCTGGTGGTCGCGGCGGCCGGGCGTCTCGACCATGACCGGCTGCGTGACGACGTGGCGAAGGCCTTTGAGTCGTTGTCGTCGCCTGGCGAGGCGGCGTCCGGCGTGCCGCCGCACGTGACGCCCGGTGTCGTGACGCGCCGGAAGGACATCGAACAGAGCCACGTGTGTCTCGGCTCCCCGTCGGTCAGCCAGACGCACCACGATCGGCACGCAGCGCTGGTGTTGAACACCATCCTCGGCGGATCGATCAGTTCCCGTCTGTTCCAGCACATCCGTGAGGATCGTGGGCTGGCGTATGCCGTGTTCTCGAATCTCGCGACCTACAGCGATGCCGGCATGTTGTCGGTGTACGCCGGGTGTGCTGCCGACAAGGTCGAGGAAGTCGTCGCGCTGACGCTCGCGGAGCTCCGCACCCTGCGCCACGAGGCGGTTCCCGCCGACGAACTGCGTCGGGCGAAGGATCACCTGAAGGGCAGCGTGATGCTCGGGCTGGAGAACACCTCCAGCCGGATGTCGCATCTGGCCCGCCAGGAAATGTGTTTCGGGCGGCAGGTGACCTTCGATGAAATTCTGGCCAACATCGAGGCGGTCGGGGCCGACGACGTGTTACGCGTGGCTGGTGAGGTATTTCAGGACGGCGCCATTGCCGCAAGTGTGGTGGGGCCCGACGCTGCGCCGCCGCTGCGCGCGTCGCAATTGGTGATGGAGACGCACGCATGATTCCGCGATATACGCACCCGGAAATGGGTGACATCTGGAGTGAAAAACGGCGCTACGACGCCTGGCTCGAAGTTGAACTCGCGGCGACTGATGCACTGGCCGAGACGGGTGTGGTGCCGAAGGAAGACGCGCGGATCCTCCGGGAGCGCGCGACGTTTGACATCGCCCGGATCGAGGAAATTGAGCAGACGACACAGCACGATGTGATCGCGTTTACGACGGCGGTCGCCGAGAAGGTCGGTCCGTCTGCGCGCTGGCTGCACTTTGGCCTGACGTCGTCCGACGTGCTCGACACCGCGCTGGCGTTGCAGATGCGGGCGGCGTGCGACCTGCTGCTGACGCGGATCGACGCCCTGGCGGACGCCATCAGGACGCGGGCGATGGAGCACAAGCACACGCCGATGATCGGCCGCACGCACGGAGTGCATGCCGAGCTGATGACATTCGGCGTCAAGCTCGCGCTGTGGTACACGGAAGTGGGCCGGGCCCGGGAACGGGTGGTACGGGCGCGGGAGGCCGTGTCGGTGGGCAAGTTGTCAGGCGCCGTCGGTGTGTTTGCGCATCTGGATCCCGCAATTGAGGCGGCCGTGTGTGCGCGACTGGGGCTGACTCCGGCGCCGGTGGCATCGCAGGTGATTCAGCGGGATCGCCATGCCGAACTCCTCTCGGCGCTCGCGATTCTGGCCGCGTCGCTCGAAAAGTTCGCGCTTGAAGTGCGCGGGCTGCAGAAGACCGAGATTGGCGAAGTCGAGGAGCCGTTTGCGAAGGGCCAGAAGGGCTCGTCGGCCATGCCGCACAAACGCAATCCCATCGCCTGTGAACAGATCGTCGGCCTGGCCCGCCTGATTCGATCCAACGCCATGGCGGCGATGGAGAACGTGGCGTTGTGGCACGAACGGGACATCTCGCACTCGTCGGTCGAGCGCGTGATTCTGCCGGACAGCTTCATCGCCCTTGATCACATGCTGCGCCGCTTCACCCGCGTGGTGGCGGGGATGGTGGTGTATCCGGACCGCATGGCGGAGAATCTGCGGCGGTCCCGTGGCGTGGTGTTTTCCGGCAGCGTGTTGCTGGAACTGGCGCGCCGCGGCGTGTCCCGCGAGGACGCCTACGGGTGGGTGCAGCGCAATGCGATGCGGTCGTTTGCCGAGCGTGTGGACTTCAAGCCGCTGCTGCTGGCCGATGCGGACATCACGCGGGTGCTGCCGGCGGATGTGCTTGAGGAGTGTTTTGATCTGGGGGCGCAGCTGCGGAATGTGGACGCCATTTTTGCGCGCGTCTTCACGTCGTAGCGCCGGAACGCTCAGGGGGATGGCATGAACGACAAGTTCCGCGAAGAGTGCGGCGTCTTTGGAATCTTCGGGCACCCCGAAGCGGCAAACCTGACCTACCTCGGGCTGTACGCGTTGCAGCATCGTGGTCAGGAGAGCGTCGGCATCAGCACCTCCGACGGCACACGGCTCAAGTTGCACAAGTCCATGGGCTATGTCGCGGATGCTTTTGACGAATCGGCGCTGGCGTCGCTCGCGGGCACGAGCGCGATCGGCCATGTGCGGTATTCGACGGCCGGTGAGAGCGGGCTGAAAAACGCCCAGCCAATCCAGATCGAGTGCACGCATGGCGAAATCGCCATCGGCCACAATGGCAATCTCGTCAACGCCGACGAATTGCGACGGGCTCTGGTGCAGTCCGGATCCATCTTTCAGACCACGAGCGACACCGAGGTGTTGCTGCACCTCTACGCGCGGTCCAGGGCCGCCACGTCGGATGCCGCGCTGGTGGAGGCGATTGCGCAGGCGCAGGGCGCGTTTTCGCTCGTGTGGCTGACGAAGGACAAGCTGATTGCCGCGCGCGATCCGCATGGCTTCCGGCCCCTGACAATCGGCCGCCTCGGCGAGGCCTACATCGTGTGCTCGGAGACGTGCGCACTGGATCTCATCGACGCCACGTGGGTGCGGGATGTCGAACCGGGCGAAGTGCTGATCATCAGCGCGGAAGGGATGCAGTCGCTCAAGCCGTTCGCGCCGGCGGCGAAAGCGCACTGCGTGTTTGAGCACGTGTACTTTGCGCGGCCCGACTCCTACGTGTTCGGTCAGAGTGTCAACGAGGTGCGCACGGCCTTTGGTCGCCGTCTGGCAGCGGAACAGCCTGCGGACGCCGACGTCGTCGTGCCGATTCCCGACTCCGGTGTGTGCGCGGCGACGGGATTTGCCGAGGCGGCCGGACTCCCGCTCCAGATGGGGCTGATTCGGAATCACTACGTGGGGCGCACGTTCATCGAGCCGCAGCAGTCGATTCGGCACTTCGGCGTACGCGTGAAGCTCAACCCGGTGAAGAGCATCCTCGCCGGGCGCCGCGTCGTGCTGGTGGATGATTCGATCGTGCGCGGCACGACAAGCCGGAAAATCGTCAAGATGGTGCGCGCCGCCGGTGCCACTGAAGTGCACATGCGGATTAGCTGTCCGCCAACAATCTCGCCCTGTTTTTATGGCGTGGATACCCCGCAGCGCTCCGAACTGATCGCAGCCACGCACACCCTCGAGGAGGTCCGGAAGTACATCGGGGCCGACAGCCTCGGGTATCTCACCCTCGACGGCATGCTCGTGGAAGTCGGCAGCGAGCGGAAATCCTATTGCACCTCCTGCTACACCGGTGAGTATCCGGTGGCCTTCCCGAGCAATGAGGCGGCGTACCTGCAGTTGGCGCTGAAGCTGGTGCCATGACGTCCCACACACGATGGACGCTGGCGGTCGCCGTGTGCATCGGACTGTGGATGCCGGCGGAGGCTCAGACCCCACCGCAGTCGCTGCAGACGGCCATCGATCAGCTCGTCTCGTTTGATTTCGCCACGCGCACCACTGCCGCCCGGACGGTCAGGCGCAGTCCCGCGGCCGAGGCCATCCCGCTGCTCGCGTCGGCAGCCCGCTCCCACCAGGATGGCTACGTCCGCTACCGCGCGCTTGTCCTGCTCGCAGGATTCGGCGATTCGACGGCAGCTGCCACGATGCGCGCCTTGGTCGCCGACCCGAACGATCGCGTGCGCGCTGTGGCGTACGCGTGGTTCGAGCGTTTTCCGGCGAACGACATGAATGCGGCCCTGATTGCGGCGCTCGACAGGGAAACGTCCGAGTTCGTACGGCCGGCCCTGACGCGCGCGCTGGCGGCCGCCCACGCCGACCCGGCCGTGCGCGAGGCGGTGCGCCCCCTGATCACGCGTGGCGAGGACTTCTTTCGCGGCACCGTGATCGAGGCACTCGGCGACTATCGTGCGACCTGGGCGGCACCGGTCATCGCCGACGTCGCGCAACTTGATGGCCCCCTGCAGGACGATGCCATCACGGCGTTGGGGAAACTGGGTGACAAGTCGATGCTCCCGGTACTGGCGGCGTTGCAGAAATCGGCACCGCGCGATACGCAGCCCGCGATCGCCGCCGCCAGTTGCCTGCTGACACAGGAGTGTGCTCCGCGTGAGGACTACCTGCGACAGACGCTGAGGTTCGCGGCGGCCGATCCGCAATATCAGAGCCTCCTGCGCAGTGCGGCATTTTCGCTCGCGACACTCGGGGCCCGCGGATCCGCGCCGGCGCTGTCGGCCCTGTTTGATGCCGCCGAGCCGTCGACCGACCCGGCACGCGCCGCGCTGGCGCTGGCCGTCGGCCATGTGGCCCTGCGCAACCCCGCGGTGATTCTCGATGCGCTTGAATCCCGCCGCACGCGCGATGCGGCCATTGCCGTCCTGCAGGATGCCTTCGACATGCTGTCGGAAGACTTTGAGGAAGAACGGTTCTTCGTGGAGATTCGCCGCGCGTACTGGACGGCCCCGGAAGGGTCGCCCCGGCGGGCCGTCGCGCAGGCCCTTATCGACAAACTGGAGTTCTGACGTGGTGGATTATCGGCAATCGGGCGTCGACATCGACGCGGGCAATGAAGTGGTGCGCCGCATCAAACAACTGGCGAAGTCCACGTATACGCCGGGCGTGTTGTCGGGGATTGGATCATTCGGCGGGTTGTTTGCCCTCGATGGCTCCGTGGCCGACCCGGTACTTGTGGCGTCAGCCGACGGTGTCGGGACTAAACTGAAGGTTGCGTTCATGACCGGCGTCCACGATTCCATCGGCGTCGATCTCGTCAACCACTGCGTGAACGACATCCTCGTCCAGGGCGCGCGGCCCTTGTTTTTCCTCGACTACCTGGCCACCGGCCGGTTGTCACCGGATGTCGCGGAACAGATTGTGCGTGGCGTGGCCGAGGGGTGTCGCGCGAATCGCTGTGCCCTGCTCGGGGGTGAAACGGCGGAGATGCCGGGGTTTTATGCCGACGGCGAATACGACGTTGCGGGGTTCATCGTCGGCCTGGTGCCGCGCGCGCAGGTGATCGACGGCCGGTCGATTGTCGCCGGCGACGTGTTGATTGGCCTGCCTTCGTCGGGTCTGCATACCAACGGGTATTCGCTGGCGCGCCGCATCGTGTTCGACCACCTTGGCCTGACGGTGACGAGTGTGGTGCCGGACCTCGGCGAATCCGTCGGGGAGACCCTGCTTCGCCCGCATCGGTCGTACTTGCCAGCAGTCAGCCCGCTGCTCGAGCGTGGATGGATCAAAGGAATGGCGCACATCACCGGAGGTGGCCTGACCGAAAACCTTCCGCGCACGATGCCCGTGGGACGTGTGCCCCGTGTGGACCACGCGAGTTGGGACGTGCCACCGCTGTTCACGTGGCTCCAGCGCGCAGGCGAGATTGCCGACGACGAGATGTTCCGCGCCTTCAATATGGGCGTCGGTCTCGTGTTGGTCGCAGGGGCGTCAGACGCCGATGCCGTGCTCGGCGCCTTGCGCGCGACGGGCGAACCAGCGTGGGCGCTCGGCCAGGTGGACTGAGTCCCAGGCCTCCGCCGCGTTAACGTAGTCGCTCCAGGCGCGTGACTCGAGAAACGGGGCTGGGACCAGAGGGAGAGGACTCGCGCCGTCAAGACGGGCGGCAAGGCTTCCCCAGGGCCAGTCCTGTGCACGACGCACGAGGCGGTGTGTGAGGGCCAGTCGCTCCACCACACGCGTCGTCCGGACGAGGTCGCGGATGGCCGGGAGGGGCGTGACGGTGATGGGGACGGTCGCGTCGAGCGGGGTAGTGATGACCCCGGCGAGGCAGCGGCGTAGCCGGGATGGGTCAACTGGGCCCACAATCAGGTGCCACTGCGTCGGCATCAGGCAATATGCGACGGGCCTGATGGGGTGTTTGAGCAGCGCCGCTCGGAGCCGGTGCTGCAGGGCGCGGTAGTCCGCCGGCTGCGTCAGAACGGCCGTCGGAGGGATCGGCTGGCCGGCGAGGTGGAAACACAAGAGCGGCGACGAGTGGGAGCGTCGTGGCATGGTGCACGAACCAGTAGCAAGGGCGGTGCCTGAATGAGCGCAGGTGGTACACCAATCGCCATACTGATCTCCGGCCGGGGATCAAATATGCAGGCCGTGGTCGAGGCAGTCCGCGCCGGACGCGTGGCAGCGGTCGTACAGGTCGTCGTCTCAAACCAGCCGGAGGCACCCGGGCTTACGTGGGCGCGCGAGTCGGGGATCGAGACGCTGGTGGTGCCGCACCGTGATTACCCGACGCGCGCAGCGTACGACCAGGCGCTTGTGGCCGCCTTGCGCGAGCGTGGGGTGCAGATGGTGGTGCTTGCGGGCTTCATGCGTGTCCTCGGCCCCCTGTTCTGCGACGCTTTTCCGCATGCGATCCTCAACGTCCACCCCTCGCTGCTGCCGGCGTTTCCGGGAGTCGATGCCCAGCGTCAGGCGTTTGAGTACGGCGTGACGGTGACCGGAGTGACCGTGCATTTTGTGACGCCCGAATTGGACGCCGGTCCCGTGGTGGCCCAGGCGACTGTGCCGGTGCGTGCCGACGATACGGTGGATACCTTGCGGGCGCGTATTCTTGCCGAGGAACATCGTCTGTTGCCTGAGGCTCTTGCACGCGTCATTGGCGGGGGCTGGCGCGTGGACGGGCGACGGGTGCGGTGGGATCAAGCATCGCGGACTGCGGATCGCGGACTCGAGACAGGGGACTGATGAATGAATCTTGATGAACAGCTGGCGTACCTCACGAAGGGGTGCGTCGACGTCGTGCGCGTCGGGGAACTCAAAGCCAAGCTTGGGCGTGCGGCCACGACTGGTGTGCCGCTCACCGTGAAGGTGGGCTTTGACCCCACGGCTCCGGACCTTCACCTCGGGCACACCGTGTTACTCCGGAAGATGAAGCACTTTCAGGATCTCGGCCATCGCGTCGTGTTTGTGATCGGTGATTTCACCGGGCTTATTGGCGATCCGACGGGGCGCTCGAAAACGCGTCCGCCTCTGACGCGTGACGACATCGCGGCGAACGCGGAGACGTACAAGACGCAGGTGTTCAAGATTCTTGATCCGCAGAAGACCCTGGTGGACTTCAACGAGCGATGGCTCGGCGCGCTGGGTACCGAGGGGCTCGTGCGGCTCGCCGCGCAGTACAACGTCGCACAAATGTTGGAACGCCGCGATTTCAAGCAGCGCTTCGAAGCCGGCAAGCCGATTGCGATTCACGAGTTCCTGTATCCGCTCGCGCAGGCGTACGACTCGGTGTTTCTCAAAGCGGACGTCGAGCTCGGAGGAACGGATCAGCTGTTCAATCTGAACGTGGGTCGCGATCTCATGCCCGGCTACGGCCTCGAGGCGCAGGTGGTCATGACCACGCCGTTACTTGAGGGGCTGGATGGCGTCGAAAAAATGTCGAAGAGTCTGGGCAACTACGTCGGGGTGACCGAA
>VFZF01000012.1:120000-127612 GCA_016871335.1 Acidimicrobiia bacterium
GCGAGAAGGGAAGTGAGAATCTTCCCCACCGTAAGCCTAAGGTTTCCTGAGGAAGGTTCGTCCGCTCAGGGTTAGTCGGGACCTAACGCGAGGCCGAAAGGCGTAGCGGATGGATGTCCGGTTAATATTCCGGAACTACTTGGAAGACGTTATTACGAAGGGGGGACGCAGGAGGCTATACGAGCCGGCGACTGGAAGTGCCGGTTGAGGTTGTAGGGAGATGCACCAGGTAAATCCGGTGTGTCGTTAATCCTGAGAGACCGAAGCGAGAACCGCAAGGTTCACAAAGTCGTAGACGCCACGCTGCCAAGAAAATCCTCTAAGGAGTCGTCCAAGTACCCGTACCGCAAACCGACACAGGTAGGCGAGGAGAAAATCCTCAGGTGCAAGTGTGATCCATCGTTTAGGAACTCGGCAAATTGACCCCGTAACTTCGGAAGAAGGGGTGCTCCGGTTTGTGTAGAGCCTCGCGCTCGAAGCATCTCGGAGTTGCAATAAAGAGGCCCAAGCAACTGTTTAATAAAAACACAGGGCTCTGCAAAGTCGAAAACGACGTATAGGGTCTGACGCCTGCCCGGTGCCGGAAGGTCAAAGGGAGGGGTTAGCCGCAAGGCGACGCTCTGAACTCAAGCCCCGGTAAACGGCGGCCGTAACTATAACGGTCCTAAGGTAGCGAAATTCCTTGTCGGGTAAGTTCCGACCTGCACGAATGGCGTAATGATTTGGGCGCTGTCTCAACGATGGGCACTGCGAATTTGTGGTACCGGTGAAGACGCCGGTTGCCCGTGCCAAGACGAAAAGACCCCGTGCACCTTTACTGCAACTTAGTAGTGAATGCTGCCGCCGTCTGCGCAGGATAGGTGGGAGACTGTGATATCGGATTCTCGGATTCGGTGGAGTCGACGGTGAGATACCACCCTGACTGCTGCGGCGTTCTAACCTGTTCCCCTGATCGGGGAAAGGGACATTGCTAGGTGGGTAGTTTGACTGGGGCGGTCGCCTCCTAAAGTGTAACGGAGGCGCGCGAAGGTTCGCTCAGGCTGTTTGGAAATCAGCCAGAGAGTGCAAAAGCATAAGCGAGCTTGACTGCGAGACTTACAAGTCGAGCAGGTGGGAAACCAGGCTTTAGTGATCCGGTGGTTCCGCGTGGAAGGGCCATCGCTCAACGGATAAAAGGTACGCCGGGGATAACAGGCTGATCTGAGCCAAGAGTCCACATCGACGCTCAGGTTTGGCACCTCGATGTCGGCTCATCACATCCTGGAGCTGTAGCAGGTTCCAAGGGTCCGGCTGTTCGCCGGTTAAAGTGGTACGTGAGCTGGGTTTAGAACGTCGCGAGACAGTTCGGTCTCTATCTGGCATGGGCGCAGGAGATTTGAGTGGGGCTGACCTTAGTACGAGAGGACCGGGTTGGACGCACCTCTAGTGTACGAGTTATCCCGCCAGGGGTAGCGCTCGGTAGCTACGTGCGGAAGGGAGAAACGCTGAAAGCATCTAAGCGTGAAACCCTCCACAAGATGAGATCTCCCTAGACGCAAGTCTCTAAAGGCTCCTGGAAGATTACCAGGTCGATAGGTCGGGTGTGGACGTACAGTGATGTATGAAGCTTACCGATACTAATCAGCCGTGAGGCTTGTCTATTGATTCTTTTTTACCCCTACGTGGTGATGAAGGAACTGCCGTTTGCAGGGTATTCAGTCTGTCAAAGTGTTTGAGAGAACACTTTGGCGGAATGAGTCAAATCGGTTTGCATGACGGGCGCCCTCGGGCGACCGGCGTGCAGTGCCGACGGGCGTATGTCCCGTCGCCACGTTAATTTAAAACGAAGGCGCGCTTAACCGCTTTCGTTCGTTTGAGCAAGACAAGTTTCCCGGTGGTCATAGGAGTTGGGTCACACCCGTTCCCATTCCGAACACGGAAGTTAAGCCGACTACCGCCGATGGTACTGCATGGGTAACTGTGTGGGAGAGTAGGTCGCTGCCGGGATTATTCTCAAGGGCTCGAAGCCAACGCTTCGAGCCCTTTTTTTATGTACGGAAACCGGTCGTGTTAGGCTCCCAATCTCCCAGGGAGCACACCATGACCAGAACCGCCCTTCCCGTCGCCGCTGTACTGCTGTCCGCCGGCCTCGCCGCGTTCACCCAGTCCACGCAAGCCCCAACCAACGACGCACCCAATGCCTACACCACCGAAACCGGGTGGGCGAAGATGCCCGAAGGCCGCACCTGGGGAGCCACCAGCGCCGTCGAGATCGATCCGGACGGCGTGTCGATCTGGGTGGCTGAACGGTGCGCCGCCAATACCTGCTGGGATGCCGCGAACGGACGCCCCTCCCCACTCGACATCGTCCTCAAGTTCGACGCCAATGGAAACCTGGTCCGGAGTTTTGGCCAGGGGATGTTCGTCTTCCCCCACGGAATCCATGTGGATCGCCAGGGCAACGTCTGGGTGACTGACGGACAGGACAATTTCCCGCGGCGCGCGAGAGGCGCCGCGGCGGATTCGCCATTGCCTCCGATGCCGAGCCGCATCATCGGCCACCAGGTCTACAAGTTCAGCCCCGAGGGAAAGCTGCTTCTCACATTGGGGAAGGTCGGCGGCAATCGCCCGAACGAACCCTCCGACCCCGCGTCGTTCTACCAGCCGAACGACGTGGTCACCAACGCCAACGGCGACATCTTCGTGGCCGAAGGCCACGGATCCACACACGCAAGGATCTCGAAGTTCGACCGCACCGGCAAGTTCATCAAAGCCTGGGGTTCACGCGGGACCGGCCCCGGCGAGATGGACCAGCCACACGCCCTGGCCTTCGACTCCAAAGGGCGGCTGGTCGTGGCGGATCGCTCAAACAACCGACTGCAGATTTTCGACCAGGAGGGCAATCTCCTCGAGCAAGGCTACGAGCAGTTCAGCCGGCTGAGCGGAATCTGGATCGATCCGCAGGACGTGCTGTACGGCACCGACTCGGAATCCGGCTCCGTTGCGCCCGCACGCAAGGATTGGAAGCGGGGCATCCGCATCGGAAGCCTCCGCGAAGGACCGACCGCGAAGATCACGGCCTTTATTCCTGACCCTGACGAAAATCCGCCGAGCACCAGCGCAGCCGAAGGCATCGCCGTGGACCGCAATGGCCGCATTTACGGAGCTGAAGTGGGGCCGCGGGCGCTGAAACGCTACATCAGGAAATAGGCGGTTCGGCTTTGACGCTGGGGGAGGCGGGGAGTAGAATCCGCCTACTTCCAAGGAGTACAGCGATGTCTGTCACGCGACGCGAACTGTTTTCTCGTCTCCGATCGGGTGGATTGCTCGACGAGGCGCCGCTCAACGGCCTGGCGCTTGCTGCGCGTGGGCATGAGGAGGACTCGGCATTGTCCTTCTGGGGGCAGGCTGGAGGGCGAGGACGAGGTGCCGGCGCCGCCAGTCAGGCCGCGGCCCCGTCCATCAAGCTGAGTTCCAACGAAAATCCGATGGGCCCGGGCCGCGCCGTGCTCAACGCCATCACTGGGCGTTTTGGCGAAACGATGCGGTACCCCTTCAATGTGTCGCCTGGCGACGCGCAGCTCATCGAGACCATCGCGGCGCAGCACAAGGCGAAGCCAGAGAACGTCGCGCTTGGCGCCGGGTCGCAGGAAATCCTGAAGGTTGCCGTGTGGGGCTATACGAGCCCGGCCCGGCATCTCGTCACTGCGACGCCGACGTTCGAAAACGCCACCGGTACCGCGCGGCGCATGGGGCACCCGGTGGTCGAGGTCAAGGTCGACGGCCAGTTCAGGCTCGACCTCGAAGGGATGTTGGCGAACGCCCGCGGCGCGGGGCTCATCTTCGTCAACAATCCGAACAATCCGACCGCGACCGTGCACAGTGGTGCGGCGATTCGGGATTTCGTCGAACGCGTCCGGAGGATTTCGCCGGACTCCGTGATCCTGATCGACGAGGCGTACCACGAGTACGTGACCGACCCCGCGTATGAGACGGCCATTCCGATTGCGCTCAACACGCCGAACGTGTTTGTCGCGCGCACATTCTCCAAGGCCTACGGTATGGCCGGCATGCGGATTGGGTATGCGATCGGCATGAAGGATACGGTGCGCCCGCTCGCCCGTCTGGCGCTGCCGTTCAACATCAGCGTGCTCGGGACGATCGCGGCGCTTACCGCGCTCAACGATCCCAAACACATGGCGGCCGAACGCGACCGCAACACGCAGGCGCGGGACTTCACGCAGAAGGCGCTTGACGCGTTGGGGTGCCGCAGCACGGTGTCACACACAAACTTCCTGTTTACCAACGTGGGTCGATCGGCCGCCGCGTTCCGCACAGCCTGTGCGGCGCAGGGGATTCAGGTCGGCCGTGACTTCCCGCCGTTTGAAGGCAGTCACGCGCGAATTTCGATCGGGACGATGGAAGAGATGCAGAAGGCCGTGGCGGTCTTCCGCGATGTGCTTGCGCCGGCGAACGTCGGCGGAGGGGAGCGCGCGTAATGGTCACCAGACGTGATTTCGTCCGAACCGTCGGCGTCGGCGCGGCCGGTGCCCTGTCCACGTCGTGGATCAGCGCGCGTGGTCGCGAAGACAGCGTGTGGTCGCTGGTCGAGCCCGGCCTGCAGGCGCAGGCTCCGGGGCCGATCATTCCGCTCTCCAGCAACGAGAACCCGATGGGACCTGGGCAGGTCGTGCTCGACGCGATCACGAGCGCCTTTGGTCCAGCCGGCGCGACCCCTGGCCGCTACTCGAGCGCCACCAACGATCTGCGCGACGCCCTCGCCAAGTCGCTGGGTGTGACGCCGGCCAACATCACGTTCGGATGCGGGTCAACGCAGATTCTGCGAACCTCCACGCACGTGTTCACCGCGCGTGACAAGGCGCTTGTCGGCACCATCCCGACCTACGAGGAGTGCGCGGGGTACGCGGACATGCTCGGGCATCCGGTGCGCGCGGTCTCGCTCGACCGCAACTTCCGCGCGGATCTCGATCGCCTGCTCGACGCCTCGCGCGGCGCCGGGTTGGTGTTCTACTGCAATCCCAATAATCCCGTCGCCACATACGTCGGCGCGCGCGAGACCAAGGAATTCATCGCGCGTGTCCATCGCGTGTCGCCGGAAACGACGATTCTGGTGGATGAGGCGTACTTCGAATACGTGACCCATCCCGATCACCAGTCGATGATTCCCCTCGCCATCGAAGACCCACGGATCGTCGTCGCCCGCACCTTTTCGAAGGCGTACGGCATTGCCGGGTTGCGGCTGGGGTATGCAGTCGGACACCCGGACGCGATCCGGAAGATGAACGCGTGGGACAACGCATCAGGAACCAGCTCGCTGAACGTGCTGGCGCTGCACGCCGGGATTGCCGCGATTGGTCAGGGACCGGCGTTTGTCGACGCGGAGCGGGCGCGAAACGCGGCCGCACGCGACTTCACGATCAAGTGGTTCGCCGACCGCGGCATGCGCTCGACCGAGTCACACGCCAACTTCATCTTCACGAACATCGGGGTGCCGGCCCGGCAGTTCCGGGACGGATGCGCCGCCAAGGGCGTACGCGTCGGTCGCGACTTCCCGCCGTTTGAGCAGGCGTGGTGCCGCATCTCGATCGGCACGATGGACGAGATGAAGCGGGCCGTGGCCGTCTTCGGTGAAGTGCTCGGCAAGCCGGGTGCCATCGTCGCGGCTTAGATCGATTCACAACGAGACATGGAGGACTGAGAGAAAACCCAGTTAAGGGTCTTCTCCCAGCCCTCTACGCCTCGTTGTGAGCTATCTCTTGATCGGCCACGTCACGCCCTGATCGCGCGGCACCTGCGTCACGCCGCGGAAGGAGAACTTCTGCAGCCGGCGGCCTTCGTAGGTTTCAGTCGTGAAGATGTTGCCGGCCGAGTCGGTCACGATGCTGTGGACCGCGAAGAATTGGCCAGGCTGTCGTCCGCCATCGCCGAACGATGAGACGATTTCCAGCGTGTCCCGCAGGAGAATGTAGACGCGTGCGTTTTTGCCGTCTGCGACGTACAGGTACTTCTGTTGGGGATCCTTCGAGAAGGCCACGTCCCAGACCGAGCCATCACCGAGCGTCCGCCTGGCGATAAACGCTTCCTTGACGAACTTGCCCTCACGCGTGAACACCTGGATGCGGTTGTTCGGCCGATCGCAGACGTACAACAAACCATCCACCGACAAGTCGGAACAGTGCACCGGGGTTCGGAACTGCTGCACCGGAGGCAGATCCGGATCAAACGGGCCGAGGTTGGTGTCGTCGGGTTTGTTGCCGTAGGCGCCCCAGTAGCGCTTGAAGGTGCCCGTGTCGGCGTCAATCACGGCTACGCGCTTGTTCAGGTACCCGTCGGCAAGGTACGCCTCGTTCGCACCTGGGTCCACGAAGATCTTGGCGACGCGGCCGAAGTTGGTCGTGTCGTTGCTGCCGGCGGTTTTCCCGGAGTTGCCGTACTGCGCGATGAACTTGCCGTCCTGCGTGAACTTCAGCACGTGCGCGTCGTTGGTGCCATTGCCGCCGATCCACACCACACCCTTGTGATCGATGAAGATGCCGTGACCCGACTCGGGCCATTCGTATCCCTGGCCAGGGCCACCCCACGCCTTGAGGAGGTTGCCCTGCTTGTCGAACTGCAGCACGGGTGGGGCGCGGCGACAGCACTTCGCCGTCGGCGGGTTTTCGTCCGCGGCGGCCTCCACAGCTGACAACGTGTCGGGCCGGTGCACGACCCAGACGTTGTCCTGCGCATCCACGGCGATACCAATGGCCATCCCCATCAGCCATCCATTGGGCATGGGTTTGGGGAAGGCCGGATCAACTTCGAACTTCGGCGCCTCAACCGTGGCGGTCGCCTGATCGGCAGCCGCGGCACGTTGCGCGAGACGCTCAGCCGCCACCAGGCCTAGAAGCCCGGCCGCAAACACTCCAGCAATCAATCGCGTTCTGGTGATCATCGTTGCCTACCTCATCACGAATTTCTGGACACGCTTGCCCTGGAGATTTTCCCCGGTGATCACCCACCCGCGGGTGTTCACCTCCACGGAGCCGACGCCGAAGAAGTGACCGGGCCAGCGTCCGCCGGTGCCGATCTGTGTCACCGGGGCCAGTGTGTCGCGGCGCAGCACGTGCACCGTCTGTTCCTGACCGTTGGCGACGAACACAAACTGCTGAACCGCGTCGTGTGAAAACGCGAGGTCCCACGCCGCGCCACCGCCGAGAGTCGTGGGAGACACGATAACTTCGCGCACAAAGGTGCCGTCCTTGCGGAATACCTGGATGCGGTTACTCTCGCGATCGCACACGTACACTTCGCCGGAGCGCGCGATGGACACACACGACACGTGGCGGAATTGTCTGGCCGCTGTGGCACCGGGCGTATACGCGGGAAGTGAGACAGAGGTGTCCGGCGCTTCGCCGTAGGCGCCCCAATGCCGCTTGTAGGCACCCGTGGTCGCATCGAAGACGACGATGCGCCGGTTGCCGGTGTCAGCGATGTAGACCTCGTTGGCGGCGGAGTCGACGTCGACGGCCGAGGGTCTTCGCAGTTGCGTACGACTTGCGGGGTCGCCGGGCGCACCCGCCTTGCCGATCTGCAGCACGAACTTGCCTTCACGTGTGAACTTCAGCACGTG
>VFZF01000013.1 GCA_016871335.1 Acidimicrobiia bacterium
TCGGCGAGCAGGCGCTTGTGCATCCCTACCTTGAACTTCGAGGTGGCCCAGAGCGGACAACACCGCACGACCGGCGTCGAACTCGATGTCAACGGACGCATCTCAGACCACGTCAGCCTGATCGGCCACTACACCACCATGAACGGACGCGTGATCACTGACCCGGCCTTTCAGCCGGGTCGTCGCATCGGCGGCGCGCCGGAGCATACTGGCAGTCTGTGGCTGAGCGTGACGAAGGACCACTGGACCGTGGCTGCCGGCGCGTTCGGACGGACACAGATGAAGGGCTTCACCAGCAGTGACGCGTTTCTGCCTGGCTACGTCACGGCGGACGGAATGGCGGCGGGGCGGTGGTCGCCGCGACTGCGCCTGCAGCTCAACGTCACCAACGTGTTTGATCGCCGCACCTACATCACCGGCGCCGGGTCCAGCATTGCCTACCCAGGCACACCACGTTCCGTGAAGGGCGCGGTGACCCTGACCTTCTGATGTTGGCTCTGCGTCACGCCCTCCGTCGCCTTGCGGCAGCGCCAGGGTTCACGATCACGGCGATCGTGGCCCTGGCGCTGGGCATCGGCGCCAACGGTGCCGTCTTCTCGGCGGTGCACGGTCTGCTGGTGCGGTCGCTGCCGTTTCCAGACGCCGATCGCATCGTTCGCATCACCAGCGTTCGCGGCGAGACCGACGGACCACTCAGTGTGCCGGAGCAGGATGATCTGCGGGCGTTGCCGGGCATCTTCGAATCCGTCGCGCTCTACACCGATCAAGGCATGTACAACGCCAGCGGTTTTGGCGATCCTGAGGAACTGCCCGCGACCATCACGACTCATGACCTGACGACGGTGCTGGGCATTGCGCCGCGTCTCGGCACCATGTTCCCAGCCGAATTCGATCGCTCCCGCGCGTTCGGCCTTGTCATCTCACATTCGCTGTGGCAGCGGCGTTTTGCCGGCACACCTGACATCGTCGGCCGCACGATGACACTGGACGGCGCAGAGGGGTACACGATCTACGGAGTACTGCCGCCCGGCATCAGTTTTCCATCCGATGCCGACCTGTTTCGCAGCGCAGGCATCTCCCCGGCCGGCGCGCCCGCCTACACCCGGCGAGACGTACGACAACGCATGGGATTGGGTCGACTGCAACCCGGCGTGACGATGGAACAGGCGCGTCAGGCCACCAACCCGTGGATGACCGTCGTCGGCGTGGCCGCTGACATCAGGCACGTCTCCCCCCGGTCGGTGGAATACAACGTCTACCGGCCGTATCGACAGTACTGGGCCGGCGGTTCGTGGTTTGTCGCTCGCGTCGCACGCGGCGATGCCGCGGCCTTGCTGCCCCAGGCTACGCAGCTGGTGGGTGGCCTTGACCCGAACCAGTCGTTTTTTGATGCGATGTCGTTTGATGCACGAGTGAAGCGATTGATGTGGAGAGAACAACTCGCCAGCCAGCTGGTGGGCGCGTTTGGCCTGGTAGCGGCGCTGCTGGCCGTGGTGGGACTGGCCGGCCTGGTCGGCTACACCGTTCGCCAGCGGCGTCGCGAAATCGGCGTGCGGCTGGCCCTGGGGGCCAGCGATCGACAGGTGATGCGAACCCTTCTGTCTGACGTGGTCATGCTGGTGGTCATTGGCATGGCGTCCGGTGCCGGCATCATCGCCGGCGTGCACCGTCTATTTGGCCATCTTCTGTTTGAACCGAGCTGGGGCGACTATGTGTTGACGCTGGGCGTGCCGCTGCTTCTGGCGATCGTCGCCACCGGCGTTGCAGGAGTCACGGCCTGGCCGGGGGGCACGGATTCCGCTCACGGACGTGCTGCGAGGATAGGACGACACGCCATCCCTCACCCCGCCTCGATGCATCCGCATAAACAGCCCGTCGTGCGCCTTCGGCAAGCTCACTCCCAGGCTACACACGGTCAGGGACGGTCGCGCCGACCGGCGACGGTCAGCGGAGTCTCCCGGCGCGCTCAGGGACGCGCCGCTTCTTGAGGGACTTCCGCACTCCGCCCGCGCCGGCGACCAACTCCACCAGATGCCGTCGAGCCTTGCCGGAATCCATGCGCATGAACCACTCCAGCGACCCGTCGATGTCGGGGCCGACCACAGGGCCGTCGCAGACGCGCTGGCACCGCACGTCGGCAAGATCAGCCACGGGACTCAGACAGTCACGTAGTTGCTGACAGGCGCGCGCACGGCGGCAGGAAGAACCCTGACAAACGAAGACGGTGGGGCGCCGCCAGGACGACACGCCACCCGGCCGCTGACGTCAGTAGCCCACATAGATGGCATCAGCCTTCATGCGATAGATGCTGACCAGCTGCCCATTGTCGAACTCCTCGCCGACCTCCATGACACCAAACACCCGAATCGGCGTGTGCACAAACACCGTTCGCCGTCCGCCGGCCATCGTCACGTCGATCCGCTGGTTGGGAATGCTGGGTGCGCCGAACTGACACATGTCGTAACTGGCATTGAGCACGAAGGTGCGGACACCGCCGTCGTAGTCAAGCGGCATCATGAAGCCGTCGACACTGACGCGCTTGCCGTGCAGGTCCCGAATGTCCTTCGGAATCGTGGAGAACGATGTGGTGGTCGGGATGCCGGCCAGACGTGCGGGCTCCACGTACTCAAACGCCGCCAGTTCCCTGAACGACAAGCGACGATGATTCGTCTGATAGTCGCGCAGCCGTTCCTCACGCACGATGGTGGAATAGTCCACCGCCGCATCGTACGAAGGCGCGCTGCCTCCAGCGAGCCACCAGACGATGCCCGCCACGATGGCCAGCGCAATCAGTGCATCAGCCCACAACGGTCGTGACTGGGCGGCGGTCTTGGTCTTCACGTCGGGAGTCCTCACTATGACAACGGCGTCAGGTTCGATGCCACATCCGTCCGGTACGCCTTGAATGCCGGCACGAGGCCTGAGAGAGCGCCGAGGGCAATCATCCCCGCCGGCGTGAGCCACAACGCGTGGTCAAACCGGAGGGCATCAAGCACCACACCGGTCTGTGCACGGACGATCACGTAGGCGGCCGACAGAATCGCGCCGTACACCAGAAATCCGACCACCGTGCCGAGCGCCGTGATCGTCGTCGACTCGAGCACGATGGCCGAAAACACCGTCGTCCGCCGCGCGCCCAGCGCCCGCAGGATGGCGAATTCGCGCCGCCGTTCGTTCATCGTGTTGTAGATGCTCGCCAGAATCGAGCCGGCCGCCACGATCACGACGAGATAGGCCACCATCGTGAGAATCCGGCTGACCCAGCCGATGCGCTGGAACAGTTCCGCCATGACGCGTCCGATCGGCCAGGCCAGCGTCGCCACCTTGCCTTGCTGATTGATGGTCTGGTTGAGGATGAAGCCCGCCTGCGGATTCCGGAGCTTCAGCATGACGGCGCTGACCTCGCGGTGTTCCTCGGGGACGGCTTCGTCCGCCGTCGGGCGGTACACCGTACCGCTGCCGCGCAGCACGTGACCGGACATCCTGAAGATGCCCTCGATCGGAATCCACAGGACCCGGTCCGATGGTCCGTTGGTCGGCTCCATGATGCCGACCACGGTGTAGGTATCTTCGTGACGGGCCTTTTCGTCGAATTGCAGGCCATGGTAGGGCTGGAACGTCGACCCGAGTGTCAGCCCGAGCCGCTCAGCGACGTAGTAGCCCAGCACCGCCTCCTTCTGCGACTCGTCGAAGACCCGTCCACCCGGCCTGAGCACGAACCCCTGCCCTTCGCGGTACGTGAAGTCCGTGAACATCTGGGTTGTGGTGCCGACGATCCGGTAGCCCTGGTAGTTGTCGCCAACGGCGTAGGGGATGGCGAGTGTGACGCGCGGGTCGTCTGCCATCTCGCGGTAGAGCGACCACGGGATGTTGCCGGGTGAGGTCTCGAGGTGAAAGACCGTATTGAGGACGAGCTGCAACTGAGACCCGCGCGCTCCGAGCACGGCATCAAATCCCACACGGCCGCCCGTGAACGCGTCATAGGTCTGCGAATTGATCGCAAACACACTCATCGTCAGACCCGCCGCCAGACCGACCGACGCGATCGTGACCGCCGAGGAAAGCGCGTGGTGCCGCAAACTGCGGCGCACGAGGGACATCAGCGTCATGAGGGAAGACTCCCGGCCCGGTTGAGGACCGCCAGATCCGCACAGCGGTCGAACGAGCTGAGGATGGTGGGGTCGTGGCTCACGAGCAGCAACGCGGCCTGTTGTTCGCTGCACACTTCACGGATCAGCGCGAGGGCCTCGCCGGCGTGCCGTTGATCGAGGTTGCCGGTGGGTTCGTCCGCGAGGACCAGTCGTGGGCGGTTGGCCAGAGCCCGCGCCACTGCCACGCGTTGCTGCTGGCCGATCGACAGCTGCGCGGGCCGGTAGTCGAGGCGGTGAGACAGGCCCACGCGCTCCAGCAGACCGCGCGCATGAGCCCGATCGACACCAGGGCCGAACATCATCCCGAGCATGACGTTCTCCAGCGCGGTGTATCCCTGCAACAGGTTGAAGTTCTGGAACACGAAACCAAGCGTCCGGGCGCGCACCCGATCCCGTCCACTCTCGGTCATCGCTGTCAAGTGCTGCCCATCGAGCTGAATGGAGCCCGAGTCCGCCTGCAGGATGCCCGCGATCAAGTTGAGAAATGTCGTCTTGCCCGATCCACTCGCGCCGCGCACGGCGACCTGCTCACCGGCCGCGAGTGTGAACGAGGGGACATCCACGATAGGCGTCCGTTCGCCGTCCGGCGACACAAAACTCTTCTGAAGATTCGAAACGGAGAGCAGCATGGTGACGGACTAGTCGTGCATGTGCTCGAGATACAGCCGTTCAAGATCGGCATGGCCGAGGTCGGCGGTGTCGAGTGTCGCCACCAGATGGCCGTGTTTCATGATGCCCACGCGGGTCCCGGACTCCTTGGCCCGGAACAGATCGTGGGTGGCCATTAGGATCGCCACCCCCTGGTCGCGGAGCTTCTGCAGCAGCGCGGAGAACTCGTTCGACGCCTTCGGGTCCAGGCCGGAGGTCGGCTCGTCGAGCAGCAGCGCGCTGGCCTTCTTGGCAAGCGCGATCGCGATGCCGACTTTCTGACGCATGCCCTTCGAGTAGGTCGAGACACGCTTGAGCGCCGCCTCGCGTCCGAGACCGACCTCATCAAGCAACGCCAGAAGATCGGCGTGGGCATACTGGTCGTGCCCGGCGAGCGCACTGAAGTACTCAAGGTTCTCGAGTCCGGAGAGATTCCGGTACAGCATCACCTGTTCCGGAATGTAGGCGACGTGTTTCTTTGACTCCACTGGCTGCGTCGTCACGTCCAGGCCGGCGATGGTCGCCGTGCCTCCGCTGGGCTGGATGAAGTTCAGAAACAGATTGATGGTCGTCGTCTTGCCGGCACCGTTGGCGCCCAGCAGGCAGAACACCTCACCAGGACCGATCGACAGATTGAGCGGGTGCAGGGCGGTGTGGGTGCCGTACTGCTTTGTCAGATTCACAGCTTCCAGCATCAGAAGTCCTCAGATGGAGTGCGTCAGTGGATAGGTGCGGAGCCGTCGCAGGCCGACCAGGCCACACAGGCCGGCCAGCAGTGCCAGGGCCGTGAGGGCCGTGCCGGCGCGACCCAGCACGCGGCCGGCGGATTCCTCGGTGTACGTGAACGCCGGCACGTCGTCGAACGACGCCAGCGCGGCACGCTGCACAATGCGCGGGTTGAAGTACTCGAGCCACGTGGCGTGAAAGCGGTCGACCTGGGCGCGGAAGTCCGCATGACGGTGCGGGCCCGTGCCTGCGAAGTCGTCCAGCGCCTCGCGTGCCAGCAGCGCGGGTGAGAGGAACTTGAACCACGACGCGGCCTGCTGCTGACGGGCCAGTTGCTCGTCATATCTGCGCGCCACGGGTTCGGTCATCCGCGCCACTTCACTCGCCACGGCGACACGGGTTGCGGCGAAGTTCGGTGCCGCCGGCTGGCCGGGTGCCACCACCGGTGCCATTTCCGGATGGTCCTCGAAAAACTGCGCCAGCAGCACGCTCCCGCGCGTGCTGGCACTGTCTGACGCCTCGCGTGTGGCCTGAACAAGCTCAACGCGTGACGGCACCGGGTACGTGGCGTTGATGATGAGATTGGTGAGTGAGGGAATCACGACTACCGCCGCCAGCCAGACCGCCGCGGTTGCCAGGGCGGTTGTCGCGGAGGACCAGCCACGGCTCGCCATCAACAGGCTGACCGCAAACCAGAAGGCCACGTAGACGAGCACGGTGACCGTCCATCCCGCCAGCCGCCATCCGGCACCGGCAGGTCCTTCGCCAAGACCGGCGATCAGCACTCCGGCACCCACCATCGCCAGAGAGACCGCAAGGACGAATCCGAACCTGACGACGACCTTGGCGGACACGACCTGCGTCAATGACACCGGTTGCGCCAGGAGCAGGGCCAGCGTGCCGTGTTCGCGTTCACCCGCCAGCAGATTAAACGCCAGGGTGATCACCACCAGTGGAAGGAGGTAGACCACCACGAAGGAGAGGTCAAACCGGCCGTCGAGCAGCCGGTGCGGGTTTTCGATCTCGGCTGCGGCGAGCATCTGCTCGCGCGGCTCGCTCGACACACGCAACGCGGAGGGCAGCAGGTCGCTCTGTCCAACAGACAACAGCGCCGTGGGCGTGGGCGGCAGGACGGCGGCACGTGACCCGGTCCGGCCGGCCAGCGTCGACGCCGATCGAGGATCGGCGGGGATCTGGCTGTCGCCGCGCGCGATCGCCGCGTCCCGCCGAGCCAGCTGTTCCTGAAGGCGCGAATATCGCTGGCTTTCATCGCTCTGCGCCGACGTGATGCCGGCCATCACGACGGTCCGGGATTGCAGGCCGGAGTAGAGTCCCCACGCAACCGTGGTGGCGAGCAACAGCGCGAGCGGCCAGACCAGCCCATCGGTCCGCATGATGCGCCATTCGTGCGCGGCAATGCGCCTCCAGACCCGTGTCATGCCACACCAGCCGTCGCGGAACGGCGGTCAATGACGACTGCCGCGACAGCGAACAGGATGAAGGCCCACACCGCGAGTACGGCGATGCTGCCTGCCTGCCGGCCAAGGACGTCGGCGGTTGGCGGCGCGACGTACGTGAAGTCAGGGACGTTCGCCCAGAACGACGTGTCTGCCAGGTAGGTCTGGCCGGGTTTCTGATTGATCGCCACATCGTGATTCAACAAGCGCTGCAGATCCCGCCTGTAGGTCTCTGCCGCCGTTGCAAAGTGCCGGTGCTGGAACCAGTCGGTCCCGGACAGCCCCATCGACGACGAGCGCAGCGCAAGCGCCGGTGCGAGCCAGCCTGCGCGCCTGACAAGGGCATTCTGACGATCGAAGGTGTCATACAGGCCGCCGAAGTGTTTGTCGAACACCTCGTTGGCGTGCTCCTCCCCCTCCTGCAGCGAGACACCGGAAAAATTGATCGGGAGTTCCTCGACCGTCGAGACGCCGTATTGTGCGAGCACTGCCTGCCGCTTCGCCTGGAGCCGGGCGTTTCGTGTGGTGGCGTCGGACAGATCCAGGTTGAGGGCCTCCTGGAACTCCGCCTGCGTCGGTGTGCGATGACGCCACGCGGCCACGTCGGCCGCCAGCCGCGGTGCCGCCAGTGTGCTCACCATCCAGACAGCGAGCAGTGTGACCAGTGCGGTCCGGGATGATCGTGCAACCGATGAGACCAGCAGTGTTGCGCCCAACCAGACCGCGCACCAGAGCACGTAGATCAGTGTCAGAGCGATGAAGCGTCCAGGATCCGCGCCCGTCACGCCGGGCGGCGCCCAGAGCGTCAGGATCAGCGCGGCGACAAGAGAGGCCGGAATGCAGATGGCCGCGACGCCGGCGGACACGCCGAGGGCCTTGCCGATGAGCACCGACCGCAGGCGCACGCCCGTCGCTTGAAGCTGCCGCCACGTGCCGTCTTCGCGCTCGGACACGATGGTGCCGAAGGCCAGCAGCACGATCATCAGCGGGACCAGAACCTGCATCACCATGGCGGCCGTGAAGTCTCCGAACCGCTGCGCTGCCGACCGATCCGCGGCGGGCCGGTACCGATACTCGTTCTGCACGTGCGCCTCGAGAAGGGCGGCCACTCCGACATAGGGCTGGACGCCTGAGTCAACCGCCCCAAGCCACGACTGCGGCTTGAAGGCGTAGATGCCGTAGTGGGCGGCAGAATGGGGATTCTTGGGCGGCTGTTTCAACCAGGACGTTCTGGTGGCCGCCTGTGCCACGGCTTGTTCAGCGGCAGCCGCCGAGACATGGTGCCACCCAGACAGCAGCGCCACGCCGAGCAGCACCGCCACGATGATGCCGGCCCATCGGGCCCGGCCGTCCCGTACGAATTGCAGCATTTCCTTCCGGGCCACGCGGCCGACGATCGGGGGCGCCATGATATGCGTCAGTCTGTCCGGCCCGGGAACCGGCGGTCGACGCCGATCCAATGAATGGCGAACCGGAAAATTGCCGTGCGCCGGTCATCAGGCGTCAGTAGCCATTCATCAAGCTTCATCGGCCACTGGTTCGCTTGCAGCACCAGGCCACTGCTGCGGTCACTACAATGAACGGCGTGAACCTGCTGGCATTTCTCACCGGCGTGTTGCTGTACTCGATGCTGGTGGCACTGGTGGTCCACGGCGCGCGCGTCGGCGGCCGGGACTGGTGGGCGAGGCGTGACCGGCTGCCGCTGCTGACCGGTGTTGCTGGACTCATCTGGAACCTCGGCGGACTGATTGCCGCCTGGATCGGTGCTGTCACCGGGGTGCCGGCGCCCGCGTGGCTCCAGGCCGCTAGCTTTGCCGCGCTGGGCACCCTGCCGGCGTTCATCGTGCATTCCCTCTTTCAGGGAGGGGAACGGGTCGCAGGGCCGCGCGTGAAGTTCGCGATTTCTGCCTTCGCCTATGTGCTGGTGTCGGCAGCGGCAGGCATCAACGTCTGGGCGGCAGCGCACGGCGACACCGTGCCGGCACGCCTGGCGGTCTGGCTCCTCACGGGCGGGTTTACGGCGTTGACGGCCGTGATGCTCGTCGTGTCACGGGGCGGGCCAGTGGGGCGCCGCGGGGTCTGGGTGGCCGCCCTGTCGATCTTCGCCGTGTCGTCCTGGCACTTCGAGCCGCACGGACCTGGCACCGCCTGGTGGATCGAGCTCTTGTTGCACCATGCCTCAATCCCGCTGGCATTGGCCATCCTGCATCAGGACTACCGGTTCGCATTTGCCGACCT
The DNA here is from genome assembly GCA_016871335.1 of Acidimicrobiia bacterium. Classification (GTDB taxonomy): domain Bacteria; phylum Acidobacteriota; class Vicinamibacteria; order Vicinamibacterales; family SCN-69-37; genus SYFT01. The sequence goes on from VFZF01000013.1 coordinate 9,221, forward strand.
GTTCCTCAAACATGCGCTGGCCCTGCTGGCGCTGATGGGCATTTCAGCGACGCTGATGGCCATTGCCATCGTCCCCCTCGTTCGAGGAGATTTCTCGCTGGCCCTCGAGCCGCAGGCGGCGGCGCTGGCGGTGTTGTTGTGGGCGGCGACCGCCGCCAGCTTCCCGCTCCTGGTCCGTACGGCCAGCCGGCTGGTTGACCGCATCGTGTTGCGGCGCCCCGACTACGCGGAGACCCTCGTGCATCTTGACCATGCCTTGCAGGAGTCGTTGACGGAAGATGCGGTTCGCCAGGCGGTCTCCGTTGCGGTGTCGTCGGCGTTGCACGCGGAAGACCTCGAGTGGCTGGCGGATCCCGTCGCCGCCACCGACCGCCGCGGTGTCATTGTCGGCACGGCGACCCGGGCATACGGTCCGGACAGTGCGGCGTTGCTGCGGCCTGACACGGTGTCCGATCCCAGGGTCGCGATTCGGATCGGTGCGCTGGGGAAGGGTCGTCGCTTGTTGTCCGACGATCAGGAACTGCTGGCGGAGGTGGCGCGGCTGGTAGCGCGGCGACTGGACTCGCTGCGGGTGGCCAACGAGCGGCTCGAGGCGTCGGTGCGCGAGCAGCGGATGCAGCAGCTGGCGACCGAGGCGGAACTGCGGGCGCTGCGTTCCCAGATCAACCCGCACTTTCTGTTCAACGCACTGACCACGATCGGATACCTCATTCAAACCGCACCCGACCGCGCGCTGCAGACCCTGCTCAAGCTGACCGGTGTTCTGCGCGGCGTGCTCAGGCAGTCACAGGCCGAGTTCGTACCCCTCCGCGACGAGTTGTCCCTCGTGCGCGACTATCTGGATATCGAGATGGCGCGTTTTGAAGGGCGGCTGCGCGTGGTTGAGGAGATCGACGAACGTGTCCTGAATGCGTCCGTGCCTCCGTTCATCCTGCAGCCGATCGTCGAGAACGCGGTCAAACACGGCATCGCGCCGATGAAAGATGGCGGGACCGTCGGCGTCTCCGTGCAGTGGGAGGGACGGACGCTGGTGCTCATCGTCACCGATTCGGGCCAGGGTGCCGCCGCCACGACAGGGGCCGGTGTGGGCCTGCAGAACGTTGAACGACGCCTGGAGGCGCACTATGGTGCCGCGGCCGCCCTGGTGTTCTCCGCGACGCCTGGCACTGGTGCCACCGTGCGCCTCAGTCTGCCTCTGGCCCCTGACACATCTTTTCGAGGTCGACCATGAACACAGCCCCACTGCGTGTAGTCCTTGCGGACGATGAACGGCCCGCGCGATCGTACCTGGCCGCCCTGCTGCGCACGATGCCGGACGTCACGATCGTCGGTGAGGCCACCAACGGGACCGAGGCGGTGCAGCTGATCGAACAGGAGTCGCCGGATGTGGCGTTCCTCGACTTGCAGATGCCGGAGGTGGATGGCCTTGGCGTGGTGCGGCTTGTGAGGAAGGCGAAGCTGCCGTTGGTAATCTTCGTCACGGCCTACGACGAATACGCACTGAAGGCGTTCGAGCTCAACGCGGTGGATTATTTGCTCAAACCCGTTGATGAAGCGCGGCTGCGTGAGGCCGTGCGTCGTGCCCACGACAGGCTGGAGCGCGCGGACTTGCGCGACGCGGCTGCGGGCAACGTGCAGGCAGCGGTGCGTGAATATGACGCCACGGCGCCGCCGACCCGTCTGGTTCGGATCCCCGTGCGACTCAAGAACGACTTCCTGCTGCTGCCCGTCTCGGCGTTGGCCTCGATCGTGGCCGACGGGGAACTGCTGCACCTGACGACGCTCAAGCAGGAGCGCTATGTGATCGCCTATCGCCTGAAGGACCTTGAAGCACGTCTGGACCCGGCACGTTTTGTCCGCCTCGGACGAGGCACCCTGGTCGCGATCGATGCCGTGACACGCATCACACCGATGCCGGGTGGCTTGTATGTGGTCGCGCTGTCCACGGGGCAACAGCTCGACGTGTCCCGCATCCAGTCGCGGGTGCTCAGGGAGCGGGTGTTGCGACTCTGACTACTCCCTGAGCACACTCGCGGGATCAACCCGCAGAGCCGCCCGAGCGGGCACAAGTGTGGCCACCAGTGCGACAAGGGCGAGCACAAACGGGCCGGCGACAAACAGCGAGATCTCCATCGACACCACGCCGAAGAGCGCACTTTCCATCACTTTCGCAAGCGCCACGCCAATCGCGATGCCAACAACGATACCGATGCCGGCCAGGCGCAGGCCCTGGCCCAGCGTCAGTCGAAGCACGCTGCGAGCTGTGGCGCCCAACGCCATGCGTACGCCGATCTCGTGACGACGCTGGGCGACGTAGTGGGCCATGACCCTGTAGATGCCGGCGATCAGCAGCAGGAGAAGCGCCGACGCCTGCCAGATGCCGATGACGTGCGGCAGGCCGTAGTCCACCATCGCGGCCTCAAAGTCCTGGACCACGAGGGAATACTCGCGGTTGCCCTCGTGGGCTTCCTTCAAGCGCGCATACGCTGCCGTCATTTCGGCTTGCGCCTGTTCAATCGTGACGCCGGGTCCGAGTTCACCGACCACCGTCAGCCATCTCGCCGTGCGGCCGTTGCGCTCTTCCTCGGTGAAGATGACGGGCGTCCAGAGGTCGGATCCGTTCGGGAAGTCGAACGTGGCCGGCGCGCGACCCACGATCGTGTACGGTTCGCCATCCAGCTGGACGGTTTTGCCGACGACATCCGGGGCGGCGGCGAAGTTGCGATGCCACAGTGCATCGGAAATCACCACGGTGCGCGGTGCGCCAGGCACCTCGTCCGCAGGTTGAAAGAAGCGACCGTCACCGGGTGTGAGGCCGAGGCATCGAGAAGAAGTCCGCGCCGACCCGGGAGCCTTGCAGGCGTTCGGGCCGATCACCGCCCGACAGATTCACATCCCACCAGCTCACCGTCGTCATCCTGGTGATGGCGCCTGCAGAGTGTCGCTTCAGATCCAGATAGCTGCCTGGCGCGACCGATTCCTGTGGAAACGGCTCGGAGGCGGAGAGTTCCGAGAGCACGACGAGGCGATCGATGCTGGGAATGGCAAAGGGGCGGAGCAGCAGCGCATCCATCATGCCGAAGGTGGCGGCGTTGAGGCCGAGCCCGACGGCGAGCGTGACGATGATCGCGAGGCTCACGGGCGGTTGGCGCCACAACGCGCGCGTGGCGAGCCGGGCTTCCGAGAACAGGGTGCGCATCAGAGAGTCCTTTCGGGAGCGGGGGCCGTCTGGTTGTGGAGGTGGTGCAGGAAAGAGGAGGCGGAACGTTTCGCGCCAGTACCAGCGCTTGGCGGCAGCACGGCCTTCTCGTGTGGCGATGTCGGCAAACTCTTCGCGCAGGTCGCCAAGCGTCGTCTCGCCCCACACGTCGCCTCGAAGGCGGCGGATCAGCAGACGTTCGGCTAGACGGGGTGGAGTGATCATGTAGTCCAGGGGCTTGCCACGCCGTAGCCTTGGCGAAGGCGGGTCCAGGGTCCAGGGTTCGCGAACTAGGTCCTTCGGTCCAGGATTGGCGCCAGGCCGGCTGACATGGTGAGCACGGCGGACTGTGCCTGGCGGACGGCCTGGAGGCCGAGTGGTGTGACGTCGTAGTAGCGGCGCGCGCGGCCGCCGCGGATCGCCAGGGGTTCACCCATCGTCGAGGCGAGCAGGCCCTTGGCTTCGAGGCGATCGAGGGAGGTGTGTACTGCGCCGCGTGCGACCGTGCGGCCGGTCTTTTCGACAAGCAGTTGGCGAATCGGCACCGTGTAGGCCTCGATGTCGTCCTGTCGGCACTGCAACACGGCGAGCAGCAGCAGGTGTTCGAACTCGCCCACAGGGGGCACGGGTCTGAACATAGCCGTCATTGTAGGCAATATGCGGCGCCCTGCGCAAGGGGTTCCCGGCGCAGTGCACAGTGCTCCGTGCACAGTGCTGGGTGCTGGTGCTGGGTGCCTCGTGCTTGGTGCAGGGTGCGCGGCGCCTGCGGCCGCCGCAGCACAGAGCACCCAAGCACTGCGCACTGTGCACCAGCACCGAGCACCCAGCACCGTGCACCGTGCACTACGTCAGCCTTGCCCGCAGGGCGAGGCTGACGTAGTGTAAGACTGATGTCCGACCTTGAAGCCCTCGTTCTCGACTTGCTCGTCGCCAAAGCCCCGACCTACGGCCTTGACCTTGTCCATGCGTCCGGTGGCCGCCTGAAGCGCGGCAGCGTGTATGTGACGCTTGGCCGCATGGAGCAGAAGGGGTTCGTCACCTCGATGCTCGACGAGCGCCCCGGCGAAGGACCGCCTCGCCGCCTCTACGAACCCACTGCGTTCGGCATGCGCGCCCTCGTGGCCGCGCGCATCATGGACGGCGATCTTCCACTCGGGGCGTTCAAGTGATGGGCGGGTGGGCAGATGGGTGGATGGGCTCATGAACCCTGCGTCGAGAACCCCGAACGGAACCGCTGAACCATGAACCGAGGCACCATGAACCGACTGCCGGAGCCAGGTTCCACTGGAGAGTAGAATGGGTGCATGCCCGTCCCCCCCTTGTCGCTCCAGTGGCATGGCGACTTCAAGTTCTCAAATGCCGCAGGGTTCCCTCCGATTCAGCTCGACAGCGGTGACCCGCACGTGCCGTCCCCGATGCAGGCGCTGGCGTATGGCCTGATGGGATGTATGGCAATGGATGTCGTGTTGATCCTGCAGAAGGGCCGCCACGATCTGAAAGCGCTGTCCGTGCACTTTGAGGGCGACCGTGCCGAGACGCAGCCGAAGCGGTACACCCGCATGCACGTGCGCTTCGACGTGACGGGTGCCGTGCCGGAAGAAGCCGTCGCGCGTGCCATCAAGTTGTCGCACGAGACGTACTGCTCGGTGTCGAACTCCCTGCGGCAGGACATCGATTTCACGACGAGCTTCACCATCACCGCCTGAGAAAAGGCGTCGGGTGCCTTTTTCGACATTATGACTCACCCGAAAAAGGCACCCGACGCCTTTTCAGGCCGCCGTACGTACATCGACTGGCTGCGCGGCATTGCCGTGTTGTGCATGGTCGAGTGGCATGCGGTCGACGCCTGGACGCTCACCAGCGAGCGCGATGGCACCGCGTTCACGGTCCTCGCGTATCTCGGCGGGTGGGCGGCGCCGCTGTTCCTGTTCCTCGCCGGACTGGCGATTCCCCTCGCGGCAGAATCGAATATTCGAAAAGGCCTGTCCGTGCGCGAGGCGGCGTGGGCCCTGCAAAAGCGCGGCTGGCAGATTCTTCTCCTCGCGCATCTCTTCAGACTCCAGTCGTATCTGCTGAATCCGTACGCCGTCTGGCATGGGCTCTTCAAGCCGGACATCCTCAACATCCTCGGACTCGGGATGGTGGCGACCGCCTTCTGCTGGGGGCGTGCAGAGACGCTGCGAGGCCGGCTCGTGTGGGTGCTCACGCCCGCCATGCTCGCACTTGCATTGACGACCCTTGCGCGCGGTTGGTGGTGGCCCACGCTGCTGCATCCGAGATTCGAGGCCTATATCCGTCCCAACGGCGGGTTCGGTCAATTTGCGTTGTTCCCGTGGACCACCTACGTCTTCCTCGGTGCGGCACTTGGTCTGTGGATCACGATGCAGCGCACTCCCGAGGCCGACCGGCGCTTCCACGGCTACCTCGCCGGTGTGGGACTCCTGCTCGTTGCCGCAGGGTCCCTGTTGTGGCCGCCCTGGTCCGGCGTCGTCTCGCGCACCGGGGGCATGATTGTCGCCCTCGTCGTGGCGTGGCTGTGGATGCAGCGACCGGGTGCCGCGCGGTGGAGTCCAATCGTCGTGTTCGGCCAGACGTCGCTGTTCGTCTATTGGGTGCACGTCGAGCTGGCGTACGGCCAGTTCACGCGCGCACTCAAGCGTGGTCTCACTGTGCCGGAGGCCTTGTTCGCATACGCCGTCTTCATCGCATTGCTCCTATGGGCCGCGCACGCATGGAAGAAGCGGAAGGAGCCCTGGATTCCGTCTCACCTCACGGTACCCGCCGCGGCTTTGCTCATCGCCGTGTCGCTGCCGACGATGCTGAGCGCGCACGACAGGAACAGTGGCGCCCGGTTGTTGTCGTTGTCCGGCCCTGCTCCTGGGAACTACACGCTGCGATCTGGGACGCCGGACCTGCCGCAAGGACGGCCGTTCGACTTCATCATTCGCGCCGACGCGATCATGGAGGTCGTTCCACGCCTGCCGGCGACGATCACCGAATTCCGGATCAGCGGTCTGGTCACGCTGAATGGCAAGCCGCGATGCCATCACCGTGCCCGAAGTCGGTGTCTACCGTGTGCGCGTGGTGGCGGTCCACGACTTCGGACATCTGGAGGTGCAGCGGGAGGTCGCGCCCGGCGAAACCGTCATCGACCTCGACCTCGCGGGTGCCAATGTGCGCCTGGTTCTTCTGGTGAATGGCGCCACTCCAGCGAGCCCGGTCATCTTCGTGAGTGAAGGGCCCCAACGGTGCAGTGAAACCGTGGCCGACGCCTGCACCGTACCGCTCGAGGAGTTCGAGTGGCTCCGGGTGGAGGGCGGTTTCGAAATCACCAACCTTCCCAATGGATCGCCCGCAACACTTGAATACGGCACGTAGACGTTTACACTTCGAGCACCGGGGGAGAGCGTGGGCGTCAGATAACTGTGGTCCGGGAGTCCAGGGGCCCAGGGGCCAAGGTTCGGGGCTCCATGTGGCGTAGGCAGGAGTCATTGATGCAGTGGGTGTTGACCGTGGGCGCGTCGGTGATTGTTGTGCTGTTCGCGGCGGTTCACGCCCAAACGCCCACAGGCACAGTGCGGTTGATGTTCACCGAACACGGGCGGTTCGAGATGACTGCAGTTGTCGGCACGGTGTATTTCGAATTGCCTGGCGGTGGGAACCGTGAGCGGCGCGTCTCGACGTTCACGGAACCACTGGTGATGGAGTCGATGCCCGTCGGCACGCACCGCCTCACCGTTGTCGCTCAGACGATGACGTCGGCGCTCGTGTCGTCGGAGGTGCACGAGGTCGTGGTCACCGCGGGGGTGATGTCGGATATTCGCGTGAATCTGGTGCGACGCTCCGGAGCGATTCATGTCAGGGACGCGGCCGGTCGCCCGGTCGGAGGCGCGCACTTCTACTCAAGTCCATCTGCCGTCAATAGCACCGCTGATGACGAAGGGGTGATGTCACTGGCGACCCTGGCGGTGGGAACAGCACTGACAGTGCGGACGATTCAGTGGGGGATGACCTGCCATCGCGTCACCGCCGCCACCCGGCAAACCGTCGTCGTGCCGGACGCCACTGAGGAATTGGTGATTGTGACGCCGACCATGCCGACGTCGCAGTTGCCGCAGCGGAGGGGGCTGGTGCCGTCGGCGTTCCTGATGGGCGCGATGGTGTCGGGGTTGCCTGGTTCGGATTGCGCGATTCTCTACGAGCATTTTCCGGTGACGCTTGCGCGTGAGGGCGCATTGACCGCGCACACGATGCTGCTGCCGCAGGGTGAGTACACGATCCGGTTGAGGGATGGCCGGACGCTCGCGGTGCGAGCGCCAGGCCGGATTGAGTTGGCCCGCTGAAGTTCAGCGGGCCCTACGTGATCGTGGCCCGCTACAGTTCAGCGGGCCCTACGTGCGTCTCAGCGATCGTTCCAGTTCACGATCGAATTGAAGATCATGTTGAATTCGCTGTGGTTCTGCCAGCGGTAGATCGGGTTGTTGGAGAACAGAATCACGCGGCCTTTGCCGTTGAGGGCGTTTGGCACGTCGACGGCGATGGCACGCTGAGCGAGGTTCTCGGCGCCGGTCATCAGACCGGAGATCACCGAGTCTGCGCCGCCGGTGTAACGTGCGAGTACGTTGCCCTGTTCGGCCATGCCGGTGCGGAGGAACGGCCCGCCGACATACTTCACGGCAAAGTCGGTCTTCGAGTAGCCGTAAAACACCGGGTGGTCCGTCTTTGAAATCTCCGCCTTCACGAGCGGGCGCTGTGCCGTGATGCCGGACACCTGGTCGGTGTCCACCGTGCGCGTGAAGCCGAATTCGATCGGGAAACGCACCGCGTTGTGCGCGGCGATGAGCGTGCCGCCCGCTTCGAGGAACGCGGCGAACGCGTCAACACCAGGCTGGCCGAAGCCGCCGGTGACGTCAGGTGATTCCCCATACATCCCGAGGAACTGGAACTTCGGCGTCTTGAGGTACGGCACCGGGCGCGCGGCCGGAGCCTGCATCACCGTTTGACGATTGATCTGCTGGTACGCCATGACGATCACGTCGTAGTCGGCCTTGAGATTGCCCTTGACGACCCGCTCCTTGTAGATGAGGTCGAACGGGATGCCGAACTGATCAAACGCGTGACGGTACCAGCCGAGTTCCTGCGTGCCGCTCCACTGCGAGTGGATCGCGACGCGCGGAAGATCCGCATCGTGCGTGGCGACGGTCGGAACGGTCGCCAGCGCGGCGGCCGTGAGGCCGTACTTCTCGACGGCTGCGCGTGCCGCCGGAATGTCGCTGCCGGTCACGATGAATGATCCGGCCGGGAACTCGATGCCGCCGGCGGTGAAACTCGCGCGCGCGACCTTGACCGGCGCGCGGCCCATCGCGAACCGGAACGAGATCATGTTGTTCGAGCCGAGGTGCGCGACCGCGAGGGCCGCATTGCCCGACCCGCCGATGCTCGCCTTGTGCGTGGACACCTTCACGATGGTCGTCGGCACTTCGAGCACGTCCTTGTCGGCGATCTCACGCACATCCACACCCATCGCAGGCCCCATCGTCCACCCACTGTCGTCGTAGGTGCTGAGGCGCTCGTCGGGGTAGTCCTGCTTTTCGAGCAGGTTCTTGGCGAGGCTCCAGTACGGCTGGCCGGCCTTCACGAGATAGGACCCGGCGGGGTAGGTCTGGTCGCCGAGCTTGAATTCGCGCGTGGCCTGGCTGACTTCGATGCCCTGGATTGCGAAGATGCGGAGCATCTCGGCGACACGTGTCATGTCACGCTGCACGGGAATCACGTACGCGTGCGGTGCTTCGTTGAGTCCGCGCTGAATCGAGTTGCGCGTCTTCACGTAGAAGTTTTCGATGACGAGGTTCGGCACCATCGCCGTGAACTGCAGCGCGGAGAGCACACCGGTCTGCATGTAGTTCGTGTTGTTGCGGCGCGAGAAGTTCGCGACGGCGTCCGGTGGCACCGGCAGACCGCGATACCACTCGCGGGGCTGACCGCCGCCGCGACCCGTCGGGATGCCGCCACCCTGACGGCCACCTGCCGCAGGTGCGCCTGCCGGCGGACCACCTCGTCCGGCTTGAGGCGCCGCCGCAGCACCTTCGCCGCCACGACCCCCACGGCCTCCGCCTGCTGCCGCACCAGCACCTCGTCCGCCGCCGCGACCCGCCCCGGCCCCAGCCGCGCCAGCTGCACCCACACCACCTACGCCACCTTCACCACCTGCTGGTGCTCCAGCGGCGCGCGTTGCCCGCGAGTCGTTGCCCGACTGGGTTTCGTACATCTTCATCATGCCGTTGTGGTTGTAGGCGATCGAGCCGAGGTAGCCCGGCGACCAGCCGTCCATGAACGCGTGTGTATACACGCCCGGCATGCCGTACTTGGTCATCTGCGAGAGTTCGAAGTCGGCCCAGAGGCGGAGGTCCGCAAACAGCAGCGGATCAAGGTTCGGGTTCTGGGGTGGTCCGCCGCTGTAGGTGTAGAGCAGCGTGAGTGACTCGTGCAGGTCGTGCATGATGGGCGGGAACGCGGTGAAGTACCAGTCACCGAGTGCGCGCATCTGCACCTGCGAGAGGTTAATGTCGCGGTTGTTGTCGTGGTAGACGTACTTGCCCCAGTAGGGGATGGCTGCGCCGCCGCCGCGCCCACCGGCCGCACCGCCCGCCGCCCCAGCGCCACCAGCGGCTGCCGCCTGCATGTCGCGGGTCTGGAAGTTCCAGTCGAGGTTCCGGTCACGGCCGTCGGCGTCGGCGACCGGCGTCACTGACACGATCACATTCTCGCGAATCTGGTTGATGAGCGGCGAGGTCTCGACCGCCAGGCGGTACACAAGTTCCATCAGCATCTCGGGCGGGCCGAGTTCGCCAGAGTGCAGGCCACCCATCAGGTGGTAATGCGGTTTGGTGCTGCCGATCAGCTGACGCACCTGTTCGTCCGAGAGCCCGCGGGGGTCGGCCAGCCGCTTCAGATTGTCGCGGTTCTGCTGGAGGTTCTTCATGTTGGCGTCCGAAGACACCCAGACCACGACCAGCTCGCGACCCTCGTCCGACTTGCCGATTGTCTCAACGCGGACACGAGGGGTGGCTGCCGCTAACGCCTTGTAATATTTGAGGATATCGGCGTAGTAGGTCAGTTTTTCCGGAGCGCCGATGTGGTACCCGAGGACGTCCTTGGGTGTCGGAATGCCCGGCACGATGGGGAGGTGGTCCACCAAGGGGCTGCCGTAGATCGGGTCCCCGGTCCATTCTTTGTAAAGTTTCGCGAATTCTTCGTCCTGGGCCTGCTTGGGATCCCGGGTCTCATTCACCCACTGCTGGGCGGGCAGGCTGGCGACGGTCAGGGCAAAGACGGCGACACCGAGGGCACAAGCCCCCAGAATGGTGCGCGACTTTCGGGGTACTCCGGCGGCTGTCATAGAGGGACTCCGATCAGAAAATCCGCCGAAAGCCTACCACGGTGCCGTACAATCCCGATTCCATATGATCAGCGTCGCCGCTCTTCGAATGCAGCAGTTTGGCGTGACGTTCTATCAGGCCTCCCTGACCGCCAAAGACATCGACAAGCTCGTCCGTTTTGAGGTGCTCGACTACGGGGACCGCGGCCAGCAGAGGACCGGCGTCCGCGGGGCCGCCCGGCAGAGCAAAGTGCGCTGGGACCTGCTCGAACGCCGCATCGCGGCGACCGACAAGGCCTACCAGCGCCAGATCATCCGCAAGAAGATTGACGAACTGGTCGGCTACTACGAACAGTGCCGGCAGGCGAGGGACCTGCCGTCCATCGCCGGCGCCGTCATCATTTCCTGCGACGAACCCCTCAAGTTCGACCCGGTCGCGGGTGAACCCACGCTGGGCATCCTCAAGGTGCCGGAGCGGGAAGGCATCCTGCGCGCCATCGACGGCCAGCACCGCCTCCTCGCCCTCCATGCGGGAATCGAGCAGTTCGGTGGGGAGCCGTTTTCGGTCCCCGCCGTCATCTTCGACCGCCTCCCCGAAGATCACGTCGTCCAGATGTTCGTCACGATCAATGCGAAGCACACGCGCCTGAACGCGTCCCATCTGGTGTCGCTCTCCGGCCGTCAGCTCTATCGCGACGAAAACCTGGCGGTGGCCCACGACGTGGTGCGCGCTCTGAGCGAGCGCGAAGATTCGCCGCTGTATGGCGACATCAAGCTCCTTGGCGTCGGCCACGGGCGTGTCGCCCAGGCGCCGCTCGCGCAGGAACTGAAGAAATTGTTCTCGACCGACGCCTTCGGCACCGGTCGCAAGGCGGAGGACTTCCACGAGGAAGCCACCCGGTTCTTCGTGAACTACTTCAAGCAGGTCGCGGTGGTGTTCAACGCCGCCTGGAACGGCCGCAAGTACTCGATTCGCACCGCCCCGGCGCTGCGCGCCTTCATCCGCGTGGCACCAGACATCGTCAAGCACCTCGACCAGCAGCGCGCCGACCGCGCCGACTTCCGGGCCATTGGCCGCATCATCGCGCCGTGGGGCCGCCGCATCGGTGACCTCCGGTTCGAAACCGACGGCGCCTGGAAGCGGTCGGGATCGACTGTCGATCAGCTGGCGAAGGAACTGCGGCTTGCGCTGCAGTATCCCGAAGGGGCGATCGGATAAAGAACCCCGTTATTGAGGATTGAGGATTGGGGATTGAGGGATTGCGCGCCAATCCCCCAATCCCCCAATCCCCCAATCCAGCAATTGCCAATCCTCAATCCCCAATCCTCAATCCTCAATAACTCCGGCCCTTAGACAAAAAAAGGCCTTTAGGCGAATCACCCGGCTCCCCAGCTCTTCACGGCGCATGTCGCAAATTCAGCCGATTCGCCGGAATACAGAGCAAGGACCTTGCCCGTTCTGACGGGGTGGCGGTTTCCTCTGGTGCCACCCTCGGGATCCGGCTGAAACCGCTTGGCGACCAGCACCTTGGGTGGCTCAGGCTCCTGGGTCGCCCCGCCAATCGCCACCCCCCCCCCCGCCGCCCCGGCCATCAACACCAGCACCACCACAACTCGAGTCACCTGCCGCATACCTGACCTCCGTCGTCCTAGACCACGGCCGTGGACTCCTGGACTCCCGCCTTCGCCAATGCTACGGCGGGCAAGCTCCTGGACCCGACTAGAATTGCCGTGTGCGTCCCCGCGTCGGCATCGATACAGGCGGTACTTTTACCGACTTCGTCCAACTGACCCCCACAGGTCTGGTGGTTCACAAACAGCGATCGACGCCCGACGACCCATCCCGGTCAATCCTTGACGGTCTTCGAACCCTGCACCCGCCTTCGCCAAGGCTACGGCGGGGCAAGCTCCCGGACCCCCGGTCTTCTGGACTTCTGGACCTCGAGATTGTGCACGGCTCGACGGTGGCCACGAATGCGGTGCTCGAACGAAAAGGCGCGAAGGTAGCGCTGGTCGCGACCAGGGGATTCGAGGATGTATTGAAGATCGGCCGTCAGACGCGGCCTGAGCTGTACAACATCTTCGTTGCGCCGAGGCCTCCCCTGGTGGAGCCGCACCTCACGTTTGGATTGGCGGAGCGCCTCGATGCCACGGGTGCTGTGCTCGAACCGGTCGTGGAAGACGATGTGGATCAGTTAGCGCGAGTGTTGCACGACCATCAGGTCGACATCGTCGCCGTCTGTTTGCTGCACGCCTATGCCAATCCCATGCATGAGCAGCAGGTGGCGCACTGGCTGCGGCAGTCGGGGCTGACGGTGTGCGCCTCGCACGAAGTCCTCCCCGAATATCGCGAGTACGAACGCTGGAGCACCACGGTCGTCAACGCGTATGTCACGCCGATCATGAGCCGCTACCTTCTCCGTCTGGAGGAGGGACTGCGGACCGCGGACTGCGGACCGCGGACTGCGGACCGGTTATCGATCATGCAGTCCAACGGTGGGTGCATCTCTGCGGCAGCGGCGCGTGCGCAGGCGGTGCGCACGGTGTTGTCCGGTCCTGCGGCCGGTGTGGTCGGTGCCAAAGCCGTGGCCGAGGCCGCGAAGCTGCGGCGGGTGATCGGATTCGACATGGGCGGGACGTCGACCGATGTCAGCCTGATCGATGGCAGCATCGGGCGCACCACCGACTCGCGCGTGGGTGATTTCCCCGTGCGACTGCCGGTGATTGATATTCACACCGTGGGTGCCGGCGGTGGTTCCATCGCGTATCTGGACACCGGTGGCGCGTTGCGCGTGGGGCCGCGCAGTGCCGGGGCGGCGCCCGGCCCTGTCTGTTACGGCGTGGGCGAAGAGTTGACCGTCACCGACGCGAACCTGTTGCTGGGCCGGCTCGACCCCGACTACTTCCTCGGCGGCCGCATGGCGATCGATCGTACGCGCACGGAGCGTGTGGCGGCTGATCTGGCGAAGCGCGCGCGCCTCTCGGTACCCGACTTGGCTGAAGGCATCGTGCGCGTGGCCAACGCCAACATGGAGCGCGCCATTCGTGTTGTCTCTGTTGAGCGCGGCCACGATCCCAGGCAGTGTGCGGTGGTCGCGTTTGGTGGTGCCGGCGGCATGCACGCGTGCGAAATCGCGGAACAGCTGCAGATGACCACGGTGATGGCGCCTCGTCATGCCGGCGTCCTGTCGGCGCTGGGCATGCTCGTTGCTGATGTCACCAAGGACTACTCGGCGAGTGTCCTCCGAGCGAGTGCGGGCCTGACCTTGAAGGATCTCGAGTGCGCGAGTGCGCCGCTTGTGGCGGCCGCCAAAGCAGTCCTCAAGGCGGAAGGGTTCGGACCCTCCCGGCAGGTGATCACGGTCAGCGTGGACGTGCGGTATGTCGGCCAGTCGTTTGAAATCACCGTGCCGCTCACAGAGCGGTATCGCGACGCCTTTGACCGCGAACATGGTCGCACGTACGGCTATTCGAATCCTGCCAGACCCACGGAAGTGGTCAACGTTCGCGTGACAGCCACCGGTGTGACGGCGAAACCAACGCTGCCGCACACTCGTGTGCGCGCGTCCTATCGGCCCGCACCCTCGGCGCTGCGGCCCGGCCGGTTCGGCGGCCGCGCAGTGAAGGTGGCGTTCCACCGGTGGGATGACCTTCGCCCGGGCGCACGAGCCGCCGGCCCGGCCGTGATTGCCGGCGGTGAGGCGACCGTCGTGATTCCACCACGCTGGACATTCACCGTGGACGGCTTCAGCAATATCCTCGCGTCCCTCCCTGTGCGGTAGGATGCCGACTGTGCCCCGGCGCCGCTCGTGGAAGTTCTGGACGATCTGCCTCCCGGTGGTCACGATCATCGTGGCCGCTGTGCTGGAAGTGGCGGCCGGCGTGGTGCTCGTGTGTCTCGGAAACGATCTGGACAGCGATGTGCGGGAGACCAAGGTCGACCGTGGTGCCGATGGAACGATGACCGCCCTCCGGCTGCCACATCGAGGCCTGTACTTCGGGGCGATGCGCGACAACGCGGACTATCGGCTCCGGCCGCTCGGAGTGCTGGTTGAGCACACCAACATCGGGAAGGTTCTGGGCGCATCCATCCACCAGTCCCTGAACCTGCGGGAGCGGTTCACCGCTCCGCAGCCAGTCCTTGTGAATACGCCGAATCCGCCGGAACTCGCGCAGGGTTGGCTGACAGAGCTGAGCCAACGAACGTGTGTCGCCTTGGCCCGCCTCGAGGCGCACGTCGAGCCAAACCGTGGCGTGCTTCATGTGGCGCTGGTGCCACAAGAACTCCCAGCCGCACGTGGGGCGACCGAGGTGCTCTGGCGCGCCGCCGTATGTCGATCAGATTCTGGGCACCATGGTCGAGGTCAACGACGACGGGACCTCCACCGGCCTCGTTCGAGAGATGTGGGACTTCTTGTTCCACACCAAGAAGTGGCAGCTGCCGCCGATCCTCGTCATGCTCGTACGGCTCGCTTTGTTGACCCAGCTGAGCAGCACGGATGCGGCGCCGTTGGTCGACACGCTGTTCTGAGGTTCCATGGTGCAGACGTCTAACCCGATTGAGTTTGAGGTCTTCAAGAACCTCTTCCTGTCCATCGCGGAAGAGATGGGCGTCACGTTGTGCCGCACGGGGTTCTCGCCGAACATCAAGGAGCGCCTCGATTATTCCTGCGCGGTGTACGACGCCAACGGCGACACGATCGCCCAGGGCGATCACATGCCGGTGCACCTGGGCGCGATGCCGCTGTCGGTGCGTGCCGCCATTGACGCGGTCGCGATGGAAGCCGGCGACGTCGTGATGCTCAACGATCCGTTCCAGGGCGGCACCCACCTGCCCGACATCACGTTGGTGTCACCCGTGTTCCTGCCGAAGGACAAGAAGCCGTCCTTCTACGTGGCCAACCGCGCGCACCACTCGGATGTCGGCGGCATGAGCCCGGGCTCCATGCCGGTCGCGCGCGAGATCTATCAGGAGGGATTGATCATTCCGCCCGTGCGTCTCGTGCGTCGCGGCCGGATGGTGGACGACGTGCTGGCGTTGCTCCTGGCCAATGTGCGCACCTCGGACGAACGGGAAGGCGACATCGCCGCGCAGATCGCGGCGAATCGTGTCGCCGAACAACGCCTCCGCGACGTCGTCTTCCGCTACGGCAGAGCAAAAACGATGCGGTATGCCGCGGCGTTGCAGGACTACACCGAACGTGTCGTGCGGCATGCGATCAAGGGCGTGCCCGACGGCGTGTATACGTTCGACGACGCGCTGGATGATGACGGGTTCGGCAGTGGACCCGTGACGATCCGTGTGGCGATTACTGTCAAGAAGGATCAGGCGACGGTTGACTTCACCGGGTCGGCGCCGCAGGTCACCGGCAGTGTCAATGCGAACTATGCGATCACGTGGTCGGCGTGTCTGTATGCGTTCCGGTGTCTGGTGCAGGATGACGTCCTGTACAACGCCGGCGTGGGGCGACCCATTCGCGTGATCGCACCCGAAGGATCCATCGTGAACGCGCGTCGGCCTGCTGCGGTGGCCGGTGGGAACGTGGAGACGTCGCAGCGCATCACCGACGTGGTGTTTGGCGCGCTTGGCAAGGCGCAGCCGGACTTCTGGCCGGCGGCGAGCCAGGGCACGATGAACAACGTGACGCTCGGTGGGCAGGACCCGCGCACCGGCCGGCCGTTTGCGTACTACGAGACCATGGGCGGGGGGATGGGTGGCCGCAACAACATGGCCGGTCTCAGCGGTGTGCACACACACATGAGCAACACGCGCAACACGCCGGTTGAAGCGATTGAGCACTACCTGCCCGTGCGCGTGCGTCGTTACGGTTTGCGGCGGGGCAGTGCCGGCGCGGGTGCGGCCCCCGGCGGCGAGGGACTCGTACGCGAATACGAGATGCTGACGGAGACGTCAGTCACGTTGCTCACCGATCGCCGTGTGAGCGCACCGTATGGCGCCCAGGGCGGGAAGCCCGGCGGCAAGGGACGCAACACGCTGATTCGCGACGGCCAGGAACAGCCGTTGCCTGGCAAGATGCAAGTCACCCTCCGCACCGGCGATCGCCTCCGCGTGGAGACACCGGGTGGGGGCGGGTACGGACTGAAGTGATCGTGTGGTTCATCGGTTCATCGGTTCATGGTTCATCGGTGCTGGAACCTGGAACCGACCCCGCACCCTGAACCCGTCACCCAGGAACCCCGTACCCGGAACAGCACCATGAACCATGAACCGATGAACCATGAACCACGGCGGTTCAGAGTTCAAGCCGCCGTAATCTCCGTCACCATCCCCATCAGGTAGTGGAGCGTGACCGTGTCGCCCGGCTGCATGTTGCGGGGGGTGGCTTCGTCACCGACGCGGGCGTGGCGGATCTCGCCTTCGGGATCCTCCGGGTCGGTCCAGAAGACGTCCAACGACACCTGCCCGTGGATCGAGATGGGTTGGATGCGGTGCACGATCGCTGTTCGGGTTCCTTTTAACATCTGGCGCGTTCCTCGGGTCCGCTATTATGCGAGTGGAGACCTTCATGGTGACACGAACCGCGCGTCGTTGGACGCGCCAGGCCTGCGTCGTGGTGGCGCTGGCCGGGATGACGCTGGCGCCCGTGCGCGGACAGGAGCCGCTGCCGTCAGGCGCGGATCTGGTGGCGCGGTACGTTGCCGCCATTGGCGGCGCCGAGGCCTGGCGTGCGCTGACCTCGGTGCGCGCGACCGGCACCACCGAGTTGCCCGAACAGAATCTTCGCGGCACGTTTGAATCCGTGTCCGCCAGACCGGGCCGCACGGTGATGCGACTCGAGATTGGCGGCCTCGGCAAAGTCGAACAGGGATTCAACGGGGACGTCGGCTGGATTCTCGATCCACTCGTGGGGCCCTCCCTCGTCACGGGGGATTCGCTGGTGGAGATGAAAAACGACGCGCACTTTGACGGCGTGTTGCACCCGCCCGATCTGATTGCGTCCGTGGTCACAACAGCCAGAACCGAGTTCGACGGGCGTCCTGCGTTCAAGGCCAAGGTCACCTACGTCACCGGCCAGACGCGCGATCAGTACTTCGATGTCGAGTCGGGTCTGTTGCTCGGCAGCGAAGGCATCAGCTCCACGCCGATGGGCAACCTCCCCGTCAAGGTCACGCTGCGTGACTACAAGTTGTGGGGCTCCATCCGGCAGCCGAGCCGCATGATCCAGACGTCGATGGGACTCGACCAGCACTTCATCGTCGACACCGTTGAACTCAATGCCGTCAAGCCGGAGGCGCTGGAGCCACCGGCGGTGATTCGCGCGCTCATCAAGACGGACGCCTGGAGGAACGAGGCGGTGGCGTCGTTCGACGAGGCGTGGACGACAATCCGTGATTCGTATTACGACCCAGCGTTTGGTGGGCTGGATTGGGAGGAGGTGCGTGCATCGCTGCGCCCGAAGGTGCTCGCAGCCCCCGATGCAGAAGCCGCGCGCGCGGTCATTCGCGAGATGCTCACCACCCTGAAACAGTCGCACTTCGCGCTGCTGTCGGCGGCGCCCGACGTCGATAATCCCGCGCCTTCCGGTCCGCTGGTGGTGCCCATCGATGTGCGCGTGATCGATGGTGATGTCGTGATCTGGAAAGTCCGCGAGGAAACCGATGCCGCGCGCGCAGGGCTGAGGCCCGGGCAGGTGGTGCTGGAGATTGATGGGGAGGTGCCTGCCGATTGGGTGCGGCCGCAGCCGACGGTGGATTCGCGCGTCACCGCGTGGGAGGCCTGGCGCCGTGTGCAGCGTGTGTTGCACGGGACGTCCAATGCGCGGCTGCGCGTCCGGGAGGAAGGCCGCGAGAAAGTGGTGCCGGTCCGCCGGGTGATGCCCGAGGGGGACCGCGTCGTCTTTGGCGACATCCCGGCGTCCTACGTCCGTGTCTCCGACCGTGCCGAGCGCACGCCCTCCGGCCACGTGGTCGGTGTTGTCGCCTTCAACATCTGGATGGCCTCGGCGGGACCGGCGATCGAGGCGGCGATCGATCGGCATCGTGCATCGCATGGCCTGGTGATCGATCTGCGGGGCAACCCCGGGGGAATGGCCGCGATGATCAGCGGCGTGGCCGGTCATCTCACGAACGAGCGGCAACTGCTGGGCCGGATGAAGACCCGCGATTCCGAGCTGGTGTTTGAAGCCAATCCTCGAATTGTCATGCCCGATGGCCGCCGCGTCACGCCGTTTGCCGGGCCCGTGGCCGTGCTGGTGGATGAATTGACCGCGTCGGCGTCCGAGTGTTTTGCGGGTGGGTTGCAGAGCCTGGGGCGTGTGCGTGTGTTTGGCCGGACCTCGTCCGGTCAGGCCTTGCCGGCGTCCACCAAACGGCTGCCCAACGGCGATCTGCTCATGTATGTGGTCGGCAATTTTGTAACCGGGACGGGACAACGGCTCGAGGGAAGTGGCGTCATTCCAGAGGAAACCGTGGCCCTCACCCCCGCCGCCCTTCTGGCCGGCCGCGACCCCGACATGGACGCCGCGCTCCGGTGGCTGGACCGGGCCCTGACCCCCTGATTTGCCAAGTCTCCGGATTTGTTGTTATCCTCCACCGACCTACACGATTGCCTAGTGTTCTTCGCTTTGAGGTCATGTCTGACCTTGGTTGCAGGCGATCGCTCTTGCAGGAGTCACAGAACGAATGGAACAGCGCCCACTGCGCTTGGGCGATCTCGTGGACGATTACTGTCCTCGTGAACGACGCCTAACCGACCACGCCATAGTTGCCATTGTCGGCGAAGAAATCCGGCAGACGCGCTGCACCACCTGTGAGGCGGAACACGTCTACAAGGGCGGCAAGGCACCCATCAGGAAGAAAAAAGACGCGACCGCCGTGCTCTACGACCAGGTGCTCGCAAACGCCACAGCTGGAGCCGTCGTAGCGGCCGTCGCACCCACGCCACCTGAGCCACCTGAGCCACCCCCGCCACCCGCTGACGAAGTCTGGACCCTGCACCGCACGCTGATTCGTGCGACGTTGCCGCGCACGCCGGAGGCCGTTGCCACCCAGCGACCCATTCCGGAATTCACGATGCACCAGCGCAATGTGCGTGGGTCACACATGTTCCGGCAACCGAACGGGTTCCACGCCAACGGCAACGGCAACGGGGATGGACCGCCCCGCAATCACTTCCGGGGTGATGCGCAGCCCGGCGCTCCCAATGGGGGCCGTCCCGGCGGCAGCGGCCGGCGTCGTCGTCGCAACAAGAAGGCTCGTCCCGTCAGCTGACAGATAAATACATCCGCATGGCTCAATTCGCGAACAAAGTTGGCCTCATTGTTGGTGTGGCCAACAAGCGCTCGATCTCCTGGGCGATTGCGCAGGCCGCATCCGCCGAAGGCGCATCGTTGGTGCTCACGTACGCTGGTGAGCGTCTTGAAGAAAACGTCCGCGAACTCGCGGCCACGTTGCCCAACACCACGGTGTTGCCGTGTGATGTGACCGACGATGCACAGATGGATGCGTTGTTTGCTGCCATCGAAGCGAAGCACGGTGGGCTGGATTTCATGGTGCACGGCGCTGCGTATGCGTTGCGTGAGGATCTCGCCGCGCCGTTTGTACAGACATCACGCGAAGGGTTTCGTATCGCCCTCGAGGTGAGCGCCTACTCGCTTGTGGCGCTCTCGCGCAGGGCCGCCCCGATGATGGCCGCGCGCGGCGGTGGCAGCATCGTCACGCTCAGCTATCTCGGTGCCGATCGCGTGTTCACCAATTACAACGTGATGGGCGTGGCCAAGGCGGCGCTCGAGTCGAGCGTGCGATACCTTGCGAGCGACCTCGGGCCGCAGGGCATTCGCGTCAACGCGATATCCGCCGGACCGATCAAGACCCTTGCGGCGTCAGGCATCTCGGGCTTCTCGGGCATCCTGCAGACGTACCGCGATCGCGCGCCGCTGCGGCGTACGGTGGAAACCAGTGAAGTTGCCGATACGGCGGTGTTCCTGCTGGGTCCGGCCGGACGTGCGGTGACGGCCGAGGTCCTGATGGTGGACGCCGGCTTTCACGCCATGGGCGTGTAGGACACGATGGCGCCGCGCGTGTTGCTTTGCGGCGCCGACGTGGTGCTGCCCGACCGCGTCGTCTCCAACCTCACCATCGTCATTGAAGGCGACCGCATCGTTGATCTGGTCGCCGGCCCACGCGAAGTGGGAACGGACGAGGTCCGTCACGATTTGACGGGTCACATCATCGTGCCCGGCTTCATCGACGTGCACGTGCACGGCGTGCTCGGCGTGGACGTCATGGACGACCCATCGTCCGTGTGTGCCGTGGCGCGACAGCTGCCCCGGTTTGGCGTGACGGCGTTCTGCCCGACCTCTGTCGCGTGTTCTCCGGAGACACTTGCCTCGTTTCTCGCGGCCGTCGGCGAAGCGCGCATGCAGCGCGACCCGATGTCCGCCCGCGTGTTGCCCGCGCACCTCGAGTCCGCGTACATCAACCCCGACTACCGCGGCGCCCAACCCCTGGAATGGCTGAAATCGAGCTCGGAGGCGATTTCTTCGAAAATCGCCTCCGAGCTCATTTTTCGCCCTGACGTGGGCATCCTGACGATGGCCCCCGAGATCCCCGGCGGGATGGATCTGCTTCGTGCCGCGCGGGCGGCGGGAGTGCGCGTGTCGCTGGGGCATTCGGGGGCGACGTACGAGCAGGCGATCGAAGCGATTGAAGCCGGCGCTCAGCACGCCACGCACCTCTTCAACCGCATGTCACCCATGACCCATCGGGATCCGGGACTGGTGGGGGCTGTGCTCGAGCGTGAGGAAGTGGCCGCAGAGATCATCGGTGACGGGTTCCACGTGCATCCGGCTGTGGCCCGAGTGGCCATTGCCGCCAAGGGCCGTTCCCGCGTGATGGCGATCACGGATGGCACGGCCGGATCGGGCCTGCCCCGTGGTGCCTGCGCCACCCTCGGGGGGCGACGCATTACGGTGGGTGACACGGCGACTCTCGACGATGGAACGTTTGCGGGGAGCATTGCCACGATGGACAAGGTGTTTGGTGTGCTGGTCACCCGTGCCGGCCAATCCCTGGTCGAGGCCGCCACCCTCTGCGCCACCACCCCAGCCCGTGAACTCGGCCTCACCACCCAGGGCGCCATCGTCACTGGCCACATGGCCGACCTCACCGTGCTCACGGCCAGCCTGCAGGTGGCCCAAACCTGGATAGGCGGCCAGCGCACCCAGAACCCCTAACCAAGAACCCGGCACCCGGAACAGCACCATGAACCAGGAACCGATGAACCATGAACCCTCGTAGAGGAAGGTTATGCCCCGATCCCTCGTAGCCTGTGCCGTGCTCCTGTCCACCGCCTGCTCGGTGAATGTCGACCACCAGGGGCACATCAAGCGGGACGACAAGAAGTTCGTTGTGGATGGCATCGCCACGCTGAACCTCTCCACCTTTGATGGCGTGATTGAGATTCGCGGCTGGGATCGCAACGAGGTTGAGGTCGCAATCGAGCAGCGCGCTCAGGACAAGGACACCGTCGACAAGATTCAGGTCACGTCGGAGCAGAAGGGCGACACCATCACTGTGGACGTCCGGTATTCAGGCTCCTCGCGATATATCGGCATCGGCGTGTTTACGTCGCCCACGGCGCGCTTGATCATCAATGCGCCGCGCAAAGTGAACGTCATCGCGCGCACGGGTGACGGCAGTATCGTCGTTGATCGCCTGAACGGCCGGCTCGAACTCAAGACGACCGACGGCACCGTGCGCACGACAGAGACGTCAGGAACGTTGCTCGTCGAATCCGGCGACGGTTCGATTCGGATCGAAGACGTGGCCGGCATCGTCGAGGCCAGGACCGACGATGGGGCGGTGCGGGTGACGGGTGTGCCGTCCTCCGTGCGTGTGCGATCAGGTGACGGGTCGGTGGTGTTGCGCGTGCGTCGAGGCGCCATCATGACCGACGACTGGATGATCACCACACGGGACGGATCGATCGTCGCGGAGTTGCCCGAAGGCTTTAATGCGCTCATCGAAGCCGAACCCGGTTCGGGAGATCGCGCGCGATCGGATCTTGAACTGGCCGACCAGGTCGGCGGCACCCGCGAGCAACGCACCCTTCGCGGTCGTCTCGGCACCGGCGGCAAACTGTTGACGCTGCGCACAGGCGACGGGTCGATTCGGATTACCAACTACTGAGGGCGTTCCATCGTTCACGGCATTTGCTGCACTTGCGGCAGTGTGAATCGCCGGGACCGGGCTTCATGCACGACAACGTGAGTTCCAACGGCACTCCGAGCACGTGCCCGCGCACAACCACATCAGCCTTGGACACTATCAGGAACGGCGCGGCCACCTCGATCGGGTGAGCCAGGCCGACGCTGGCTGCCTGCGACGCTGCCTGAAAGAACCCCGTCGTTGCGTCAGGAAACGGATTGCCGGCGAGTGAGCCGATGACCAGCCTGGACACGTCGTGCCGACGGCACCAGGTCGCGGCCTTGGTGATCAGCAGCAGGTTCCGGCCTTCGAGGTACACGGCCGCATCGGGTGTGTGCAGCCCTGGTGGCGATCCAGTGATGGCCCAGTGGTCGGCCGGGTAGACATCGTCGACCGGGGCAGACAGCGTCACCAGGGGCCTCGCAGATCCGAGGAACAGCGGGGAGGTCAGCAGCCGACAAAGGGCGCGCTCCTCGGCATCCTCCCAGGCGAAGCCGGACCGCACGTGGATGGGGGTTGCCTCGTGCCCGGCGGACAGCTCCTCCGCCAGCAGCACGGTGCTGTCGACACCGCCCGACGCGAGCACCGCTGACCGGATTTGGCCTGTACGCCCCATGGGTGCATGATCAATAGCTCATGTCGTTCCTCGTTACCAAGCGCATTGACTTCTGCTACGGCCACCGGCTGATGGACTACGACGGCGTCTGCCGCCACCTGCACGGCCACAACGCCATGGTGGAGATCGACATTCAGGCCGAGGCGCTCGACGCCCGGAACATGGTCGTGGACTTCTCGGACGTCAAACGCCTGGTCAAGGCGTGGATCGACCGCGAACTCGACCACAAGCTGATTCTTCGCACCGACGACCCGATGGTCTCGGTGCTGCAGGCGCAGGGGGAACCGCTCTTCCTGCTCGACAGCAATCCCACGGCTGAGCGTCTCGCGCAGCTGATCTACGACCAGGCCCGCTCCCTCGGCTTCAACGTCGTCGCAGTGCGATTCTGGGAAACGCCGACCTCGGCCGCTGCCTACGTCGGGTAGGGAGCACGGCACGCTCCAAACCAGCGTGCCCTACTGCGTGTTTCACAGCACGCACGAGGGCGTCGCCGTGCAGGTCGTCGCGTGAGAGCCGGCAACCGCCGAGTGCCGTGAATGTGCCCGCGCCGAACAGCGCTTCCAGCGACAGGGCGAGAGCGATAGCCGCACCGACCATCGGCATTCCACCCGTGCCGGGATGCCGAACGTGCGGAAGAAGTCGCGGCTTCCGAAGGGCGGCTCAGGCGCGTCGAACTGCCCGCGCTGGCTGACGAAGTCCCCCTAAATCGCCAAGTCGTCACCGATCCCCCAGCCGAGGTTCCCTTCGATGCCTTCCACGGTGGCGCCACCGAGGTTGGTCTTGAAGAGCACCGAATCAGTCGTGATGCTGGCGCGTGTGTATCCCGAGGACACCAATATGCCGATCATCGTCAAACTCGACGACCTGCTCCACGACCGGCGCATGACCCTGACTGACCTGGCGGGCCGCGTCGGTCTGACGTTCGCCAACCTGTCGATCCTCAAGACCGGAAAGGCGCGCGCACTTCGGGTCTCGACGCTTGAGGCGATTTGTCAGGCGCTCGGGTCTGAGCCTGGTGATCTGCTCAGGTTCGAGGCGGAGCCACACAAGGGCTGAAGCCCTTGTGCTCCGACATGCGATGGCCTAACCGACCAGCACCTTGGAGGCCGCGCGTGTGCCGATGGTCACGGCATCGCCAGTGTCCATGCGCAACAGGACCGAATCCGCCATGTCGTCGCGCGATTCGATGGTCACGGTACTCCCCGGCATCAGGTGACGTTCCTCGATGAACCGCAGGAAGTCCGAGCCCTGGTCGATCACGCGGACGACGGTCAGCGGGATGTTCATGGGGGCAGACAGCAGGTCGAAGTACTCGGGATGCGAGATGGTGCCTTCGGCAGTCGGGATGGGATCGCCGTGTGGATCCGATTCGGGACGACCGAGCATTTCGTCGATGCGGTCGATGAGTTGTTCGGACACGGCATGCTCGAGGCGCTCGGCTTCGTCGTGCACCTCGGCCCAGCTCATGCCGAGGACCTTCACGAGAAACAGTTCGATGAGCCGGTGGCGGCGCAACACCAGCGACGCGAGTTTTTCGCCCGCGTCGGTGAGCCGCACACCCATGTACGGTTCGTAGTGCACGAGTCCCGACTCCGCCAGCGTCTTCACCATCGTTGTCGCCGTGCCGGGCACGACGCCGAGTGCGGACGCGAGTTGTCCCATCGGGACAAGCGCGCGTTCGCCTGACGGCACCTGCGCGTGGGCGCGGTTGACCGCCTCCGTCAGATGGATTGTCTTGAGGTAGTTCTCAACGGTTTGCGACGGCAACATGTCGCGGTGATCCTCAGCGAACGGCCAGTCGGGCGACAGCCGGCACCAGGAAGGGGAGCAAATCCGACTCGTTGAGTTTGCCAATCGCAGTGCCTTCGGCGATCGGACGCTCTTCGACGTGTACGTTCTGGCGGTTGACCGTGACGCTCAGGCGGCCGAGCACTCGGGGTGGACGGACCGACGTGTCGAGCACGAACTCAACGAAGTCGTCGGCGGATTTGTCCGACGCAATGCGGGCGGACCCAGCCGGGGTCTGCGCCTGAAAAGCGAGGCCTTCGGCGCGCAGCACACTGACGGTCTGGCGGACGAGCGGGCCGGCGGTTTCAACAATGAAGTGGGCGTACGCGGCGTGGGCGGCGTCCGATCCCTGTCGTCGCTCGGCGGCCTCGGTGCGGGCGTGTTCGATCTCGCGGAGGAGCTGGCGACGGAGTTCTGCGACTTCCATGCGCACGATCGTACTACGGCCGCAGTAGCCGGATGGCCCCAGCGGCGGCCATGGCCTCGATTCCGGCGTCATCCAGTCCCAGGTATTCGTGCAGGACCATCCTGGTGTGTTCGCCCAGTCGCGGTGCGGCCGATCGAACGGATCCCGGAGACTCGGAGAGCTTGACCGGCACGCCAAGCACGGGCAATGGGCCGATCGTGGGGTGGGCCACGGTTGCCACCATGGCCCGGGCGATGGTCTGGGGATCGGTCAGGGCTTCCCCGATCGTGCGCACGGCTCCACACGGCACGCCGGCGTCGTTGAGCTTCGAGACCCAGTCGGCTGCGGAGCGTGTGCGGAGGACGCCGGCGACGAGCGGTTGGAGTGCGTCGTGATGGTGGACGCGACCTGCGTTGGTGATGAATCGGGAATCGGTTGCGACCTCTGCGAGTCCGGCTACGCGGCAGAAACGGTGGAACTGATCGTCATTGCCCACGGCCAACACGAGCACGCCATCAGCGGTGTCGAACGTGTTGTACGGCACGATGGTCGCGTGTCGGTTGCCGAGCCGCACGGGTGACTCTCCGGTCGCGAAGTAGCGGCCGGCCTGATAGGTGAGCAGTGATGTCACGGCGTCGAGCAGGGCGATGTCCACGTGTTGTCCGCGTCCTGTCGTGCCGCGCGCGATGAGCGCCAGCAAGAGTCCCTGGAATGCGAACATGCCTGCGGTGATGTCGGCCACGGCGACTCCGAGTCGCACCGGTGATCCGTCCGGCGTCCCCGTGATGCTCATCAGGCCGCCTTCGGCCTGGATCATCGCGTCGTATCCGGCCTCCTGGCGGCGTGGCCCCGTGTGGCCGAAGCCGGAGATGGACACATAGATCAGGCGCGGATGTTTCTCGGCGAGCGCTGCGTACCCGAGTCCGCGCGCATCAAGTGTTCCCGGCCGGAAATTCTCGACGATGACGTCGGCGTTGGCGATGAGGGCGTCGAGCACCGCGCGTCCGTCCGGCGTGGAGTAATCGAGCGCGACACTTTCCTTGTTGCGATTGATGCTGAGGTAATACGCGCTCTCGCCTTCGAGGAATGGCGGTCCCCACGCCCGTGTGTCATCCCCGCGTGTCGGGTGTTCGATCTTGATGACCCGCGCGCCCATGTCCGCCGCGAGCATCGTGCAGTACGGCCCCGAGAGCACCCGCGTGAGGTCGAGAATCGTAAGGCCCGCGAGGGGCCCGCGCGAAATCAGCTCGGAGGCGATTTTCACGAAAATCGCCTCCGAGCTGATTTCACGATTGTCATCAGGTCGCTGAACAACGCGAAGGCGGTCTTTTCAAGACCGCCATCGCGCTGCGTGATGACGACCCGTCCCAGCAGGTCCGTCTGCAGTTCCAGGGCGTTGGCCTGGCCGTCGAGTTGGGCCAGGGGGTCGTCGGCCTCGAGTTCCTCGAGGCCGACGGTGAAATGAGCTCGGAGGCGATTTTCGTGAAAATCGCCTCCGAGCTCACCGGACGCCACAAGCTTGAGGCGGTGGCCGCGGGCCACCGCCTCACGCGCCCACTCGGCATCGGCAGGGCCGATGCCGGTGCGCGCGACCGCCTGCGGCGTGATCCCCGCCCCCATCCACACGTTCGCCATCGCGGCCACCTTCGCTGCCGCGTCCCACCCGTCCACGTCCAGCGACGGGTCCGCCTCGGCCACACCAGCCGTTTGCATCCGCGCCAGCGCGGATGCAAACGGCTCGCCGTGCTCCATCGCCGTCAGGATGTGGTTCGTCGTGCTGTTCACCACACCGCGGAATCCAAGGACCGTCACGCCGGGCATCGTCTCACGTACCAGATTGAACACCGGGATGCCGTCCATGACGGCGCCTTCGAACAGGAACTCACGACCTGCCCGCCGGGCCTCGGCGGCCAAGTCGTCATATGCGTGCGCAACAGGTCCCTTGTTCGCGCTCACCACATGCGCGCCCGCGCGTAACGCCTGACGCACACGCGAAATCGCCGGCTCGCCAGACTCGATCACCAGCGGCGTCGTCTCAACGACCACGTGGGTCTCGGCGCCCAGGGCAACGAGTTGTGCGATGAGTTGATCGGCTGTGTGTTCAGACGGCGTCGGCCCAATCGCGCCTCCGCCCGCCACCTCTCGCGCGAGTCGTGTAGCGTCGAGGCCCGCGTCCAGATACGCGCTGCCGTGCCGCCCGGTGGCAATGCCGGCCACCACCGGCGTGACACCGGCAGCGTCCAGCACCGCGCGTTGCTCCTCCAGCAGGTGCACAAACCGGCGTCCGACATGACCGAATCCCAGGAGCAACAACGCAACGCGCATTCGCAAGGTCCGGCGTAGAGTGTAGTAGAGGTTCGTATGAAGATGTTTCCGATCCTGCTCTCGTTGGCCGTGCTGCTGCCGGCCGTGTCCACCGCTCAACCCGCCGCGGCACCTCCCGTCATCGTTGCCCGCGGAGAAAGCACCGTGAAGGTGGCCCCTGATCAGGCGTGGGCCACCGTGGTGGTCGAAACACGCGACGCCAAGGCGCCTCAGGCTCGTCAGCTTTCGGCCGTGGCCATGACGGTCGTGATGGCCGCGCTCACGGCGTCCGGACTCTCCACCAACGCCATCAAGACGGTCGGCTACTCGCTGACTCCGGACTACGAATACGTCAACGGCCGCCAGCGCATGCGCGGGTTCCTCGTGTCGAATCAGGTCCTGGTTCGGATCGACGATGTCGCCAAGGTTGCCGACGTGCTGGACGCGGTCGGCAGACTCACACTGGCTGCTTCCTCGAACCTGACCATCGCCAATCTGCGCTTCGATCTCACGGATCGCTCGGCGCTGGAACGCGACGCGCTCCGTATGGCTGTCGTGGATGCGATGGAGAATGTCAAAGCCATGGCCGCAGGTGCAGGGGCGACGCTGGGACGCATTGCCAGAATCGATCAGGTCGGCGGCCCTCAACAGTTCGACAAGATCGAACCGATGATGGCGATGGCGGTGCGCGGTCAGATGAATGAGTCGATCGTCGGCACCCCGATAGCGCCGTCGGAGATCGAGATCCGCGCAGGCGTGATGTTGACCGTCGAGATACGTTAGCTCGGCTTCACCGGCCGCTCATCCTCGCGATCGACCACGGTCAGCTCGTCTTTCTGCACCCGCCTGACGGTGAGGTGCAGCGGCTCCGCGACCTCGAGCTCCTTGTTCGAGCTGACGCCAAGCTCCTTGAACCGTCTCGCGCCCGGCAGCACCTTCTGTTCAAGCGAGCCCACCAGCCTGTCGTAGCTGCTGGCCGCCTGCTTCAGGTGTGCGCCGACAGAGCTCAGGTGATCCACCATCGTTGACAACCGGTCGTAGAGGTCGCGACCCAGCTGCTGGATCTCCTCTGCGTTGACGGCGAGCTGCTGCTGCTTCCACCCGTACGCCACTGCGCGCAGAATCGCCATCAGCGTCATCGGCGTTGCCGGCACCACGCGCATGGATGACGCCAGTTCGAGCAACGTTTCATCACGTTCAAACGCCGACGCCAGCAGCGGCTCCAGCGGCAGGAACATCACGACGAACTCAGGGGACGGTTGGAACTGTGTCCAGTACGCCTTGCCGCCGAGCGTCTTGACGTGATCCCTGACCTGTCGCGCATGTGCAGTCAATTGCACATCCCGATCGGCCTCGTCGTGCGCATTCGCCGCGCGAAGATACGCATCGATCGGCACCTTCGAATCAATGACGATCGTCGCACCTCCTGGCAGGCGCACGATCATGTCCGGCGTCTGTCTCGCACCATCGTCGCTCGTCGCCTGTGCCTGCTCTTCGAAGTCGCAGTGTTCCAGCATGCCGGCCATTTCGACGATGCGCCGGAGCTGGACTTCGCCCCAGCGTCCGCGGGCGTTGGGAGAGCGGAGGGCCTGTGAGAGGCCCTCGGTGGTCTTGCGGAGTTGCTCCTGCGTCTGTGCCAATCCACTCAACTGCGACGTGACCGCCCGGAACGACCCTTCGCGATCGCGGTCGGCTGAGGCCACCTGGGTCTGGACCTTGTCGAGGGTGTCACGCATCGGCTTGAGCAGCGCTTCCGCGCGCTGCACAAACTCCTGCCGGTTGTCACGCAGCGCATCTTGTGACAAGGCCGCGAACGACTCGCGGAGGCGAGCCTGGCTTTCGTCGAGGGTCCGCTGCAGATCGACGGCTGCACGCCGTTCGGCGGCCAGTTCGGCCGTGACGCGGGCCAGGTCTGCGACCATGCGCTGCCGACGGCTGAGGAACCAGACCCCCGCCGCCGTCGCACCCAACGCGACCCCGAACACCAGAAACAGCACGCTCTCCATCGTCAGTAGCTATAAGCTCCCGTCGTGACAAACGAGGTCACGGCCCGTGTGGCCGCCTACGATCGCCTTCGAGGACTGATTATCGTCCTGATGGCCATCGACCACGCGAGCTATTTCATCGCGCGCGTCCATCCGCTGGAGACGTGGGCCACGCCGCCCCCGTATTATCCCGACCTCGCGTCCTTCCTCACGCGGTGGCTGACCCACCTCTGTGCGCCGGGGTGTTTCATGCTGATGGGCATCGGCATCGTGTACTTCGCCGAGAGCCGTCGTCTCGCCGGATGGACGGACGGGCGCATTACGCGCTTTGTGGCCACCCGGGGGGCCGTCCTGCTGCTCGTGCAGCACTTCCTGGAGAACCCGGCGTGGCTCCTCGGGATTCTGTCGGCTGATCCTGTTGTCGAGTCAACGATGGGAACTGTGCCCGGACCTGGCGGCGAGACCATGCTCGCCTTTGCGGTGCTGAGCGCGCTCGGCGTGGCGATGATCGTGGGCAGCGTGTTGTGGCGGGCGCCTTGGTGGGTGCTCGTCGTGGCAGGGGTGTCGGCGTTACTCGTGGGCGCTGTGATGACGCCGCTTCCGGCAGCGATTCTCGAGCCCCAACCCGCGTGGAAGCAGTTGTTGTTTCTACCGGGGAGCACCGGGCTTCTGCAGAATCTCTATCCGTGGGTGCCGTGGCTGTTTCCCATGGTGATGGGACTCACAATCGCGCGCATGATTCGGGCGAACGACGTGTCGATGACCGGAGGTCTCTTTACACGCGGGCTCTGGCTGATCGGAATGTTCGTGTTTGCTCGATTTATGGGTACCGATCCCCACCCGCCTGCTGATGGCCTTGTCGGCTGGCTCACCGTGACCAAGTATCCACCCAGCACAGCGTTCCTGTTCCTGATGCTCGGCCTGAACCTGCTCCTGCTCGCCGCTCTGGCGAAGTGGCCGGCGCGCTGGCTCGCGCCGCTGGAAGTCTTCGGCCGCGCGCCGTTCTTTTTCTACCTGGCACATCTCTGGGCGTTTGGTGCGCTCAGTTGGGCGTTCCCGACCGGGACGTCATTCCCTGTGTTGTACCTCGTCTGGGCCCTCGTCGTCGGCGCCTTGTATCCCACCTGCGCCTGGTACGCCCAGTTCAAATCCTCAAAGCCCCAGACCTCACTCTGGCGCTTGTTTTGAACGGCGGACCGCGGACTGCGGACTGCGGACTAGCGGACCAGCGGACCGCGGACCAGCAGTTCCCGCACCCGCGCCTGTGCCTTGGCGCGCACCGCGTCGGGTAGCGGCGCGTCGGCCGCCTGCCGGCAGATGCCCGTCGTTGCGCGGAAGTCGGCAATGACGCGCGCGCAATCCGGACACGTTTGCGCATGCTGTTCGATCTGTTCGCACGTCGCGGCGTTCAGGTCGCCGTCGAGGTAAGCGGAAATCTTGGCGAGCAGGCCGTCACAGCTCACAGGTGGCGTTGTCATCGTGTGGCCTCCAGCGATTCACGCAGCATTACGCGCGCCCGGTGCAGCCGGGTCTTGACGTTGTCTTCAGTCATCCGTGTGACCTCCGCCACTTCCCGGGTGGACAGGCCTTCCATTTCCCGCAACAGGACGATCATCCGGTACGCCGGCGGCAGCTTTGCTAGCGCCGTCCGCAGCTCGCGGCCGAGCCACGCATTCAGCGCGAGGTCATCGGGCCCCTTCGAGTGCGTCGCCACGTCATGGGTGCCCACCCGACGCCCGTCAGCGTGATCCACATGCGGCTGATCCAGCGATTCCACGCGCGCCGGTTCGTCGACTCGTTTACGGCGCTTCATCAAACAGGCATTCCGTACCGTCCGGAACAGCCAGGTGCGGAACGCCGACGGGTCCTTGATGCTGTCGACGTGTTTGTACGTCCTGATCAACGCGTCCTGCATCACATCCTCGGCATCTTCAGCATGCCCACACACAAGCAGCGAAAACCGGAACGCCACCTGCTGAGCCCGCATCAACAGCTGCTCCATGGCCGACTCGTCGCCCAACGCGGCGGCCAGCACAAGCGGCGCGTACGGATCGGGCGCGCTGGTCGCGTCCGTCGCGTCTGAGAGATGCGGATTTCCCGGTTTGGCGACGGTCACAGACAAATTGTCACCTTTTTCCGAACCCCGCATCTCTGGGGGGTGATGGCACGACACATCGGCCGTTTGGCCCCACTTCTTCTGTTGATCGCCTCGGCGGCTTCCGCGCAGACATCCCTGACGCTGGACGAAGCGCTGGCGAAGGCACTGGCGAATAACCCCACGCTGGCCGCGGCGCGAGCCCAGGCTGATGGCGCCTCGGCCGGCGTGACTGCCGCTCGTGGGCAGTGGTTTCCCCGGGTGACACTTAGCGAGAGCGCGACCCGCAGCGACCAGCCGGTCTTTGCCTTTGGCGCGCTGCTCTCCGCGCGCCAGTTCACCGCCCAGGACTTTGCGGTGGCGCGACTGAACAGCCCGGGCGCCACGAACCTCTTCACCACGCGCGTCGGCGTCCAGCAGATCCTCTTTGACGGTGGCCGCACCTCTGCCGCAATGGCTGAATCCCGCGCCCGTCGCGACGCCGCGACGGCCTCGGTCGACGAAGCGGCCACTGCCATCACGCTTGCAGTCACCAGCACGTTCGGACAACTCGTCACCCTTCAGGCGTCGGCCCGGGCTCTTGATGCCGCCATCGCCGCAGCGACCGAAGACCTGGTGCGGGCGGAACGCCGCCGCGACGCCGGCACGGTCACCGACGCGGATGTGCTCGCGATTGCCGTCCACCTCTCGGAGCTCCGGCAGCGACGGATTCTGCTGAACGCCAACGTCGCCGCCGCGGCCGCCACGCTCAACCGCCTCATGGGCGCGCCGGTCGAGTCGCCGATTGCTGTCGTTGTTCTCCCACCGCCGAGTTCCCACGCCACGCCGGATCTTGAGGCGTTGTTTACGGAAGCCTGGGGTTCGCGCCCCGATCTGCGTCGCGCCGCCGCGGACATCCTCATCGCCGCCGCGGCCGCGCGCCAGGCCTCGTCCGTCTGGTGGCCACAGGTCGCCGCACAGGCCGGCGTTGAGTGGAACGGGATCACTGCCGGCGACCGTGCGCGGTCCTGGGTCGTGGGTGGAGAAGTTCGATGGTCGCTCTCACTCTCAGGCGCCGACCGCGCCCGCGTACAGGCGGCCTCGCACGCACGGTCAGCGGCAGAACTGATGCGCGCGGACCTTCGCGCCGCCATCCAGGTGGAAGTACTGACGGCCGTGCGTCAACTCGAAGCCGCGCTGGCGCGTGTCTCCGTCGGCGCCGAGTCCGTCGCGCAGGCCGCCGAACGCGCCCGCGTCGTGCGCAATCGATACGACGCAGGCCTGGCCTCGATGACTGATGTAGTGACTGCGTCCAGCGCGCTGCTCGACGCCGAGGCGCGGCACACCGCCGCGCACGTGGATGTGATGAACGCGCAGGCGGAACTGCGGCGCGCTGTGGGGAGACGATGATGACGACGACGAAGGTGTGGGGGCTGGGTCTGTTGGTGGCGGTGAGCGCGGCGGCGTGTGGCGGTGATACCGCCCGGACGCCCGAGGCCGATGACACGACGCCGGTGGCCGTGACAACCGACACGGCGGCGCTGACTCCGTTCGCAGACTCGTTTGAGTCCGGTGGCACGCTGGTCGCCCGCCAGACGGCGATCATCTCGAGCCGCGTGCTGGCGCCGGTGCTGCGCGTCACCGTACAGCCGGGCGCCGTGGTGCGCCGGGGGCAGGTGCTCGTGGAGCTTGATGCCGAGCAGATGACCGCCAGTGCCGCCGGTGCCTCGGCGTCGCTCGAAGCCGCACGGGCATCGGTGCGCGCGGCCGAGTCGGAGCAGGCAGCAGCGGAGGCTGGCCTCGCGCTCGCACGGACATCACATACACGCATCGCACGGCTGCATCAGGATCGATCGGCGACCGCGCAGGAGCTGGATGAAGCCCTCTCCGCGCTGCGACAGGCTGAAGCGCGCCTTGCGGCGGTGACCGCACACGTGGAATCGGGCAAGCGGTCGATCGATGCGGCGACCGCCGGTGCACAGGTCGCCACCATCACTCGCAGCTGGGCCACACTGACCGCCCCGTTCGACGGGCGCGTGGTCACTCGCCATGTGGATCCGGGCACGACCTTGGGACCCGGTCAGCCGCTCGTCACCATCGAGGCGACCGGCGCACAGTCCGGCCTGCAGATGGACGTGCGCCTTGACGCCACACGTGCGGCCGGACTCTCACTCGGACAGACCGCCGACCTTCGGGTGGAGACCGGCGGCACATCGGACTGGACGCCCGCGCGCATCACAAAAATCGCGCGCGTGGATCCCGCCTCCCACAGCTTCATCGTCACGCTGGAGCCCGGAGCGTCAGCGCAGGCGTGGCAATCGGGCTACTTCGGCCGCGCCCGCTTCGCCGGCGCGTCCACCGAACGTCTGACCGTGCCCGAATCGGCCATCGTCACCCGTGGCCAGCTGTCGTTTGTGTATCTCGTGGGCGCTGACATGCACGCCCGTCTGCGCATCATTGCGACCGGCGACGCGAGTGGCGGTCGCGTTGAAGTGCTCTCTGGGTTGTCCGCTGGTGACCGTGTCGTGGTGAATCCGCCGGCGACACTGGCTGACGGTCAGAAGGTGCGGTCATGAGCCATCCCATGGGCATGGCCGGGCAACTGGCCGCAGCCTTCGTCCGGTCGAAGCTCACGCCGCTGCTGATCATCTCGTCCATTCTCCTCGGCGCATGGGCCGTGGTGGCCCTGCCGCGCGAAGAGGAGCCGCAGATCATCGTGCCGATGATCGATGTCTTCATCGATCTGCCTGGCGCGTCCCCCGCCGAAGTCGAGCAGCGCATCACACGCCCGCTGGAACAGCGGCTGTGGGAGGTGCCTGGTCTGGAATACCTGTATTCCACGTCGAGCCCCGGCCGCGCGATGTTGATCGCCCGATTCCTTGTTGGTGAGGACGAAGAACGCGCGCTCGTGCGGCTGAACCAGAAGCTCGACGCGTCGGCCGGCGTGCTGCCCGCGGGCGCATCAACGCCGCTGGTGCAGGCACGCTCGATTGATGACGTGCCTGTGATGGCCTTCACGTTGTGGGGACCCGGATACGACGCCGCGCAGCTGCGGCTCATCGGTGCGCAGTTGCGCGACACCTTGAAGGAAGTGCCGGACACATCCGAGATCACCGTGATCGGCGGCCAGCCCCGTCAGGTGACCATCGAGCTCGATCCGCCGGCGCTCGAAGCCCGTGGGCTTGATCCGTTGCGCGTGCAGGCGGCCCTGGCACGCTCCAACGTCCGCATGTCTGGCGCGTCCGTGGTGGCCGGCAACGAGACCACGATGGTCGAAGCGGGCAGCTGGCCCGGCACCGTCGAGGCGTTGCGCGCGCTTGTGGTTGGCGACGCGTCAGGTGTGCCCGTCCGGCTGGGCGACGTGGCGACGGTCATTGATGGCGGCGCCGAACCCTCGGACTTCGTCGCCTTTCACGCCAGCGCGACCTCGTCCCACCCGGCGGTGACGCTGGCCATCGCCAAGCGCAAGGGCACCAACGCGATTGATTTGACGACACGTCTTCAGCACAAGGTGGACTCGCTGCGCGGGTACCTCCTGCCGTCGGACCTGAACGTCACGGTGACGCGCGACTACGGCGAGACCGCGGCGCACAAGTCAAACGAATTGCTGTTTCACATGTTGCTGGCCGTGATCTCGGTCTCGTTGCTGATGTGGTTCGCACTGGGCCGCAAGGAGTCACTGGTCGTGCTGACGGCGATTCCGATGACGCTCGCGCTCACACTCTTTGTGTTCTACCTCTACGGCTACACGCTGAATCGCATCACGCTCTTCGCGTTGATCTTCTCGATCGGTATCCTGGTCGACGACGCCATTGTGGTGGTGGAGAACATCGTGCGCCACCTGCGACTGGCACGCGTCAAAGACGCCTTCGATCACGTCGTCATTCGCGCCGTGGATGAGGTTGGGAATCCGACCATTCTCGCCACCTTGACCGTGGTCGGCGCCATTCTGCCGATGGCGTTTGTCGGAGGGCTGATGGGGCCGTACATGCGGCCCATCCCCATCGGCGCCACCGCGGCGATGATGTTCTCTCTTGTCGTGGCTTTCATCGTCACGCCCTGGGCCGCCGTGCGCCTCCTTGGCAGCGGTGCCGAACATCACGATGAGCAGGAAGATCGCCTCACGGTGTTGTACCGGAAAGTGATGCGGCGTCTCATTGAAGACGCGAAGGTCCGGTGGGCGTTTCTCGCGAGCGTCGCCGTGTTGCTGCTGGTGTCGGTGGCCTTCATTCCCCTCGGCTGGGTCAAGGTGAAGATGCTGCCGTTCGACAACAAGAGCGAACTGCAGGTTGTGATCCGGATGCCCGATGCGACGCCGCTCGAAGCCACCGCGCGCGTCGCGGAATCCCTCGCGGAGGCCAGTCTTCGGGATTCGGCGGTCATCGGGGCCCAGAGTTATGTCGGCACCGCGTCGCCGTACACGTTCAACGGTCTGGTGCGGCACTACTTCCTGCGTCAGTCGCCGAACCTGGCTGATGTCCAGCTGCAGCTGATGCCGAAGGAAGACCGATCCGAACAGAGCCATGCGATTGCCACGCGGCTGCGCGAGCAGTTGCTGCCGGTGGCGCAATCGATGGGCGCCGAGATTCAGGTCGTGGAAGTCCCGCCAGGGCCGCCGGTGCTCCAGACGCTGGTGGCGGAAGTGTACGGGCCAGACGCCGATCTGCGACAGGCATTGGCGCGGGACGTGCGGACCGTGTTCGAGCAGACACCCGGTGTGGTCGACGTGGATTGGTATGTGGAGTCGGATCGGCCCAAGGTACAGCTGACCGTGGATGCCGACAAGGCGGCCGCCAGTGGGCTGCCGGCAGCCGAAGTGGCGTCGGTGGTGCGTATGGCAGGGGCTGGCGCTCCCGCCGGACTGCTGCACGATCCACGCGCTCGTGAAGCCGTGCCGGTCATGATGCGACTGCCGCAGTCACAACGCGGGTCGCTCGACAACCTGTCGTCCATCCGCCTGCAGGGGCGGGTGCCGGTGTCGGTTGGTGAACTCACACAGTCCGCGCCGGGTCTCGAAGCGCAGAGCATCTACCACAAGAACCTGCTGCCGGTGACCTACGTGACCGCGGACGTCGCGGGCGTCGTTGAAAGTCCGGTCTACGCGATTCTGCAGATGAACAAAGCGCTCGCGGGCGTGACGACCCCGTCTGGTGCACCGGTCGAGGTGTTCAATGCGGTGCAGCCGGAGAACAGCGCGCAGTATGCGATGAAGTGGGATGGCGAGTGGCACATCACGATCGAGGTCTTCCGCGACCTCGGCATCGCGTTCGCCGCCGTACTCGTCCTCATCTACATCCTCGTTGTCGGCTGGTTCCAGTCGTTCAAGACGCCGCTGACGATCATGATGGCGATTCCGTTCTCACTCGTCGGCATTCTGCCTGCGCACGCGCTCGGAGGTGCGTTCTTCACGGCCACGTCGATGATCGGCTTCATCGCGGGCGCGGGCATTGTCGTGCGGAACTCGATCATTCTTGTGGACTTCATCGAGTTGCGGCTCAAGGACGGCATGTCGCTCGCGGAGGCCGTGATCGATGCCGGCGCCGTGCGCTTCCGTCCGATGGCCCTCACGGCGGCCGCGGTCGTGGTGGGAGCCGCCGTCATCCTGGCCGACCCGATTTTCCAGGGACTCGCCATCTCGCTGATGGCCGGCGAAGTGGCCTCGCTGTTCCTCTCTCGAATGACTGTGCCGGTTGTCTATTACATGTCGGCGCGTACGTAGGGCCGCCTGGGTACGTAGGGCCGCCTGAATTTGAGGCGGCCAATTCCGGAGCACAAGGGCCTTAGCCCTTGTGAGGTTGGGTAAGGTTGGGTGAGGTTGGGTGATGTCATGACGATTCAACGAATTCTGGTTCCCGTGGATTTTGGCGACGCCTCGGTGGCAGCCATCGCGTTGGCCGGCCGGCTCGCCGATGGCTGCGGTGCGTCGCTGACGTTGCTGCATGCGGAAGCGGTGGAGGCGCCGGCGTACTTCACGCGCGATCAGGTGGACGCGCTGGCGGCTGAACGGCGCCAGCGTCAGGAGCAGGCGCGGAAGTATCTGGCGGCGTTTGGCCACAAACACACCGAGGCGCGCTTCCTCGCAGAGATCGCGATGCGATCGCCGATTGACGCCATCACCGAGGCAGCGTTCGATGCGGATCTTGTCGTCATGGGCACCCACGGCCGGTCCGGTCCGAGATTGTGGTGGCTGGGTTCGGTGGCCGAGCGCATTCTGCGGGATCTGACGACGCCGGTGCTGATTGCGCATGCGCGCGATGACGCGCGGCGTCCGCTGACGAGTCTGGCGGTGTTTGCGGCGCCCGGTCTGACCGGGCAGAACGCGCTCGCACTGGCGATGCGGATTGGCGAGGCCGTTAATGCCGAAGTCCACGATCGCCGCGGGGACGCCGCGGACCCGGAGGCCATGTTCAACGACGCCTCGATGGTCGTCGTCGCCGAGCCGTGGGTACACGACCGGGCCTGGCGCACGAAGGTGGGTGAGCCGTTGATTCGTTCTGGCCGCGGCCCTGTGTTGTTTGTGCCCGAACGTACGTAGGAGGTGCCTGATGAAACTTGAAGCGATGTTGCGAATGATTGCCGGTGTGGTAGTGATGGCCAGCGTGCTGGCCGGGATGTACGTGGACAGCCGGTTCTATTGGCTCACGTTGTTTGTGGGTGCGAACCTGTTCCAGTCCGCGTTCACGAACTGGTGCCCGATGATGACGTTCCTGCGCAAAGCAGGTGTTCGCAGCTGACCAGCGGACTGCGGACCAGCGGACCACGGACGGGGTAACATCGCTGCATGTCCCCGCCGCTCCGCTACGCCCGGCAAGTGCTGCTCCCTGAATTCGGAGCCGACGGGCAGCGCAAGCTGGCGGAGGCGCGGGTCCTGCTGGTCGGTGTGGGCGGCCTTGGCTCACCGGCCGCGCTGTACCTCGCGGCCGCCGGTATCGGCACATTGGGACTCGTTGATTACGACGAGGTGGACGAGACCAATCTGCACCGACAGATCATCCACGGCACGCCGGATGTCGGCCGGCCAAAGCTGCAGTCAGCCGCCGATCGCATCGCGGCGATCAATCCGCTGGTACGCCTCGAGCTGCACAATGCGGCCTTTGACGCGGCGAACGCGCGCCGCCTGGTGGACGCCTACGACGTCGTCATTGACGGCACCGACAATTTTCCGACGCGGTATCTGGTGAACGACGCGTGTGTGATGACCGGCACGCCGAACGTGTACGGCAGCATCTTCAGATTTGAAGGGCAGGCGTCGGTGTTTGCCACCGCCGCCGGGCCCTGCTACCGCTGCCTGCATGCGGAGCCGCCGCCCGCGGGATTGATCCCGAGCTGCGCCGAAGCCGGCGTGCTCGGCGTATTGCCGGGAATTATCGGCACGATTCAGGCCACCGAAGCCATCAAGGTGATCACGGGCATCGGTGAACCCCTGGTCGGCCGTTTGTTGCTGTACGACGCGTTGCGGATGAAATTCCGCGACATCACGCTGGCGCGGGATCCGGATTGCCCGGTGTGCGGCGACGCGCCAACGATTACCGCGCTGGTCGCCTACGATCAGGTCTGCCAGACGGATGATCCGATGAAAGATGATCCGACGAAAGATGTCCCGACGAAAGATGCCCCGATGAAAGATGAAATGACTGTTGACGAGTTGCACCAGTGGCGCGAGAGCGGCCATCCCCACATGCTGATCGACGTGCGCGAGCCGTTTGAGCACGCGTCGGCGAATATCCCCGGCGCGACGTTGATCCCGATGGGTGAGGTGATGTCGCAGCTCGCCGCATTGCCGACGGACCGTACGGTGGTCGTGCAGTGTCAGTCCGGGGGGCGCAGTGCCCGCGTGACGGCCGCGCTCCGCGCCAAAGGCTACGACGCGGTGAATCTCGTCGGCGGCATCCAGGCCTGGAAGCGCGCGGGGTATCCTTAGGGTGTGACTTCCAACGACGACGATTTCGCGGCACTCTTCGAAGCTTCCATCCAGACCAAGCGGTTTGAACGTGGCCAGACCATTGAAGGCACCATCGTGGCCATCGGGCCCGAGGTGGCCTTCGTGAACGTGGGTGGCAAGGGCGAAGCCACCATCGACCTTGTCGAACTCCAGGACGAAGACGGCGACGTTGAGGTGAACGTCGGCGACCGCATTCAGGCCGTGGTCGTGTCCACCGGGGGCGGACTCGTGCTCTCGCGGCGGCTTGCGCTGGGGGCGGCCAACGCCGGCCAGCTTGAGGACGCCTTCCGGGCCGGGTTGCCTGTCGAAGGCAAGGTCGAGAAGGCGACCAAGGGTGGCCTGGAGGTGCGCATCGCCCGACAGCGCGCTTTCTGTCCGATGTCACAGATCGATACCGTTCGCACCGAAGACGCATCGGTGCACGAAGGTCGCGTCTACTCCTTCCGCATCATCGAATATCGCGACGGTGGCGAGAAGTTCGTCGTCTCCCGGCGCGCATTGCTCGAAGAAGAACAGAAGACGAAGTCCGTCGAAGTGCGCAAGTCCATCGTTGTCGGCTCCGTGATCACTGGTCGCGTGGTGTCGGTGCGCGACTTCGGCGCGTTTGTGGATCTGGGCGCCGGCGTCCAGGGCCTCCTGCATGTTTCCGAGATGGCGTGGGCACGGGTGTCCAAGGCCGAAGATGTCGTGAAGCCCGGCGACGAAGTCACCGTCAAGGTGCTGCGGGTCGACGATGTGACGCGGCAGATTGCGCTGGGGCTGAAGCAGCTGAGCGCGGATCCGTGGGCGGCGATTGCGGAGAGTTATGCGATCGGGCAGGTATGCCAGGGGAGGGTGACACGCATTGCCGATTTCGGAGCGTTTGTCGAGCTGGAGGCGGGTGTGGAAGCTCTGGCGCATATGTCCACGTTTGCGCCGACAGGCCGCGCCGGTGGGTGGTCGAAGTCGATCTCGGTCGGCATGGCCGGGGCCTTTGAAGTGCTCAGCATCGATCCCGACAAGAAGCGTATTGGCGTCGCGTTGGTCGAGGCCGGGTCAGCCAAGGGCAGCGAGGTGCGGACGGGGATCGCGCCCGGCGCGCGAGTCACCGGCAAAGTTGAACGACACGAGACCTTCGGCGTGTTTGTGTACCTTGCGCCAGGCCGCACGGGCCTGATGCCGCTGAGCGAGACGGGCGTTGAGAAGGGAGCTGACATCAAGAAGGCGTTCCCTGCCGGCAGCGACGTCGACGTCATCGTGCTTGAGGCGGATCCGCAGGGTCGCCGCATTCGGGTGAGCCACAAGGCGATCGACGCTGCCGCCGAGGCTGCGGTCGTGCGGGAGTACACCGAGCGCGCGACTGAGGCGCAGTCCGGGTCCTTTAGTGGATCGTTGGCCGACAAGCTCCGCGGCGCACTAAAGCGGTAGCACCGAGCACCCAGCACCCAGCACCAGGCACCAGGGCACAGCACTGAGCACCCGAGCACCCAGCACTCAGCACCGATTAATAAGACACGTCTCATCAACCACTTAGCACTGGTCACCCGGTTGCCACTTCAGCGCTGTACCGGTAAGATGGACTCGTTCGGTCGGATATCGTTTGTCCCGTCCTGGGCAGCCCGCTCAGCCCGTCCCACCGACAACCGCGAGGCTTGTGATGTTGCGCCTTTCCAAAAAGACCGACTACGCCCTGTTGGCCATGCGCCACCTGGCCGCGAACGCTGATCGCGGTGCCGTGTCTGCGCGTGAACTGGCCGAAACCTACGACATTCCCGCTGAACTGCTCGCGAAGGTGCTGCAGAAGCTGGTGCGCGGCAAACTCCTGGAGTCGCAGCAGGGCATTCGCGGCGGCTATGCGCTCGCCAAGCCCGCGACGGCCATGTCGGTGGCCGACGTGATTCAGGCGGTGGATGGCCCACTGATGGTCACCGCGTGTTCGGACACGGACCACAGCTGCGACCAGTACGCCAAGTGCAACATCCGTGATCCCCTCTGGCGCATCAAGGACCGGATCGTCGCCACGCTGGCTGCCACGTCTGTCGCCGAGATGGCGATGGAGATGCCGGTGGCGCCCGCGCCCCACCCAGCCGGTGTCATTCCGATGCAGATGGTGAAGGGATCATGATCGCGGTCACCACCACTGCCGCCAGCCAGATCCAGAAGCTGCTTGCGAAGCGCGAAGACGCGAGCGGCCTGCGCGTCGGCATCAAAGCCGGCGGTTGCTCCGGATTTGAGTATGTATTCGAGTGGGAAGCCGCCCCGAAGGAGCAGGACCTCGTGTTTGAAGGCCCGGATGGCGTGAAGGTGTGGGTGGATCCGCGCAGCCATCGCCTGCTCGACGGCACGACGCTCGACTACGACACCAGCCTCGTCAGCCGAGGCTTCATCTTCCAGAATCCGCACGCCAAGCAGACGTGTGGGTGCGGGACAAGTTTTTCGGTGTAGAGATTTATGGCCACCCAAGAAGAGACCATCGAACAACTCGCGACCCGCGAGTACAAATACGGCTTCGAGACCATCGTCGAAACCGACACGTTCCCGCCCGGGCTGAACGAAGACATCGTGCGCGCGTTGTCGGCGAAGAAGGAGGAACCCGAGTGGCTGCTTGAGTTCCGGCTGAAGTCGTTCCGTGCGTGGCAGCAGATGGTGGAGCCGACGTGGCACAACCTGACGATTGCGCCGATCGACTACCAGGCCCTGAGCTACTACTCGGCCCCCAAGGCGAAGCCGCAGCTGGCGAGCATGGATGAGGTGGACCCGGAGGTCCGCCGGACATTCGAGAAGCTGGGGATTCCGCTCGAGGAACAGAAGCTCCTGGCGAACGTGGCCGTTGACGCGGTGTTCGACAGTGTGTCGGTGGGCACGACGTTCCGGAAGAAGCTTGCGGAGATGGGCGTCATCTTCTGTTCGTTCTCCGAAGCGGTGAAGGACTACCCGGAGCTGGTGAAGCAGTACCTCGGGTCGGTCGTGCCGTACACGGACAACTTCTACGCGACGCTCAACTCGGCGGTGTTCAGCGACGGGTCGTTTGTCTATATCCCCAAGGGCGTGAAATGCCCGATGGAGCTGTCGACCTACTTCCGCATCAATGCCAAGAACACGGGGCAGTTTGAGCGCACGCTGATCGTCGCCGACGAGGGCTCGCATGTGAGTTACCTCGAAGGCTGCACCGCGCCGATGCGTGACGACCATCAGCTCCACGCCGCGGTGGTGGAACTGGTGGCGCTCGATCGCGCAGTCATCAAGTACTCGACGATTCAGAACTGGTACCCGGGTGACAAGGACGGCAAGGGCGGCATCTACAACTTCGTGACCAAACGCGGCAAGGCGATGCGCGACGCGAAGATCACGTGGACGCAGGTCGAAACCGGCTCGGCGATTACCTGGAAGTATCCGAGCTGCATCCTGCAGGGCGACAATTCGGTGGGCGAGTTCTACTCGGTGGCGACGACCAACAACCGCCAGCAGGCTGACACCGGCACCAAGATGATCCACCTCGGGAAAAACACCCGGAGCACGATCGTGTCGAAGGGCATCTCCGCCGGGTTCGGGCAGAACACGTATCGTGGCGCCGTGAAGATCGGCAAAAACGCCCACGACGCGCGCAACTACTCGCAGTGTGACTCGCTGCTCATCGGCGACAAGTGCGGCGCGCACACGTTCCCGTATCTCGAAATCAAGAACACGACGGCCATGGTCGAG
Organism: Acidimicrobiia bacterium; assembly: GCA_016871335.1. Lineage (GTDB taxonomy): Bacteria > Acidobacteriota > Vicinamibacteria > Vicinamibacterales > SCN-69-37 > SYFT01. Next base: position 52,762 of record VFZF01000013.1, read on the forward strand.
CACGAAGCCTCGACGTCGAAGATCGGTGAAGACCAGATCTTCTACTGCCGTCAGCGCGGCATCCCCACCGAGGATGCCGTGAACATGATCGTCAGCGGCTTCTGCAAGGAAGTGTTCCGCGAGCTCCCGATGGAGTTCGCCGTGGAAGCCCAGAAACTTCTCTCAATCAGTCTCGAAGGTAGTGTGGGTTAGGTATGTTGCTGGAAATCACGGATCTGCGCGTCAAGGCCGAGGACAAGGACATCCTCAAAGGGCTCACTCTCTCGGTCAACCCCGGCGAAGTCCACGCCATCATGGGCCCCAATGGGTCGGGCAAGAGCACGCTCGCCCGCATCCTGTCGGGGCACCCAGGCTACGAGGCCACCGGTGGGTCGGTGACCTATGACGGCAAGGACCTGCTCGACATGGATCCTGAGGAACGCGCGTGTGAAGGCGTGTTCATGGCGTTCCAGTACCCGGTGGAGATCCCCGGCGTGAACAACCAGTACTTCCTGAAGGCGGCCGTCAACGCCGTGCGGAAGTACAAGGGGCAGGAGGAGCTCGACGCGATCGAGTTCATCCAGCTGATCAAGGAGAAGGCCCGGCTTCTCGAAATGGATCAGTCGATGCTCAACCGCGCCGTGAACGAAGGCTTCTCGGGCGGCGAAAAGAAGCGCAACGAAATCTTCCAGATGGCGGTGCTCGAACCAAAACTGGCGATTCTCGACGAAACGGACTCCGGTCTCGACATCGATGCTCTTCGCATCGTGGCGAATGGCGTCAATGCCCTGCGAAGCCCCGATCGCGCCATCATCGTCGTGACGCACTACCAGCGGCTGCTCGACTACATCGTGCCGGACTTCGTGCATGTGTTGAGCGGCGGGAAGATCGTGCGCTCTGGCGGCAAGGACCTCGCGCTCGAGCTTGAGGCCAGGGGCTACGGCTGGATCGACGATGCTGTGGGGGCGCAGGCGTAACCATGTCCCAGGTGGCAGAACGGCACGGCACGTTTGTCGACGCCTTCGAGGCATTCCGCACCTCGTCGGGGTTCGGACCTGAATGGCTGCGCACAGCCCGCGCGGCGGCGTTCGGCCGGTTCCTCGAACAGGGCTTCCCGACCACCCGCGACGAGGAGTGGAAGTTCACCAATGTCGCTCCGATCGCCCAGATCGAGTGGCAGGGGGCCGCGGCACAGATCTCGGTCATCAACAGGGACCTGCCGGATGGCGTCACGATCTCGACGCTGCGGGAGGCGTGGGCCACGCAGCCCGCGCTCGAAGGGCCGAGTCTCAAGAGTGACCATCCCTTCGTCCTGCTGAACACCGCATTCTTCGAAGACGGCTTCTTCATCCACATTGCACCGAAGACGGTTGTCACCGACCCCATCCACCTGGTGTGCGTGGCGGAACCCGGCGACGCCCCGGTCATGATCGCGCCCCGGATCTTTGTGGTGGTGGGTGAACAGGCGCAGGTGTCGATTGTCGAGCGCTACCAGGGGCGCGACGGCCAGCCGGTCCTGACGACCGCGGTGACCGAGTTCCTGGTGGGCCCGGGCGCCGTGGTGGACCACGTCAAGGTGCAGCAGGAGGCGTCCTCGACGTTCCACATGGCCAGCATGTTCGTGCATCAGCACCGTGCGAGCACGTTTGCGTCGCGGGCGGTCACGTTCGGCGGCCGGGTTGCCAGAAACGACATCACCGCCACCCTCGCCGGCGAAGGCGCGGAGTGCACGCTGAACGGGCTGTATGTCGCCGACGGCGACACGCTGGTCGACACCCACACGACCATCGACCACGCACAGCCGCATTGTCCGAGCCACGAAGTGTACAAAGGCATCCTGACGGGCAAGGCGAAGGGCGTCTTCAACGGCAAGATCATCGTGCGGCCCGACGCCCAGAAGACCGATGCCAAGCAGACCAACAAGGCGCTGCTGCTGTCGGGCGATGCGACGATCAACACCAAGCCGCAGCTCGAGATTTTTGCCGACGACGTGAAGTGTACGCATGGCGCAACGGTGGGACAGTTGGATGATACCCAGTTGTTTTACCTGCGAGCCCGCGGTATCGCGCTTGCCGATGCGCGCAACATCCTGATTCACGCGTTTGCCAGCGACGTGCTCAACGGCATCCGACACGACGCCATTCGTGAAGAGCTCGAAGTGGCGCTGGTGCAGAAACTCCACTTGCCCGAATGACACCGACGGCGTCCGACACCCCGGCTGTGCCAGCGACGCTCGACGTCGCGGCCATCCGTGCGTTGTTCCCGGCCCTGCACCAGCAGGTGTACGGCAAGCCCCTGGTGTACCTCGACAACGCGGCAACGACGCAGAAGCCGCAGGTGGTGATTGACGCCCTCCGGCACTACTACGAACGCGATAACGCCAACGTCCATCGAGGCGTCCACGCCCTGAGTGAAAAAGCCACGGCGGCGTTTGAGGGCGCGCGGAAGACCGTGCAGCGCTTTCTGAACGCGCGGTCTGAGCGGGAGATCATCTTCACCAGAAATGCCACGGAGAGCATCAACCTTGTGGCGAGGGCCTGGGGCGACTCGCAGCTGAAGGCCGACGATGAAGTGCTCATCACCGCGCTTGAGCATCACTCGAACATCGTGCCGTGGCAGCAGGCCTGCGCACGCACCGGTGCGGTGCTGAAGGTGGCGCCGATCGATGATGCCGGCGATGTGGTGATGGACGAGTTCGCGCGGCTGGTATCGCCGCGGACGAAGATGGTGGCGGTCAGTCACCTGTCGAATGCCCTGGGCACCATCAATCCTGTCGAGCAGATGGTGGCACTGGCGCGCAGCGTTGGTGCAGCTGTGCTGATCGATGGATCGCAGGCGGTGTACCACATGGCCGTCGACGTCCAGGCGCTCGATCCGGACTTCTACGTGTTCACCGGTCACAAGGTGTACGGGCCGACGGGTATCGGCGTGCTCTACGGGCGCGAGGCGGTCCTGAACGCCATGCCGCCGTTCATGGGTGGCGGCGACATGATCAGCTCCGTCACGTTCGAGAAGAGCGAGTGGAACGAGCTGCCGTACAAGTTCGAGGCCGGCACGCCGAACATCGCTGATGCGATCGTGCTCGCCGTCGCCATTGAGTTTGTGCGGTCCGTTGGGTTCGAGGCGATCGGCACCCACGAGGCCGCGTTGCTCGACTATGGCACGCGTCGACTGCAGGAAGTGCCGGGCCTGACGCTCGTCGGCACGGCGAAGCGCAAGGCGAGTGTGTTGTCGTTTGTCATGGGCGACATGCACCCGCACGACATCGGCACGATCGTGGATCGCGAAGGCGTCGCGATCCGGACCGGCCACCACTGTGCGCAGCCGGTGATGGACCGCTTCGGCATCCCGGCGACCGCTCGTGCCTCGTTGGCGATGTACAACACAACCGACGATATTGATGCCCTGGTGCACGCGCTCGGCCGCGTCCGCCAGTTGCTGGGGTGACTGTCATGAGTGTGTTTTCTTTTCTCTCGGACCTGACCGGCAAATCGGAGGCGGCGGCTACACCACCTACACCACCTACACCACCTACACCACCTACCTCTGAGTCTCCGTTCTCACCCCCCGACGCCTGGAGGGCCGAGCCGATGGCGGCGCCGAAACCCGAGACGGCCCACGACGCGCTCGTCGTTGGACCACTCGATGCGGACCTGACGGCGGCGTTGCAGGGCAAGATCATCGAAGCGATCAAGACGGTGTACGACCCTGAGATTCCGGTCGACATCTACGAGCTTGGATTGATCTACGACATCATCGTGGACGCCAATCGGCACGTGCTCATCAACATGACGCTCACGAGCCCGGCGTGCCCGTCGGCGCAGCAGCTGCCGGTTGAGGTGCGCAACAAGGTGAAGGCACTGCCGGATGTGGCCGACGCGAAGGTCGAGATCGTCTGGGAGCCGGCGTGGGGCAAGGAACGCATGTCCGAAGCGGCCAAGCTGACGCTGGGATTGTTCTGATGCAGGATCTGCACGACCTCTATCAGGAGGTCATCCTCGACCACAACAAGCGGCCGCGGAACTTCGGCCCGCTGCCGGACGCCACGCAGTCAGCCAAGGGCCACAACCCGCTCTGCGGCGACAAGCTGACGCTGTCATTGAAGATCCACGATGGCCGCATCGAGAAGGTGGCCTTCGAGGGATCCGGATGTGCGATCTCGAAGGCGTCCGCTTCGCTGATGACCGACGCCGTCAAGGGACAGACAATTGACGAGGCAGCCCACCTGTTTGATCTCTTTCATCAGATGGTGACGACGCCGATCGATCAGCCGATCGACGAGGACGCGGTCGGCAAGCTGGCCGTGCTGGGCGGCGTGCGTGAGTACCCCGCGCGCGTGAAGTGTGCGTCGCTCGCCTGGCACACCCTCAAAGCGGCCCTGACCAACACCGCCGAGCCCGCCAAGACGGAGTAGCTGGCTTCAGTAGGGCGCGCTGGGATTGAGCGCGCCACTTGGCCCGCTGCAGTTCAGCGGGCCCTACGTACCTAATATCCCCAGGGTGCCGGCGGTGCCGGCACGGTCGTCGTCAGGTCGAACTCGACACGGAACATCCGGCCCGGCCTCGAGAGTTCGTAGGCGAACATGCGGCCCGGGTGCACCTCCATGGCCCAGGTGTTGGTCGTGGACACCGTGCGGTTGGTGCGTGTGAACAAGTCGATCGAGAACTGATCGACCGGGAACTCCTGGCGTGTGGCCGTGCCCGGGGCCGTGCTGTCTCCGCCGTACTGCGTGAGTTCGTCCTCGCTGCCGTCCGCGTGCCGATGGTCGTGCTTGAGGCGGATGCGGTCGCCATGCAGCGTCAGCACCCACGTGCGCGACCGGTCCTCGCCCACGTGGAACGGCACGAGCACGCGTTCGGGTTCACACGTGCGCACGTGCATGACCAGCGCCTGGCCTTCGAATGCGTCGTTGGGCTGGACGGGCTCGTTTGCCACGATCCGGCCGCCATACGCGTTGCCGCACATCGCAGCGATGGCCGTCAGGAACTGTGACGCGGGGGCGGGAGGCGCGGGGGACTCACTCGCGCATCCGATCGCCACCACTCCAAGAGTCGCTCCAGCAAGGGTTCTGAGTGTCATGCCGGATTATGGTCCGGATTAGAATTGGGATTCCATGTCGCGCCCGCCTGTCTACCTCGATTACCACGCCACGACTCCGGTTGATCCCCGGGTGCTGGACGTGATGCTCCCGTATTTCACCGAAACCTTCGGGAATCCGGCCTCGTCGAGCCACGCGTGGGGCTGGAAGGCCCAGGAAGCGGTTGAGGAGGCTCGGCGCCGAGTGGCGGCGCTCATCGGCGCCTCGGCGCGCGAGGTCGTCTTCACCAGCGGCGCGACGGAATCCAACAACTGGGCGATCAAAGGCGCGGCCGCTGCGGCACCTGCGGAACGGCGCCACCTGGTGTGTTCAGCCATCGAACACAAGTGTGTGCTTGAAGTCAGCAAGTCGCTGGAGGCCTCAGGATGGTCCCTCACGGTCATCCCGGTCCAGCCCGACGGCCGTGTCGACATGGCGGCGCTTGAGGCGGCGGTGACCGACACGACGGCCCTCGTCAGCATCATGGTCGCCAACAACGAAATCGGCGTGATTCAGCCCATGGCGGAGATTGCCGCGATCGCGCATGCGAAGGGCGCACTGGTCCATACCGACGCTGCACAGGCAGCGGGCAAGATCCCGGTCGACGTCACGGCGATGGGCGTCGACATGTTGTCGCTCACGGCGCACAAGATGTACGGCCCCAAGGGATGTGGGGCGCTCTACGTGAGACGCAAGACACCCGTCTCGCCGCTGATCGTCGGGGGCGGGCAGGAGCGCGGATTGCGATCCGGCACTCTCAACGTGCCAGGCATCGTTGGGCTCGGCTACGCCTGTCATCTGGATCGTCTCGAAATGGGCGCAGAGACGGCGCGCCTGCGCGCGCAGCGGGACCGCCTGCTGGCCGGTTTGCGCGAGAAGGTGGGTGGGGTGATCGTCAACGGGTCACTCGAACACCGGCTGCCGCACAATCTGCACGTGGCATTTGAGGGTGTGGACGGTGAGTCGCTGATCATCGGCGTCGGCGACATTGCGGTGTCATCCGGCTCCGCGTGCAGTTCCGCATCGTCGACGCCGTCGCATGTGCTTCGCGCGCTGTTGGGGGACGGGCCTGTCCCTGGCGCGACGATCCGGTTCGGCCTTGGACGATTCACCACGGATGCGGACGTGGATTACGCGACGGAGAAGTTTGCCGCCGTGGTCAAACGCCTCCGGGGGACGGCCTCCTGATGCCCGATTCGCAGGCACCAGGGTCGGGCCGCGAGACGCGGCTGTTGCGGCTGGTGATTGTGGTGGCGGTCGCGATGCTTCTGGTGCTGGCGCAGTTCCGGTATCCGGCGCCCGACCGCGCGACGGCCGCACCGGTGGCCGGGCCGATCGAACGCCTGGCCGCCCGGGCCACCTTTGAAGAACTTGCGCTCATCATGTCGATCGGTGTCGGCGATCGTCCGCACGATCACCTCATTCAGTTCCGCCTTGAAGGACCCGCGTCAGTGGGCCGGTTTCTTGATCGGCTGTGCGCTGACCTTCCGCAGGACCCGCACCACCCGGCCTGACGGGGCGCCGTCGGGTGTGATGGTCGCGCGCACCACGTAATCGCCTGGCGCCAGCGTCTCAATCGGCAACACCGTCGTCACCAGGGACCTGGTGCGGTCGGACGTCGGTTCCACCAGTCCGGGCATGGTCTCAATTGCCGGACCGTTGACCGTCATGGCGATCTCGAAGGTCACGCGGGGCGGCGTGACAAAGACGCCGTAGAGCTCCAACAGACCAAACGCCGTGGGCTCATTCGTGAACGTCATCGCCGGCACAAACGCGCCGTCGCGCGAGAGTCCGATCATCAGACTGCTCGCATGCATGGAGCCCACGGGCGTCAGGAACGCCTCCAGCTGTTGTTCTGCGCTGCCGGCCCTGCCCGTGGATTCCAGCGCGGCGAGCCGCAGGCGATAGGCGCCAGGGGGCACCGGCAGTGCCGCGACGACAGGGCGACGAGACAGCGCCTCAGAGGACATCTCGAGTCCGCTGACCATGCGGCCTTCGGCATCGAACACGCCAACCATGGCGCTCGACAATGTGGCGGCGGCGTCTGTCGTCTCAAGGGTGACCGCGAGCCTGACCATGCCGGCCTCATCCGACCGGAACGTATGCCCCGTGATCCGTAGTGGCAGATCGCGGTAGAGCCACGAAAATTTCATCAAGTCGAGCGTGGTCGTCGGTGCCGCCGTCGTGACGGCCGGGCGCGTGACGACGAATCGGGGTGATCGCCACAGGGTGACGTTCGTTCTCGACGTTGAGACGCTGATCGGCATCGCTTCGCCCGGTGTGTCGGACGATTCCCGTGTGACGCGCACGATGTAGTGCCCGGCGGTTTCGTCGAGGATGCGGGAGACTGCGGCCGCGCCATCGTTGGTCGACAGATGCAGAAGAGGGCCGCCCGTCACGCCGGTGATGTGCTCCAGCCCGTCGAGGCCGCGGCCGCGCTGGTCGAGGTCCGAGTGCACGACGTAGAATCGCGCGCGTGCGCGCGTGGCGGCGTTGCCCAGATCAGTGAAGTTCGACGCGCGAAGATCGCAGGGGCCGGAAACCGGTGCGCTTCCCGTCATACGGATGATGCTCTGGGGGCCGGCCTGACCGCTCGAAAAGAAGACGACCGTCACCGGGTCTTCCACGGCGCTCAGGCGCAGCATGGTGTCCGTGATGGCGCCGAGGGTGTTCAACGTGCGGCACTGCGCGTCGGCGACGCTCTCGGACCTGAGTCCCTTGGCTGTCAGTGATCCCAGGGCCTGAATCACGCGTGTATGGTCGGCGGTCAGGTCCACCGCCAGACCACCAAACGGCACCGTCACCAGCGCCACTCGGTCGGCCGGTGTCAGGCCCGCCAGGAGCCGCCGCGCCGCGTCACGCACCGTCCCGGTGCGCCCGGGCTGGATCGTATCTTCGTCCACCACAAGGACAATGGAGCGGGGGGAGTGTCGTTCCGCGTTGTCGCCGAACGGCGCGAGCTGATTGGCGCCAGGCGAGGTGCGCGTCTCTGCCCGGACATATTCGAAGCCGACCACGCGGCGTGCGCGACCGCCGATGCGCACGGTGATGTCGTCGGCCGTCAGGTCGTGGACAGGTGCGCCACCGGGACCGGTGGCCACAAAGTCCACGGCGAGCAGGTTCGCCCGGTCGCGTGACGACAGGACAAACTGCGGGCCTTGTGCCAGCGGCGCCGCCGCAAGCACGGCCGCAACTAGCAGCGCCGGAAGTGAGATTCTCATGATGAAAAAAAGCCCGGGTGGGGATGTGATCCCCACCCGGGCCAGTATGACCGACCGTGTGGCCGGTTACCAGGTGATGCGCGAGACCAGCTGCACCACGCGGGCGGTGTTGGTGCCCGTCTGGCCGCTGACTTCGTAGCCGGCTGCCGTCGTGCTGCCCACGCCCGCCACCGGGACGTAGTTGACCCTGTTGAACGCGTTGAGCATTTCAATCCGGAACTCCGCCTGGATGCGGTTGATGATCGGCAGCGCCTTCATGATGCTGATGTCCACTTCCTTGAAGGCCGGACCACGGACGGCCAGCGTGCGCGTGCCGCACTGACCGTACCCCGCAGCGATTTCCTCAAGGCAGTCGGGACCCATCGCCGGCGCGAGGTACTTGCCGGAGGGCGCGCCCAGGGCGCCGTATCCTGTCGTCGACGTCGCGCTGGCGCTGAACGCCTTGATCGACTCGTCGATGATCGCCTGCGGCAGCATGAACACGCGGTTGTTCTCGTTGATCCGCAGCTTGAACATGTCGCGCAGTTCGTCCTTGTTGAAGCCGACCATGCGGACGTTGCCGAAGTCCACCCACACGCCGCTCTGGAAGCGGGCGTTGCCGTGGATCTGCCAGCCGCCGATGATGCGGTCCAGCACGCTGCCCGCATTGGTGCCGAAGCGCTTGCCGCGGCCGAACGGCAGTTCAAGCATCCAGTTGATCTTGAACGCGTGCGTGACTTCACCTTCGGTGAGGCCCGCCGCCTTCACGGTTTCACGCGGCACGCGGAACGAGTACCGCGCCGACGTCTCACCGACGCCGTAGACGTAGCTGGCGTTGAACTGGATGCCATTGGCGAGGCGCCGGCGGAGTTCGAACTGCACCGAGTTGTAGTTGCTGAACCCTCCATGGCCGTACACATTGGCGCCCCCCAGCTTGTCCGGGTTGGCACGCAGGAGGTTCGCCGGCAGGCCGGCCGTCAGCGCGTTGGCGCGGAGCGTGGCGTTGCTGTCGAGGTTGGCGCCGTACGTGAACGGGTTCGGGCTGAACCGCGCGAGCGAGTTGACGAACGTCGTGTCCACGAACAACGTCGAGCTGTAGTTCGCCGCGGTGCCGGCCGCCGACGCCGGCAGGCCGCTGAAGTAGGCCAGCGTAATCGGGAGCGGGTTCGTGCCCGTGCCCGGACCGCGGTACCGGAAGCCCTGCGCCGCGAGACCGGCAGCGACGTTGGCCGCGAGGTTCGCCTGGGCGAGCTTGAACTCACTGAGAATGCCGCTCTCGATGATGTTCAGCTCGTTGTAGTTGTAGTTCGTCCACTGCTTCCGGCTGCGCGTGCCCACGTAGCGCACTTCGGCGGCCATGTTCTTCGTGATGCCGCGCTGAATCCCGATGGAGTAGGAATCGGCGTACGGCACCTGAATGTTCGGGTCGAAGGCGTTGATGGAGTTGGTCACGGTGCCCGAGTTCGGGAACACCGGTGTGTCGCTGAACGTCGCCGGCGTGAGGCCCGCTGTATCGCGGAAGCGCCACAGGGGCGTGGGGATGTTACCAAGGCTCAACGTGCGCTGCACGGGGATCGCGAGGCCGGGATTCGCCGAGAATCGACCGCGGTATTCAGTCATGCCGGGTCGCTGGAACGAACGGCCGAACCCGCCACGGATGGCGAAGTCGCCCGACGCACCCATGATCGAGCCGAGGAGTCCCTCGCGCTGATTCGGCGTCCAGTTGAAACCGATGCTCGGCGCGACGTTGTTCCAGTCGGTGTTGTATGCCGCGGTGCCGGCCATGAACTGCTGGTACTGGCTCACCGAGCCCGGCATCTGGCCAGGCTTGAAGAGGTTGCAGGTCTGCGGCGTCGCATTGGAGAGATCGCAGCCGTCCTTGTAGCCGGACCGGCCCCAGACGTCATTGATCGTCGCCGTCGCGTAGGAACTGTTGAGGGCCCGGAAGGGCCGCTGCACGTCCCAGCGCAGACCCAGGTTGATGCTCAGGTTCGAGCGCGCCCGCCAGCTGTCCTGCACGAAGAAGCCGAACTCTTCGAGACGCGACTCTTCAAGACCAAGCCCCCCGAATACGTACTTGCCGGTGCCGGCATCCACACGCGCCGTGCCGCTCAGTGACGTGACGCGGCCGGTCAGCAGTGCGTAGAAGTTCTGTGCAGCCGCCAGCTGTGCGCCAGAGGCGCCAGGGAAGTTGGTCGTCGTGAACAGACCGAGAGCCGGGTCCGTCGGCTGCATGCCGAAGCCAATCGTGGGCACCGTGGTCCTGAATTTGTTCCACGAGTCGCTGCGTTCAAACGACGCGCCCGCACTGATGCTGTGCGCGCCGCGCAGCCAGCTGACCGTGTCTTCCACGCGGAAGAGCTTGACGTTGCGCGACTGCGCATTCGGGGCGGGACCGGCATTGCTCAGGCCGCTGCCCAGCGCCAGGTGGAATCCACCCTGGCCACCAAACGACTGGTTCCAGATCGCGGGATCAAACTGCTCGTTGAAGAACTCGACGGGTGAGCCCTGATAGCTGAACCGGAACTCGTTCGTCAGGTTCTGGCCAAACGTCGACCGCAGCGTGTTGCTCGACGAAATGCGCTTGGACGTCTGCGACCCGAACACCGGGAATCCCGGGAACGCAGGTTCAAACCCGTTCAGCGTATCCGGCAGCGAGCTGAAAGTGTGCCAGTTGAGCACCGTCGAGAACCGATGTTTGTTCGTGAAGTTGTAGTCCAAGCGGTACGTCGGGAACCAGTTGTTGGCTTCCGTAGTCACGTTGTACGTGTACGTGTCGTGCAGCGGGTTGGCGTTGGTGATGATGGAACCCGTGGTGCCGGCCGCCTGGCGGATGTCCGCCAGCAGCTTCTGGATCGTCGGATCCATCGTGCCCAGCTGGCCGTTGGCCGCTGCGAGCGCAAGCACGTTCACGCCATTGGCCGGGCCGCCCACGTAGCGGTAGAAGCCCGCGCGTGCCTGCTCGTGCAGAATGGTGCGGGTGCGTGTCACTTCGGCCGGCTGGTAGAAGTTTTCGATGTTCGTGAAGAAAAACGCCTTGCCGCGGCCGTCGTAGAGGCCGGGAATCGTGATCGGACCACCGAGGCGGCCACCCGTCTGGTGCTGCAGCAACTTCGGCTTGCGCACACCGTTGCGGATGTTGAACCACGTGTTCATGTTCAGGTTCAGCGTCTGGCCGAACACCTTCCAGGTGTCGTTCCGGTAGTAGTGATACAGGCTGCCCGAGTAGGTGTTGGAACCCGAGCGCGTCGTGAAGCGGATCTGCACGGCACCGGACGCACCACCAGCGACGTCACCGGCCGCTGTGGATACGGTCATTTCTTCAATGGCGTCCAGACGAGGCTGGACGATCGTGAAGAAGCCGTCCGTGTTGCGCAACGTGTTGTCCTGGATGTTGACGCCGTCGAGCGTGATGTTAATTGCGCCGCGGGGCAACCCGTTGATCGACGACTGCCGGTTGCCGCCGGGCGTGGACACGCCGGGCAGGAACGTCACAAAGTCCATGACGTTGCGGCTGGTGAGGGGGAGGCGTTGAATCTGTTCCGTGTTGATGGTCGACGAGACGGCGGACGACACCGTCTGCACCAGCGCGGTCGCGCCTTCAACCACCACGGTTTCCGTGATGCCGCCGACTTCCAGCCGGGCGGTGATCGCCGATGGGACACCAGCGTTCAGCACGACGCCGTTGAACACGGCCGTCTTGAAGCCGGTCAATGACACCGTCACCGAATACGTGCCCGGCAGCAGCGCCGCCACCGTGAACGTGCCCTGCGACGATGAGACGGTCTCGGTGGTGATACCGGTGCCGCTGTTCCTGATGACCACGGTCGCGCCGGGAATGGCGCCACCGGACGTGTCTAACACGGTGCCGGTCAGTGTCGACGTGACGCTGCCCTGGCCGTAGGCGAGTGTTGCGACCATCACACACATGGTCACAAACGAGCCGAGCCGAACGAGTCCTTGCCTCATTACGTTCTCCCCCTAGGTAGAGTCGAGTGATTCGTCGATCGGAAACGATCAACTTCATCCCGTGTCTACGGGCTTTAGCATTCTGCGGGGGCTGTTGATCCCAGTCAAGACTTTGGAAAGGCCCTTTACAAAGGCCCAACTACTGCATCCGGTCGTAGACCCGCCTGATGTCCACGTTCGGCAAACGCGCCATCGTCGAGGTGATCTTCACGGTGACGATGAGCTGCGTGCCTTCGGCGGTCGGCGTGTAGTCCTCGACGACCTTCAGGGATTCATTCGTCGTGATTTCGCGGCGCAGTGTGGCCTTGTCCCACTTGACCTTGATCTCGAGCGGGCCCGCAGGCGTCTCCTGCACGGACTTCTTGTTGTCCGTCGTGTATTTGGCCACCATGTTCTTCGCGGGATCGGGATCAAAGACCAGCAGGACTTCCTTCGCGGTGGCCTTGATCCCCAATTGATCGGGCGCCGGGCGCAACATCCTGAGGTGCATGGTCATCCGCTGTGCTTCTTCTGCACCGAGATCGCCTCCAGGCGGTGGTCCACTGCCCACCGACGTGCGATTGGGGCCTCGCTCGGGACCGGTCTGCAGACCACGTCCCCGCACACCGGCCTCCACACCGTCGGGATTGAGGCTCGCGGCCTCGTTCAGTTTCCAGCCACCCGACAGTGCGGTTGACGGATCAGGCGTTTGGGCAGTCAGGGGGGTGAGAGACAACAGGCCGGCCACAAGGCCGACCACTGGCATCAGGGATAAACGACGACGCGCCATGGGCACGATCCTCCGCGCCCGCATCATAAGCCCATCCGCCTCAAAAACATCACAAGAGACATGGAGGGCTGGGAGTGATCAATGCTTGGCCGCCTCAAGTTCAGGCGACCCTACGTACCCAACCCTACCCAACCCCACCCAACCTTACCCACCCTTACCTGGGCGGCGCCTGCAAAAACACGACATCCGCGATCGTGCGCGCGGCGTGGACGACGCGGGGGCCGGGGATGACAAGGGAGGAGTCGTTGAGGATGTGAATACGTCCGGACCTGGACGCCGGAATGCGTGCGTCGTTCCAAACGGCGCGTTCGCGAGCGCGGCGGTCGGCGGGCCAGCCATCACCCCGGAGTTCGATCACCACGTCGGGCGCACGCACGAGGAGTTGTTCGTGGGAGAGTTGGAGGCCTTCGCGCGGCACGTCGGCCATGACGTTCTCGCCGCCGGCGAGCACGAGCAGGTCATGCAGGAACCCGACGCCACCGCTGACGAACAGGCCACGCAGGGAGCCGTCTTCGCGGCCGAACACCAGCAACGTGCGAGGCTTCGGTGTGCCGGCAGCGCGTTGCCTTACGTCGGCGAGTCCGGTCTCGATGGTTTGCGCCAGTGTCTCGGCCTCCGTGATGTGGTCGGTGCGCTGGCCGAGTGCGCGGATGGTGGCGGTGATGTCGCCCAGGCCGCCGTGGCGGTACGTGGACGACGGGATGTTGGTACCCTTGAGTTGCTGGACAAGTTCGTCCTGCGATCCGTAGGTGATCACCAGATCCGGCCGCAGCGACAGGATGCGTTCGAAGTTCGGATCAAAAAGCCCCCCCACCTTCGGTCGCGTTGTCGCTTCCGCCGGGTAGGTGTCAAAACTCGAGACGCCGACCACCTGCGGCCCGGCCCCGATGGCAAACAACATCTCGGTGACGGCCGGGATCAGACTGACGATGCGCGCAGGCGCAGACGCAGGTGTCTTCGACTGCGCACCCAGCACCGCGCACCCAGCACCCAGCACCAGCACCAGAGCACCCAGCACAGTGCACCGTGCACTCCTCATATCGCCCTCGTCCTGCTGATGAGCATGTAAAGAAAGAACGGCCCCCCGATGAGCGCCGTGATGATGCCGACCGGGAGTTCAAGCGGCGACATCACCGTGCGGGCGAGCACGTCACAGGCGACGAGGAATGTGGCACCGACACCAAACGACGCGGGCAACACGACGCGGTGGTCGGCGCCGACGACGAGTCGCACGAGGTGCGGCACGATGATGCCGACAAAGCCGATGGGACCACCCACGGACACGGCGGCGCCGGTGGCGAGCGAGCCTGCAAAAAAAGCGACGCGCTGTGAGCGGACCACGTCCACCCCACGTGTAGCCGCCGCATTGGCACCCAGTGTCATCAGGTTGAGCGGCCGCGCGAGCCAGCTGAACGCCAGCAGCGCGAGTACGACAAGCGGCAGTGCCGCAAGGATCGGCTGATACCCGGCCACGTCGAGGTCACCCATGAGCCATCGCAATGCGCGGAACGTCTCGGTGAAATCGCTCAGGTACTGCACAAACAGAATAAGCGCGGAGAAAAACGCGTTCATCGTCACCCCCGCCAGCAGCAGCACGGTGGTCGACAGGCCCGAGTGCCGCGCAGAGGCGAGTGCATACACGACAAGCACGGCCAGACCGGCACCGGCGAGGCTCGCTCCGGTGACGCCGCCAAACGGAAGGCCGAGCGGAATCGCGGCTCCGAATGTGATCGCCACCATCGCGCCGAGTGATGCGCCGGCGGAAATGCCGAGGGTGTACGGTGTGGCCAACGGGTTCCGTAGCAGCGCCTGAAACACGACGCCCGCGGTGGCGAGTGTGCCGCCGACGAGCCCGGCGGCGAGTGCGCGCGGGAGACGCGCGAGGAAGAAGATCTGCGCGTCCATGTTGTCGGCAAACGGCTGGGTTGCTGAAAACACGTCCCGCATGGACAACGGCGTCGGGCCGACAAACGGTGCTGCGACCATGGCCAGCACGGCCGTCAGCAGGCTGATCGTCACCAGAGGCACACCGCGCTTCAGGGGATGTGTTCTCACCGCAGCCCCGCAGGAATCAGTGACGCAGCCAGAGAGGGCGTCAACCCGTAGACGGTCGACAGGGTTTCGGGTGTGAGCACCTGGCCGGGTGGTCCCACCGCCATCACGCGCCCCTCGGCGAGCAGGACGAGCGTGGTGCAGACCGTGGCGGCAAAGCGCAGGTCGTGTGTGCTGGTGACAATCGACAAGGGTGAATCCGACGCCTGGCCCTCCGCGTGCAGGCGGGCGATCAGCGCCGCGACTTCCACCTGATAACGCAGGTCCAGAGACGCCGTGGGTTCATCCAGCAGCAGAAATCGCGTCGCGTGTGACTGCGCTGAGGTGCGGACGTCCAGCTGAGCCAGCGCCGAGGCAATCGCCACCCGCTGTTGCTCGCCGCCGCTGAGTGTGGTGAAGGCGCGGTGAGCCAGATGGGCGGTGCCGGTGGCCTCCAGCGCGGCATGTGCCGCAGCGAGATCCTCCGGGCCCTCAACCTCGAAGGCACCGAGATGCGGATAGCGCCCCATGAGCGCCACTTCCAGCACCGAGTAGTCAAACGCCAGGTGCGTGTGCTGTGGGACGACCGCGATGCGGCGCGCGAGATTGCGTCGATCGATGCTTGTGAGTGCGCGTCCATCAAGCGACACCACACCACGATCGGCCGGCAACGACCCCGCGAGCAGGCGCAGCAGCGTGGTCTTGCCGCAGCCGTTGGGGCCGAGCACACCGACCATGCCGCCCGCCCGGACATCCATCGACACGTCCCACAGGACGCGCTGGGTGCCGAAGGCGAACGACAGGTCGGTGGCTGACAGCATCTAGAACTTCAGTCGCAGTCCGGCATGCGCCGTCCGTCCCCATGCCTGGTAGCCGAGGGGCTCCATGTAGTCCACGTTCGTCAGGTTTTCGAAGCGCACAAATGCTGACGCCTGCGAGACCACCTGCCAGGCGACCTGGCCACGCCACAGCGTGTGGCCGTCGGCATGTGTGATAGCCGGCACCAGCGACGAGAAGTCGCTGTCGTTACGACGACCGATCCACGCGGCGCCGAAGTCGGCGGAGAAACGCCCGCGATCAATCGCCACCTGCGCCTGGCCCGAATGGCGCGGGCGACGAAGCGCCCACTGGCCGGCCGCGAGTGCGTCGCTGAACTCGGAGGACGCGTCGATGATCTCGGAGTCCACGATCGTGTGGCTCGCGCTGAGTGTGACCGAGGTCAACGGTGCGATCGTGGCGCCCAATTCCCATCCGCGCGCTTCCGTCCGGCCCACGTTGAAGTACCGCGCCGTATACGGGGAGAAGCTGACCGTGCGCGTGGAGATCTGATTGGTGAAGGCGTTGTCGAACCACACGACTTCGACCTTGGCGCGATCGTCAAGCAGCCGTTGTTCGATGCCCAGATCGATGGTTCGCGACCGCTCGGCCTTGAGGTCAGGGTTGCCCAAGTCAAACTGCGAGAGACTGAACGACTGGCGCAGCGTCGGCTCCTTGATTCCCGTCCCTGCGTTGGCTTTGAGCTTGGTGGCCCCGAGCACGCCATCCGCACGGCGCACAAGCACCGCCGCCGACATGCGAGGGACGACAGCGCCGCCGAAGCTGGCGTTGTCCTCGAACCGGATCCCGGTCGTGACTGCCAGACGGCCGCTGATGTGCTGATGTTGCATCGTGGCGCCGACGTTATTCCGAGACGGGGTAGTCTCGACCGCGCTCAGGTAGTCGCGCAGGGTGCCCCGCTCGCCATCCCAGTCCACGGCCACCGTGAAGATCTCCGCGCCCGGCAGCACGAAGCCGTGGGCGAGACGGATGTCCGCCTGATAACTCGCGTGGTGCCGACGGAACCGCGATCCGCTGTCGTAGGCGAAGTCATAAAACTCGAACGGCGCGGTGCGGCCTTCGTAGGTGGGAGTGTAGGGCGCGTCAAGCAGGAGATTGGTGGAGCGTTGCTCGGAGGTCGCGAGCGCGTAACTGAGGCGATGGGTGACGCGCGACCCGCGATGCTCGAGCGTCAGGCCACCGACCGCATGGGTCTGCGTGAACGACGCATCACGATCCGGCCGGCCGAAGGCGGTTTGCCCTGGCGCTCCCGCTGAGCCGTCTTCGATCCGTCCCACGACACGAAGTGTTGCCGCCGAAGTCAGTACCGCGCCGGCAGTGAATGACACCGTGTTGGACTCGAAGCGGTTGTTGGGCACCCGATTGTCGGTGCGGTACCCGCTCGCGTGCAGGGAATAATCGACCCTGGCGCTGCCGCCGGACACCCGGCCGCTCAGCTGTTCCGATCCATAACCGCCACCCGACACGTCTGCCGCGAATGCGGGCCTCGATCCCAGGCGGCCCCGCAGCGAGACCAGTTGCAGCACGCCCGCCATCGCGTCGGATCCGAAGATGGCCGACTGCGCGCCCCGCACCAGTTCGACGCGCTCGAAGTGGCCGGCCGTCAATCCTCCGAAGTTGAACGACCCGCCGGGTTCGTTCAGCGGAATGCCGTCGAGCAGGACCTTCGTGTAGTCGTTTTCGCCGCCGCGCACGAACAGGGATGTGACGTTTCCGCGACCCCCGTTCTGCACTACAGCCACGCCGGGCGCCTGGCGCAGCAGATCGCCGACCAGCACGTCACCCCGCCGTGCGATGACCTCTCCATCAAACACGGTCACGCTCGCGCCCACCTGACTCGACGGCGCGGCATCGCGCGTCGCAGTGACCACGACGGATTCGCGCACCGGTGCGACCGCCAGCTCAATGCGGTTGTCCTGCCCCGAGACCGGCGTGACGACCGTCGTCACGAAGCCGGGCAGCGAGGCGACGATTCGACAGGTGGGACAGGTGGCCGGCAGCGTGAAGCGGCCCGTGGGATCAGTGAGCGTGGCGCCCTGTGTGGCCCCAGACGGATCCACGAGGCGGACAGGCACACGGGCCAGCGCGGCCCCCGAAGAATCGGCGACGACGCCGGCGAGGGCCGATTGGGCGAACGACACGCGTGGCGTGATCACCACGCACAGAACAACAAGGAGAGTGAGGGAAGAGAAAAACGCGCAGGCGGACAGACGTGATTGCATCACGGACTCCTTCTCCGGCGTGGAACGCGCCGGTCCGGCCGTTGCGACATGCAGCGGCCGGGCAAAGGACGGAGCCTGATGACCAGGTATCCTGACTTGCGGATCAGCGCCTCGTGTTCGCGTCTTCCCAACCCAGCCCGGGTCAGTGACGGTGGTTCGACACCACGAATAAACACGCGACTCCCCGCTGACAGTGGCGTCACCGTGTGGGATTTGCACCCACTTCCCAATGGCCGCCAGGCAGGCGTCGGTTGTTCCCGTGAATATAGCATGGCAAAATGCAAGGCTTGGACACCGTACGCAGGAGTTCCCTGAGCACCGCCCGTTTGCAGCCCGTGGAGCCGGAGGTGGACACGTCGGGGCCGTTGTATGTGCGCGCCGAGCAGTTTCCGCTGGTTTCGACAACGCGCCTGCAGGTGGTGGACATCACCGATGACGTGATGGCGCGCGTGCGGTCGCTGGGCGTGCGAGAAGGCACGGCCACCCTTCAGTCCCTCCACACGACCTGTGCCGTGGTCATCAACGAGAGCCAGGATGCGCTGGCGTCCGACTTTGTCACGTTCCTTGATTCGGTGGTGGATCCCGACGGCCAGTGGAGACACGACGATCCTGCCCACTCCGACTGCGATCGCCGCAACACCGACTCCCACCTCCGCGCCCTCGTCCTCTCACCGTCGGTCACGCGGCAGATCAGCGGGGGAGAGCCGGTGCTCGGACAGTGGCAGCGTGTGCTGATTGTGGAACTCGACGGTCCACGCACCCGCACACTGCGGCTGCAGGTCATGGGGGTGCGCTGATGCAGGCAGCGATGGACGCGCGGCTGTCAGCGCTCGGTCTTGACGGCATTTCCCGGAAGCTGGAGAACGGCGACCGGCTCACCCTGGAAGACGGCGTGCGGCTGTTTGAGTGTCCCGACCTGCACGCGCTCGGCTGGCTCGCCAACCGCGAGCGTGAAAAGCGCCACGGCGGGCTGACGTTCTACAACTACAACCTGCGGCTTGAAGCAACCAACGTGTGCGTCGCGACGTGTCTGTTCTGCTCGTTCTCCCGACTCAAGCCCGGCGACGCGCAGGCGTACACGATGACGCTCGAGCAGGTGTTCGACAAACTGCGTCAGCGCGCGCACCAGCCGCTGACCGAAGTGCACGTGGTGAACGGTCTGCACCCGGATCTGCCGTTTGCCTACTACACCGATCTCCTGAAGGGCCTGAAGGCCATTCGCCCTGGCATCCACCTGAAGTGTTTTACCGCGGTCGAGATCGCATTTTTCTCCGACCTCTACACGATGACGGACGAAGAGGTGCTGCGCCAGTTGATGGCCGCCGGCCTCGACTCTCTTCCTGGTGGCGGCGCCGAAATTTTTGCGGACCGTGTGCGGAAGAAGATCTCCCACGACAAGGCCGATGCCGATCGGTACCTCGATGTGCACCGCATCGCGCACCGACTCGGCATGCGCTCCAACGTCACGATGTTGTACGGGCACATCGAAACGATCGAAGAGCGGGTGGACCACATGCTGCGCGCCCGGGCACTGCAGGATGAAACCGGCGGCTTCCAGGCGTTCATTCCACTCGCATTCCACCCCGACAACAACCAGATGCGGAAGTTGCCGGCGCCATCGGCCACCGACACCCTGCGTGTACACGCGGTGTCGCGCCTGATGCTCGACAACATTCCGCACGTGAAGGCGTTCTGGATTGCGACGGGTGTGGATGTGGCCCAGATGTCGCTCTGGTACGGCGTCGACGACCTTGACGGCACCGTGCAGGAGGAAAAGATCTACCACATGGCCGGTGCCCGCACGCCCGAGGTCCTGACCACGGATCGGATTCGCCAGTTGGTGCGCAACGCCGGCCGGTTGCCGGTGGAACGCGACACGTTGTACAACGTGGTGACTCCCCCGGACGCGGTCTGATCGACCCACGATGGATGTGCAACTCCTGACGTCGTTCGAGCAAGCACAACGCTTGCGGATGTGCTCGGTGGGCCGCACCAGAAGGTCGTTCTGCCCGACCCGGCCGCCGGCATACTGCCGAACCAGATCGTCGCCCCTGAGCCCACAAGGCGAAAGGCGTGCGTCGCGCTTGATAGAATGCTCGCCACAACCTGATTGTAATGAGGAGTACACCCAATGGCCCATGAACTCGCCCCGCTGCCCTACGCATTTGATGCCCTTGAACCCCATGTCGATGCGCAGACGATGCAGATTCATCACGGGAAACATCACGCGGCATATGTCAACAACCTGAATGCCGCGCTGGAGAAGCACCCGGAATTGCAGGGAAAGAGTGCTGAGGACCTGATCAAGGACCTCAACGCGCTGCCCGAGGGGATTCGCATGGCGGTGCGCAACAACGGTGGTGGTCACGTGAACCACACGATGTTCTGGCAGCTCATGGGGCCCAACGGCGGCGGCGCGCCGACCGGCAAGGTGGCCGACGCGATTAATGGCGCGTTCGGCAGCTTTGATGCGCTCAAGGAGCAGATGAACAAGGGCGGTGCGACGCGCTTCGGCAGCGGCTGGGTGTGGCTCGTGGACGCCGGCGGCACGCTCGTCGTCGAAAGCACCGCGAACCAGGACAACCCGATGATGGACGGCAAGCGCCCCATCATGGGCATCGACGTGTGGGAACACGCCTACTACCTCAAGTACCAGAACCGCCGGCCCGACTACCTCGCGGCATGGTGGAGCGTCGTGAACTGGGACGCCGTCGCGGCGCGGATGTGACCACGGTGCTGGGTGCTGGGTGCTGGGTGCTGGGTGCTGGTGCACAGTGCACTGTCCACGGTGCTCAGCTGCGCGCGGTTCGCGCAGTGCACCCAGCACGTAGCACTGTGCACCGAGCAGCAGCACTGAGCACACAGCACCCAGCACCGAGCACAGCAACGGTCCTATGACAAAGTGGTTGGTTGTAGTAGCCGTGTTCGCCGGTCTCGTGATGGGGATCGGCGGCTACACGTTCATCTACGCGAAGGGGGCGTCGTATCTGACGAATGACCCGGCGGCGTGTGCCAACTGCCATGTCATGAACGACTACTACGTGAAGTGGCAGCGGTCGAGCCATCGATCGGTGGCGGTGTGCAACGACTGTCACACGCCCACGGGGTTCCTCCAGAAATACATGACCAAGGCCAGCAACGGCTTCTGGCATTCGTTCTACTTCACGACCGGAAACTTCCCCGACAACATCCAGATTACCCCCGGCAACCGCACGGTCGCGGCGGATGCCTGTCTGAAGTGCCATGAACCGCTGACCCGGTCGATGTCGCCGGGTCACGACACGCCGGGCAGCTGCCTCAAGTGCCACGGCAAGATCGGACACCCCCAATGAAATCACCCAGACTCATCTTCATGACCGCCGCCGTCGCCGCCCTCGCCGCGGCCGGCGTGACCGCGCTCCTTGTGAACATCTTCGAGCGCAAGCAGGAAGCCCGCGAGACGTCCTTCCGCGTCGTGGAACTGAACGACGAGATTGACGATGCGGCGGTGTGGGGGAAGAACTTTCCGTTCCAGTACGACAGCTACCTGCGCACGGTGGATCAGACGCGCACGCGATATGGCGGCAGTGAGGCGATCCAGCGCACGCCGACCGGTGCCGATCCCCGATCAATCGTCGCGCAGTCCCGCCTTGAGGAAGACCCGCGGCTGAAGACGATGTGGAACGGGTATGCGTTTGCCGTGGACTTCCGCGAGGAACGGGGGCACGCGTACATGCTTGAGGACCAGACGTTCACCGAACGCCAGAACGTGGTCACCCAGCCCGGCACGTGCATGCACTGTCATGCGTCGGTGTATCTGCCGTACAAGCGGCTTGGGCGCGGCGATCTGATCGCGGGGTTTGAGGCGATGAACAAGATGCCGTACAAGGAGGCCCGCCCGCTGGTGGAGCATCCGGTGACGTGTATCGATTGCCACGACCCGTCGAACATGAAGTTGCGGGTGACGCGTCCTGGATTCATCGAGGGCATGCGGGAGTACAAGGCCGCGCAGGGCGTGCCGAACTACGACGTGAATGCGTCCGCCACGCATCAGGAAATGCGGTCGTTTGTGTGCGGTCAGTGCCACGTCGAGTACTACTTCAAGGGCTCGGAGAAGCGCCTGACCTATCCCTGGACGAAGGGCCTGAAGGCGGACGAGATTCTGTCGTACTACGAGGAAAACGGATTCAAGGACTGGACGCACGCCGATACCGGCGCGCCGGCGCTCAAGGCGCAACATCCCGAATTCGAGATGTGGAACCAGGGCATCCACGCGAAGTCGGGCGTCACGTGCGCGGACTGTCACATGCCGTACGTGCGCCAGGGTGCCATGAAGGTGACCGACCACCATGTGCGCAGCCCGCTGCTGAACATCAACAATTCCTGTCAGGTCTGTCACAACTGGCCGGAGCAGGAACTGCTCGATCGGGTGCACACCATCCAGGATCGCACCTACAAGATGCGGAACACGGCGATGGACGCGCTGGTGGAGCTGATCGGCGATCTGAAACTCGCGCGCTCGAACGGAACCTCAGTCACCGCCGTGACCGCCGCACAGGCCTCGCAGCGCCGCGCGCAGTTCCTGCTCGACTTCATCGAAGCCGAAAACTCCATGGGGTTCCACGCGCCGCAGGAAGCCATGCGCATCCTCGGCCTGTCGATCGAACACACGCGCCAGGGGCAGCGGGCGTTGCTGGTTCGCTAGTCCGCGATCCGCGGTCCGCAGTCCGCAGTTCGGCTATTCGAAGTATCGGACTGTGACCGGGGTGCCGGCGTCGAGTGATTCCACCTCGGCCGGAATGGTCACGTAACCGTCGGCGTGCGCCATGGACGTGATGTCGCCGGACGCCTTGAACACCGGCACGGCGTGTCCGTCTTCCACGCGCACTGAATGAAACTGCATCCGGCCCGGCGCGGAGGTAATGCGGCGTGCGAGCGGGACGTCGACTGTGCGTGCGACCCACTCGGGCAGACGGGCGGTCAGTCGGAGCAGCGGCACGAGCAGTACGTGTGCGTTGGAGAGGCACGACGTCGGGTAGCCGGAGAGCCCCAGCAACAGCGCATCGCCAATCCGTCCAAACACCGTCGGCTTGCCGGGCTTGATGGCAATGCCATGGAAGATGACCTCGCCGTGTGCCCGCAGCATGTCGATGACCAGATCGTGTTCGCCGACCGAACTGCCGCCAGACGTGACGATCAACTCGCAGGTGCGCGCGATCGCCAGCGACGCATCGAGTGCAGCCAGAGAGTCGCCGGTGGTCGGCACGATCACCGGGTCGCCGCCGTGCCGGCGCACAAGCGCTTCGAGCGTGTAGCGATTGACGTTGTAGACCTGGCCCGGTCGCAGCGGTTGTCCTGGACTGACGACTTCATCACCGGTGCACATGATGGCGACGCGGGGCCGCGCATACACCTCCACCTGCGTCAGGCCAATCGCCGTGACTGCGCCCACTCGTGCGGGCGTGAAGACCGTGCCCGGCGTCAGCAACGACTCGCCCTGACGAATGTCGCCGCCGCGCGGGCCGACGTGTTGCCGCGGTGTCGCCGGTCGCAGCACAGACACCCGACCCTCCGCGTCACGCGTGGTGTGTTCCACCATCACGACCGCATCTGCGCCAGGCGGCAGCGGCGCGCCAGTAGCGACTTCGATACACATCCCCGCGGCAACGACGGTCTCCGTCGTCTCCCCGGTGAACACTCGGCCAGTGAGGCGCAACACGGCCGGCGACGGCTCGGACGCACCCGACGTGTCTGAGGCCAGTACCGCGTAGCCGTCCATGGCCGCGCGGTCGAATGCCGGCACGTCCTGGTTCGCGACGATGGCCGTCGCCAGGACGCGTCCATCGGCCTGTTCGACCGGGATGGTCCCGGTCCGTTCGATGGGCCGACCGGCCTGCAGCACGAGTCGTCGGGCGTCCTCAAAGGTGATGGTCTGTGAAAACGGTCTCATGGTCAGGGTTCCCAAAGGGCACTGATCGGCAGTGCGAAAAATCCGTCGCCAAAGGGGGCGCTCGTTTCGCCGTCATACAACACGACGCCGGCCACGAAGCGATCGCCTGCTGCCTCGCGAAGTTTGCGCAGGCCCCGGAAGTCGCCCGCGGTGACGGTGGCGCCGGCTTTGACCTCGATACCGACGACGTCCCCGGCGCCGCGCTCGATCACGATGTCCACCTCATACCCGTCGCGATCACGGTAATGGTGGAACCGTACGTCACCTGAGTCGCCGCTGGCGAGCCTGCGGAGCTCCTGATAGACAAACGTCTCGAGGAGCTGCCCGAACACGGTCTTGTCAGCCCACACGGCGTCGGCATCCAGGCCCAGCAACGCGCACCCGAGGCCAGTGTCGGTGATGTGGAGCTTCGGAGTCTTGACCAGGCGGCTCAGCCGGTTCCGGTGCCACGGCGGTAGCTCATCAACGAGGAACACACGTTGCAGCAACGTGACATAGTCGCGAATGGTCGGCCGGCTCACCTGAAACGGACCGGCAAGATCGGAGACGTTGATCAGCCGTGCGGTCTGGCCGGCCGCCAACGCCAGCAACCGCGGCAGGATGTCGAGCGACGCAATGCGCGTCATGTCCCGGACGTCCCGCTGCACGATCGTATCGACGTAGTCGCGATACCAGGCGGCGCGCCGTGGTGCCTGCTTGCGTGCGAGGGCCGCGGGAAACCCGCCGGCCGCCACTCTGCCGGCGAGCGCTTTGCCGAGACGATGGACGCGGCGGACCTTGATACGCCGCGCGAACAACGTGTCGAGCAGGTGCGAGGACTTCCGGCTCAACTCGGCTTGGGCTAGCGGGTGCAATCGCAACAGGCCGATGCGACCCGCCAGGGAGTCGGCCAGCGTCGGCACGAGGAGCACATTCGCCGAGCCCGTCATCAGAAACCGTCCCGGCGTACGTTCGCGGTCCACAACGCGTTTGATGGCCGACAACAGACCTGGTGCCCGTTGCACTTCATCCAGGATGACCCGCGGCGGCAGCTCCGAGAGAAACCCCGCCGGGTCTCCGGTCGCACTGGCCAGCGTCACCGGATCGTCGAAGGTGAGATACGTATACCCCCCGGCATCCCCGACGGTCTGCGCGAGCGTGGTCTTGCCGCACTGACGAGGCCCGTGCACAAGGACAACCGGCGTATCCGCCAGCGACGCCTCAAGCGCGCCGGTCGCCAAACGGGCAAGGAGTCGTGCCATGCGGGGCCGGCTGATTGTAAGGTTATGGGTCGGCTGATTGCAAGGTTAGCTATCGGCTAATCGAAAGGTTGTATCATCGGCGCATGTCCGTGGCCTCCCATCGTGCCGATGCTCCCGCGTCCGTGCCGTGCCTGGTCCTGACCGTCAGCGACACCCGCACGCCAGACACGGATACCAGCGGACGCGCCATCGCAGACCTGCTCGTCGCCGCCGGCCACACGGTCGTCGCGCGCGAACTGGTGCCGGACGATCCCCTCAAGGTGGCGGACGCCATTCGCGGACATCTCGGTCGCAAGGACGTGCGCGCCGTCATCACCACCGGTGGCACCGGCGTCAGCCGGCGCGACAGCACGTACGAAGCCGTGACGGCCCTCTTTGACAAACAGCTCGACGGCTTCGGCGAACTCTTCCGCATGTTGAGCTATGAACAAATCGGCGCGGCCGCCATGCTCAGCCGCGCCTGCGCCGGTGTGGCCGCCGGCGCCATCGTCTTTGTGCTGCCTGGCGCGGAAGCCGCCGTGCGGCTCGCCATGGAAAAACTCATCCTCCCCGAACTCGGCCACATCGTCAGAGAAACCGCCCGATGACACGACCCTTCCGTGTATGGCTGACCGGCGTGTTGCTGGCCGGCGCGACCGTGGTGACGGCGCAGCGTCCGTTCCCCGCGCCCACGCCGACGGCGCCCGCAGCCGCGTTGATCGACACGCTCGATCGGCAGGGCGAACGCTGGGTCGACGAGACCTTCAAGCGCATGACACTCGACGACAAGGTCGGGCAGTTGTTCATGACGTCGATCGATTCGATGTACCTGGCGTCGGACACCGACCGCTTCGATGCGCTCGTGGAGCAGATCAAGACGCTGAAGGTCGGCGGCATCATTGCGTTCGGTGGTTCGGAGCGGGCGCCGTCGGTGTTGCTCAACAACACCTACGGCACGGTGACACTGGGACAGCCGTTCGCGGTCGCGTCCACGCTCAACCGGTTGCAGGACGCGTCGGCCATCCCACTGTTGAACGCGGCGGACTTTGAAACCGGCGTCGCGTTCCGCATCGCAGGTGCCACAGGGTTTCCGCGCGCAATGGCGTTTGGCGCGGCCGGCGACGAACAACTCGCGTTCGAGGCGGCACGCATCACGGCGCGTGAAGGCCGGGCGCTTGGTATCCATCTGAACTTCGCCCCGGTGGCGGACGTGAACAACAACGCGCGCAATCCGGTCATCAACACGCGGGCGTTTGGCGAGGTGCCCGCTGCGGTCGGGGCCCTCAACGCGGCGTACATCCGGGGCCTCAAGGCCGGCGGGATGTTGTCGACGCTCAAGCACTTTCCCGGACACGGCGACACCGACGTGGATTCGCACATCGGTCTGCCGGTGATCACCCATCCGCGTGAGCGCCTCGACGCGATTGAGCTTCCGTCGTTCCGTGCCGGCATCGCCGCCGGTGCCGACGCGATCATGACAGCGCACATTCAGCTGCCGGCGCTTGATTCGGGTGAGTTCAGCCCCGCGACCCTGAGCCGACCGATCATCACGGGCCTGTTGCGCGACGAGCTCAAGTTCCCCGGCCTCGTTGTGACGGATGCGATGACGATGGATGCGGTGTCGAGACGGTTGACGCCGGGCGAGGCCGCGGTGCGCGCCGTGCAGGCTGGGAACGATCTGATCCTGCAGTCGCCCGACGATGCACAGGCGATTGCGGCGGTGAAGGCCGCAGTGACCGCAGGCCAGATTCCGGTGGCACAGGTCGATGCTTCCGTGCGTCGGATTCTCCGCACCAAGGCGCGCCTCGGGCTGCACCGCAGCAAACGTGTGTCGCTCGATGAGCTGCCGGCCCATGTCGGCGGGCGCGAACACGCGAAGGTCGCACGCGAGGTGAGTCAGCGGTCGGTGACTCTGCTGAAGGACGACCGCAACCAGGTCCCGCTGCGGGTGCCGCGCGAGGCGGCCGTGTTGTACCTGTCGGTGCTCGACTATCCGTCGGGTTGGCGAATCGCGTCTCCCAGCCGCACCGTCATCCCCGAGTTGCGCCAGCGCTGGCCCTCGGTGACGGCGATCGAACTGTCGGATCGCGCCACGCCCTCGGAAATCGACCTGGTGCGCGCCACCGCTCTCCGCTACGACGCCATCGTGGTCTCCGTCTTCGTCCGGGCGTCGTCGGGCAGTGGCCGGATGGACCTGGCGCCGGCGGTGTCGCGGCTGCTGCAGGACCTGGCGCGGTCCACCGCGAACACCCCGAAGCCGTTTGTGACGATGTTTTTCGGCAATCCCTATGTACCGATGTTCATTCCGGAGCTGCCGGCGGTGCTGCTGACCTACGATTTCTACGATCTGGCTGAGGCGTCGGCCGTCCGCGCCCTGGCGGGGGAGGCGTCGATTGGGGGCCGGTTGCCCATCACGCTTCCAGGCTTTTTTGACGCAGGGTTCGGTCTGGTCCGGTGACCTGATATACTCCACAGGTTCTCGCGCCCTTAGCTCAGCTGGATAGAGCGTCTGGCTACGAACCAGGAGGTCGCACGTTCGAATCGTGCAGGGCGCACCACCTCTCCTTCGAGAACCTCGGAACTTCGCATAACGTGTGTGAATGATCCGCGGTGCCCAGTCGAATCCGGCGGGCCGGTTTGAGCGGCTCGAGGTGACCTTTGATCCGGCGGACCTTCCGCCGGATGAAGAGCGTCCCGACCCGCGAACCGAGTTCTACCAGGACTCCTCGAAGAGCATCATCTCGACCAACGACAGTCCGGACGTCCCGATGGACGCGACGGTGAATCCGTATCGCGGCTGCGAACACGGCTGCATTTATTGCTACGCCCGTCCGTATCACGAGTATCTCGGGCTCTCGGCCGGCGTGGATTTCGAGCAGCGCATCTTTGTGAAGGCGCAGGCGCCCGCGTTGCTGCGCTCGGAGCTGATGGCGAAAAGCTGGACGCCGCGGCGCATCGGGCTCAGCGGCGTGACCGATCCCTATCAGCCGGTCGAACGCCGGTTGCAGCTGACGCGCGGATGTCTTGAGGTGCTGGCTGAGTTCCGCAACCCGATCGTGATCATCACCAAGAATCGGTTGGTGACGCGCGACATCGACGTGTTGCGATCGTTGGCGGACCATCACGCAGCACAGGTGTTCCTCTCGATTACGACGCTCGACGATGGGCTGGCGCAGGTGATGGAGCCGCGCGCCTCGCGCCCGGCGCTGCGACTTGAGGCCGTGCGTGTGTTGGCAGACGCCGGTGTGCCGGTCGGCGTGATGGTGGCACCCATCATTCCGGGGCTGACCGATCACGAAGTGCCGGCGATTCTCGACGCCGCGGCGGCAGCCGGCGCGTTCACCGCCGGCCACAACGTCGTGCGGCTCCCACACGGCGTGAAGGACCTGTTCGCGGAGTGGCTCGCCGCGCATGTGCCGCATCGGAAGGAGAAGGTGCTCAATCGCCTTCGGTCCATGCGTGATGGCAAGCTGAACGACTCCGCATTCGGCGCCCGCATGGTCGGTGCGGGCCCGTTCGCGGATTCCATCCACCAGATGTTCGAGCTGCACTGCCGCAAGGTGGGACTGACGCAGCGGCTGACGCTGTCGACGACGGCGTTCCGCCGGCCCGGCCAACTCGATTTGTTCGGGAGGTAGCCCCCTGCTGAGCGCGACCGGCGTGGTGATTGGCGTGCCGGCCGCGATGGTGTTGTCCCGCGCGGCGTGCGGCGACACTTGATCCTCTCGCTGCGTTCCGGCAGGAGTAGGGGTAAGCTTGGGGCATCATGCCCCGAACTTCCAGTCGCGTTCTTGTGCTGGCCGGCCTCACGTGTGTGGCCTGGCTGGTGTTGGTGCCTGTGTCGGCACAGCAGGCGCCGGTGCCCCAGCAGCCGCCGCCTCCGCCGCCCCGCGGTGCGTTCATCACGACGCCTGAGCAGCGTCAGGCCCTTGAACTGGCCGCGGTGCGCGACCTCAACTACATCCCCGGCGAAGTGATCGTGAAGTTCCGCGAAGGCGTCACGGTCGTTGGGCAGGCGCGCGCGCTGGACGCCCTCAGGTCGCGACCGTTACCCGAACGGCTGCAGTGGATTGCGGATCGTACGGCCCGCCTGCAGGTGGACGGGGACCTCGACAGCCCGGCCATCGCGGCGAGTCTCGCGCGGCAGCCCGAAGTCGAGTTCGCGCATCCGAACTGGCTGCTGCAACCGAGGCTGGTGCCCAACGATCCGCAGTATGCCGCGCGCCAGTGGAACCTCACGGCGATCAACATGCCCGGGGCGTGGGTCATCAATGCCGGCGGCCCGGGTGTCACCATCGCGGTGATTGACAGCGGCGTGACAAACATCAACGCCACATACGGATTCAAGACCTGGAACGGCGCGTCGATTGTCACGGCGCAGATGCCGTTTGCCATCAACACGGACTTTGACGCTGCGCGATTTGTGCCCGGTCAGGACTTTGTCTTCTGGACAGGTCCGGTGCTCGACAGTGACGGCCACGGCACGTTCATGGCGGCGGTGGCGAGCCAGTCCACCAACAACTCGGTGGGCTACGCCGGCATTGCCTACAACGCGAAGATCATGCCGCTGAAGGCCTGCCTCTCGTATTGGGACGTGCAGATCCTGCGTAGCGAGGCGGGGCAACCTGGCTACGCGCCGCTTGATGTCGGAGGCTGTCCCACGTCGGCGGTGACGACCGCCATCCGGTATGCCGCGGATAACGGTGCCAAGGTGATTAACCTGAGCCTGGGGAGCACCAATCCGTCGCCCTCGTATATCGACGCGCTGAATTACGCGGTGGGCAAAGGCGTGTTTGTGGCGCTCGCTGCGGGCAATGAGTTCAACCTCGGCAATCCCACCACCTATCCCGCGTCGTATGCGGCAAACATCGCCGGTGCCATGTCGGTCGGTGCCGTCGGGCGGTCGCTGACGCGCGCGCCCTATTCCACGACCGGGCCGTTTCTCGAAATCGTCGCCCCCGGTGGCAACAGCGCCGACGGCGGAGCCAACGGCGTCGTGTGGCAGATGGCGTTGCGGGAATCGGACTTCAATCCGGCGACGGTCATCTTTCCGCGTTTTGATCGCTACACGGACCTCGGTTCACAAGGCACGTCGCTGGCCGCTCCGCATGTGGCGGCGGTGGCGGCGTTGCTGATGAGTCAGGGCATCACGTCGCCTGCGGCCATTGAAGCGGCGTTGACGGTGACGGCCCGCGACCTGGGCGAGAAGGGACGCGACAACGATTTCGGCGCGGGTCTGCTCGACCCTCGCGCCGCGCTGCGGGGATTGGGAGTGGTGAGGTAGTCATGCGGACGCGTGCAGGCGTCTGCATTCTCCTCGCGTGGCTGGTGACCGTGGCGCCCGCGTTGGCGCAGCGGGCGCCGGCGACTGCGCCCATTGGCGGCCGGATCTTCGGCGTGGTCGAGGGCCAGGCCATGACGGCGACAGACACCTTTGATGCGCTGTCAGGTGAGACCTCGCTGTTTGGTGGTGGTGGCGGCGCTGAAGTACATGGCGTCTGGCGGAAGATCTTCCTGCGCGCATCGGCGTCGCGGTTGTCGGTCGACGGTGAGCGTGTGTTTGTCTTTGGCAACACCGTGTTTCCGCTCGGGATTCCCATGCGGGTGCAGTTGACGCCGGTGGAAATTGTTGCCGGATGGCGTTTTGCCACGCCCGGCAAACGGCTCGTGCCCTACGTCGGGGCCGGCACGGTCATCATGCGGTTCCGTGAGGAGTCCGACTTTGACACCTCCTCCGACATTGTGAGCAAAACCTTCAGCGGCGCCGTGGCGTTTGCGGGTGTGGACGTCGGCGTTATGAAGTTCGTCTCGGTTGGTGCCGAAGTCGGCATGCGCATCATCAAGATCACGCGTCCCGGCGGTGTCCTCGGCGCGCTCGGCGAAGACGATCTCGGCGGTGTCTCGATGCGTCTCCTGGTGTCGATTGGACGATAGGCCCGGAGCCGCCGGGCTTCAGCCCGGCGGTGCCCACGACACCTGGATGCGCGAGGCCCTCGCCCTCGCCCGTGAATCCGCCGCTGCGGGCGAAGTGCCCGTCGGCGCGGTGATCGTGCGCGACGAGGCGATCATCGGTCGCGGCAGGAATCAGCCCATCACGTCGCATGATCCGACCGCGCATGCCGAAGTGATGGCGCTGCGTGAGGCGGCCGCGCGGGTCGGCAACTACCGGCTGCCTGGTGCGACGCTGTATGTGACGCTTGAGCCCTGTGTGATGTGTGTAGGCGCCATGATGCACGCGCGGGTTGGAACTGTCGTCTATGGCGCCACGGAGCCGAAGGCGGGCGCGATGGAGTCCACCCAGCGTGCGCATGAACATCCCGCCCTGAACCACCGTGTGACGGCGGTGTCCGGGGTGCTGGCGGCCGAGAGCCGGGACCTGTTGCAGGCGTTTTTCAGGGAGAAACGTCAGTAAGGTTGCCCGAGCGCTCGCCAATGTGCGATCCTTACGGGCCGTCCCCCCTCTGCGGAGAGGTACCGAAGTGGTCGTAACGGGGGCGCCTCGAAAGCGTCTTGCGCGAAAGCGCACGTGGGTTCGAATCCCACCCTCTCCGCCATTTCATGTTATTAAGTCGTTATTAAATAGAGACTTAACCTCTGGCAGGTTGTGTCTATCCCACATTTGATACCACTATTTGTCCACGATCGACCTAGACGGAGCCTGTCCGCGCGGCTGTGAGTCCACACAACGACGCTGTATGCTCTCGCCCTTATGTCCGATGGGCAAATGGCTGCTGCGGCGCTCATGTGCCAGACCGTTTCTCAGCATTTTGAAGAGCGGGAATCCCAAGGTGGCATACGGCTGATACCCGACCAGCGTCGCAATTTCTGAGAACACTCGGCGGACGCTATCATCCCGATTAGTTCCGGTTTGAGTTCGGGTGGCAATGATCTCCACCCCGATACACGGGAGGAGCCCTGCCGCTGAATTAGCCGTGGTGCCGCCGCCTGCGCCGTGGCGCGAGCACCGCGCCTCGGTGACGGTGCGCATGTCGTTCAGGAGCTGCCGCAGGACGTTCTCCACTGCGCGCAATGGTAGAGACGGAAGAGTTGAGTGACCCACGGGACCTCACAATTGGCAACGCATTTCGTTCCTAGTGCCGCTGCTCCTGAACTGTCGTTCCAATCCCTACCATGCCGCGCTCGAGAATGAATGCGGAAATGCCTTTGGCGCCTTTCGACTTGTCGGTGACCGCCATGATGACCAGCGTGTCGGCGGAGGTGCCGTGGGTGATGAACGCCTTCGACCCGTTCAAGACCCAGCAGCCGCCTTCTTTCACCGCGGTGGTGCGCATGGCCGCCGCGTC
>VFZF01000014.1 GCA_016871335.1 Acidimicrobiia bacterium
GTCGGCACATCGTCGGCAAACGGGTCCCACGCGTCGAGGCTCAGGCCGTCCCCGCCATCCACGACACCCCGCCGGGTCAACAGCCGCCGCAGTCGCGTCGCCATCGTGACGAGGAGCGGCGTCAGATCAGGCGCCGGGTGCGTCGGCGCCGCGTGAAATCGCACGGTGCCGTCAGCGCCCTGAGCGAACACGCCGTCCAGGACCAGCGCATGGAGATGCACGTTGAGATTCAGCGCCGACCCGAAACGCTGCACGATCACCACGGCCCCACCGCGCCCATTCGAGACACCCCGCAGGCGAGCGTGACGACGATACCAGCCCAGGACGGCCCGTACGAACACGGCGACCACCGCGCGACAGAGCGCATGGTCCCACGCGAGGGCGTATCGCACCCGAGACGGCAGCGTCAGCACCCACTGCCGCACCGGCACTTCCGGGAACACGTAGTCCACCAGGTGCGCCGCTCGTTCCGTCATCCGCCGTCCGCCACAACTCGGACAGAAGCCTCGCCCCTTGCATGAAAACGCCACCAGCCGCTCCTGGCGGCACCCCGCGCACCGGAACCGCGCGAACCCGGCCGCCAGGCACCCGCACGTCAGGAAGTCCTGAAACGCACGCTCCACGAATTTCGGCAGGCCCTGCCCGTCGCGGTGCTCCGCGACTTGAGCGCGAAACGTCTCATAGTGTTGGCGCACAATCTGATGCAGCGCGCCTTGATCGGGCTGGCGCGGGCGATAGCTGAGCGAGGACGCCACGCCGCAAATCGCGAGCAAGCCGGATGCCGACGTTGCATCCCACAGCGACGCGGGCGGGTGGCAGTTTCTGCGTACTCACTGTGCACCGGGTGCTCGGTTCGTGCTGCACGGCCACATCCGACGGGGACTTCCTCGTCCAGCACCGCCGGTCCCAGGGCAAGGGCACCCGACGTCTTTTCAGCGTGGCCTGCAGACGCCCTTCAGCGGACACTGGGTGTCACGCTGTTTTGTCTTGTAGCCGCACGCGCCCATCATACCGAGGTGACAGAGGGAGAAGTCGTAGCGGACGGGATCGGCGGGATCGAGCGTGCGCAGCGCGGCGGTGATCTCGGCCGCCATCTTCCAGCCCGGTGAGGCGCGCTTGGTGAGGCGCAGACACTTGCCGGTGCGGATCGTGTGCGTGTCGAGCGGAATCACCAGCTGTCCGGCGCGCGGCGTGGCCCAGCCACCGGGATCGACACCATCGTGACGCACCATCCAGCGCAGAAACAGATTGAGTCGCTTGCAGGCGCCGCCGCTTGATGGGCGGCTGAAGAAGAAATGGACGCCAGGAGCTTTCGGCACTTTGCCGTAGGCCGGCTTCAGATCGATCGCTCGCGCGCGTTCGGAGAACGACTCGAGCGCGTCCGACACATCCGCCGACTCTGCATTCCACCCCCTGGCGAAGTACGCCTCCAGCGAGCCGGCCTCGTTGACCATCGTCTTCAGGATCCACAACAGGGCCACAATGTCGCGGCCACGAATCCAGCGGTGCACGATGGGCAGGAGCGCGGCCGAGTGTGTGGCGGGATCACACCGGCGAATGAAGTCTGCCGGGCGCGGACCGAGCACCACGCACACGGTTTCGATCGAGTTGACCACCGACTGCACGCGCCCGAACGCCAGACCTGCCGAGATGAATGCGATCAGTTCGCGGTCTTCGACACGGTCGTACCGCCGTACGACCTGAATGGGATCAAAAGCGGATTCGGGGTGATTGAAGGACGCGTAAAGTTCGTCAAAGCGTGTCGCCACGCCTGGGCTGAAGACCACTAGAAACTCGTGACGGCCGTGCCTGCTTTACACAGCGGACATGCGTCGGCCGGGTAGTTCTCGGGCGCGGGATAGTCCACCAGCGCAATGTTCGGCACGCCGAGGTCCACCATGGCTTCGAGACGGTCGCAGATTTCGACCGTCGCGATCACGGTGCCGCCCGCAGCTTCGATCAACGCCTTGCCGCGTTCAAACGTCTTGCCGGTGTTGCGCATGTCATCCACAAGCAACACGCGGCGCTCCTTGACGACATCCTGATAAAACGCACGCAGGACAAGTGCGCCGTGACTGTCCATCGACAGCGGCGCGAACATCGAAGCCGGGTGGCTGAGCGGGCGCCGGCCATCCATCAACCCCGCCATCGTGTGCGCCAGCAACGCGCCACCCATGACCGGACCGGACACGACTTCCACCGACGCGACGAGATCGCCGGGCATGGCATCAATCAGATCCTGCGCAAACCGCCAGATGGTGGAGGGATGCTGAAACAGGCGATGGGGATTCAGATACACACTGCCGTGATAGCCGTTGCCATAGTCGAAATGGCCGTTGACCATTAACACGCCGTGATCGGTCAAACGCTGGAGGTGGGTGCTCATCGAGGTTCCTGGTTCATCGGTTCATGGTTCATGGTGCTGTTCTGGGTGCTGGGTTCGGGGTGCTGGGTTCGCCCGTCAATCCTCAATCCGCCATCCTCAATAACTCAGTTCCATGCACTATTGGATTGCTGTACAACACACGTCCACCGACGATAGTGGCCGCGACGGCGCCTTTGAGGGACCAGCCGTCAAAGGGCGAGTTCTTTGACTTTGAGACAAGGTCGGCCGTGTGAATGGTCACCTGGGTGTCGGGCGACAGAATCGTGATGTCGGCGGGTTCGCCTTCGCGCAGCGTGCCGCCCGGGAGCTTCAACAGCGACGCGGGATTGCACGTGAGCAACGCCACCAGGCGCGGGAGCGACAGCACCTCGCCGTGCACGAGACGATCGAGACAGATCGGCACACACGTCTCGAGACCGACGATACCGAACGGCGCGTGATCAAATTCGAGCGCTTTTTCGTCCGCATGGTGCGGCGCGTGGTCGGTCGAAATGACATCAATCGACCCGTCGCGCAGCCCATCGATCATCGCGAGTCGGTCGGCCTCCTCGCGCAGCGGTGGATTCATCTTGTAGTTGGTGTCGTAGCCGGAGCCCTTCCGGAGCGCTTCGTCCGTCAGCGTGAAGTGGTGCGGCGCCACCTCACACGTCACCTTGATCCCGCGGGATTTGCCTTCGCGCACGGCCCTCAGCGTCTGCCGGGCGCTCATGTGCGCGATGTGCACGCGGCCGCCGGTCATCTCCGAGAGGCTGATGTCACGCTCGGCCATGATCGACTCCGCCACGCTGGGAATGCCACGCAGGCCGAGCATCGCCGCCACCGCCCCCTCATGCGCGACGCCATCCCCCTTGAGTGACGGATCCTCGCAGTGTTCGATGATCGGCACGTCAAACATCGACGAATACTCCAGCGCGCGGCGCATCAACATCGCCGTCCTCACCGGATGCCCATCGTCTGTAAAGGCCACACACCCGGCGGCACTGAGGTCGCCCATCTCGGTCATCTGGTCGCCCTTCTGCCCCACCGAGACCGCGCCAATCGGGTACACGCGCGCGAAGTTCGCCTCCGCTGCGCGTTTGAGAATGAACTGCGTCACCGAACTGGAGTCGTTGACCGGATCGGTGTTCGGCATACACGCCACAGCCGTGAAACCACCGACGACGGCTGACCAGGTGCCGGTCGCGATCGTCTCCTTGTGCTCCTGGCCGGGTTCACGCAGGTGGACGTGAATGTCGATGAGGCCCGGGGTCACCACCCATTCCTTCGGCACCTCCACCACGCGTGCGTCGCCTGCGGGGATGTTCTTGCCAATCCTGGCGATCTTCCCATCGGCGATGAGCACGTCGAAGTGCCCGTCACGCCCGGCGCCGGGATCCACCACGCGCGCGTTCTTCAACAACAAGCTCTGAGTCGTCATGACTGAAGGTCCTCACCGGCCAGCAGGTACAACACCGCCATCCGTACGGCCACGCCGTTGGCGACCTGATCCAGAATCACCGACCAGGGACCGTCGGCCACGGCGGAATCAATTTCGACGCCGCGGTTCATCGGCCCCGGGTGCATCACGATGACGTCGGACGCGGCCCGTTCCAGGCGCGCCGGCGTCAATCCGAACAGCGAAAAGTACTCACGCACCGACGGCAGGAACAGGCCGTGCATCCGTTCGTGCTGCACACGCAGCATCATCACGACATCGGCTCCCGCCACCGCCTCATCAATCGAGGTCGTCACGTGGACGCCCAACTGCGTGAGCCCGAGTGGCATCAGTGTCGCCGGGCCGCAGGCCCGCACTTCGGCGCCCATCCGCGTCAGCAGGAGCACGTTCGACCGCAACACGCGGCTGTGCATGAGGTCGCCAATGATGGCGACCTTCAATCCGGCCAACCGGCCCTTCCGCTCGCGGATGGTCAGCGCATCAAGCAGCGCCTGCGTCGGATGCTCATGTGTGCCGTCACCCGCGTTCACGATGCCGGCTTTGCAGATCCGCGACAGCAGATGCGGCGCGCCCGACGAGGCGTGACGGATGACGATGATGTCGGGGGACATGGCTTCGAGCGTGCGCGCGGTGTCGGCCAGCGTCTCCCCCTTCGAGACACTGGAACCCGCAGCGGTGATGCCCATCGTGTCCGCGCTGAGCCGTTTCTCCGCGAGCTCAAAGGAGAGACGCGTGCGCGTGCTCGCCTCGAAGAACAGGTTCACGACCGTGCGACCGCGGAGGGCCGGCACCTTCTTGATCGTGCGGGTGCCGATTTCCTTCATCGCCTCGGCCGTGGAGAGGATGAGTTCGATCTCCGACGGATCCAGGTCGGCAATCCCGAGCAGGTGCCGGCTGCGAAGTCTGGTGGCGGCCGTCATGATGCCCCCTCCACGTCATGGACTTCGACTTCGTCGTGACCATCAATTTCGGCGAGGCGGACCTGCACGGTCTGCTGCCTCGAGGTCGGCACGTTGCGGCCCACGTAGTCGGCACGAATCGGCAGTTCCCGATGGCCGCGGTCCACCAGCGCGACCAGTTGGATCGCGCTCGGCCGTCCGAAGTCGATGAGCGCATCGAGGGCGGCGCGAATGGTCCGTCCCGTGTACAACACATCGTCGACCAGGATGATGGTCTTGCCGTCGAGTGAGAACGGAATGTCGGTGCGTCGGAGGATGGGTTGGGGCCCGACCTGATGTTTCATGAGGTCGTCCCGGTACAGCGTGATGTCGAGTGACCCGAGCGGAACGGCGGCCCCGCCGGCCGCTTCAAGGTTGGCCGCGAGGCGCGCGGCCAGCGGCACACCACGGGCCCGGATCCCGACAAGGGCCAGATGGTCGATTCCGCGATTCCGTTCAAGAATTTCGTGCGCGATGCGCATCAGGCTTCGCCCGATGCGATCGGCGTCCATGACGACAGGCATGTCTCCCCTCTTTGCGGCCTCTCAGGACCGCGTTAAAGAAGCGAGCACAAGTCTAGCACTACTTCTCGTGGGTCGAAATGAACGTCACCGGATGCTCGCGTTGATACGCGCGGACGAAGATACCGGTGCGCGCGAAGCCGTCCATGTCACGGCCGACGGGCAGCCCGAGGTAGTACAGGACGGTCGGCGCGAGATCGACGATCGAGCCGCGTGACAGCTCGGCGCGAGCGACATCGCGGCCGTAGGCGAGCAGGAATCCATCAGGGGCGGCTTCGTGACTTCCGGTCAGTGCGGGTGCGCCGAGGAGCTGGGCGAGCGCGCGTTTGGGCCAGGTCACGGGTTCCATGCCGAATCCCGAGACGACCAGCAGCAGATCGCCAGGGCGGAGCCGCGCGAGTTCGAATCCGACATAACGATCGAGGTCCCGATACGCCGCTTCAAAGAGGGCGGCATCACCGGATCGACGGTCGGCGGGCCTGGCGGGATCCCCCGCACTCCAGTCGGCGTGCGACACCGCATCGACGCCGGTCAACCGCAGCGCCGTCACATGGGGCGCAAACAGGGGTTCAAGCGCCATCGCCACGTCCCGGTACACGCGATCCCACTGGGCCCGCGGGTCGCCAACGACCGCTTCAGAGGCCGCCACCACTTCACGCGTGGCCTCGGGCAGGGAGCTGGCGTCAAACACTTCGCGCGCGATGTCGACGGCGCTGGTCGGCGCGCCGGCCCGCGCGTCCGAGAGGCGGAGCGGCGAACTGGTGCCCAGGTGGAACTGATCGCTGATCAAGTAGCCGCGCGCGGACGTGACAGGAAACGTCAGGGGCCACCGCACAATGCCCGAGGCGAGCCCGTAGTCGGCCAGGATGTCCCAGAGCATGCGGGCGCGAATGTCATCCGGTGTGCGGCGTTCCGCCGTGATGTGCTGCTGGTAGACGAGGCCGTACGCGAAGCAGTAGTCCGGCAGCAGGTCCACCACTTCAGTGTCGGATGGAGAGACGCGAAAGACCGCATTGGTCCGCACGCCATTTTTCACCGGGTATTTGCCGGTGGCGGCGGCCGTCCATACCGGCTCGGCCTGGGTCGGCTTGAGTGTCGCGAGATCCATGACCGCGCCGCGATCCAGAATGCGGCCGAGGTTTGGCAGACGACCGGCGCCGGCCCCGTCGCGGATCGCGCCGAGGCTCGCGCCATCAATCAGCAGGAGCCGGACGCGGGGCGCCACGGAGGCCAGCACGGATCCCTGCCCCGCCTCCACCAACGCGGGGGTCACGGCGCGGCGCACCACGGGGACCGGAACCTGCCCCGGTCCCCGCACCCACACCGGCACCGCGATTGAGGCGAGCAACGCGACCGTCAACAACACGCCGGTGGCGCGGCTCCCCATCTTGCCAAACGAGTACCGCAGGACGGCAATCCCGACGAGCACAACAGCGGCCACCGTGCCGGCCACCGCCGCCGTCTGCATGTGCCCCGAGGCCGATTCTCCGAGCACCGCGCGAAACCCCTGGAGATTCGCCCACGTGATGGCTGCAGACACGGCCGCGAACATCGCTCCCAGCCATGCGAGCAACCGCACGCTGAGCCAGCCTGGATGGAGCGGCCGCGAGGCCAGCACCTCGCGCACCAGAATCACAATGTAGACCGCGACCGTCAGGTGGAGGCCGTAAAACGACACGATCGCGCCGAACCACCGCGCGGTCGTCGGCGAGACCAGCGGCACCTGGGGATTAAGAATGAGCACGAGCACCGCGACGTAGATGGCCCCGAGCACGCCGGCTGCAACGGCGTTGGTGAACATGCGCAGGTACCGCATGGGGGCTAATGTACACTTTGGGTGATGCCCGTCGATATCCCGGCCGAGGTGTTGTCGAACACCCGGCTGTCTCCCGATTACAACGTGGTCGCACTGGACGCGCCTGATGTGGCGCGTGCGGCGGCCCCCGGTCAGTTCGTCATGATCAAGACGGCCCCCGGGCTTGATCCGCTGCTCCGCCGGCCGTTTTCCATCTTCGAAATCCTGCGCGACGCCAGCGGCGAGGCGCGCGGACTGAGCCTGCTCAATAAACGTGTGGGCGTCGGCACGTCCCTGCTGTACGACGCGCGCCCGGGCGATCGCCTCGACTGCCTCGGTCCACTCGGGCGTCCCTTCGTCCCGGTTGATCCGCCGGCACAGGCCTGGATGGTGGCCGGTGGCGTCGGCCTCGCACCGTTTGTGACACTCGCCGAGGCACTCGCCGCGCGCGGCACGGAGATGACGCTGTTTTACGGGGGCCGCAGCGCACACGACCTCTATCACGCGGAGTTCTTCGAGGCCCTCGGTGCGCGACTTGTGCTGACGACCGAAGACGGGAGCCGCGGCGAACGCGGACGCGTCACCGGGCCGCTGGCACGGGAACTCGCCGCACTCCCCGCAGACACGGCCGCCACGCTCTACGCCTGCGGGCCGACACCCATGATGCGCGCCGTCGCCGACCTGGGCACTGCGCACGGGCATCCCTCGTTTGTCTCACTCGAGCCTGTCATGGGCTGCGGCATGGGCGGCTGTTACAGCTGCGTCGTGCGCGTCACGCGCCCGGGAGGCACACATCTCGTGCGGTCCTGCATCGAAGGCCCGGTGTTTGACTCGTCCACGCTGATCTGGGACGCGCTGCAGGGAGGCCACTGATGGCAGACCTCTCCGTCCCCATCGGCTCCCTCACGCTGAAGAACCCGGTGATCGCCGCGTCGGGCTGTTTCGGCTACGGCGTCGAGTACTCGAAGGCCTTTGACATCTCCACCCTGGGCGGCGTGGCGGTCAAAGGGCTCTTTCTGAATGAACGCGAGGGCCACGCGCCGCCGCGCATTGTCGAGACGCCGGCCGGCATGCTCAACGCGATTGGGTTGCAGGGCATCGGCGTGCATCGGTTTGTCGCGGAGAAATTGCCCGAACTCCGGGCGCTGGGCGCGACCACGATCGTCAACGTCTGCGGCACCACGATCGACGAGTACTGCGAAGTCTCGCGCATTCTGTCAGACCACGACGGCGTGCACGCCCTCGAACTCAACATCTCGTGTCCGAACATCAAGGAAGGCGGCATTCAGTTCGGCTGCAGCCTGATCGGCACTCACGACGTGGTCTCGGCCGTCCGCAAGGTCACGTCCCTGCCCCTGATTCCAAAGCTCACGCCCAACGTCACCGACCCCGCCTCGTTTGCGCGCGCGTCGGAAGAGGCCGGCGCCGATGCGATCTCGCTGGTCAACACCTTCCTGGCGATGGCGATCGATGTCGAAACACGCCAACCGAAGCTGACCACCGGCATGGGCGGCCTCAGCGGCCCGGCGATTCGACCAATCGCGGTACGGATGGTCTACGAGTGCCGGCAGGCTGTAAAGATTCCCATCATCGGCATGGGCGGCATTGCGACGGTCACCGACGCGCTGGAGTTCATCATCGCCGGCGCCAACGCGCTGCAGGTGGGCACCGCCAACTTCGTGGAGCCGCTGCTCTGGCAGGGGCTCATTGACGGCATCAACGCCTATCTCGACCGCCACCAGTTGGCAGGGGTCGGCGACCTTGTTGGTCAGGTCAGGTCCAGAAAATGAATCCCATACTCGTCGCACTCGACGTGCCGTCGGCCCGTGAAGCCCTGGCCCTGGCCGATGTCCTGCGGGGCACGGTCGGCGGCTACAAAGTCGGCAGCCAGCTCTTCACCGCCGAAGGCCCCGACATCGTGCGGGCGCTGACGATGCGCGGGGATCGGGTGTTTCTTGATTTGAAATTCCACGACATCCCGAACACGGTGGCCGGCGCGATCACGTCGGCGAGCACGCTCGGGGCGTGGATGATGAATGTGCATGCCGCCGGGGGGCCTGCCATGATGGCCGCCGCAAAAACAGCTGCGGACACGGCCGCGGCCGGCGGATACACACGCCCGATCGTCATCG
The DNA here is from genome assembly GCA_016871335.1 of Acidimicrobiia bacterium. Classification (GTDB taxonomy): domain Bacteria; phylum Acidobacteriota; class Vicinamibacteria; order Vicinamibacterales; family SCN-69-37; genus SYFT01. Next base: position 9,208 of record VFZF01000014.1, read on the forward strand.
GCGTCACCGTCCTGACCAGCATGGACGCCGCCACGCTGCGGGCGATCGGCGTCGACAAGTCGCCGCTGGAACAGGTCGTGTCTCTCGCGCGAATGGCGCAGGATGCGGGCCTCGACGGCGTCGTGGCCTCCCCGCTGGAGACCGCCGCGATTCGTGCGGCGTGTGGTCCGGATTTTCTGATTGTGACGCCGGGCATTCGCGGCGGAGCCGCCGGTGACGCCAAGAACGACCAGTCGCGCACCATGACCCCGGACGAGGCCATGCGCGCGGGCGCGAGTTATCTGGTGGTGGGAAGGCCAATTACGGGAGCTGCTGCGCCGCGCGAGGCGGCGCAGCAGATCACCACGGCCGCTACTTCGCGGTAAAGATAAACCGTCCGCGCCGGTTCTGCGACCAGCAGGATTCGGCTTCCTCGGTACAGACCGGCTGTTCTTCGCCCTTGCTCACGATATTCATACGCGTGACAGGGACGCCAAGACTGACCAGGTAATCACGTACCGATGAGGCGCGGCGTTCGGCCAGCGCGAGGTTGTACTCATTGGTGCCGCGTGAGTCCGCGTGGCCTTCGACCGTAATCGTCGTCGACACCCAGCGGCGCAGCCACTCCGCATTCTTCTGCAGGACCGCGCGCGCGGTGTCTGACAGGTCCGCGCTGTCGTACTCGAAGAACACGTCGGCGAGTGGGCGCTGCGCGTTGAGCTGCTCCAGCGTCATGCTCGCAAACACCTGGTCCTCCGTCGGCGGGGCCGGCGGGGGTGGAGGCGGCGGCTGCGGCGCGGGAGGTGGAGGCGGCGGTGGCGGCGGTGGCGTCGCGACCACAGGCGGCGGAGGCGGCGGCGCAGGCGCCGGCGGCGGCTGTTTCTTTCCGCAGGCCACGGTCACAGCCAGCGCACCGGCCAACATCGTCAGGGAGAAGACACGAACTGAAAATCGAGCCATGTGCGGAGCTTATAAACCCACGCTGGCGGTGTCAACGAATACCGTGTCGATTCCGGTCCCGACCTTTTGTTATGGCACTGAGTGCGAATGTCCTCCCCCGTGCCCCGGGAGCCATTGGGAAATACGCCGCCTGGGGTGAGGCGCTGGGGGCGTCAGGGCACCTCGTCTTGGCCAATCGCTGGTGGACGGCACGGGACGCGCGGTGCGGGGCGTCGGATCGGCGTGCCCGACAACCCACCTTTGCCCTTCCCCTCACCCAACCAACACGGCGCGCTACCGTGCAGCACGCCCTGCGTCCTCAACCTCACCCAACCTACAATTGTCCCCACATGGACGTGATGCTGACCGCAACATCCAACGCCGAAGACACTCATTTCTGGTTCAAGGGCCTCCGGAGGACAACGCGCCGCCTGCTTGACGCGGAGTTGCAGGGCACCCGCCCGGCGCAGATCGTGGATTGTGGCTGCGGTACGGGTCGCAATCTGGACTGGCTGCAGGAGATCGGTCCGGTGGTCGGGGTTGAGCTGTCCCCCACAGGCCTCGCCGTCGCGCGTGCCCATCGCCGCCCCGTCGTCCAGGGTTCGGTGCTCGACCTGCCGTTTGCCGATGCGTCCGTGGATCTGGCCACCTCGTTCGATGTGTTTTATTGCCTGCACGACGATCAGGAACAGCGCGCACTCAGCGAGATGCACCGGGTGCTGCGGCCGGGCGGTCTTGCCCTGTTCAATGTGGCCGCACTCGACGTGCTCCGGGGCTCCCACTCGGCCCTGAGCGGCGAAGTCCGGCGCTACACACGCGCCACACTCAAGGCGCACGTCGAGGCGGGCGGATTCCGGGTCACGCGCCTCACGTTCACCAACTGCCTGACCTTTCCGGTCACACTTGCCGCGCGACTCTCCGATCGCCTGCTCGGCAAAGCCAACATCGGCTCCACCGCCGACCTCCAGGTGCCGATGGCGCCGATCAACGCCGCACTCGATTTGACCCTGCGCCTCGAGTCTCGCCTCATCCGTCACATCAACATGCCGATTGGCTCGTCGTTGTTCTGTCTGGCGCGGAAGTGAGGTGGGTACGTAGGGCGCGCTGCACTCGAGCGCGCCGTGTCGGTTGGGTCAGGGCGTCTTGGTGATGCGCAGATCAGGCACGCACAACCCAAGCTGGCACCCTGCGCAAAGCAGCGCAGCGGTGATTCCCCGGACATCGTCAGCGTGAGGTCGCCGGACGGCGGCGCGACCGGCTTCTACTCGTCCCAGTCGTCGCCGTCGTCGTCGCCGTCGTCGTCGTCGCCGTCGCCGTCGAGTTCCTCGACGTCGTCCTCCCGGCTTTTTTCTTCGTCGTCGTCTTCGTCTTCGTCGTCGTCGACGTCGAACTCGAGAGGGTCGAGAGCCGCTATGCGGAGGGTGCTGGCGCAGCGAGGGTCGAGAGCCGCTATGCGGAGGGTGCTGGCGCAGCCGTCACAGACCCAGGGGTCGCCCACTTCCATTTCTTCGAGGTCGTCTTCGTCGATCTCGATTTCGATGTCACATTCCGGGCAGGTCGCCATACACTCTCCTCCGAGCGCGGGATTATACCGAATGAGCAAGCTCGTTTTGTTGGCCCACCGGGACGGCACGGTGCGTGACCGATTCGCCGCGGCCCTCGCCGATGCCCATCACCAATATGTCACGGCTTCGTCACACGCCGACGCGGTGGCGGCCGCGGGTCGTCGCGACCCGGCGGTGAGTCTGGCGCTGATCGACGTGCGGATGCCTCCTGATCCTGTCGTATGGATCCGGCACTTGCGCGCCGCGTCGCATTCGGCCCTGCCGATTCTGGTGTTTGCCGGCACCGTGGGTGATGCGTCGGCCAGCCGTACGCTGCTGTCGGCGGCAATTGCCGGGTACATCAACGACCACGCGGCCACCGCGCAGATCCTGCCGGCCCTGGCGCCGCACCTGTTCCCCTCGAGTTTTGATCGGCGGTTATCGCCGCGCCAAGTGCTGAGCGTGCCGGTGTCCTATCGATCCGGCGCGACGATTGCGGGTGCCGTCACCCTGAATGTGAGTCGCGGCGGCCTTGCCATCCGGACACTGAGTCCCCTGCCCTCAGGTTCCCCTATCGTGGTGAAATTCCGCCTGCCACCTTCAGCCGCCGAGATCGAACGTGCCGGCCATGTGATCTGGTCCGACCAGCGCGTGGGCATGGGGATTCAGTTCGAGCAGGAACTCGACGATTGATCGGAGCCGCCGGGCGTCAGCCCGGCGGTGTCGTTCGCAACAGCCGCAGGCTGTTGGCCACGACGAGCAGTGACGCCCCGGTGTCGGCGAGCACGGCCATCCACAGTGTGGCTGCACCAAACAGGGTCAACGCCACAAAGGCGCCCTTGAGCCCCAGCGCGATGCCGACATTGACCTTGATGGTCTGCACCGTGTCACGGCTGAGCCGCATCACAAACGGCAGGCGCGCAAGGTTGTCGCCGACGAGCGCCACATCCGCTGTCTCGAGGGCCACACCCGTACCCGCGCCCATCGCAATCCCGACGTCGGAGGAGGCCAGCGCCGGCGCATCGTTGACCCCGTCGCCCACCATGGCCACAACACCGTGTTCACGCCGCAACATCTCGACGAGGGTCACTTTGTCCTCGGGCATGAGATCGGCGTAGACCTCATCGACGCCCGATGCGTCCCGAGTAGCGGTCGCGGATTGCCGGGTGTCTCCCGTCAGCAACACCACGTGTTCGATGCCGGCGGCGCGCAGGTCCTGCACCGCCCGGCCCGAGCCTTCGCGCAGGGCATCCGCCAGTCCGATGACGCCGAGTGCGGTGCCATCACGTCCGACGAACACGGGCGTGGCCCCTGTCGCCTCCACCTCGGCCATCCGCGCATGGATATCGTCCGTGCAGAGATCGCGGGACTCGAAAAAACGATGACTCCCGATGACCGCGACGCCGGACGTGACCGTCGCTTCGGCGCCGAGACCTGGCAATGCCCTGAAGCTGTGGCCTTCCGCAAACGCCACACCGGCTGCGCGGGCGCGGTCGACGATGGCGCGACCGATTGGGTGTTCGGAACGGGCTTCGAGTGACGCCGCGACGGTGAGCACCTCGTCGGCATGCGTGGCCCCCACCCCGAACACATCGGTCACCGCGACACGGCCCTCAGTAAGGGTCCCGGTCTTGTCGAAGGCGACACAGCGTACGGACGCGAGCCGTTCGAGATGCGCGCCGCCTTTGATCAACACGCCTGCGCGGGCAGCGGTGGTCAGCGCTGACACGATGGCGACCGGCGTGGAGATGACGAGCGCGCAGGGGCAGGACACCACGAGCAACACGAGTGCGCGATACCACCACTCACCCCACTGACCGGCGGCCATCGACAACGCCTCAATCGACGCGATGCCCGGCGGAATGATCGCAATCGCGGCAGCCAGCATGACGACAGCCGGTGTGTAGCGGCGGGCGAACCGGTCCACAAACGTCTGGATGGGCGCGCGGCGGGATTGTGCTTTTTCGACCAGTTGAATGATGCGCGCGATCGTGCTGTCGGCCGCGAGGCGATCCACGCGCACATCGAGTGCACCCGTGCCGTTGATCGACCCGGCAAACACCCGGTCGCCGATCGTCTTGTCGGCCGGCCACGACTCGCCGGTGATCGGCGCCTGACTGACGGCGGATTCGCCGTGGGTCACGGTGCCGTCCACGGGCACGCGATCGCCGGGGCGCACAAGCACCACATCACCGATGCGCACATCGTCGATCGGCACGCCGACGGCCTGGCCGTCACGACGCACCAGGGCCTCCTGCGGCGCGATGGACATCATGTCGCGGATGGCGTGGCGGGCGCGGGCGAGGGTGCGTGCCTCGAGCCATTCCGAAATCCCGAAGAGCCAGACGACCATCGCCGCTTCAAACCATTCACCGAGGGCAATGGCGCCGATAACGGCGATCACCATCAGGACGTTGATGTCGAGCACCCGGCGCTGCACTGAGCGCCACGCGTGTTGCGCGGGCTCCCGGATGGCGAGCAGCGCCGCAACGCCGAACGGCACGGGCGCCCAGGCGGAGGCCCAGATCCACTCCAGCGCCGCGCCGAGACCGATGAGCCCGCCGGCTCCAAGCAACGCCCGGTCGATGGCTGATGCCCCGAGCGCCGGCAGGGCAGTGGTGGTGCAGGTGCCTGATCCGCAGCAGGCGTCGCTCATCGGGTGCCCTGCCGTTTCGGCGTGGGCTCCTCGGCGTGTTTCCGAGCATCACGCAACAGCCCGATGACATGGTGGTCGTCCAGTGCGTAGAACGCCTGTCGCCCATCACGACGCACCCGCACCAGGCGCGCGGTGCGCAGCAGACGCAGCTGATGGGACATCGCGGATTCGGAGATCACCACCACGGCCGCCAGGTCGCCCACACACCGTTCCCCATGACTTAACGCATCGAGAATGCGCACCCGCGTCGGATCAGCGAGAAGCCCGAAGATCTCGGCCACCGCCCCCAATGCGGGACCGGTCAGCAGTTTGCCGCGGAGGTCGTTGAGTGTGTCCGGCTGCACTACTCATTGATATCTGAGCAAGTATGCATATGTCAACCAACGAATTCCCTGCGGAAATATTGAACGAAACGGCGTACGCGACTACGATCCAAACTCTGTCTACGCATGTGATGGCCCTGCCATCCCAATCTCTTCGAAGGAGTCAGTTCAGTGATCGAGGTCCAACACCTCACGAAACGCTACGGGCCCTTTACCGCGGTTGACGACGTCAGCTTCCGCGTCCAGAAGGGCGAAATCCTCGGATTCCTGGGTCCCAACGGCGCCGGCAAGACGACGACGATGCGGGTGCTCACGGGATATATGCCCGCGACCGACGGCACCGCGACGGTGGCCGGGTTCGACGTGTTTGCGAACCCGGTGGAAGCCAAGCGCCGCATCGGCTACCTGCCGGAAACGCCGCCGCTCTACCCCGACATGACGGTGCGCGAGTACCTGACGTTTGTGGCGAAGCTCAAGCTGCCGAAGACGGTGTCGAAGTCGGAGCGGACGGAGCGCATCGACAGTGCGATGCGCAAGACGCACGTGGACGACATGGCGAACCGCCACTGCTCGCGGCTCTCGAAGGGCTACAAGCAGCGTGTGGGTCTGGCGCAGGCGCTGCTGCACGACCCCGAGGTGTTGATCCTCGACGAACCGACAGCCGGGCTCGACCCGAAGCAGATCATCGAGACGCGCGATCTGATTCGGGGACTCGCCGGCAATCACACCATCGTGCTGAGCACGCACATCCTTCCCGAGGTCTCGCAGACCTGCAACCGGGTGGTCATCATCAACAAGGGCCGCGTGGTCGCCGTGGACACGCCAGACAACCTCACGCGCCAGCTCAAGGGCTCGGCGACGTTGTATGTGCAGGTCGATGCCTCGGGCGCGGACGCCGCCGCGGCGCTGGCGACGGTGCCTGGTGTGCGGGGCGTCTCGCCGTTTGATCGTGACGATCAGGATGGTCACCTCGGCTTCGAGATCACGGCGGAGACCGACCGCGACGTGCGTCGCGATGTGGCGCGCGTGATTGTGGACAAGGGCTGGGGCCTGCTGGAACTGCGGCCGCTCAGGATGAGCCTCGAGGACATCTTCCTGCAGCTCACCACGGACGAAAGTGCCAAGGCTGAGGAAACCCCGGACGCGCCAGAGGCGTCTGCGGCGGTGGACGCAACGAACGGTGAGGTGCCCAATGCGTAACGTGCTCACGATTGCCGGCAAGGAGCTGCGCAGCTACTTCACCTCCCCGGTCGGCTGGGTGGTGATGGGCTTCTTCGCCCTGTTGTTCGGCTACTTCTTTTTTGCGCACCTCGACTTCTTCGTGCGTCGCAGCATGCAGTCGGCGATGGGCGGCGGTCCGGTGAACGTCAATCAGGACATGATTCGCGGCGTCTTCAGCAACGCGACGATCATCATCCTGTTCCTGATGCCGATGATCACGATGCGGACGTATGCGGAGGAAAAGCGGTCGGGCACGATTGAACTGCTCCTCACGTCGCCGGTCACGGACATCGAGATCGTCCTGGGCAAGTTCTTCGGCGCGGTCGGCTTCTTCGTCGCGCTGATGGGCGTCACGATGCTCGACATGTCGCTGGTCTTCATCTTCGGCAACCCCGAGGTGATGCCGGTGCTCACGGCCTACCTGGGCCTCCTGCTGATGGGCGGGGCGTTCATTTCCCTGGGCCTCTTTGTGTCGAGCACGACGAAGAACCAGGTCGTGGCCGGCGCGGCGACGTTTGTGGTCCTGCTGCTGCTCTGGGTGATCAGCTGGGTCGGGTCGAGTTTTGGTCCGAACACGGCCGCCGTGTTGTCGTACCTGTCAATCACCGAACACTTCGACGACTTCAGCAAGGGCGTGATTGATACCAAACACGCCCTCTATTACCTCAGTGTGACGGCCTTCGGGCTGTTCCTCACGGTGAAGTCCGTGGATACCGAACGGTGGAGGGGTTAATCGTGAAGCAACTGATTGCAGCACTCGGATGGATCGGCGTCGCGCTGGTCGGCGCGGCGGTCGTCCTGCGCTTTACGCAACCCGACCTTCTGGAATGGTCGCAGCGGCTCGCCATCGCGGGTCTGGTGACCACGCTCCTCTACACGCTGGGCCAGTGGCGCGAAATTGCCCGCTCGTTCCAGGGCAAAAACGTCAAGTACGGCTCGATGACCGCCGGCAGCGTGCTGCTGGTGCTCGGCATCCTCGTCGCCCTCAACTGGATCGGCAACCGGCAGAACAAGCGCTGGGACTTCACCGAAACGCAGCAGTTCTCGCTGTCGGATCAGTCGAAGAAGATCGTGCAGGGGCTCACCGCGCCGGTGAACGTGAAGGTGTTCCACGCCGCGGGCGACCGCCGGCGCTTCGAAGACCGGATGGCCGAATACCAGTACCTGTCGAGCCAGGTGAAGGTCGAGTACTTCGACATCGATGGATCGCCCATCGAGGCGCAGAAGTACGAAATCCAGCAGTACGGCACGATCATCATCGAACACGCCGGACGGACCGAGCGCACGCTCCAAAGCGGCGAGCAGGACATCACCAACGCGATGATCAAGGTGATCGAAGGCAAGGCCAAGAAGGTGTACTTCGTGCAGGGGCACGGGGAACGGGACTCGGTCAACGGCGAAGCCCGTGGCATGAGCCAGATCGCCGGCGCCCTCACCAGTGACAACTTCGAAACGGCCACGCTGGCACTCGCGCAGGAAGCCACGGTACCCGAGGACGCCTCGCTCGTGGTCATCGCCGGCCCGACGACCGACTTCCTCGACGGGGAAATCGACGCGTTGACGCAGTATCTGGCGCGTGCAGGCAAGGTGCTGCTGATGATTGACGCGCCCGACAGCAAGGGCTCGCCGAACGTGCCGAAGTTGATCGCGTTCGCCCGCTCATGGGGCTTCGAGATCGGCAACGACATCGTGCTCGACGCCAGCGGCCTCGGTCGCGCGATCGGCGCGGGTCCCGAAGTGCCGTTGGCGATGACATACCCCGCACACCCGATCACCACCAACTTCCGGGTGATGACCGCATTCCCGATGGCGCGCTCGGTTGTGCCGGTGGAGAGTGGCGTCGACGGCAAGATGCCGCAGGCGATCGTCCAGACCAGCCCGCGCAGCTGGGCGGAGTCCGACATCCGGAATCTGTTCGCCACCAACTCCTCGACGCCCGATCCCGGGAAGGACAAGACCGGACCGATCACGATCGCGGCTGCGGTCTCGGCGGCGGCCGCCAACGCCACGCCCGCAACCCCGGATGCCCCCTCACCGGAAGCCCGCATGATCGTGGTGGGCGACTCCGACTTTGCCACCAACGGCGCACTCGGCATCCCCGGCAACAAGGACCTGTTCCTCAACATGGCGAACTGGCTCGCGCAACAGGAAAACCTGATCGCGATCCGGCCCGTGGACCCGGCCGACCGTCGCGTGCAGCTCACCGAGGATCAGACGTCCCGGATCTTCTGGCTCGCGCTGGTCGTCTTCCCGCTCGCCTTCATCGGCATGGGCGTGCGGGTGTGGTGGAAGAGGCGCTGACATGCGGAGCGGAAAGTCGTTCCTTGGACTACTGATCGTCGCCACGGCGCTCGGCGCGTACATTTACTTCGTGGAAATGACGCGGGATCCGGCGGCGGATTCCGCGTCCACCCGCGAAAAGGTGTTCACGCTGACGCCAGGCTCGATCGAGTCTGTCAACCTCACGAACGCGTCCGGCGAGACCACGACGGTCGTGCGGCAGGAGGCCGTGTGGAACATCACGGCGCCTGAGGCAGCCGAGGCCGATACAGTGGAAATCAGCACCGTGGTGTCGTCGATCGAGTCCCTCGAACAAACACGCGTGGTGACCGAGACGCCGGAATCACTCGCCCCCTTCGGCCTCGATCCCGCACGGATCAGCGTGGCGTTCACCGTGGCCGGTGAATCCACGCCGAGACGCTTGAAACTCGGCAACAAGACCCCGACCGGCGGTGACCTCTACGCGCAGGTCGAAGGATCACCAAAGGTCTTCCTGATCGGGGGCTACCTCGAAGACACATTCAACAAGGGGCCGTTCGCCCTGCGTGAAAAGAGCGTCCTGAAGTTCTCGCGCGACGGCGCTGATGCGCTGACGATCACCCAGGGCACCTCGCGGCTGTCGCTGGCAAAGTCCGGCAACACCTGGCGGCTGTCGGTGCCCATTGACGCCGCGGCTGACTTCAACACTGTCGACGGACTTATCGGCCGGATCTTCCAGGCCCGCATGGCGGGATTTGTGGCGGCCGACGGTACTGCGTCGCTGCGCGAATATGGTCTCGACCGCCCCCAGGCCATCGTCACGGTTGGTTCCGGATCCTCGAGGGCGGAGTTGGCCATCGGGTCGGCACAGGACGACACCAACGTGTACGCGCGTGACCTGTCGCGATCGATGATCTTCACCATCGAAAAGGCCCTGCTCGACGAACTCAGGAAGAAGCCTGAAGACGTGCGACTCAAGGACCTCTTCAACTTCCGATCGTTCACGGCAACGGCCTTCGAGATCACAACCGGTGGCACCAAGTACACCTTCACCAAGACAAAGGGTGAAGGCGACAACGCTGACGTCTGGACGCTGACGGCGCCGACCACCAAGGCCGCCGACGCCGCCAAGATGACCGACCTCCTCACCACCTCGTCCAATCTGCGCGCCGCATCGTTTGCGGCGGCGGCGTTCGCCTCCGGTGACACGGTCACCATTGCGGCGACGTTTGACGACGCCGGAACCGCGAAGACGGAGACGGTCACGTTCCGGAAGTCTGGAGCCGTCGTGCACGGCATTCGCACCGGCGAACCCGGTGCGGCGGTCGTGTCGACGACGGACTTTGACCGCGTGCTGAGTCTTCTGAAGGAAATCGCAGGGTGACGGGCTTCAGCCCTCGCGTCGTCCCAAGGGCTAAAGCCCTTGGGCTCCGTCTTGTGTTGGCCCTTCTCCTGCTCACCGACGCCACCGACGCCACCGACGCCACCCGCCTACGCTCCGATGGAGCTACGGCGAGCTTCGCCCACACCACCCAGAGTGCCCTTGCCACCGAATTCGATGCGTTGTTCAACGACCCTCGGTTTGCGCGGGCGTTGTGGGGCGTGCGTATCGAGTCGCTGCGTGACGGGCGCGTGATTTACACCCGTAACAGCGACAAACTCGTGGTGCCCGCTTCCAACATGAAGTTGTTGACGATGGCGGCGACGGCGGAGCGGTTGGGCTGGGATTTCCAGTTTGAGACGCGGCTTGAAGCGGCTGGCACGGTCACGGACGGCACGCTGCACGGGGATCTGATCGTTGTTGGCGGTGGCGATCCGTCGATCGACTCGATCGCGTTCGGTCCCGCGCCGGTGTTCGAAGCGTGGGCGGATGCGCTCAAGGCGGCCGGTATCCATCGAGTGACCGGGCACCTCATCGGTGACGACAACCTGTTTGACGATGCCGGCATCGGACCGGGATGGGCGTGGGACTACCTCAACGACGGGTATGCCGCGCCGTCGAGTGCGCTCAGCTACAACGAGAATATCGCCATCATCCGGATCTGGTCAGGCGCGACGGAAGGCGCGCCCGCTCGTGTTGAAACGTCGCCCGCCGGGCACGGACTGACGATCACCCATGCGATCACGACTGGTGCGGCAGGATCGTCGGCGTCGATTTCGCAGACGCGCGGGCTGCTCGCGTCCGAGGTCGCGCTGCGCGGCAGCATTCCTCTGGGCCGGGCAGAACCGCTTGTCCGGACCACCTCAGTGCACAACCCGACGGCGTTTTTTGTGGGCGGGCTGCATGCCGCCCTTGCGGACCGGGGCATCCCGGTGCGCGGCGGCGCGGTCGACATTGACGATCTGCCGGCGGCACCGGCTACCGACGGTCGTCGCGTGATCGCAACCCGGAAGTCGCAGTTGCTCTCGTCGCTCGGGGCCTACTTCATGAAGGCGAGCCAGAATTTTTATGGCGAGACATTCCTGAAGACACTTGGCCAACGCTTCGGACGCGGAGGCACCACCACCGCCGGCCGTGCGATTGCCAGCGAGACGCTCGAGTCGTGGGGCATCCCCGATGGATCGTTCGTGATGTACGACGGCTCCGGATTGTCGCGCTACAACTACGTGTCCTCCGACGCCATCGTGACGTTGCTCAAGCACGTCTGGAACACCGAGCGGCTGCGTGGTCCATTCATGGCGACGCTCCCTGTCGGCGGCCAGGACGGCACGCTCGGCAGCCGCATGCGCAACACGGCGCTCGCCGGCAAGGTGCAGGCCAAGACCGGCACCATCGCCAATGTCCGCTCTCTCTCGGGCTTTGTGGACGCCCCCTCAGGCGAGCGCTTCGTGTTCTCGATTATCGCGAACCACTTCACAGTTGGCAGTGCGGCGGTAGATGAGGTGGCGGAGAAAGCACTCCTTCTCCTGGTCCGCTAGTCCGCCAGTCCGCGGTCCTGCGGCCGACGCTCCCGCGGTCAGGACGAATGCACCAGACCGTAAGACGGACCGCCCGAGGACACCAGAGACAGAATCAGCCGTTCGTTGGTGGCCTTGACAGCCCGAATGCGCGGGGAACAGTACTACTTTCAGGAGTAAGACCATGAAATTGACGACCAAGGGCCAGGTGACGACTCCGCTGACCATCCGCGAGCGGCTTGGGCTGCTGCCGTGGACCGAAGTCGAGTTTGATGTGGTCGGCGACTCAGGCCGGATCCGCAAAAAGGCGACGGACGCCGGGCGCGAGCAACGAGTCGTCGAGGCCATGCGTCGTGCGCCAAAGCCCACACGCAGTATGACCACAGATCAGTTGATGGCACTGACGCGCGGAGAGTAACACGAACATCCCCGTTGCCTGATTTCTATATCGGCGCCCATGCGGCCGTTGCCGATCTCACCCTGCTCACCAGGGACCCGAAACGCTGCGTCACGTACCTGCCGAAGCTGTCGCTTGTCGCGCCGTGACGCGCTGAATGACGGTCAGCCGAAACTCGGTGTCGATCACCGTGAACCGCGGATCACGGGTGATGACCTGTTCGGTAAAGTTCTGGCTGCCGGCGCCAGGGGTCTCCCGGCTGTCGTGAAAGGCCATGATGCCACCGGGCGCGACCTTGCCGCTCCACGCCTCCCAATCATTGGAGATGCCGTCCCAGGTGTGATCGCCATCCACAAAGACGAAGTCGACATCACGATTCGCCACGCGCGGGTCCCGCGCCGCCTCCCGGCCGGTCGCGCGGATCCACTCCACGCGGCCTCGACGGCTTTTCGCGACTTCGCCAAGCGCAATCCGTTGATGGAGCGACACACCAAGCCGGCCGGTGAAGAGCGGGTCCACCGCGAACAACACCCCATCGTCGGCCATCACGTCGCGGAGGACACGTGTCGTGACGCCCTCGAAGACGCCGATTTCCACGACGGCACGGCGGCCGGCGGCGTGCTTCGCGAGACACGTCCGCTCCGCCGCAGTGGTCTGGGTCTCTGCCGCGTCGAGCCCGACCGCCCAGCGCAGATAGTGAAGGGGAACGGACACCCGGCGTCCGCTTACCGCCCGCCCCGTTTGGCGAGCGACCGGTAGTACTCCTCCACAAGATTGCGGAAGTTGGCCGGAATCTCCTCGTTGCCGTTGAGGAACAGCGCATTGCTCGACTGGTCGAGCTTCTTCCGGAGATCGAACTCGAACTTCTTGAGTTTTTCGAGCGCCGCGACGGTGAGTTCCTGTACGCCGAGGGGGTCACCGAAGGCGGACTCGCTGTCGAGTTGGCGGAGCCGACGCACGACCTCGTCGAGATCCTGCGCGTTTACGCCCGCCTGCTGCAATGCCTGACGCAGCGCCTGCACATCGTTCGCCCGTTCGGCAAGCTCGCGGCGGAACTGACGCGCCTGCTCGGCCGTGAACTGCTGCCCGGTGTTCCGCGCATCACCAGACGCGCCGCCCATCCTCGACGGTCCACGCTGCATGCCACCGTTGGGCTGGCCACTCCGGCCATCAGTCATCTGACCCTGCTGGCCCTGCTGGCCCTGTTGGCCCTGTTGACCCTGCTGGCCTTGCTCGCCGGCCTGCTGCATGCGGTCGGTCAGCGACTCGAGGCCGCGCAGCGCATTGCGCGCCTGATCAAGCGCCTGCGTCTGCGCATTCTGGCGCGTGGCGTTGGACATGGCGCCCGCGGCCTGTTCGATCGTGTTCTGCAGATTCTGCAAGTCGCTGCCGATCGACTGCTCGTAGTCACGCGCCATCTGGGGCGACGATGCGGCCAGTTGGCCTTTGGTGAACTCGATCTTCTCTTTCACCTGGTTGTCACGAATGCCGGCAGCGGCCTCGCGCAACTTGTTGCCGACCTCGCGCTGATCGCCGCGCATCTGGCCGGCCATGCGGTTGAGCTGCTGCTCGATCTGCGAAAGCTGCTTCGACATCGCATCCTTGCGTTCGCCGATCTGGCCGAGCTGCTGGTCGCGGCCCTGCGCACCCTGCTGCGGCAGGTTGCCGACCTGCGACTGCACGGCCTTCTGCTGATTGACGAGCTCCTGCGCCTGCCGCTGCATCTCCTGCACGGCCTGCTGCGGATTGCCTGGCTGCATCGCACTCTGCAGTCGCTTCTGCGCCTCCTGCAACTGCTGCGCAGCCGACGCCGCCTGACTGCCGGCCGCCTGCTGACCACTCGCGGCCGCGCGGCGCATCTGATTGGCCGCTTCCTGCATCCGGCGCGCTTCGTTCGCCAGTTGCTGACGCTGTTCCTGCTCACGCTGCTGATCGCGGCTCAACCGCTCCAGCTGGCGCGCGAGTTCTTCGAGCTCTTCCGCCAGCGCGCGCTGGCCGGAGGTGCTGCCACCCGCGCTCTGCTGTGCGGCGGCCTGCCGGCGCTGCCGCTCGGCTTCCTGCATCTGACGTTCCGCCAGTTCCTTCAGGCGCTGCGCGACTTCATCCACTTCCTGGTCGCCGCCGGCCTGCTGCCCCCCCTGGCTGGCACTCTGCTGCAACTCGTACTGGTTGGCGAGTCGATCGCGCTCAAGCTCAAACAGGTCGGCGAGCTCCTCGGCCATCGCACCGCCGCCGCCCCCGCCCCCACCGCCCCCCTGCTGCTCGCCGCGCTCGCGCACTTCCACTTCGTACGCGGTCTCGGCATCCTGCAGGTGCTTCAACGCCTTGTTCTCAGGCGCCAGGGCTTCCTGCGGCTTCTCGGCGCGCAGCAACTTCTCCGCCGCTTCCATCGCCTCAGCCGCCTGCTTCAGCGTCTGGAGAATGGCCTGAAAGTCGGCATCCCCGCCAAGCCGCTGCGCCATCTGTTGCATCAGCGCGGTCACTTCATCGCGCAGCTTCGACTGCGAGAGTGCGACGACGACGGCGTCTTCCTTGAACTGCTGCGCCGCCGTCTTCGCACGATCGCGATTGAGGTTGAACGTGGCCGAAATCACCTGACGCTGCTTCTCGGAGAGCGCCCCCGGCTCCTGCTGACCGCCGCCACCCCCGCCGCCCCCGCCGCCGCCACCGGCCTGCGACTGCCCGGGCCGGAACGCCTGCTGGAACGGACGAATCTTCACGAAGTAGATGTCGCTCATCGCCGTCTTCGCGCCGGCCACGCCGTCGTTGTCCACGGCCTTTGCGTAATACGACACCGAGTCGCCGACCTTCACGTCGAGTTCCTCGAGATACACCGTGTGACCCGCCGACACTTCCGTGCGCGACGTGCCGCCCGCGGAATACATCCGCACGGTCTTCTCTTCCCCACCATTCACGGAATACACAAGATCAAGCGCCTGCACACCGTAGTCGTCCTCGGCACGCGCTTCCAGGAACACTTCTTCGACGCCGGTCGCTGACGTGTCGCGCCCAGGCTTCACAAACTTCACCGTCGGCGCGAGGTCCTCGATCACATCAATCGTGTAGGACGGCGACGCCGCGATCCCTTCCTTGTTCGGGCCTTCCAGCTCGACGCGGTAGAACCCCTTCTTCTGCACCGTGAACTGCCCGGTCAGCGTCCCATCCGCCTCAATCTGCAACGGAGACGACGTGTCGTCGCCGAAGACGATCCGCCCACCAGTCGTCGCCATGGTGGATTCAATCTTCAGCCGTACTTCCGTGCCCTTTAGTGACGCGACGTCGCCGCCACCTTCGATCACCTGCGGCGGCAGCTTCGTGTAGGACGGGAACCGGTACTCGTGGTCCATCTCCTTCACCGCCGGCAGATCCACCATCGTCATCCTGTAGGTGTCTGATCGGACGCCGTCGGACTCGACGTAGTACTCGATGTTCTGCATCAGGTCGAAGAGGATGCCTTCATACATCCCAGACTCGAGTCCGGGCACGAGCGGCACGCGGATGTAGTCGCCCTCCGATCCGCTCCGCATCATGAGCACGACATCGTCCGAGCTGAAGTTCAGGAGTCTGGCCTTGACGTTCTGGTCGGAGCCCCGCGGCGCTGTCAGGTGGCCGGGCAACACTTCAATGGCATACGGGCTGGCCGCTTCGGCGCGGGTCATCACGAGGAGCGCCGAGAGACCGTGACGCATCGACTCCGGACCAAACGACACGGCGGCGGAGATAGCCGCGAGCACGATCACGAGCGCAGCGGCGAACCGGCGGCGCGACGACTGGTCAGTGGTCTGGCTGGTGTTAAGCGCGCGGCAGCGTTCGGTCGCCTGCTCGACAAGTTTTTCGAGCAACGCGGGCGACGCCGAGGCGTTGGCGGTTTCCACCGTTTCGACGGCGCTGAGGATCGACGCCTCAAGCGACGGCTCGTGTTCTTCCACGTAGAGCGCGACCTGGCTGTCGGTGACCTGCCGGCGCAGGGGACGAATCAACCAGAGGGCCACAAGCGCGAGGACCGCCAGCAACGCGCCGACGCGGAAGCCGACGATGGCGCCTGGAGAGAAGCGGAGGGCGTCGATGCCGAGTGCGGATCCCAGCATGACCACCCCGGTGCCCAGCACGACAGCGGCAGCGCCACGCAGCGCCAGCTTCATGCGCCACTTGCGGCGGACCTCACTGATGACAGCGGTCAACTGCGCGCGTGGATCGGACGAATGCGGATGTGCCATAGATCCCCTCGATTTACATCGAACTCAACGTGTCCCCGGCATGGCGACGACGGGCTTTTGCGACAGCCGGTTCGCCAGCACACTCTCGGCCACGAGCAACACAAATCCCACAAGCAACAGGAACCACCACATGGACTGGCGGCGTTCGGTCTCTTCCGGCTTGACGACGGTCGGAACCGCCGAGGCCACAAGCGACGCGCGCCCGGTGGCGCCCGCCGTGAATTCCTGCGCGTCCATGGCCGACAGGTCCGACTCGCCGGCCTCGAGATTCACCGCCAGCGTGAACGGCCTGCCACTGGCCGCCCCACCCTGCGGGCGAATTTCGTAAAACCCCTGCTCGTTCACTTCCACCGAACTGACGGCACCGCCTTCACCCACGGTGAGCCGCCGCCCTGAGGGCGACAAGACGACCGCGGAGGAGACCCGGACATCGGCACCGCCCGCCGTCAGCGCCGCCACACGCTGGGTCACGTCCACGACCTGCCCCGACGTCTGCCATTCCGGTTGTGTTTCGACCTGTCCAAGATACCGCGTGATCTGGTGCAGGAGGGGCACAAAGACCGGTTTGAGGACGAGGTCGTTCCAGTCGCCGTCGAGGGTCGAGCCAAAGGCAATCACCCGGCCGCCGCCCACTTTTCGTTCGGCCATGGCCACGGTGCCGTCGGCAAACCTCGCCAGCACGACATCGGTGGGCTCCGGCGTGATCGGCCGGAAGCGGAAGAACCGGACGCCCGAAAAGTCGCCGCTCTTGGACATCTTGAAAAGTTCGAGCGCCTGGTGGCTGAAGTCGATGACACCGAGCGTCTCAAAGCGGCCACCGGGCGCATCCTTCGGCGCCGCCAGGGTGCCCGGTAACAGCGCGCCCTCGCCATCGAGCGTGTTGCTGCGCCCACCCAGCACCGTGAGGATGCCTCCACCACGTTCGACGAACCGTTTGAGGTCGGCCCCGAGCGCAGTCGGCACCGTCACGTCGGCAAAGACGAGCACCGAGGCGCGGGACATCGCGGCACTGCTCAGCTTCGAGATGGGCATCGACTCCACCTGAAATGCCGCGGGTGTGCCCACCACGAGGCCTGCCGTCAGATACAGGCTCTCTGCGGGCGTGGCGCCATCACGTGTAATGACCAGCACCGGCGACGGTCTCGCCGGCGACAACACGAAGTTGAACGTGTTGTCCGATTCAAGCGGGTCAGAGCCCGCACGCACCACGCCACGGACGAAGTTCTGTGTGAGGGTGAAGGCCGGGAAGACGACCGGCGTCGCCACCCCCGGCGGCAACGTCGCGCGCGCTGAGCCTGACTGGATCCCATCAATCTGCAACGTCACAGGCACGTCCTTGAGCGTCTCGGGGCCGCGATTGGTGACGGCCGCCGTCACGCTCACCCGCTCTTCGGTCGCAAACCGCGCGCGGTTGAACGCCACCGACGTCACCGAGATGTTGGCCGGGTCGACAGGCGCGACCGAGATCGGCGTGAAGGTCGTGCCTTCAGGAAACTGAATCTCTTCGGGGCGTTCCCAGCCGGTGCGTTGCATGTCGCTGATCGCCACGACTTCCTTCTGACCGAGTGTGGAGCGCGACAACAGGCTCTGCGCCAGTCGCAACGCCGGCGCATACCGCGTGGCTCCCGACGACAGTTCCGCCGCGTCCACGGCGGCGCGCAGGCGCGTGGCATCGCCGGTGGCGCGCACGTTTTCCTCTGCGTTGCGATCGAACAACACCAGCGTCGCCTGATCCCCGTTGCCGAGGCCGTCGATCACGCGCTTCGCTTCGTCCTGCGCCCGCTGCCAGGTGTCGCCGTATCCCATGCTCGCGGATCGATCCAGCAGGATGACCACCTCGCGCGCACCGGACGTCGCAAATGCGGCCTGCACCGGCGTCTGCCGGAAAAACGGCCGAGAGAACGCGAGCACAATCAGCAGCACGGCCAGGCATCGCAACAAAAACAGCGGCCAGTTAGTGATGCGGCGCCGCTGCACCGACTGATACGGAATCCGGCGCACGAACATCAGCGACGGAAACTCGATCGGTGTCTTTCGCTCGCGCTGGATGAGGTGCACGAGCACGGGGACAGCCAGCGCGGCAAGCCCCAGGAGGAACAACGGTGCCAGAAACGCCATGGCCTACCGCACCCTCATCGTGCGCTCACGATGCGCCAGATAGCTGAACAACGCCTCGTCGAGCGGACGTGACGTGTCCACGACGGTGTAGTCCACCCGAATCTCGGAGAACTTCGCCCGCAGCGACTCGATGTGCCCCTGGATCAGCTCACGATACTGCTGCAGCAGCGACTCCGGCACGACGGGAATCTCCTCTCCGGTCTCAAGGTCCTGGAACCGCGAGGACTCCCGGTACGGGAACTCGAGTTCGGCCCGATCGAGCACGTGGAAGACCATGATGTCGTTGCCCAGATACCGGTAGGGCTTGATCGCTTCAAGAATCTCCTCGGGCTCTTCATAGAGGTCCGAAATCAGCGCTACCACACTCCGGCGCTTGAAGTGCTCAGCGATCTTCTCCAGCGGCGCGCGCAGCCGCCCCGGCCGGACCGGCTGCGCCCGATCCAGCGTATGGAGCATCACGTCGAAGTGTTTCGCCGAGGGCGGCACATACGAAACGATGTCCTCGTCGAACGTGACGATGCCGCAGCGATCGCGCTGGCGGTGCGCCATGTAGCCCATGCAGGCCGCGAGGTACCGGGCGTATTCGATCTTGGCGACGCGTCCGTCACCCGCAAACGACATCGATTTCGAGATGTCGAGCAACACCGCGAAGTTGGTGTTGGTGTCCGCCTCGTACTGCTTCAGGTAGAACTTGTCCGTACGGGCAAAGAGGCGCCAGTCCAGGCGACGGATGTCGTCGCCCGGCACGTAGCCGCGATGTTCGGCGAAATCGATCGACGCGCCGAAGTGGGGCGCGCGATGCAGGCCATTGATGAAGCCGTCGACCACGTGGCGCGCGACCAGATCCAGGTTGCCGATGCGCGCGAGGACCTTCGGGTCGACAAACCTCGACCCGGCCATCGGTCCCGAATGCTCGTGGTGTTCCATCCCTACATTCCCGAGCGCGGCAGCGGCACGGCCTTCAGCAAGTCGTCGATCAGCTGATCGCTCGTGATGCCTTCGGACTCGGCCCTGAAGTTGGTCAGGACACGGTGCCGCAGCACCGGGTGCGCCAGCGCCTTGATGTCGTCAAAACTCACGTGATAGCGGCCGCTCGTGAGCGCACGCGCTTTGGCACCGAGAATCAGGAACTGCGCGGCGCGGACGGATGCGCCGAATGCCGCGTACTTCTTCACCGACTCCGGGGCCTCCGCCGACTTCGGCCGGCTGGTGCGCACCAAACGCAGGGCGTACCGCATTACCGGTTCGGATACCGGCACGCGCCGCACCAGCTTCTGGAACGCCACCAGTTCGTCACCCGACACCGGTCGGTTGAACTTCGGATCCAGGATGGCCGTGGTGGTGCGCACGACGTCGTATTCCTCATCTTCGGGCGGGTGCTCGATGATGATGTGGAACATGAAGCGGTCGAGCTGGGCTTCGGGCAGCGGGTACGTGCCTTCCAGTTCGATCGGATTCTGCGTCGCGAAGACAAAAAACGGTTCGGCCAGGTCGTACGTGCGGCCCTGGATGGTGACGCGGTGCTCCTGCATCGCTTCGAGCAGCGCCGCCTGTGTCTTGGGGGGCGTGCGGTTGATTTCGTCGGCAAGCACGATGTTCGCGAAGATCGGGCCGGGAGAAAACGTCATCTGCCGGCGCCCGGTCTGCGGGTCCTCCTGGATGATGTCCGTGCCGGTGATGTCCGAGGGCATCAGGTCGGGCGTGAACTGGATACGGTTGAACTTCAGTTCAAGGACCTGCGCCAGCGTCCGGATGAGCAGCGTTTTCGCGAGACCGGGCACACCGACGATCAGGCTGTTGCCGCCGACGAAGAGCGACAGCAGGATCAGGTTGACCGTGTCATCCTGGCCGACGATCAGCTTCTTCAACTCGGCGATGATCTGCCCGCGCGCGGCATTCATCTTGTCGGCCAGCGCGATGTCGTCCGGCGACTCCATGTTCACGACGGTCTGTGTCTCTACGCTCACGTTGTTGTCTCCCCATTTGGCACCCTACAACCCAGGGCGCCCTACGTACCACCCACGCCACCCATACCACCTACGCCACCCACTAATGCGTGAGCGCGTAAATGATGTAGTTGACCCCGAGCTTGAACGCTTCGTTCGTCTCGGACACCGAACGGATTCCCGTGTCGGCGTACTCCCAGAACTCTGAAATGTCGGTGTCGAAATTCGCGATGGCGATCATCCGCTTCGACGGGTCGTTGTCCTCGAACAGGCCGCGGAACTTCGGCGTGCCGTAGTTCTGGAAGTACTGCGGGATCAGATCGAGATTGTTGATGTCGTAAAACGAGTGAAAGATCGGGTGCTCGGCGGTGAGGTCAACCCAACGGGCGTTGGGATAGATGCGGGCCATCTGCAACTCGAGGTTGCCCCACTCCCAGGGACTCCTGAAGTCGTCAAAGATCAGGAAGCCGCCTTTCTTCAGATAGGCCGTCAGGCCGGCCAGTTCCGCCTCGGTCATCATCCAGTACCCGGGTTCGGCCATGTAGGCAATCGGGTACTTCATCAACTCCGGGTTGTCGAGCGCGAGTACGTTGCTCGTCTCCGTGTACGGATTGACCAGTGAGACTTCGTTGAGGATCTTCATGAAGTGCCGTTCGCCGACCGGGTAGTCGTGGGACCACTCGTTGCGGCGGCTCATGAAGTTCTGGTAGCTCACACGCACAAACGTGAACCGGCCGTCGTACGGCTGATTGCCCTCAAGGCGGATGTTGCCGGAGAAACGGTCTTCACCACCCCGCCGCTGGCTGAAGCCACGCTGGGCCTCGACGGTCAACCCCAGGCTGATCAGGATCGACGTCACGATGAACGCGATCGACCGCCGCTGCGTTGTCGAGAGCCTCATGCCAACCCCCTTGCACGCCGATACACCCACTCGCCGCCCGCAAACACGATCAGCAGCAGGAACAGCGCCGGCATATCCCACAGGTCTTTTTCTTCTACGACGGTGACGCCCCGGCCGCTCAGCGACAGCGCCTCTGCCAGTTTTGACGTGTCGGCCGCCTGGAAATACTTCCCGCCCGTCTCGTCGGCCAGACGACGCAGCAAGCTTGTGCGCAACACGGGGTCAAAGTACTCGCGGTCACTCGGCGCCGCGCGCAGGTGCGTGATCGACGACCCGAGGGATTCGCCGTCCCTGGTGGCCGTCACCCGCACCTGATACGCGCCCTCTTCCTCAGGGGCAAACGTCGCCTGGTATTCGCCGTCGCGCCGCACCGTCCACGACATCGGCACTTCGGTCACCACCCCCGTGGGTGACCGCACAATCGCCGTCACCCGGGCATCACTGACGTCCTGGTACTTCTTGTCGGTGACCAGCGCGGTCATCGTCACCGGCTCGCGCGGTTCGACACGATCGGGCGCAGTCGCCACTTCGACGCGGCCGGGCACGCCATCCACCACCCACCGCAACAACCGCTGCCAGAAGTCGTGGTGCGTCGAGTCGGTCACGGGCATGGACGCATGCATCCGCCACAACCAGGAGTCCTGCACCGGAAACGCCAGCGCCTTGCCGCGACCGTACCGCTGCGCCGCCAGCACCACCAGGTCCACGCCGTTGGCGTCTTCACCCGACAGCAATGTCGAAGCGCCGGGCTTCACCGACTGGATCAGATTCACGCTCGTCACGGGCGGCAGCTTGCGCCATGCCTCGAGCGACGCGGCGTCGGTGGCCGCCAGCTGCACCACCGGATGCGCCTGTCCCGCGCGCGCAGGCAACACCGAGATCTCGGAGAAGTAGTCCCCGGCCTTCGCATTGGCCGACCCGTCAAGCGTGACGGGCAACGCTTCGGCGACCGGCGTCCCGCCCCAGCCGCCCTCGGCAAACGACCGGCGCCCACCAAGCGTGAGCAATCCGCCGCCGCGCCGGCCGACAAACTCCGCGATCATCCGCAGCTGTTCGGCGGTAAACGCGCTGGCTTCAACGCTGCCGAGAATCAGTCCGCTGTACGTGAAGAGTTCCTCTTCGGTCAGCGGGAATCCTTCAATCAATTCATCCGGGGTGTCGATGCCCAGCCGAAGAAACTTGGGCGGCGCCGACGGCGTGGCCGCTGCGGTCCGCTGCAGCAGCACCACCTGGACGTTCGGATCCTGCTCAAGGGCCTGCTTGATGAACTTCGCTTCAAACCTCGGCTCGCCCTCGAGGTACAGCAGTTTCACACGACGATCGAGCACGTCGATCAGGTTCTCGCGCGCGTTGTTCGGAAGCACCTGTTCGCCGGGCTGCTCGGGAATGCGGAACTTGAACCGGCGCGGTCCGCCGTCATCCACCTTGAACCGCACCCGAATCGTCGCCGCCTCTCCGTCAGGCGGCATCGTGATGTCCTGCGTGTCCACCACCCGGCCTTCACTCTCGACGACCAGTGGAAACTTCTCACCGGCAAACCCGGTCTGCGTAACGACGACGTCAACCACGAGGGAGGTGCCCTTGAGCGCCGTGCGCGGCGTCTCCACGCGACTCACCTGAATGTCGCGCACCAACCGTTCTTCCCCGACGCCGACCGGAAACACCGGGATCGACTCCGCCTTGAGCGAGGCCAGCGACACATCAAACGCCGCTTCCGATGTGTCCGCGCCATCGGTCACCACGATGAGCCCGGAGAGCGGAAGGCCGGCCAGTTCATCGCGGGCGCGCCCCAGCGCATCCCCCAGACGCGTGCCGGTGCCGGTGAAGGACAGACCGTCACCAGGCTCCAGACGCTGCGCTGTCGATGAAAATCTGTACGTGCGCACAACGAATTTTTCCGACAACTGCGTCAACAGCAAGCCGTCCGCCGCCGCGAAGTTGTCGCGCACGTAACTGCCGCGCGGCAGGCCCTCAAGGTCAGACACCTGCATCGATCGCGAATCGTCGAGCAACACGCCGACAAAATTCTGCTGCGGCACGGCGACCTTGAGAATGAGCATCGGCCGGAACAGACAGACCGCAAGCACGGCCAGCACCGCGAGGCGCAATCCGATCAACACCACACGATCGCGAGGACCGTGCCCGAGAACGCCGCGATAGGTGAACAGGGCGTACGCGGCGATGCCGGTTGCCACCAGCACACTGGCGGACATCCACCGGGAACTGCCCCACACAAAGTCTCCCTGTTCGTACACCAGCGGCTGGTACTTGAACAGGAATTGAAATATGGCGTCGATCACTGAAAAGCGGAGTGTATCCCGACTATCTGACGGATTCGCGCGCCAAAGTCAGGATCTGCGGATCTCCGCGGCGTCACCCGCCGCACCCTGTGCCAGTTCCGGTCGGCCGCCACCACGTCCACCCAACGCGCTGGTGATCTGTTTCACACATGCACCGGCATCAAACGCCACGTCCGCTGCACACGCAACCACGAGGGGGGCTGGAGTACCGGATCCTGTGACAACCGACACCACACCGGGATGTGCGGCGATCGCGGAGGCCAGCACCTTGAGCGCACCGGGGTCCCACCCAGGCTGTGAGACGATCACGCGCCGGAAAGAGCCGACGTCTTCCGCCGACGCCACCAGGGTGCCCGCCATCGACGCGGCAAGTTCCTCCTGCAGCGCGCGAATCGTCTTGTGCGCCGCCCGATTGTCGACCTGCAACCGCTCAAACGCGCCGCCCAGTTCATGAGGCGCCACCGTCGTCTGCCGCACAAGGGACGTCACACAGTCACGAAGGCGCTGATGCGAGGCGAGCGCACGGCCCCCGCACCCAAACTCGATGCGGCTTCCGCCCTTGAACCGCTCCCACCCGGCCACGGCAATGATGCCCACCATCCCGGTACTCGGCACATGTGTGCCGCCACACGCCGACAGATCAAAGTCGGTCACGTCGATCAGCCGAAGGATGCCGGTCCGCAGGGATTCCTTCCGCAACGGCAACCGCGCCGCCTCGGCCTCGTCCGCAAAACGCACCGTGACCGGACGGTCCTCCCACACGACGGCGTTGGCCGCTTGCTCGGCGGCTGCGATCTCCGCCCCACTGACCTCGCGAGCCAGGTCGATCGTGCAGCTCGTGTTCCCCAGATGAAAGCTTTCCGTCCGCACACCACACGTCCGGTCAAACGCCGCCGACAGGATGTGCTGCCCGGTGTGCTGCTGCATATGGTCGAACCTGCGTGGCCACGCGATCTCGCCGCGCACGGTCTCGCCCACCGTCAAGGCACGGTCAACGACGTGAACAACACCCCGCGCATCGTCATCGATCACGTCGACGACCGAGGCCGGCCCCAACGTGCCGGTGTCGTGGGGCTGGCCGCCGGAGGTCGGCATAAAGGCCGTGGTGTCCAGCACTACATGCCATCGGTCACCTGCGGGCTCAACCTGTGTCACGGTCGCAGAGAAGGCGGTTTGAAGGGCGTCGGTGTAATAGAGACGGGTCATATGTACGGTCGGGTGAGGTTGGGGACGTAGGGCGCGGTGAACTTGAGCACGCCATCGCACTGCGGGCACGTCGAACCACCTGCGTCAGCGGCGGCAACGTGCGCGTGGCATCCAGCATCAGACTCTCCACGGCCACCGCACCATCGTCGAGCCGATGCGCGAGGAGCGTCGCGTGTACGCGCGCGTCCTCCTTGAGCGCCTCCTGGTGCTCCTGGGACGTCGCCTGTGACGCCTGCCACATCACGAACACAAAGACGCCAAGGGCCGCCGCGAGAATCTGCGTCCGGATGGAGATTGACACCGCGAGGATTCTACAGCGCGGGGTCGGGAATCCCCGCGTCGAGAAATCCGCGTGCGCGCAGCAGGCAGCTGTCGCAATGACCACACGGCCGTCCGCCCTCAGCCGGGTCGTAACAGCTGTGTGTCATCGAAAAATCGACGCCCAACTCGATACCGAGCCTGACGATCCCCGCCTTGGTGAGGTGCTGCAGGGGGGTGTAGAGCGTCAGCGGACGCCCTTCAACGCCGGCTTTGGTGGCGAGACTGGCGAGGTACTCGAATGCGGCGATGAACTCGGGGCGACAATCGGGATACCCGGAATAGTCGAGCGCGTTCACGCCGATGACGATGCGCTCGGCGCCGAGGACTTCGGCCCAGGCCAGCGCCAGGGAGAGGAAGACCGTGTTGCGTGCCGGAACGTACGTGGTGGGGACACCGGCATCGCCAAGTTGATCCTTCGGGATCGCGCCATCGCCGACGAGCGAGGAGCCACCGAACGCCGACAGGTCCACGGCCAATTCGACATGGCGGACCACCCCGAGCGCACTCGCCACGCGGCGCGCCGCTTCGAGTTCGGCCTGATGCACCTGGCCATACCGGAGCGTCAGCGCGTACAGCTCCCACCCCTCCCGGCGGGCCATCGCCGCGGCGGTTGTCGAATCGAGCCCCCCCGAGAGCAGCACCACGGCGCGGGTCATACGCCTCTGGTCTCCGGGGCCCAGATGTACTTGTGCGTCTGAATCTGGAGGCGCGCCGGCACGAGGTCGGCCAGCATCCACTCCGTGAGCGTCGCTGCCGGCAGCACGCCGTGGACCGGTGAGAGCAACACGGCGCCGGCCTTCGCGTCGAGCGCATGGGTCGCGATGATGTCGCGGGCGTACTCATAGTCGGCGCGGTCTCTGATCACAAACTTCACTTCATGATCGCGGGACAGGGCCTCGAGGTTCGGCCAGTGCATCTTGTCCGCTTCCCCACTGCCCGGGCACTTCACGTCCATGATGGCGTGTACGCCCGAAGGCAGGTTGTGAATCGGCAGGTGTCCGCCGGTCTCGACCAGCACTTCGAATCCCTCAACGAGCATCCGCTGCATCAACGGGATCGCGTCCTTCTGGAGCAGGGGTTCCCCGCCGGTCAACTCGACCAGCCGGCATCCGAGTGCGCGGACCCCGGTCATGACCTCGTCGATCGACATCTTCTTGCCGCCGGTGAAGGCATAGGGCGTGTCACACCATGAGCACCGCAGGTCACACGCTGCCAGACGGACAAACACACACGGCCGACCCACATGGGTGGATTCGCCCTGCACGGACAGGTAGATCTCGAAGACGGTCAGCACGCGGGTATCAGTGTACTGAACCTTGAACCCGCGAAGGGCTACCATTCCTGTCATGGTGCGCGTCGGTACGAGCGGCTGGAGTTACCCGAGCGGCAAGGGCACGTGGAACGGGGTGTTTTACCCGAAGCCGCGGCCGCGGGGGTTTGATGAACTGGCCTACTACGCCCGACACTTCGACATCGTCGAGGTGAACTCGACGTTTTACCGGATGCCGGAAGCGGGCCCGGTGGCGAAGTGGGTGGAGCGGACGCCGCGGGAGTTTCAGTTCGCGGTGAAGCTCTGCCAGAAGTTCACGCATCCCGACATGTACCTCGGGCGTGCAGGCGTCACCGACTGGAGTCCGTCGCTGGCGGATGTGGATCTGTTCCGAGCAGGGATTGAGCCGCTTGTGGCGGCAGGACGGCTGCATTCGCTGCTGCTGCAGTTCCCGGCGAGCGTGCACGGCGAGCCGGCGGCACGTGACTACCTTTCGTGGCTGCTGGAGGTGCTGGGCGCGTATCCGCTGGCAGTTGAAGTGCGGCATCCGAGTTGGTTCGCGGCCGGCGCGGACACCGTTGCCCGGCTGGAACACGCGGGCACGGCGCTGGTCATCGCCGACGACCCGGAAGCGAACAAGCGCCCTCGTGTGCCGCTGATCACATCGGCCCCGCTCGTCTACTACCGCTTCCACGGCCGGAACGCGGCCGCCTGGTGGCATCACACCGCGGCCGAGAATCGCTACAACTACTTGTACTCGCCGTCCGAGTTACAACCCTACGCCGCCGAGATCGCTGCGCACGCGTCTGCAGGCCGCAAGGTCGCGGCGTTCATGAACAACCACTTCTCGGCGAAGGCTGTTGCGAATGCGTCGGTACTGCGTTCGCTCGCGCTGCACCCGTGAACCTTGAACCGGCTCACGCTCGTGCAAGCGTGGTTACTGGTTCATCGGTTCATGGTTCATGGTGCTGTTCCGGGTGCCGGGTTCAGGGTACGTAGGGCGCGCTGGAGTTGAGCGCGCCGTGGGGGTACGTGGTTCCGCA
The DNA here is from genome assembly GCA_016871335.1 of Acidimicrobiia bacterium. Taxonomy (GTDB): domain Bacteria; phylum Acidobacteriota; class Vicinamibacteria; order Vicinamibacterales; family SCN-69-37; genus SYFT01. The sequence goes on from VFZF01000014.1 coordinate 36,746, forward strand.
CCGATGAACCATGAACCGATGAACCAGTAACCCGCGTAGCGAACCCGCGTAGCGTTAGCGCTTCGGAATCGTAATTGTCGTTCGGTGGCGGACGGTGGACTTGTGGCCGGGCACCGACACTTCGATGTAGTGGAGCTTGCCGTCGCGATCGCGGGCTTCGGGTTCGACGCCGAGGATGTAGTACGCGGCGGTCTCGCGCAGGACGCGGGAGAAGGCACATTCGCTGGTGCCGGCGGAGACGTTGATCAGGTCGGCCGCCGCGCGAAACGTCGGCTGCGGCGCCTGGGCGACCAGAGAGGCCACCGCCAGCATGAACCATGCACCGATGAACCATGAACCCTTACGGCTCACTTCGGCTCTCGAATCGTGGCGAGTTTGAGCACGTCCTCGAACTTGATCGCGTCCACCACGGCCATGCCGGAGATGACACGTCCGATGATCGTGTACTGGCCGTCGAGCGAGGGGCTCGCGGTCTTCATGATGTAGAACTGGCTGCTGGCCGCCTCGGGACGTCCGGCGTGGGCCAGGCCGACGGCACCGCGGGTGTGCGACAGACGTTTGGAGGCTTCAAGCAGGCCGACCGTCGGCGTGGCACCGGTCTGGCCCCACAGATTGCGACGCGTCACGTTGCGCGAATTCGGGTCACCGATCTGCACCAGTGTCCGCTCGGACCGATGAAAGCGCTGGCCGCGGTAGAAGTTCTTGTTGACGAGGGTGATGATGTACTCCACCGACTTCGGCGCGTCCTGACGGAAGAGCTCGATTTCGATCGTGCCGCGCGCCGTTTCGAGCACGAGCACCGGGTTCTTCGCACCAGGTTTCGCCTGCGCAGCGGTCGCCACCACACACGCCATCACCAAGAGTCCGCCGACGATGTTTCTGATCATGCTCGCGACTCCTTCGTCACCCCGCGGCGGGGACACAACGACGACACCACACACGCTCTGCACCGGGGATACACAGGTTTACACACGTTCTGCCCCCATGTCACCAGATACAGATTCACGTCAGGCCACCATCGTTTCGGCACGACCTTGTACAACGCATGCTCGGTTTCGTCGGGCGTCCGCGTCGTCACCCAGCCCAGGCGATTCGAGATGCGATGGACGTGCGTGTCCACGCAGATGTTGCTCTTCGAAGCGTGGGAGAGGATGAGCACCAGATTCGCGGTCTTGCGGCCCACACCGGCGAGGGTCAACAACTCGTCCATCGTGTCGGGCACCACGCCGCCGAAGTCGTCGAGAATCTGGCGGCACGCCTGCTTCGCATGCCGCGCCTTGTTCCTGTAGAAGCTCACCGGGTAGATCAGCTTCTCGATCCGGCTCACCGGCAACGCAGCCATCGTCTTCGGCGTGTGCGCAACCTTGAAGAGCCGGGCCGACGCCTCCGCGGTCACGGCATCCTTGGTCTGGGCCGAGAGCAACGTGGCGATCAACACCCGGAACGGATCGTCGTGTGTCTCCTCGGCGATCTTCTCGACCGCCGGTTCCTCCATCGACCGAATCGCGTGACCGATTTTTTTCAGGACAGGAACGGGGTCAATGACCATGCGACTTGCAGTACCCGCAGTGATCACACGGCACAGCGGGTTCGATCACGCACGCATCTGAGATGTTCACAAGGCCCGCGAACAGGGCATGGCTTGAATGAGGTTGGGAGGGGCACGTAGGGCCGCCCGAACTGTAGGCGGCCGAGGTGGTTGAGTGAGGGTGGGTGAGGTTGGATAGGGTGGCGTGGGGCGCACTCTGCCCCATGTGGCGCGCAATGGCGTCACGAATCAGCGCACGAACAGCTTGCTCGTTCATCTCACACCCAACCTTACCCAACCCACTTGATGGCCGCCTACAGTTCAGGCGGCCCTACGTACCCAACCCTACCCAACCTCCACGGCGTCCACAATCCCGACGATCGCGGCGTCCACGGGGGCGCCCTTGCGGCGGAGGGCGTCCTGCGCGGCTTTGCCTTCAATCACCAGCAGCACCTTTTCGCCGACGCCGGCGCCGACCGAATCGATCGCGAGCACGGCCGTGCCTTTCGGCTTCTCATCCAACGTCAGTGGCTGCACGAGCAACAACTTCGCAGCATCAATCTTCTGATGTTTCTGCGTCGAGACAACGGTGCCGATGACGCGACCTATTTGCACAGGTCCACTTGGTCAACAATGCCGACCGCACAGGCGTCGGCGGGTGGTTCGCCTGGAAAAAACGGAAACGTCGCTTCTCGGCCACGCACGAAGAACACGCGCTCGCCCACTCCCGCACCAACGGCATCGAGCGCCACGACGGGGCGACCGACCGGCGACTCGTCCGCACCGACGGGCTGCAGGAGCAACAACTTGTGCGCATGCAGGTTCGCGTCCTTGATCGTGGCGACGACGTCCCCGATGACCATGGCGAGCTGCATCGGTCTATTTACGGGGTGGGATGCCAGGTGTATCGATCTGATCGATCACGCCGATGATGGCGGCGTCGATGGGCGAATCCTTGTAGCCCTCGGCCATCCGCGCGGACGAGCCGGACACAATCAACACGGTGTCGCCGAGGCCGGCGTTCACGGTGTCCACCGCCACCAGATAGTTGCCGTCAGGCTGCCCAGACGCATCGAGCGGCCGCGCGACCAGCAGTTTGCTGGCCACGAGCCGCTCGTCTTTCCTGGTCGCGACGACGGTGCCGACGACCTTCGCGAGAATCATTTCCCGGCTTTGCCGATGGGCAGGATGTCCTCAAGGTTGGCGTGTGGACGAGGAATCACATGCACCGACACCAGTTCGCCCACGCGTCGCGCGGCTGCGGCCCCGGCATCGGTCGCGGCCTTCACCGCCGCCACATCGCCGCGCACGATCGCCGTCACGTAGCCGGCGCCGATCTTCTCCCAGCCGACCAACGTCACCTTGGCGGCCTTGACCATGGCGTCGGCCGCCTCGATCATCGCGACCAAGCCCTTTGTCTCGACCATTCCCAGCGCCTCGCCCATGAATCCTCCAGATGTGTCTGCCAATTCACCCGCGGCTGTGTGCCGGGGTGCCTGCCAGCTGCCGGACGGCCTCATCAATCAGGGTCGTCAGCTGGCTGTATGTTAACTGAATCTCGCCACGGTTACCTACCGGCACGTCAGCGCCGGCCACCACCACCTGGCAGTCCGCCTCACCGGCCACCGACGGGTCCACGCAGACAGGGGCCGGCGAGGCAATGCCATACCGGTCCCGCAGCTGCTGGAGCCGGTCCACTTCCTCACGCGGCAAGAGCTGTTCGCGGCCGAGCAGTCGCGCCGTCAGGCTGATGCGCGCAAAGTGTTCGATGGTCTCCATCTTGTAATACGCGGCAAACAGATCCGCACCAAGCGCCAGTGCCCCGTGGTTGGCGAGCAGCACCGCGTCGTGCGTCCTGACGTACGGCTCCACCGACGCCGGCAACGCAGGAGTGGACGGCGTGGCGTACTCCGCAATCGGAATCGCCCCCAGCGTCGTCACCACCTCCGCCAGCACGGCGCGATCGAGCGGCACACCGGCCACGGCAAATCCGGTGGAGAGCGGCGGGTGGGCATGCACCACCGCATGCACGTCGGGCCGATGGCGATACGCCATCAAGTGCATCAGGATTTCCGAGGACGCCTTGCGCCCGGCGGCGGCCTCGACAACGCGACCGTCCATATCGGTCACGACCATCATGTCCGGTGTCATGAAGCCCTTGGACACGCTGGCCGGCGTGACGAGCAGTCGGTCACTGGCAATGCGCACGCTGATATTGCCGTCGTTGGACGCGACATACCCACGCGTCCACAAGCGCTTGCCGACCTCAACGATGTCCTGCCGGAGCTGGACGGGATCCATGGGTGGCGTCAGCCGGCGCGCCGGGCCGCGGACCACTGATCGCGGCAGGTGGTGGAACAGAAATAGACGGCGTTGTCGCCCGATCCCACGCGAATGGCATTCGCTTCGGGGACATGGGTGCCGCACTGCGGATCGCGAACAAGGCGCCCGCCAACGCGAGGGCCCGGGGCCTGACGCTTTCCACCGGGCGCAGAGGGTGACTCGCCGCTGAGGCCGCGCATCAAGCCACCGAGAAAGCGGAAGATCAGTCTGACGATGAGCAGGACGGCCAGGATGCGGAGGATCCAGACGAAAGCCGACACGTTAGGGCTCGAGTCCGCCGCCACCGCCGGCCGGTGGTGTTGTGGGATGACTGGTGCGCAGCGTCTGCAGCGCGTTTCTCGCGCGCCCCGCCTCTTCGGAGGCCGGCGCCACGGCGATCAATTGCTCCCAGGCCTGGGTCGCGCCGGCAATGTCTTCCTTGCCGAAGGCGCGAACAATACCGACGTTGAACAACGTCTTGGTGTGTGCCGGATCGATCTTGAGGGAATTCTCGAACTGCGCCAGCGCGCGGTCCGCCTGATTGGTCATGTAGTAGCTGACACCGAGATCGGTGGACGCATTGACGTTCTTCGGATTGAGTTTCAGGGCGGCTTCGTACCAGGATCCCGCCATGTCAAACCGTTCCGCGTCGAAGTAGACATTGCCGAGTTCAACACGCACGTCGACGTTGTTGGGCTCGTTGTTCGCCTGGCGTTCGAGCGCCGACGCACGCTGCACATCGAGCACCGGCGCGGCCGGCTGATTCGGAAGCTGCGCGGTAGGCTGCCCGGCTGCCGTCATCGCTGCAGGTGTGGCTGGGCCGGCTTGCTGGGTGCCAAGAATCCAGCCCACCAACAGGCCGAACATCACGCCGGAAATTGCATACGCCAGAGATTCTCGGTTCACAACAGGCCCTTTCCGTCTCGCAATTTCATGATAACACCGCGAGGTAATCACGCACCGAGCGCTCAAGGCCGACATACAGCGCGTGACTGATCAGCGCGTGGCCGATGGACACCTCGTCAACGTACGGGACGTCGCGGAACATCACGAGATTCTGCAGGTCGAGATCGTGCCCGGCATTGACGCCCATCCCCAGCACATGGGCGAGCTCCGCAGCGGCCGCATACATGGCGATCGATGCGCGCGCCGCATCGGGCCCCTTCACAAACGCCCGTGCAAACGGCTCGGTGTACAACTCGACGCGATCAGCCCCCAGGCGCTTGGCCCAGCGAATGGGCGCCTCCGCCGCCTCGACGAAGAGACTCACCCGGATGCCTTCCGCCTTCAAACGCTGAACGACGGCCGTCAGTCGTTCCGGGGAGGTGTCCGCCGACCAGTCGGCCTGACTGGTGATCTCGCCCGGCACCACCGGCACCAACGTGCACTGGTGCGGACGAGCGGCGACCACGAGGTCCACGAAGTCGGCGCGCGGATCCCCTTCGATGTTGAACTCCACCTGATCACGCACCGGTGCCAGATGCGCCGCAATGGCCGCGACATCCGCCCGCGTGATGTGCCGTTCATCGGCGCGCGGATGCACGGTGATGCCTTTGGCACCCGCGGCCAGGCACGCGTCGATCGCCTCACGCACACTGGGCGTCCGGCCCCCACGCGCATTCCGGAGCGTGGCCACCTTGTTGACGTTCACACTCAGGCGAATCATCCGATCGTCGTCCTCACCGCGTCCGCCACTTCTTCCGCCCACGCCTGCACGGTGGCCTGATTTTCGCCTTCGATCATGATCCGCAGCAGCGGCTCGGTGCCCGAGTACCGCACGAGCAGCCGGCCGCGCCCATCCAGCGCCTGTTCCACGCGCCCCATGGCCGCGGCGATCGCGGGCACCGTCGCCACATCGACCCGTTCGCGCACGCGGACGTTCACAAGCGTCTGCGGGTACGGCACGAGATCCGCCGCGAGATCCGCCAGTTCACGGCCGGACTCCGCCATCACGCGCAACACCGCGAGCGCCGTGGCCATGCCGTCACCGGTGTAGAGGTGCTCCGCGAGAATCACGTGCCCTGACTGTTCGCCGCCGACAACGAATCCGTCGCGCAACATCATGTCGCTGACGTACTTGTCGCCGACCGGTGTGCGCACCATCGTGATGCCGCGATCCCGAAACGCGATCTCCAGCCCGATGTTGCTCATCACGGTGGCAACCACGGTGTTGCCGGTGAGCCGGTCCTGCCGCTGATAGTGCAAGCCGAGCATCAACAGCAGCGCATCGCCGTCGACGACGCGGCCACGGTGGTCGACAAGAATCGCGCGATCTCCATCGCCGTCAAACGCCACGCCCAGGCGGCACTTGTGTGCGACCACCGCCGCTGCGAGTCCTGCCGGGTGCGTCGACCCACAGCCTTCGTTGATGTTGCGGCCGTCGGGGTGGTCACCACGCGTCACCGTCGAAAACCCGAGGCCTTCAAACAACCGTCGCGCCGTCGCCGTCGTCGCGCCGTTGGCCATGTCCATGGCGATGGTGGCCCCACGAAGCCCCTTGGGGTCGGGCAACAACAACCGCACATGATCGAGATATGGTTCGCTGAGGTCGTGCACCTGCACCTGCGCGTCCACCCCAGCTGGGACGGACCACGCAGAGTCAGCCACGATGGCCTCCACCGCGCGTTCGGTGCCTTCGTCGAACTTCTCGCCGCGACCGGAGAACACCTTGATGCCGTTGTCGTGATACGGATTGTGCGAGGCCGAGATCACCACTCCCAGGTCGAATGGGCCTGTGCGGGCCAGGTACGCGACGGCCGGCGTCGGCACGATCCCGGTGGACTCGGTGACGGCCCCCTGCGACGCGGCGCCACGCGCCAGTTCACGTTCAATCCACTCGCCGGATTCGCGAGTGTCACGTCCGACCAGCAATCGCACCGGGCGATCGAGCTTCAACACGCGCACCAGCGCCGCGCCAAGCCGCGCCACCGTCGGCGGGTCGAGGGGGCGCGTGCCGGCCACGCCCCGAATGCCATCCGTTCCAAACAACCGTGCTGCCACTCAGCGCTTCTCCTGCCCGTCGTCTTTCACAATCACCACCGTGACGCGCGCGCTCCTGGGCTCACGCAACCGCATCGACGCATCCGCGACGCCGATGCTCACCGTCTTCACCACATTGGCCGTGGCACCGTCGATCATGACCGTCTCGGTCATTGCCTGTTTCAGCGCCGCGAGCGACCGCTTCGGCCCGACCACGTCGACCTGACCCGGTTCGACAAGGACTTCCTTGACGACGAAACCCCTGGCCGGTGCCCCTTCCACGGTGGCCTTCACCGGCACCGACCGCTGGTCCTTCTCCTCCAGCGTCAACATGACGGACGCCGGAAATACCTGGGTGACCTCGACGCCAGACGGCGTGGTGACGAGGTCCGTACGTAGGTGATACAGGTGCGCCCCTGGCCGCGCATCCGCGAGGTCGATGGACACATTGACCCCGCCCTGATCGCCGGTCAACTGGCTCGACCGTCCGCGCAGATGGACTTCGACCGAATCAGGGGCGCCAGGCGCGATCTCGAGCAGGGTGGGCACATTGCGGAACACGAGCGGCACGCGCACACTCCGCTCGACGAAGAAGTCGCTGCCCACCGACAGCCACAACAACGTGGCGACTCCCGTCGCCACCACTTTGAGTCCGACATTTCTGAACGGATGCCAGGCCATCACGCGCCTCCCGTTCCGGCCGTCACCGGCACACGCCGGTACAACACAAGCTCCTGGAGCCGGGCGCGGAGCCGCTCAGGCGTCAGGCCGCGTTCGATACGGCCATCCACCGCCAGTGAGACTTCGCCCCGCTCTTCGGACACGACCACCGCCACGGCATCCGATTCCTCGGTCACGCCGATCGCCGCGCGATGGCGGGTTCCCAGTTCCCGATCAAACGACGGGCTGATCGTCAGCGGCAGAAAACACGCCGCTGCTGCCACACGATCTTCCTGAATGATCACCGCGCCATCATGCATCGGCGCCCCAGGCTGAAAGACCGTGGTGAGCAGGTCGTAGCTGACCGCCGCGTCAAGCGGGATGCCGCTCTCGACATAGTTCCGCAACCCGATCTCGCGCTCCAGCACAATCAACGCGCCCGTGCGTGCCTTCGCGAGCAACCCTGCCGCCGTCAGGACCTCCTCGATGGTCTCGTCCGACTCCTTTTCACCCGCCAGATACCGGAAGAACCGCGCGCGGCCAAGATGCGACAATGCGCGACGGATATCCTGCTGGAACAATACGATCGCGGCAAACCCGGCGTACACGAACACGTTCCGGATCACCCAGTTCACGGTCTCGAGCGGAAACCGTCGGGACGCATAAAACAGGACCAGCACCACGGCCGACCCCAGCGCCATCTGCGCCGCACGGGTGCCGCGAATAAGTTTGAGTCCTTCGTAGATCAGGATCGAGACGATCAGGATGTCGACAACATCCCACCAGCTCACCGGAGTCCGCTGAAGGAGGGCGGTGATCTGATCCATGGGCACCGGTAGAGTATCAAAAGTAGACTAGCGCGTCTGTCACTCGTACGACATCGACCATGGCCCTGACGTCGTGGACGCGGACGATGTGGGCGCCGAGCCAGATGGAGGCGGCCACCGCGGCGGCCGTCCCCCAGACACGCTCGGCAGGGGGGCGCTCACCGAGGGCGAGCTGCAGGAAGGACTTGCGCGACGGCCCCGAGAGGATCGGCACGCCGAGGGCCGCCAGCGCCGGCAGGCCTGCCAGCGCTTCCATCGACTGCGTCGCACGTTTGGCAAACCCGAACCCGGGGTCCACGATCAGCCGGTCCCTGGCCACACCGGCCTGCTCCGCCACCGCCAGCCGCGCCGCAAGTTCGGTGCGGACCTCGGCGACCACATCCGCATACACCGCGCGGTCGTACATGGTCTCGGACCGGCCTCGGTGATGCATCAGCACCGCGGCCGCACCGCGCGACACGACCACGCCGGCCATGGCCGGGTCCGCTGCAAACGCCGTCACGTCATTCACGATGGTGGCACCCGCATCAAGAGCGCGCGCCGCAATCTCCGCCTTGTAGGTATCGATGGAGATGGGCACGCTGACGCGCCCCCTCAGCCCTTCGAGGACCGGGCCCACCCGTCGCCACTCCTCGTCGGCCGGCAGCAACGCCGCGCCGGGCCGGGTGGATTCGCCGCCAAGATCCAGGATGTCGGCGCCCTCCTCCACCATGCGCAGCGCGTCCGCGATCGCCACATCCGGGTCGAGGCGGGCGCCCCCATCCGAAAATGAATCCGGCGTGATGTTGACGATGGCCATGACGAGCGTACGATCGCCCAGGGTCAGCACCTGTCCAGATGCCAGCGGAATCCGGAACGTCTGTCGACGGTGCACTAGGCCTGCGTGGCGGGCTTGGGCAGCGGCGCCACGAGCGGCGGCGTCGGGCGGTCTGCAGCCTCCTGCGGCGCGCCTCCCACCGGCGGCGTCGGCAGATCCTCGAGGGGCTCGCCCTTGCAGATCTTCTTCACCTGATCCGCATCGAGGACTTCACGCAGGAGCAGTTCGTCGGCGATCTTGAGCAACACGGCCTTGTTCTCGGTCAGCACCGTGCGTGCGCGATCGTAGTTGGTCAGCACAAACCGCTTCACTTCGGAGTCGATGCGGACGGCCGTTTCCTGACTGTAGTCCTGCGACTTGGAGATCTCGCGGCCGAGGAACACCTGCTCGTCGCGCTTGCCAAACGTGAGCGGGCCCATTTCGTCGCTCATGCCCCACTCACACACCATGCGGCGCGCGAGTTCGGTGACACGTTCGAGGTCGTTGCCGGCGCCGGTCGTCAGCGCGCCGTTCGTGATTTCCTCCGCGATGCGGCCACCCAGCAGAATCGCCAGCTGGTCCATGAGGTAGTCACGCGAGTAGTTGTGCTTCTCCTCGGTCGGCAGCTGCATCGTCAGGCCCAGCGCCATGCCGCGCGGGATGATCGTGACCTTGTGGATCGGATCGGCATGCGGCAACAGAACGGCGAGCAAGGCGTGGCCGGCTTCGTGAATCGCGGTGACGCGTTTTTCGTCCTCGGTGATCACCATCGAGCGGCGTTCGGAGCCCATCAGGACCTTGTCCTTGGCGTGCTCGAAGTCGGCCATCCGCACCACCTTCTGGTTGTAGCGCGCGGCATTCAGCGCGGCCTCGTTCACCAGGTTGGCGAGATCGGCACCGCAGAAGCCGGACGTGCCGCGTGCAATCACGCTGATGTTCACGTCATCGGCCAGCGGAATCTTCTTGGTGTGCACCAGGAGAATGCCTTCGCGGCCCTTGAGGTCGGGACGATTCACCACGATGCGGCGGTCAAAACGACCGGGACGCAGCAGTGCGGGGTCGAGCACGTCGGGCCGGTTGGTGGCCGCGATCAGAATGACGCCTTCGTTGGACTCGAAGCCATCCATTTCGACGAGCAACTGGTTCAGCGTCTGCTCGCGCTCGTCGTGACCGCCACCAAGGCCGGCGCCACGATGACGGCCGACGGCGTCGATTTCGTCGATGAACACGATGCAGGGCGCGTTCTTCTTGCCCTGCTCAAACAAGTCGCGCACACGGGACGCGCCGACGCCGACAAACATCTCGACGAAGTCGGAACCGCTGATCGAGAAAAACGGCACGTTCGCTTCGCCGGCCACGGCGCGTGCGAGCAACGTCTTTCCCGTGCCGGGCGACCCCATGAGCAACACGCCCTTGGGGATGCGGCCGCCGAGCTTCTGGAACTTCTGCGGCTCTCGCAGGAATTCGATGATCTCCTGCAGGTCTTCCTTCGCTTCGTCCGCGCCGGCCACTTCCTTGAACGTGACCTTCTTCTGCGTGGAGGACGACAACTTCGCGCGCGACTTGCCGAAGGAGAGCGCCTTGTTGCCGCCGCTCTGCATCTGGCGCGTCATGAAGATCCAGAAACCGATCATCAGGAGGACGGGCGCCCAGAAAAACAGGAACTGTGTCCAGCCGCCAGTGGTCTCTTCGTTGGCGACCAGTTCAACGTTACGCTCGGCAAGTTTCTCGTAGAAGCCGGGGTATTCGACGGGCAGGTAGGATCGCACGGCCTTGCCGGCGGGGTCGTTGGGCAGAGCCATGCCACGCAGCTGCCGGCCGGTCAGTTCGACCGTCTCGATCTGGCCCTTGGCCACGCGATCCATGAACTCGGTCAGACTGATCCGGGTCTCGCTCTGGCCAAAGTTGGCCGTCGCCTGCCAGATCAGCACGCCGAACACGACCATCGCGGTCCAGAACAGAAATCCTTTGATCGTCGAATTCATCCTCTATTCAGCTTCCTGACCCTCAAGGTTACCACGCTGACCCTGGGGCTCCTCAGGTCCGACGCGTGCACGCGCCGCTTGGTTCCTGTGTATTACGACCGCGGACCGAGTCGTACTTCCTTGGACACCCTTTCGACCAGAATGCCCGGCAAATCCAGTGTTCCGCCGCCGTGTACCCGCCGCGCCAGCCGGAGCACGGCCTCAATGTGTACGGTCGACCAGGGCCGATCCGGGGCGACCTGCGTCGCCGCCATGCGGATGACCCGCCGCGCCAGCGGCAGCGGAGCGGCGGCCAACCCACTCCGTGCAAGCGCCACTGACCCTGGCGCGGCAGGCAGGACGAGCCGCGCCAGCAATTGGATGGCCGCCTCTTCGAGGAACTGCTCATCGTCAGCCGCGTAGGTGGCGAAACGGGCCAGGGCGTCAACGCCGCCACTGGCCATGTCTGCAGAGACGCGCGCGATGGCCGGAAGGAGCTCATGCCGGATGCGGTTGCGCGGAATCGAGATGTCCGAGTTCGACGCGTCTTCGCGCCAGGGACGCCCCGCCGCGCGCAACATTGCGCGCAGATCTTCGCGCCGGCACGCAAGCAACGGGCGCACCGTGCGGCCATTCCTCGCGCGAATGCCGGAGAGGCCGCGGAGGCCGGCGCCGCGCAACATCCGCAGCAGCACGGTCTCCGCCTGATCGTCGGCGGTGTGCGCCGTGCAGACCACCGTGGCCCCGAGCGCATCGGCCGCCCGCTCAAACGCGGCGTAGCGCAGGTCCCGCGCGGCGGCTTCCGGGGAACGACCTGAAGAAGGGACGTGTGCGGCGCGCACGTCAATGGGCAGATTCAGTTGCGCGGCAAGGCGGCGACAGAACTGCTCGTCGGCGTCGGACTCGGCGACGCGCAGGCCGTGGTTGACGTGGATCAGGCCGACGAACACGAACGCCGGAGCCGGCCGTGTCGCGAAGTCGTGCAGCCACCACGCCAGCGCCACGGAATCGGCCCCGCCGGACACCGCCGCGGCCACGCGCTGTCCGACCAGGTCGTCGCCGGGGACAGGGGGAAGGGGCACGACCCTATTGTGCTCCGTGCTCGGTGCTTTGTGCTCAGTGCTGTGCTGGGTGCGCTACGGAGTCCAAGGGCTTCAGCCCCTGGGACATCACGAGGGCCAAGGCCCTCGTGCCTGGAAAGACGTGCTGGAAAATTGGTGCCGGTGCAGGGACTTGAACCCCGGACCCTGCGGATATGAGCCGCATGCTCTAACCAGCTGAGCTACACCGGCACAGGCTGTTGATGATACCTCAGGTCGAGTGCGGCGTCACCTTATCAGCATGGCATCGCCGTAGCTGTAGAAACTAAAGCCACGCGAGATGGCATCACGGTATGCATCCAGCACCAGCTCGCGTCCGGCAAACGCCGACACGAGCAACAACAGCGATGACTTGGGCAGATGGAAGTTGGTCAGGAGCCTGTCGACCGCACGGAACGTGTGCCCTGGGAGAATGCACAAGTCCGTCGCCCCCGTACCGGCACGCACCTGGCCGGTAGCGCGTGCCGCCGACTCCAACGCGCGCGTGGTCGTGGTACCCACCGCCACCACTCGCCCCCCGGCGGCCCTGGTGGACGCCATCTGCGACGCCGCCGTCTCAGACACCACAAACCGCTCGGCATCAACTCGGTGATCGGCAATGTCATTGACCTTGACCGGCTTGAACGTGCCGTAGCCCACGTGCAGCGTGACGGTCGCCTGACCAATCCCTTTCGCTGCCAGCGCCGTCGTCAACGCGGCATCAAAGTGCAGGCCGGCAGTGGGCGCGGCGATCGATCCGGTCTCCCGCGCGAACATGGTCTGGTAGCGCTCACGATCTTCAGCGGAGTCAGGCCGGCGAATGTACGGCGGCAGCGGAATGTGTCCGAGGCGATCGATGGCCTCGGCGACCGACGCGCCCGTCGAGGCGAGCCGCACACACCGGCGGCCCTCCGAGTCGCGCGACTGGATGGCACCCCGCAACGTGAGGCCCTGGGCGCGCTCGGGATCCGTGAAGTCGATCGTCGCGCCGATCGGCAAGCGCTGGCCCGGGTTGACGAGCGCCCACCAGTCATCGCCGGACGCCGGCTGCAACAACAGGCACTCGGCGCGCCCGCCACCCGTACGCCGCCCGAGCAGTCGCGCGGGAAACACGCGCGAGTCATTCGCGACCACCAGATCTCCAGGTGACAACCACTCAGCAAGGTCCGCCACACGCGATTCAGACCACGTGCCCGTCGCGCGGTCAACGACCAACATCCGCGAGCCACCACGCGGACGGGGATGCTGGGCGATCAGGGACTCAGGAAGGTCGAAATCAAAGTCGGACAGACGCACCCACACATGTTACTGGGCGGATGGGCGGATGGGCGGATGGGCGGATGGGGAGATGGGGAGATGGGGAGATGATAGATGCCAGATGTCAGATGTCAGATGTCCGGTGTTTGGGGCGATGTGGGACGGAGTGGGCACCAGGTTCAGGGTGTGGTCGAGTGCGACGCGGGTGGAGTTGTGTGTGTACGACTCGGCGGATGCGGAGCACGAACGGGTGCGGATCCCGATGGTGGGTGCCGCCAATGCCTGGCACGTGCACGTGCCAGGCGCGGGCCCGGGCACGATCTACGGGTTCCGAACGGACCTGACGCCGGGCCCCCTGTTTGATCCGTACGGCCGTGCGTTCGCGGAAACGTTTGCGTGGACACACGGACGCACACCGCGCGCGGTGGTCGTCGATGACGGCTTCGACTGGGGCGACGACCATTCCCCATGCACACCCTGGACGCAGACCCTGATCTACGAGATGCACGTCAAGGGATTCACCGCGCGCCATCCAGACATTGCCAGGGAGCTGCGCGGCACCTACGCTGGCCTCGCGTCGGTACCGGCCATTGCGCATCTCCAGTCGCTGGGTGTCACAGCCGTGGAGCTCCTGCCGGTGCACGCCCGCGTCGATGAACCGGCGCTTCATGCGCGAGGTCTCACCAACTACTGGGGGTACAACACGCTCGGTTTCTTCGCACCGGAGCCCAGACTCGCTGCTGCGCGCTCGCCGCAGGGGGTGGTCGACGAATTCAAATCCATGGTCCGGACATTACACGCGGCCGGCATCGAGGTGCTGCTCGATGTGGTCTACAACCATACGGCCGAAGGCGACCACACCGGCCCGACGCTGTCGATGCGTGGACTCGACCCCGGGCGCTACTACCGTCATCGCGTGGATGACCCTACGCGGCACGACGACTTCACCGGATGCGGGAACACCCTCGATACTCGCCAGCCGCTGGTGCGCGATCTCATCCTCGACAGCCTCCGCTACTGGGTGCAGGAGATGCACGTGGATGGCTTCCGCTTTGATCTGGCGTCGGCGCTGGCGCGTGGCGACCATCACTTCGACCCGGCAGCGCCGCTGCTCCGCGACATTCAGGAGGACCCGGTGTTGTCCCGGGTAAAGCTGATCGCCGAACCGTGGGACGCCACCGCCGAGGGGTACCAGGTGGGTCGCTTCCCTGCCGGCTGGGCGGAATGGAACGGCAAGTATCGCGACGATGTGAGGCGGTATTGGCGAGGGGACGCAGGCACACGTCCGGCCCTCGCCACGCGACTCGCAGGCAGCAGCGACCTCTACCACGCGGAGGGTCGCGGCCCGGCGTCCGGCATCAACTTCGTGACATCACACGACGGATTCACGCTCGCCGACCTCGTGTCGTATGCCGACAAACACAATACGGCAAACGGCGAAAACAATCGCGACGGTGATTCGCACCATCAGAGTCGGAACTTCGGCGTCGAGGGACCGACCGGGGACCCGGCCGTTCGTGCCGCGCGTGCACAGGCGCAGCGCGATCTGCTGCGCACGCTGTTTGCGTCGCTCGGCGTCCCGATGATCAGCGGCGGCGACGAACTGGGTCGCACGCAGTCGGGCAACAACAACGCGTACTGTCAGGACTCCGCACTCAGTTGGACGCCCTGGCGCATCGAAGACGGCGCCGACCTCGAGTTGCTCGACTTCGTGCGGGCGCTCGCAGTCTGGCGGCGGGCGACACCGTCACTGCAGCGCGACACATTCTTCAGCGACGCCGGCACCGACGTGGAGTGGCTGCGACCCGACGGCGCGCCGATGACCGGGGCGGATTGGCATGATCCCCACGCGCGCGGGTTGATCATGCGCGTGGGGGGCGTCGATGTCGCGTTTGCGTGATGGCGCGCTACAAACCAGCGCGCCCTACAACGACCAGCGGAGCAGGATGCCGCCGACGGTAAAGCCGGCGCCGACCGATGTGAGCAGCACCAGATCGCCCTTCTTGAGCCGGCCATCAGCGCGTGCGTCGGCGAGGGCGAGCGGAATCGTGCCTGCAGTGGTGTTGCCGAACCGTTCCAGGTTGATGACCACCTTCTCCGGCGCCAGCCCGATGCGCTCTGCTGTCGCCTCGATGATGCGGCGATTGGCCTGATGCGACACAAACAGCCCCAGGTCCGCGCCGGACAACTGGTGCTTCTCGAGCAGACGCTGCGCAATCTCGCCGCTCTTCCTCACGGCAAACTTGAAGACCGTCGCGCCGTCCTGCTTCACGAAATGCTGCCGCTGATCCACGGTCTCGTGCGACGCGGGCCGCCGGCTGCCCCCCGCCGGCATGCACAACGCCGGGCCGCCCGTACCGTCAATTTCATGCAGGAAGTCGATCAGGCACGGTTCATCGGGACCGGCCGCCGACAACACCACCGCGCCGGCACCGTCGCCGAACAACACACAGGTGGATCGATCCGTGTAGTCGATGATGCTCGACATCACGTCCGCGCCAACCACGAGCGCGTGGTCAACGGCGCCGGACGCGACCATCTTCCAGCCGACCGTCAGCGAGTACGTAAATCCTGAACAGGCGGCGCCCAGGTCAAACCCCCACGCGCCGGTGGCGCCGATCTTGGCCTGCAACACACACGCAGTGCTCGGAAAAATCGTGTCGGGCGTGGTGGTGCCCACCACGATGAAGCCGATGTCGGCCGGCGTCAGGCCCGCTTCGGCGATCGCGGCGCGCGCGGCCGGTTCGGCAATGTCGGATGTCGCCATGCCGGGATCCACGATGTGCCGTTCCCGGATGCCCGTGCGCTGGAGAATCCACTCGTTCGAGGTTTCGACCAGCTTCTCGAGGTCATCATTGGTCAGCACATGCGGGGGTACAAACGTCGACAACCCCGCAATCTTCACCGGTCGCATCACCACAAACGATCCTTTCCTGGCGCCATCAATCCGAAGTATTCATACGCGCGCGCAGTGGCCACCCGGCCGCGCGCCGTACGCTCGAGGAATCCGATCTGAATCAGATACGGTTCGTAGACATCCTCGATCGCATCCCGTTCCTCACCAATCGCCGCCGCCAGGCTGCTCAGCCCGACCGGCCCGCCGCTGAATTTGTCGATGATCGTCCGCAACAACCGGCGATCGGCTTCATCAAATCCGTGCGCATCCACTTCCAGCAGCTTCAACGCCTCGTGGCACACGTCGGCCGTGATGATGCCATCGGCCCGCACCTGCGCAAAGTCCCTGATCCGCCGCAGCAGCCGGTTCGCGATGCGTGGTGTGCCGCGTGATCGCCGCGCAATTTCCTCCGCAGCGCCGGCTGACGTGTCCACACCGAGAATGCGCGCGGACCGCGTCACGATCTCCGTCAGATCCACGCCCTGGTAAAAATCAAGCCGATGCACAATCCCGAACCGCGCGCGCAACGGCGACGTCAACAACCCCGCCCGCGTCGTCGCCCCAATCAGCGTGAACGGCTGCAACGGCACCTTCACCGATCGCGCACTGGGCCCCTGGCCGATGAGGATGTCGAGCTCAAAATCCTCCATGGCCGGATAGAGGATTTCCTCAATCACCGGACTCATGCGGTGGATTTCGTCGATGAACAACACCTCGCGCGCCTGCAGATTGGTCAACATCGCTGCGAGGTCCCCGGGCTTCTCAAGCACGGGTCCGGATGTCGATCGCACCGCCACGCCCAGTTCGTTGGCGATCACGTACGCCAGCGTGGTCTTGCCCAGCCCTGGCGGTCCGTACACCAGCACGTGATCCAGCGCTTCCCCGCGCTGACGTGTGGCCTCGATCGACACCAGCAGGTTTTCGCGCACACGATCCTGCCCGATGTATTCGTTGAGTGTGCGTGGACGCAGCCCCGCGTCATACTGCGCGTCGTCGTCCACCGGCAGCGCGTTGACCAGCGTGTCGTCCTTCATCGGGCCAGTTCCTTCAACACGTCACGCAGCGTCTGTTCGAATGCGGCGGGTATCCCGTCACGCCCGAGCACACGATCGGCCGCCTTCTCTGCCGTGGCACGCTGATATCCCAGATTCGCCAACGCCGAGAGCACGTCTTCACGGACGCTGTCCGCAGGCGCCATCGGCGCTGCCGGATCACCGCCGACCTCCTCCTGCGCGAGGCGATCCTTCAAGTCCACCACCAGTCGCTCGGCCGTCTTCCGCCCAACACCGGGAATCGCCGTGAGACGGCCCAGATCGTTGCCGCGAATGGCGCGCACCAACTCCTGCGGCTCAAGGCCAGACAACACGGCGAGCGCAAGCTTCGGTCCGACACCACTGACGCCGATGAGCCGCTCGAACAGGTTCTGCTCGAGGTCTGTCGCAAACCCGAACAACTGCAGGACGTCCTCACGCACATGCGTGTGAATGCGCAGCGTGACACGCGTGCCCGGATCGCCCAGGGTGTAAATCGTATACAGCGGCGCCCACACCTCGTAGCCGACGCCGTTGACGTCGACCACGATGCGCTGGGGACGCCGCGCGTCCTTGCAGGCGAGCACGCCGGTGAGGGTGGCGATCACGGCGCCTGCCGCCGCGCGGTCGCTGCGGGTTTGTAGTCTCGCCAGTTGCGGAGGTGCTTGGGCCGCGCACGGGTAGCGCGCGCTTCCAGCGCAGACGTGCCGGAGTGGACATGGCACAACGCCGCCGCGAGGGCATCCGCCGCGTCGTGCGGTGTGGGGACCTCGGTCAACCCCAGCAGCAGTTTCACCATCTGCTGCATCTGCACCTTGTCGGCGCGGCCGTACCCGACCACGGCCAGTTTGATCTCCGCTGGGGTGTATTCGACAACCGGCACCCCCACCTGCTGGGCAGCGAGCAACGCGACACCACGCGCGTGCCCGAGCTGCAGCGCCGACCGTACGTTCCTGGCGTAAAACAGATTTTCGACCACCACACACGCCGGCGCCGCGTCACGCAGGAGGCGCGAGAGGCCGTCGTGGATGACGTGCAGCCGTTCGGGGAAGGTGGAGCCCGTCGGCGGCGTCAACGCGCCGCACGTCACAAGGCGATGCCGGGTGCCGTCGGTCTCCACGCACCCGTAACCGGTGCGCGTCGAGCCCGGGTCAATCCCGAAGATTCTCACGTCAGAGACGCCTCGATGTCTTTTTCGTCGAAGTCGGCATTGGTCCACACGTTGCGCGTGTCGTCACTGTCGTCGAGCGCTTCCATCAGCTTCATCATCTGCTGGACGGTCTTGCCCTCGATGGAGATCGTGTTCTTCGGCAACATCGCGACTTCAGACCGCGTCGGTTCGATGCCCTGCGCCTTGATCGCGTCGAGCACCGCCTGGTGCGCCTCAGGGCTGCAGGTCACTTCCCAGGAGTCGCCGTCCTCCTGCATGTCGTCCGCGCCCGCTTCCAGCGCCACGTTCATCAGCGCATCTTCCTGCGCCCTGGACTTGTCGACGACGATCAGCCCCTTCTTGTCGAACATCCAGCCGACACTGTTGGCTTCGCCAAGGTTTCCGCCGTACTTGCCGAAGATGTGCCGGATCTCCGAGACCGTGCGATTCCGGTTGTCGGTGATCGTGTCCACCATCACCGCGACGCCACCAGGACCGTAGCCCTCGTACATGATCTCGTCGTAGATCAGGCCTTCTTCTTCACCCGTGCCGCGGCGAATCGCGCGCTTGATGTTGTCAGCGGGCATGTTCACCGACTTTGCTTCCGCGATGATCGTGCGCAGACGCGGGTTCATGTCGGGATCACCGCCGCCGTTCCTCGCGGCGATGGTCAACTCCTTGATGATCCGGGTGAAGATCTTGCCGCGCTTGGCGTCAGCGGCGCCCTTCTTGTGTTTGATCGTGTGCCACTTTGAATGGCCTGACATGCCGTACTCCCCGCAATAAAAACGCCCCCTCGCGGGTGGCTGAAATGACCCTGAATGCTAACACGTCAACGTTTACGGGCCAGAATCACCCAGGTATCCGCTTCCGGATGCCAGACTTCCCCGCGATAGCCGCCAAGCACATGATCGATCCGGAACCCGACCCGTTCGAGCCGGGTCAGCACCTGATCCATCGGCAAGGTGCGAAATGTCAGCTGAAACTCGTGGCGCCGGACGGTCCGCCCGGTGCGGACGATGTACTGTTCATCGAAGATCGTGAGGCCCTTGCGCCGGTCCTGACGCACTGATTCGACCAGCGTCAACGTGGTGCCGGCTGAGAGGCGGCCCTTGAGAGGGATCCGGCGCTCGTATTCCTCCCAGGCGGACAGGTCGGGCACGAGGTCGATCGCCAACAGCCCACCCCGGGACAACCCCGCCGCCGCGGCATCGAGGGTCGCGTTCACATCCGCGTCGCGCACGAGGGACTGCAAGAGCCCGTAGGCGGCGACCACGGCCTTGAACCGCTTGGGGCGGAACGGCCATGTCCGGACGTCCCCACGAATCAGGGCCGGTCGCAGCGCGACTGGCATCCGGCGGAGTCGGCGGCGCGCGCGATCGAGCATGGGCTCCGACCGGTCGATGCCGATCGTGCGGCCGGCACCGGCACGGACACGCGCCATCGGCGCGAGAAGTCGGCCGGTGCCGCAGCCGAGTTCAAGCAGATCGCCGTCGATCGATTTGGCGATGCGCTTCCAGAAGGCGACGTCGCGGCGCCCGAGTGTGCGCGCGTTTTCCCAGTCGTAAAAGGGCGCGTACGCGTCCCACCCCTGCCAACCTTCAGACATGTCCCAACGTTCCTTCCTCGCGGGCGCCCTGCATCGCCCGCGCCAATAGCCACAGTCCACGCGGCACGCCGATGACCGCCGATCCGCACAGCATCATGAGCGAGGACCACACGCCGGGCACACCCACGTCATCCAGCATAGTGGCGCGACATCCGTTCCACGCGTGGGTCGATGGCAACCATGCCGCCAGCCGCTCGAGCCCGGCCGGCAGACTGCTGGTCGGATCTGACACGTCGGCCTCAGCGTCGCCAATGACGCGTCGGCCGGCGCAGACTGCAGCGCTGCCGACATGCGACGAACGACGGTCGTGTCGTGGCGGCCGTCACCCGACTGCCGTACCAGCCCTGCGATCACGATCAGGACGTCACGACAAGGCCCTCGCGCAGGCAGGGGGCACGAGCCTCGACGCGGTGCGGGGCGGTCTCCTGCGCAAGCGTGTAGGGGCACGCGCCGCCGAGCGGCACGCGCGTCCACTCGATGACGCGATGGACATCCACGAGCGCATCCGGCTGCACGGATCGCCAGACGCCGAACGCCAGGCTCGCACACGCGAGCGTCCAGACAAGACGCCGGATCAGTACTGCACGAGCCATCGGGCCGCGCGCTCCACGTCGGCCTCCGTTGGCAGGAACACGTCTTCAAGCGGCGGCGAGTACGGCACCGGCGTATCCAGTGCGCCGACCACGCGCACGGGCGCGTCAAGCCACTCGAACGCATCCTCCTGGATGATCGCCGCGAGGGACTCGCCGATGCCGCCGGTCCGGGAATCTTCCTGCAGCACCAACACCCGGCCCGTCTGCCGAGCGACCGCCAGCACCGCGTCACGATCGAGCGGCGCAAGTGTGCGCAAGTCAAGCACCGAGGCCTCAATGCCGTCCGCACTCAGTCGTTCAGCGACGCGCCGCCCAACATGCACGTACGCGCCATAGGAGATGATCGCGAGGTCCTGCCCGGCCCGGCGAAGCGCGGCCTTGCCGATCGGCAGTGGTGCAGGCGCCGCCTCATCGATCAGTTGCTTCACGCGAGGATCGCGATACAGCGCAATGTGCTCGTAATACAGCACGGGATCAGGATCCGCGACAGCCGCCGCCAACAAGGCCCGTGCGTCGTGAGGCGTGGATGGACACACAATCTTGAGACCGGGTGTGCGATAGAACCATGGCTCGGTGTTCTGCGAGTGGTACGGCCCGGCGTGCCGCAATCCGCCCCACGGCATGCGCACCACCATCGGCACCTCTCCGCCCCAGCGGTACCGGATCTTCGCGGCGTTGTTCACCAACTGGTTGAAGCCGGTCGCGACGAAGTCGTTGAACTGAATTTCGCCGATGGGCCGGAGCCCCGCCAATGCCGCACCGACACACGTGCCGAGCACCGCGCCCTCGGCCAGCGGCGCATTGAGAATTCGGTCGCCGTGGTCCTTGAGCAGAGGCCGCAACAGCAGGAACGCGTTGCCGTACTGCCCGCCGCAGTCCTCACCAAACACAAACGTCCGCGGGTCGGTGCTCAGCGCATCACCCACACCGAGCATCACGGCTTCCAGAAACGTCGTGCCCGTCTTGTCGAACGCGGGCGCGGCCTCCACCTGCAGCGGCGTCGTCGACGGCACGCGCTGGCGTCGCACCGCCGGGTCCAGCACCTCGACACGCCGGCGATCGACCGGGTCATGCTTGAAGACACCAGCGGTCACCGTGGCCGGGTCGGGCCACGGCGCAGCAATCACCGCCTGCGCCTCGGCTTCAACCAGCGCGTCAACCTCCGCCTTGATCTGCGCGACGTCCGCCTCGGTCAGCACTCCACGTGCCACGAGTCGCTGTGCGTACCGCTTGATCGGGTCCCGTTCGCTCCAGAACGCGTACAGCTCCGGGTTCGCATATCCCTGCGGCGTCAACGGCGGATAGTCCCAGCCGAGCTGCGGGTCCTTGCCCAGATACAACATGTCGTCGTGATGGGCGTGCCCACACATGCGCATCGCGACCACTTCAATCAGGGTCGGACCGTCACCGGCACGTGCGCGATCCGCCGCCCACGTAAACGCCGCCATCACGGCCTCCGGATCCGTGCCGTCGATCGTGATTCCGGGAATGCCGTAGCCGATCGCCTTGTCCGCAAAGACGCGCACCGCCGATTGATCCCGCACCGGAGTGGACAACGCGGTCTGGTTGTTCTGCAGACAAAAAATCACGGGCAGCCGCCGGGCCGCACACAGATTGATCGCCTCATGCCACTCACCCAGCGACGACCCGCCTTCGCCGATGAACGACACGGCAACACGCGGCGCTTTCGTCTGCGCGAACGCAAAGCCCATCCCCGCCGCCGTCAACGTGCTGATCGACAGCGGCGCCGAGGCAGGCAACACGCCCCACCCGAAATCGCCGAGGTGGAGGTCGCGCCCGTCCATGGGGGGCCCCGCCTTGCCCATCTGCGCACTCAACACGGCGCGCACGGCCTCGCCGTCGCCGCGCATCGCGAGCGCCACGCCGAGATCGCGAATCAACGGCGCAACCACATCGCCACGCCACTCGCCCGAGTCGGTCCGGTACGCCGCCCCGCGACGAAGACGCAACGCGGCCGCGTAGATGGCCTCCTGCCCCAACGAGCGGAACCCCTTGCCCTGAAACGACGCCGCACCGTAGCGCACTTCGCCGCCGGAGAAAAACTGCTTGAGCCGGTTGTCCACCGCGCGGGTCAGCGCCATGCCCCGCAGCATCTCGACACGCTCGTCGTCACGCAGGCTGCCCGCGATCAGGGTCCGGCAGAAGAACCCGTCAACGGCCTCGATCAGCTCGGTAGCGGCCTGTGCGGCCCGCACGTCGCTCGTGACGCCGGGAATGGTCTCGATCCCGGGCGAGGCGTGACTCGTCAGATGGGTGCGAATGGCATCCGGCAACACGCGCCGGAGGTGCGTTCGGGTGCGCGCGAGATCTGCACCGTTCAGTGCGTCGAAGGCGCCGAGGACGGCGGGGAGGCCAAAGGGATGTCGCTCGGCGATGAAGGCGCAAAGGCTCTCCCGCAGAGCATCCTGGTGCTTCCGGCTCATTACTTTGGCAACTGTACACGGAAAGTCGGTACCGCAGACCACGGATCCTCGGGCCACGGATGCTTCGGATACCGGCCCCGCAGTTCCTTCCGTACCTCGGGATATCCACGCGTCCAGAAACTCTTCAGGTCGCGGGTCACCTGCACGGGCCGGTGGTTCGGCGCCAGGAGCGTGAAGGTGACCGGCACCGCCCGCGGCCCCAGCCGCGGTGTCTCAGCCAGGCCAAACACCTCCTGCAACTTCACCGCCACCTCCACGCCACCATCGTCGCGATACAGGAGCGGGTGTTCGCGTCCACTGGGCACCCGCAGGACGTCGGGCGCGAGGCGATCGAGATCCGCACGCACAGGGCCGGGCACGTGGTCGTCGAGGCGCACATCGTCCAGGCGGGTGGCACACGCCACCGCCGCGGTCACCAGCGCGTCGCGGTCAATCGAAATGCCCGCGAACTCCAGCCGGCGCAGGAGCCGGACGTCGTGTTCGGAGGGACCACGACGCTGCCAGGCGGCTCGGAGGAGCGGCGCCGCCTCGTCCGGATCGATCGGCGCGGCACGTTCGCGCAACACAAGTGCCTCGTACCGCTCCACGCGCCGGGCACGGACCGTCGAGGTGTCCTCCATGAATTCGTGCACGGTCTCAAGGTGCGTCGGCTCCAGCCACTCCGGGTCGATGGACGACGCCAGCCGGATCAGGGCATCAGCGCCTGGCGCCACGCCGGCTGTGACATCGACCGCCACAATGAAGTCCGCGTGCCGCACGCCACTCTCGCGCGCGAGCGTGGCGCCCGATCCGGACGCCAGCAGAAACGCGTCCCGGCTGGACATCCGTCGCCGCGCCACGCGATCGGGGTACGCCGCCAGCACGGCCCGCCGAAGGTCCTCGTCGCTCACAGGCGCGGCAGTCGGTGTCGTCAACTGCTGCGCGATGTGACGCAGGTGCGCCGGGGTCGCGTGTTCATCCCCAAACACCTCAAGGTCGGACGTCCGGGTGTCGCCGGCCACCGCGGCACGTAGGCGGACGCCTTCCGAGAGCGACGCACAGACGCGGGCGGCGCGGGCGGCGCCTCCGGTGGCCACCAGGAGCCGGGCCAGACGCGGATGCAGCGGCAGCCGTCGCATCTCCCGGCCGTCGCGGGTCAGACGCCCCTGCGCATCGATCGCACCAAGCCGATGCAGCAGCGTGATGGCGGCCTCGAGAGCATGAGGGGGAGGGGCCTCGAACCAGTCGAACCTCCGCGGATCGCCGCCCCACGCGACGACATCGAGGACCGGACCGGCCAGGTCGATCCGCACGATGTCCGGGTCACGATGGGGCCGCAACCGATCGCGCGCATCCCAGAGCCGGTACACCACACCGGCCTGCGTCCGCCCCGCACGACCCGCCCGCTGGTCGGCCGAATCCATGGAGATACGCTCGGTCACCAGTGCGTCGAGGGCGCGGCCTGCATCGTACCGGGCGACCTTCTGCAGTCCCGCGTCCACCACCGCCACCACATCCGGCACCGTCACCGTGGTTTCCGCGAGGTTGGTCGCAAGCACGATCCTCGCGCCTCCCTCCGGCAGTGGGGTCAATGCGCGATCCTGCTCGTCAGCCTCAAGACCGCCATGGAGCGGCAGCACCGGCCAGGGCACGCCGTCCAGCGCCTGTGCGGCGGCCTGAATCTCACGCGCCCCCGGCAGGAAACACAGCACCGCTCCCCGGTGCGCCGCCGCGAGCCGGCGCGCGGCCTCAGCCACCGGCACACCCGGGTGATACGACACATCGAGGGCGAACTGCCGCCCCGGGACCGTCACCACTGGGCACCCACCCAGGTACGCCGCAATGCGCGCGGGATCAATCGTCGCGGACATCACGACAATCCGGAGATCGTCGCGGGCCAGCCAGGCCTGCTTGACGAGCGCCAGTCCCAGGTCGGCGTGAATGCTCCGTTCGTGGAATTCGTCGAGCACGACCGTGCGGACCCCGGTCAGCAGCGGATCCTGATGGAGCAGGTCCGTGAGCACCCCTTCTGTCGCGACCGTGAGGCGCGTCGCCGCCGACACCCGTTTGTCAAAGCGGACGTGCCAGCCGACCTCGCGGCCGATCGTCCATCCGCGCTCCTCCGCGATCCGCCTGGCGATGGACCGCGCGGCCACCCGGCGGGGCTGCAGCACCAGAACGGGACCGTCGGCCACCAGTGCCGGTGGCACTCGTGTGGTCTTGCCGGCGCCCGGTGATGCCACGACGACGACCGCGCGATGGGCGACGATTGCATCGGCAATACGCGACACATGACCATCGATTGGCAGCGGCAGGAGCATCACCTCAGAGAATAATGAATAGACGTATGTCCACAGGCACTTCGTTTTCGTCCCTCGTGTCCGGCGCGCTGATTGCCGCGCCGATGACCAAGGGCTCCAACCTCCCCTTCCGGCTGCTGTGCATGGAACTGGGCGCCCGCGTCCTGATCAGTGAAATGGTCGTCGCCCGCCGGCTCAAACAGCGGAAGCGCGGCGAGTTTGCCCTGATCCGGCGCGCGCCGGGTGAACCCGTGTTCGGCGTGCAGTTGGCCGGGAACAAGCCGGAGGAGATGGCGTGGGCGGCGGCACTGGTGGAGTCGCGCCAGGCCGATTTCATCGACATCAATCTCGGATGCCCGATCGATCACTTCACACGCATGGGTCTCGGAGCCGCGCTGGGACGCCAGCCCGGCCGTGTGCGACGCATCGTCGAAGCGATGAAGGCCGCGGTGAAGGTGCCGGTCACCGTGAAGATCCGGCTCGGCTGGAAGGCCGACCAGCTGAACTATCTCGAACTGGCAAAGGCGGCCGTCGACGGAGGCGCGGACGGCGTGTTCGTCCATGGCCGCACGCGCGAAGCCCGCTATCGGCACCCGGCCGACTGGGCGGCGATCGCGGAGATCGCGGCGGCCGTGCCGGTTCCCGTTGTCGGCAATGGCGACGTGTTGTTCCCGCACGACTTTCACGACCACATGGCGCACTCCGGCTGTACGGCCGTGATGACCGCGCGCGGTGCGTTGATCAAACCGTGGATCTTCCGCGAAATCAGCGAGGGGTATTGGGAGATCACGGCGGAGGAACGGGTGACGATCTACCGGCGGTACGTGGAACTCGCCCTGTCGCACTGGGGCGGCGACGACTACGGTCGCGAACGTGTGCGCGACTTCCTGCGCTGGCACGTGGGCTTCTGGTGCCGCTACGTCCCCCGCCGCGCCGATGGATCGTGGCCGACGATGCAGCAGCGCGAAGTGCTGGAGCATCCGCGATCCCCGTTGGAAGCCCTCCTGGCGCGTACCGATGATCCGGCGCTGGACTACGTGACCGACCAGTTACTGGGCGGCGGAGATCTCTCCGCCCCGCCTCCCGTCCCGGAGGCGCGGCCGGACACGCGACGCGACATGCGGGACGATCCGGTGGAGGCTGGATGATCCTCGTCGCGCTGAGTTTGTGGCTGAGTGCCGCCATCGGCGCGGATGCGGTGCGCATCACCGTCGTGGACGCGCGCACGCAGGCGCCCGTACCCGGGGTGCGGGTGCAGTTGCAGTCGGCCGACAACGCCGCACGCGACCTCCACACCGGCGACACCGACGCCACGGGGACGATCACCTTTGCGACCGTGCCGGCCGGCCGGTATCTGGTCACGGTCTCGACCGTCGGGTACGCCTTCGTGCGACGGGGCCTCACGATCGTGGCCGGGACGCCGGTCACACTGACGATTCCGCTGACCGAAGGCACGGGTGCGTACCGGGAGGAGGTGACGGTCGCGGCGGCTCCTGTCGGTAGCGCAGAGGTCGGCATCTCGTCGCAGGTCACGCTGGGATCAGCCGCGATACAGGATTTGCGCGGCATCGCCACCGATGATCCGATGCGCGCCATCCAAGGGCTGCCGGGGGTGGTGACGGGCGACGACTTTCAGGCGGAGTTCTCGGTCCGCGGTTCGGCGTTTCGCCATGTGGGTCTCGTAATCGACGACACACCGTCGCCATTGCTGCTCCATGCGGTACGCGGACGCGACGACACCGGATCGCTCGCGATGGTCAGCGCCGACGTGCTGGAACGCGCGGCGCTGTTCTCCGGTCCCCATCCCCAGCGCCACGGGGAGTGGATTGGCGCGACGCTTGATTTTGGCCTGCGGTCTGGCTCACGGGATCGCACCCACGTGCGCGGCACAATCAGCGGCACCAGCGCGGCGATTGTGCTCGAAGGGCCGCTTGGGGCGACCGGCCGCGGGTCGTGGCTGTTCACGGCCCGCAAGAGCTACGTGGACTGGTTGATCCGCAAACTCGACCCGGAGATCGTCAGCACCATCGGCTTCACCGACGCGCAAAGCAAGTGGACGTGGGACCTCACGCCGCGACAGCAGATCCAGTTTGTGCTCACGGGTGGCGAAGCGGTTTACCGTGAACCGGAGACATCGATTGCCAACGGCCTCCACAAAGCCGTGTCGACCGGTGGCCTCGCGTCGCTGGCGTGGCTGTACACCGGCAACAGCCTGACGCTTCGCCAACGCGCGTCGATCACCACCAGTCGTTTCACCAATACCGGCATGCGCAGTCAGGTGCAGGGCCGCGGCGCCACCACGACCCGCATGTGGCGCGGTGACGCCTCGCGCGCCGTCGGGGCACAGTGGTTGGTCGAAGGGGGTGCCCGCGTCGAACACACGGTCACAGACCAGATGCTCGCGCGCTTCCGTGTCTCCGGCACGTCGGTGACTCAGACCGCCAGCCGGTCCATTGAGGATGACCGCCGCCTCGTGTCGTCATGGGCGCAGGTCACGTGGCGGGGTGCGCGTTCGGGACTGGTCGCGGGTGTCCGTGCGGTCGATGCCGATCGCCCCGATACGCGCTGGCTCGCGCCCTGGGTCCTCGCGGAGCATCGTCTCGGCCGCGTCACCCTGCGTGCGGGTGCAGGAGCCTCGCGCCAGTTGCCGCCGCTCGAAGCGCTGACCGCCGCCCCGGACCCACTCGTCCCGGAACGGGCGCGTGGAGTGGACGGCAGCATCGATCTGCGGCTGGGCAGCCGTGGGCGACTGCAGATCACGGGCTTCGCGCGCGAAGAGCACGACATTCTTCGCCCGCTCGGTGAAGAACGCGTGGTCAAGGGTGTGTTCCGCGCCGCCACGACCTTCCCGATCGCCGGATCGCGGCTCCACGGGACCAGCCGCGGCGTGGATGTCGTCCTCCAGCGACATGGGTCAGCCGGTGCGGCGGGATTGACCGGCTGGATCGCCTACACGTGGGCGCACACGCGCTACGAGGATCAGGTGAGTCTGGAGACGTTCGACGGCGATTACGACCAGCGACACACCATCAACGTGTTCCTGCAGCAGCGGCTGTCCTGGCGATCGGCCGTGAACGCCAAACTCCGGCTCGGCAGCAACGTGCCGATCGTCGGGTACTTCACCGGCGATGCGGCGCGCCTGTTTTCGGGCGAGACGCGCAACGCCGTGCGCCTGCCGTGGTATGTGCGCCTCGACGTGCGCGCGAATCGTTCGTTCGCGATCAAGGGGCGACGGCTCACGCTGTTTGCAGAGGTGGTCAACGCGCTCGGCCGCCGCAACCTCGGGCAGGCGGATGGATTCATCCGCCTGCCGAGCCGCGAAGCCGTCGCCTACACCGAGAAACTCGTCCCACGAATTCCCTCAGTGGGATTCCTGATCGAGTTCTGACACGGCGTCTCACAGGGAGACACGGAGGCGCGGAGCAGTTCAGGGCTCCGTCAGCCAGAACTTCTTCGGTGCCCGAAGTGCGCCGTCGGTACGCACAAAAGCGACATCCGTGATGTACAAGGCGTGATCGGTCTCGCGCCTGAACTGGCCGCAGAAGTCAGAGACTGAAAACCCTGCCGTACGCATGAACGCGACGACGTCCTCAAACGTCGGGGCGCCTTCGTTGTACGGCAGGACGCTTGTCTCGAGAATCACGACGTCCGCCATCCCCAGCGTTCGGGACCCGCCGCGCAGCACTTCGAGCTCGAAGCCCTGCACGTCAAGCTTCATCAGCAGCGGTGCCCGCACCGGCGCCTGCATGGCATCCTCCACCACACGATCAAGCGTCGTCATCGGCAGGTGGCGAACCTCGCGACTGAAGGTCGTCAACTCCGGCAACACACTGGATCCTGTGCCAAGCACGTGGAACGGGACGTCATTGCGGACGTCCGGTCCGAGCAGCGCAGAGACCGCAGCCGCGGCCCCACACTCCGTGGCCGCTGCGCGGATCGCGGACGCCATCTCCGGATTGCCGTCCACCATGAGGAGGGCACATCGGGAAACACGGACCGCGCCATGCGGCTCCAGTCGCCGGCGTTCGCGCCAATGTCGATGATCCCACCGGGCTGCAGCCCGTTCGCCTGCATTGTTCGCAGCAGGCCCTCCATCGTCGGAAACCCGAGTCGGAGCTTGTCCACCTGGTCGAGGCCTTCGAGCATGTGGGGCATGAGGCGCCGACGCGCACCCTCCGGCAGCAGGCTCCACAGCCACCGAAACGTGCGGCCGGCGAGCCCTCCGGTTATCGGCAGGTGACGCCCGTGCCGCCGATGCCGCAATAGCCGTTGGGGTTCTTGTCGAGGTACTGCTGGTGGTATTCCTCGGCAAGGTAGTACGGCGGTGCGTCCGCAATCTCCGTGGTGATCGGACCGAAGCGGGCCTCGGCCAGTCGCGCCTGATATGCGCGGAGCGAGGCCTCAGCCGCCGCGCGCTGCGCGGGGGAATACGTGAAGATCACCGATCGGTACTGCGTGCCCACGTCGTTGCCCTGCCGATTGCCCTGCGTCGGATCGTGGTTCTCCCAGAACACGCGCAGCAGGTCGTCGTAGCTCACCACCGCCGGGTCAAACACCACGCGCACGACTTCGGCGTGCCCGGTAGCGCCGGTGCACACCTGTTGATACGTCGGGTGCTCACGGGTGCCGCCGGCATAGCCGCATGACGTCGTGATGACCCCCGGCAGCTGCCAGAACTTGCGCTCCACGCCCCAGAAGCAGCCCATGCCGAACACGGCCTCCTCCTGGCCGGGTCCCACGGGTTGTTCGATTGGCGTTCCCAAAACGGTATGTGTCATGACTCGTGCACCTTCATTCCTTCGGTTCAAACGACAACGCCGTGCCGTTCATGCAATAACGCTGACCGGTCGGACGTGGTCCATCCGGAAACACATGGCCGAGGTGGCCCTGACAGGTCGCGCAGACGACCTCGGTGCGCACCATGCCGTGACTGTCGTCGGTACGCATGGCCACGGCACCCGGCAGCGCATCGTAGAAGCTCGGCCAGCCGGACCCGCTCTCGAACTTGGTGTCCGAGGGAAACAGCGCGGTGCCACACCCGGCGCACCGGAAGAGTCCCGCCCGCTTCTCGAGATTCAGGGGACTTGACCACCGCGGTTCGGTCCCGCACTCGCGCAACACCAGGTACTGCTCCGGGCTCAGTTTGCTCGCCCATTCGTCCATACCCACAGGATGCCACACCCCATAGAATCTCGGGATGCGTCGTCTGCTTCCTCTTCTTGTCGCACTTGGGGCCCTGGCAGGAGTGATTTACGTGTCCATCAGTCCAACGCCGGCGTCCGTCATCGGCCCAGGCATCCCCGAAGCGATGGCCGACGACCGGGCCGAACGCATCAGCGACCTCACGTATGAGGCATCGTTCACCATACCCGCCGTGCGGACCGAACCCGTGCGTGGCCGCCTGGCAGCCACGTTCACGCTGGCCCACGCCGACTCGGATCTTGCCTTTGACTTCGCACAACCGGCGGAGAAGCTGCTCGCCGCCCGCGTCAACGGTGTCGCGACGACCGATGTGGTCGCACGGGACGGGCATGTGGTGGTGCCGGCGGACCTGCTCCAAGCCGGCGCGGAAAACTCGGTCGCGTTTGATTTCATCGCCGGCGACGAGGCGCTCAACCGGCAGGATGAACTGCTCTACACGCTGTTTGTCCCTGCGCGGGCCTCGCTGACACTGCCGGTGTTCGACCAGCCGAACCTCAAGGGTCGTTGGGTCATGTCGCTGAACGTGCCGAACGACTGGGCGGCCGTGGCCAACGGCGCAGAAACCGGTCGCATCACCTCCGCAGACCGTACCCAGATCATCTTCGCGAAGACCGAGCCATTGCCGACGTACCTAGTCGTCGCGTTCGCTGCCGGCAAGTTCCAGATCGAAACTGCCGAGCGCGCGGGCAGGACGCTGAGGCTGTTTCATCGGGAGACGGATGCCGCAAAGGTGCAGCGGAATCTGCCGGCGATTTTTGACCTGCACGCGAGCGCGTTGTCGTGGCTTGAGGACTACACGACGATTCCGTATCCCTTCGGCAAGTTCGACTTCGTGCTCATTCCGTCCTTCCAGTTCGGCGGCATGGAACACGCCGGCGCGGTCTTCTACAACGCCAGCTCGCTGTTTCTGGACGAGTCTGCCACGCAGAACCAGCGTCTCGGCAGGGCGAGTCTGATCGCGCACGAAACCGCGCACATGTGGTTCGGCGATCTGGTGACCATGCGCTGGTTTAATGACGTGTGGATGAAGGAGGTCTTCGCCAACTTCATGGCGGCGAAGATCGTGAATCCGTCGTTCCCCGACGTGAATCATCCACTCCGCTTCCTGTTCTCGCACTATCCAGCTGCCTATGAGGTGGACCGCACGGCGGGGGCGAACCCGATTCGACAGCCCCTGGCCAACCTGAACGAGGCCGGCTCGCTGTATGGAGCCATCATTTACCAGAAGGCGCCGATCGTCATGCGCCAGCTCGAGTTGTTCATGGGCGAGGAGGCGTTCCGCGACGGGCTGCGCGAATACCTCACGACGTACGCGATGGGTAACGCGACCTGGCCGGATCTCATCTCGATCCTCGACCGTCGCACCCCGGCCGATTTGGTCGCGTGGAGCCGCGCGTGGGTGGAGGAACGCGGCCGGCCGCGTGTGCATGTGAATGTCACCACTCCGATGCCCGGCACGACCAGTGTGCAGGTGCGCAGTGAAGACCCCATGAGTCGGGGCCTCGTCTGGCCGCAGATGCTGTCGCTGATCATCGGTGCCGGCGATCGGGCCACAAGCGTGGACGTATCACTCGAACAGTCGGGAACGGCCGCCGTGTCACACACCTCATCGATCATGTCCGACGGTGCGCGATGGGTGCTCCCCACCGGCGGCGGCCTCGGGTACGGCGACTTCGTGTTGCCGGCCGACATGCTCGCACGACTGGCCGAGGACCTGCCGGTCATTGCGGACCCACTGACGCGCGGTGCGGCGTTGGTCACGTTGTGGGAGTCGATGCTCGAAGGACGCGTCCCGGCGCCCGTGCTGCGGGATGCACTCGCCAGAGCCGTGGCCACCGAGCGCGACGAACTCAATCTCTCCAGGCAGCTCGGATACCTGCAGACGATCTTCTGGCGCTTCACGCCCGCGGCCGAACGGCCGGCCGTTGCCGCGACGCTCGAACCACTCTTCCGCACCGGCCTCGCGCAGGCGACCGACGTCTCCCGAAAGAGCGTGTGGTTCAGCGCGGCGAAGAATACGGCGCTCACGCCCGCGTCCGTGGCGTGGCTCACGCAGGTGTGGCGCAAGGAGATCGTGATCGCCGGACTGCCCTTCTCCGAAAACGACGAGGCGGATCTGGCGATGGAGCTGGCCCTGCGAGGCGTCGATGTCCTGGACGAACAGGAGGCGCGCCTGAAGAATCCGGATCGCAAGGCCCGGTTTGTGTTTGTGCGGCCGGCAGTGTCGGCGGACCTCACGACGCGAGAGGCCGTATTCGAGCGCTTCAGGGACGTCGCCAATCGTCGGCGCGAAGCGTGGGTGCTGGAGGCGATGAACTACCTGCACCATCCACTGCGCGCGAGCGAGGTGCAGCACCTCGTCGTCCCGGCGCTGGAACTGGTGCTCGAGATCCGCAACACCGGCGACATCTTCTTTCCGAAGCGCTGGGCGGATGCCACACTCGGCGGCCATCAGTCGCCAGAGACGGCGAGCGCGGTGCGCGCGTTCATTGATGGCCTGCCTCGCGACTTTCCCCAGCGACTTCGCTGGGTGCTCGAAGCGTCTGCGGACCCGTTGTTTCGAGCAGCCCGCTGATGCAGCCGGTTGACCTCGATCCGATTGGCGCGAAGGACCAGACCAGCTCTCCGCTGGATCTCTTCCTGATCTTCGTTGGCGCCAACATCGTCGCCACCACCCTGCAGGTGGGCGCGAGCCTGCCGCCCACGTTCACCGCACTCGCCGCCTTTGGCACGATCGTGGTCGGTGTCATCGGCGGGTCACTGCTGACCGGCCTCCTCGCGCCTGTCGGCTCCCGGCTGCGGGTGCCGTCGATCGTCGCCACCCGCGCGGCACTCGGCGTGAGCGGCGCCCAGGCACTGGCGCTGTTGCTGTTTGTCACGAACTTCGCGTGGATCGCGCTGAACAACGTCATCGCCGCGTCCATCACCGCGACCATGACCGGCGTCGGCACCACCACCATGTGGAGTGTGGGGCTGGGCCTGGCAGCCACACTGATCGTGCTTGGGGGACCGCGGGTGGCGGCGATCGTGGACCGCGTCGCGGTGCCCGTGCTTCTGGCCGCTGGTGCGGTGTTCACGATTGCCGTGCTGCGCGCTCCTCAGGTGAACTGGCCTGCGGGTCCGGTGCCCGCGGGAGACATCGCGCGCGGCCTCGACATCGTGATCGGCTACCAGGCGTCATGGCTGCTGATGTTCGCGGACTACCCGAGGTTTGTGAAGTCGCCTCGCGCCGCAGGCTGGTCCGTGTTTCTCGGCCTCGCGCTCACGTCGTTGTGGTTCATGCCGCTCGGTCTGGTCGCCTCGATGGTCGCCGGTTCTTCCGACCCAGGGGTGATGGTGTCGGCGCTCGGCCTGGGCATGTGGGGCGCACTCCTGGTGGCCACCGCCGCGCTGACCACCAACTTCGTCAACATCTACATGTCGGCCCTGGCGCTCAAGAGCCTGCGCCCCACACTCAGTGGCCCCACGGGCGTCTGGCTCATCGGCGGCATCGGCGCCGCGCTCGGACTCTTCTCAATGGGCTGGCTCGAACAGTTCGCGTCGTTCACGCTGATTCTGGCCTCGTGCCTGGTGCCCGTCGGAGGCCTGCTGCTCTCACACTTCCTCGTGCTCAGAGTGCCCACGAGCGTGCCCGACCTCTACGCCACTCCCGCCGGCACGCGCACATGGTCAACGCCGGGGCTCGTCGCCTGGATCGCGGGCGTCATCGTATTTCACGTCAGCGCATCCATTGGCGGCACACTGCCGAGTCTGATGACGACGATGGGTGTGTATGTGGTGTTGATGCGGCGACGCTAACAACCGCGCCAGACCGGCGGTCGTTTTTCCAGAAACGCCTGCACGCCCTCGACGGCGTCGTGGGTCTTCATCAATTCATCGAGGTACACGCGTTCAATCTCCGGCAGCGACGCCTTGAACGTGGCCGCGAAGGGCATCCGAATCGCCCGGACCGCCAACCGCAGACTGCTCGCCGATTTTGGGCCCAGGTGCGTCCGCACCCAGTCGAGCCCATCCACCATGGGGTCACCCGGGGAGACCTCATCAACGAGACCAATCGAAAGCGCCTCGGCGGCGCCGACGGATTGGCCGGTCAGACAGAGGCGCTCGGCATCAGCGCGGCGAATCCGCTCCGGCAGCACGAGCGAGGCAATCGGCGCAAAGAGGCCGAGTGCGATTTCCGGTTGGCCGAGGGACGCATTCGGACTCGCCACGATGCGATGACACAGACTGGCCACTTCGAGTCCGCCACCAAGGCACTGGCCCCGCACCACCGCGACGATCACAACGTCGCTGTCGAGCATGTCGAACGCCAGTTGTCTGATGGCAGCCAGCATCGGCTCGACCTGATTCGGCAGATGTTCCTGCACCGCCGCGCCATACGAAAAATGCGCGCCCGCGCCTTCCAGGCAGATCGCCTTGAGCGCGGGGGTCGTGCGCGCATCCCGAAATACCGCGCTCAATTCGCCCATCGTCGCGCAATCGAGCACGTTGCCCTTGGTTGCGCCAAACGTCACCCGCCAGATGGCGCCGTCATCGAGCACGGCACGTGTCACACGATCAGACATACGTCGAATGCTACCCCGTCTTTTCACAGGGAGGCACGGAGGCTCACGCTTCAAGGACATTCATGGCCCTACATGGTGAAAATGTAGTTGGCTTACCGCACGTAGAACGTCATGCGCGGAAACGCGAACTGGCCGGAGGCCTCGTCGATGACGTTGATCTGGCAGGTGTAG
>VFZF01000015.1 GCA_016871335.1 Acidimicrobiia bacterium
ATCTGACGCCGCTCCTCGTCACGATGGCGACGCGACTGCGGCGGCTGTTGACCCGGCGGGGTGTCGTGGATGGCGGGGACGGCCTGAGCCTCGACGCGTGGGACCCGTTTGCCGACGATGTGCCGACTGAATCGTATCGGGATTCTCAGAGAGCGAATTAGTTAACTCAGGCCACGGCGGCCTGCTGATAATACAGCGCTTCGAACTCGGCGGGCGGCACGTAGCCCAGAGGCTCCAGCAGCCGCCGATGATTGAACCAGTCGACCCAGGCGAGCGTCGCGAACTCCACCGCTTCTCCACTGCGCCACGGCCCTCGTCGTCGAATCACCGCCGTCTTGAACAGGCCGATGATCGATTCGGCCATCGCGTTATCGTACGAATCTCCGCAGCTGCCGACCGACGGGGCGATCCCCGCGTCGTCCAGGCGGTTGGTGTAGCGCATCGACAGGTATTGCGTGCCGCGATCGCTGTGGTGCACGAGGCCGACCACGGCGTCGGCCCCGCGCTCGCAGACGGCCTGCTCCAACGCATCGAGCACAAAGTCGGTCCGCAAGGAGGACGACACCCGCCAGCCCACAATGCGCCGTGCAAACACGTCAATCACGAAGGCCACGTACACGAAGCCGCGCCACGTGGCCACGTACGTAAAGTCCGCCACCCAGAGCTGATTGGGCCGTGTCGCCGCGAACTGGCGCTGCACCAGGTCCGGCAGCCGACCCGCCTCGGTGCCGGCCTGGGTCGTGGTGATCCACGCGCGACCGCGCACCGCGCCCGCCAGCCCCATCCCCTTCATCAGGCGCTGTCCCGTACACCGGGCGATCGTGTGGCCTTCCCGGCGCATCTGCCTCCAGCCTTTTCGAGGCCCGTACACCTGCTGGTGCTCGTCCCAGACGCGCTGAATCTCCAGACGCGCCTGCGCATCTCGGCGCGCCCGGGCACACTGGAGGGCCGGCTTGGTGCGCAACGCCACATGTCGATGGTAGGTCGACGGAGCGATCGGCACTTCCGCGCAGATCGGCTCGACTCCGTCGTCGTCCCGGTGCGCGTCAATGAACTGCACCATCACTTGGATCGGCGGTCGAGCTCCGCCTGGGCAAAACACGCCGACGCCTTCCGCAGGATCTCGTTGCTGCGCTTCAGCTCGCGGACCTCGCGTTCCAGCTCCTTCAGGCGCTGGCGCTCGGTCGTCGTCAGGCCGCCTCGGCGACCGGCATCGCGCTCGGCCTGCTGGAGCCACGTCCGTAGCGTCTGTGGCGTACAGCCCAACTTGCCGGCGATCGACGTGGTCGCGGCCCACTGGGACGCGTGCTCGGGGCCATGCTCCTGGACCATGCGAACGGCCCGCTCTCGTACCTCTGGTGCATATCGACGTGCTCGTGCCATCGGCTACATCCTCTCAAGGAATAAGCCCTCCGAGAAAGCCGGTACGATTCAGAAGGGAGCTGATCAACCATGAAGCAACTCGGATCAAGAGTGGTGTCCGTAGTGGTTGCTTACAGTTGGGATGGTGAGGTGTCGAAGGATCCGCGCTGGCGAGCGGAGGGCGGCAGCACCGCTGCCGACAAACAGGGCCAGCATCGCTGGCAACGCGCGATCGATCGCAGACTGGGATCCGGGTGCGGTCATAGCCCGGGCGTACTATCAGACGGTCTCCGGCGTTTACCGTCAGACGACGGATCCGGTACGTGTGCCAGAATGCTACACATGCGTCATCGTCTTGCCACCGTGGGGATGTGTCTGATCGGGCTCGTGTGCGCGACCGCCGCGCACGCGCAGCAGGTCGTCCGCTGGACGGGGCGTGTCGAGCCCGCGACCGCCGTGACGCCGGGTGGAACGGTGGAAGTGGTGCTCGATGCGGCCATTGAACCCGGGTGGAAACTCTACGCGCTTACGCAGGAGCCGGGCGGGCCGCAGGCGCTGGTGATTGCGGCGGCTCCCGACTCGGCGCTCGCGCTCTCAGGACCGCCCATCGGACCGCTGCCCTTCATCTCCCCCGACGCCAACTTCAATATCGACACGCAGTCACACACCGAGAGCGCGACATTCTACGTGCCGCTCCAGGTGCCTGCGACCGCGTCCGGCCGGCTGACCGGTGCGTTGACCGTCACCTACCAGACGTGCACCGATCGCTTCTGCCTGCCGCCGGCCACCGACATCGTCCGCGTGTCCCTCTCCGTGCCGGGCACAGGTGCCGATGCCACGGTGACCGTTGAGTCGGCCACAGCATCCACGGGCCCAGGCACCGCACGTGTGGAGGACATGGCGGCGGCGACCACGGCCTCAACCCTCGGCGCGTACCTCGGCCTGGCCGCACTGATGGGCGCGTTGTCGCTCCTGACGCCGTGTGTGTTTCCGATGGTGCCGATCACGGTGTCGTACTTCACGGCACAGGCCGAGCGCCGACGCAGCCGTGCGCTCTCGCTGGCGCTCATCTACGGCGCGGGGATCGTGTTGACGTTCACAGCGGTTGGCGCGGTGCTGGCACTGGGATTTGGCGCCTCGGGACTCAACCAGTTTGCCGCCAACCCGTGGCTCAACCTGGGCATTGCGGCGCTGTTTCTCGCGTTCGCCCTGAACCTGTTTGGCGTGTTTGAACTGGCGCTGCCCTCGTCGTGGCTCACGCGCGCGTCAACAGCCGACCGGGGTCGCCATCGCGTGCTCGGTGCACTGCTGATGGGCCTCGCCTTCACGTTGACGTCCTTCACGTGCACCGCGCCGTTCCTCGGCACGCTGCTCGTCGTGGCGGCACAAGGAGACTGGCAGTGGCCGCTGGCCGGTCTGCTGGTGTTCTCATCCGTGTTTGCCGTGCCGTTCGTGTTGCTCGCGTGGGCCCCGCAGGTCGCGGCCGCTCTCCCACGGGCCGGTGGCTGGCTCCTCTCGGTGAAGGCCGCCATGGGCCTGCTGGAGCTGGCCGCGGCCTTCAAGTTCCTGTCGAACGTGGACCTGGTGTGGAACTGGGGTGTGTTCACGCGCACCGTTGTGCTGGTTGCCTGGGTCGTGACCGGCGTCGTGCTTGCGCTCTACCTGCTCGGACGATTTCGACTCGGACACGCGCCAAGGCTCAGCCGCCCCAGCGGTGCACGATGGCTGGCCGTCGCTGCCACGCTGGCCTGCGTGGTGTGGATGTCCCGTGGCCTTGCTGGGCACAGACTCGGCGAGCTTGAGGCCTTCCTGCCGCCGGGCGCACTCGAGGGCGGCGAGAGTGGTGAGTTGTCCTGGGTAGTCAACGACTACGAAGGCGCGCTGCGCGCGGCACGCGAGACGGGCCAACCGGTGCTCGTCGATTTCACCGGCTACACCTGCACCAATTGCCGGTGGATGGAAGCCAACATGTTCCCGCAGCCTGAGGTGGCGCGAGAGATGTCACGCTACGTCCGGCTCCGGCTGTACACCGACGGCCAGGGCGACAAATACCGTCGCTTTCAGGACCTGCAACGTGATACCTCTGGCACGGTCGCACTGCCCTACTACGCCATACTGTCGCCCGACGGCACACCGCGTGTGGCCTTCGGAGGCCTGACACGTGACCGCGCACTGTTTGTCTCGTTTCTGCAGCGCGGGCTGCAACCCTGACGCCGTCGTCAGGCTGAGAGGAGAGCCGCATGTCATTGACGCTCATCACCGTGATCGCCCTCACCCTTGGCCAGGCGCCGGCCCAGGCGCCGTTGCCAACCACGCCCGACGGGTGCGTCACAACGCTTCGCACCTACGTGATGAACGCACAACGCGCGGCACAGCCACTCACGGCCGATGTCGTGCGCAAGATCGAGGCGGACAAACTCGTGATGGCCAAGCGCTGCTCAGCGCAATTCACCGTCGCCGGCGTGGCGGAAACCGATCTGCCCGGGCTGATTGCCCTCTACGGTGAAAGCGGCGAACCCGAAAAAGCCAGCGCCGCGATCACCCGGGCGCTTGCGTCCAAGACGATGGCGGCGGCAAGCCGCGCACAAGTGCTCTCACAGGCCGTCATCGCCGGATTGCGCGAACCGAAGTCAGACGCCCGCAACCAGAAACTCGAGCAGTGGGTCGACGCCCTCGACGCCCTGCCGGGCGACCACCTCGATGCGCAGTTCACGGCCCACAGCCACATGAACGGCTACTACCGCGGCGACGACATTGACGACGGGATCATCAAGCACTCGACGTGGATCATCAATCGTGCGAAGTCGTTCACGCCGGCGCAGCGCACGGCC
This sequence comes from Acidimicrobiia bacterium, assembly GCA_016871335.1. GTDB lineage: Bacteria > Acidobacteriota > Vicinamibacteria > Vicinamibacterales > SCN-69-37 > SYFT01. Next base: position 4,194 of record VFZF01000015.1, read on the forward strand.
TACGGTTCGCCGGTCATCAGCGCTTACATCAACATGGCAGAGGCCGTGTCGGGCCGCGGCGACAACACGCGGGCCCAGGCGCTCCTCACCGAAGCGCGCAGCAAGTGGGGTGACATCAGAAACGCGAACGGCATGCTCGATCCGGTCATCGCGCGGTACGCGCTGGTGGGAACCGTTGGCGCGCCAATCAGCGCCCCCCGCTGGCTGAACGGCCCGGCCAACACACGCCTACCAATGACCGGCGCTGTGACGTTGCTCGAGTTCACCGCGCACTGGTGTGGACCGTGCAAGGAGAGTTACCCTGGGCTCAAGCGCCTGCTCGCCAAGTTCGGCCCGCAGGGATTCCGCGTGGTGCTCTCCACCGAGTTGTACGGCTACTTCGGCAGCGACCGCGGCCTCTCGGCGGAAGACGAAATCGCGCGTGACAAGGACTACTTCGCGCATGAAGGACTGGCCGTGCCGATCGCCATCGAGGATCAGCGCAAGCCTCCGGTCCGCAACGCGGACGGCACGTTCACCTATTTCGACAATCCAAACGACAAGGCGTACGAGGTCGGCGGCATTCCGCAGATCCACCTGATTGACCGTCAAGGCCGCATCCGCCTGATCATGGTGGGCTACGACGACGCCAACGAGAAGGGCCTCGCGGCCCTCATCGAAAAACTCTTGAAGGAGAAGTAAGTGATGCGTGCATGAACCGCCGTTGCGATGACGCTGGCCCTGACCAGCCTTGGACTCCACGCTGCGTGGTCCGGCCCGCAGACCGTCACGGTGCCGCTGACCTACAAGGCCCCGGAGGGCAACGGGCCCAAACCCAACTTCAGTCCCAAGGGCACGCAGGTCACCCTCACCGACGCCCCTTCGTCACTCACCTTGCCCGAAGGCGCCACACGCCCGGCCAAGGTTGGTTCGCTGCAGGTCGGCCCCGACCGCGCTTCATGGCTGCCGGTGCTTGCAACGGCGACGACGGCGCACCCGAAAGATCTCGTGCGGCTGTACATTCATCACAACCGCAACGCTCGGTTTGGCGACGACGGCGCGCCGATGACTGCGACGCCCACGCAGAACGAGAAGACCAAGGCGTGGTGGAATTCGTACGATGCGGCGGAGCTGAAGGTCAAGTTCGCCTCACCCGCTCGGGAACTGCTCTTCTCAGTCAGTTTCTGGATCGTGCGCGAGGACGATCAGCCGGCGCCAAACATCCTGCGGTACTCGCGGCGGTCGTGGGTCTCCGGCACCGCCACCATCAACGGCATCGCGGCGCATGTGGCGGCCATGGATGGCAACAACGATGCGATGTATGGTCCCGGCGATTCCTGGAGTGTCGTGCAGGCGTCGATGCCCAACACGGCTTCAGCGGTCCTCTCCATCAAGGAAGCGCGCGACACCACACGGTTCATGTTCCTCGAACGCCCGGGTGGGAAGGACCTAGTGCTCGAGTTCAAGTCGTTTGCGAGGGACGGCTCCTCGGTGACGTTTGCCGTCGTCGATAAACCGATGACCAAAGCGGAGGATCGGCTGGCCGATGATGGCGTAGCCGCGGAGCGGCCGCGTCCCCGTGCGACGACGCCGCTCACCTGGAGCCATTAGCTCGATGAAGCCATGGCTTCGGCCAAGGCGTCCGGCAAACGTGTGCTCATCGACTTTGAGACGACGTGGTACGGGCCCTGCAAGACCATGGACGAGTGGATCTGGACTGACGCCGACGTGGCCAAGGCCGTGGCGGCCGGGTTCGTCGGAGTGAAACTCGACGGGGACATCGAGAAAGCGCACGTGAAGCGTTTTGGCGTGACCGGGTATCCAACGATGGTTGTGGTGGACCCGGCGTCTGGCAATGCGGTGCGCAAGGTCTCGGGTTATCAGTCGTCGGCGCAGGTGCTGGCGTTTCTCAAATAGCCATGCGCCTGTTGCTCGTGGCGGCCACTGACCTCGAGGTTGCGCCGCTCAGAACCGCGCTGGCCGCGCAGCCGGACGTGCAGGTCGTGGTGACCGGCGTCGGCATGGTGGCCACCGCCGCGCGGGTGGCGCGTGCGCTCTCGCGCGAACGGTTCGATCTGGCGCTCAACGTCGGCGTCTGTGGTGCGCTCGACCGCGGGCTCCCATTGCACTCGGCAACTTTGTTGAAGTTCGGCCCGGTGCCGCACTCGGCTACCCCTTCGGTTCCCCAAGTACAGTACTTGATTCGGCAGATGTCAAACACAGGACCACAGAACTGCCAGGAACCATGAGTTTCATTGCCAACCCCACAGTTCAAGGAACATGCTTCGTCATCTGTTGCAGGCAGAGCCGCATTTGCAGCAGCGAGCAGCAACACCAATACATAGCCGCACACCAATAGCCGTCTAAAAGTCATAACGCCTCCGACGTCTTTGAAGCCGTCCGTATTGCAGGCGAATCGTGATTGGAGAGAGTGCCACACTGAACGAGGTCCAGCTGTCAAGTACGACCATGGCAGGTGCCTAGCTTGACGACACTTGTTCCGATCGTCTCCCGCAGGTAGTGCGACTGCTCGCGATTGTGGGCCATGGCCTTGATGCGCTATGGGGCTGTCACGAAGAATCTATCGCGGCGAGACTGGCGCCCGCCCTCGCTATTCAGCGCGTCCTTGCCTATAGAATCTCTGCGTGGCTCGACTGACGCGACGCACGCTCCTCAAAGCCGGCCTGTTGTCCGCATCGGGCGCGGCCATGGCACACGTCGGTGGACGGCTTGGGCTCGGACGCCTGGGAGCGCAGACGCAGGCGATGACGGCGATGGCGCGCCGGGCGGCGGGGTTTCCGGTCGCGGCCAGCCAGTTTCATGGCGACTCGTCCATCGGCGCCGCTCTGAAATCGGGCCGCATCGTCGCCGGTTCGGTGCTCGACACGGTCCAGAGGTCCCTGCTCGAACCCCCTGGTGGTCCGCGTGTCACCTTTGACCGCGATGGCGAAATCCCGGATCTGCGGCCGGGACGCATCGCGCCGGTCATGCGCTCGTCCGAGGCGTTCCTGCGCGCGCGGTTCCCCAACCTCCGCCGGCACTTCGTCTTCGAGTACTACGCGTGGTACCGCGCCAATCCGTGGCGCCATTGGGACGAGGCCGGTCATACACCGCCGACCAGCATCGCCTCGTCAACTATGCCGGTGCTCGGCGCCTACGACTCCACCAGCGCGCAGGTGATCGAACAACACGCACGCTGGGTGGCGGATGCCGGCGTGGGGACGATCGCGCTGAGTTGGTGGGGCCAGGGGTCCAGTGACGACCAGATCACGCACCTGATCATGGACATCATGCGGGCGCACGACATCCATGTGACGTTTCACCTGGAACCGTACCGCGACGATCGGGTGAACTCGTATGCGTCCGACGTGCTGTACCTGCTTCGCGAGTACGGCGACAAACGCCGCTGGGACAACTTCCTGCTGCTTGAACGCGCGGACGGCTCGGCCGCGCCTGTATTCAAGTCCTTCCGCACCATACTTCCGCAGTCCATCATCGACTGCAAAGGGGTGCGCCGCGAGGTACCGGACTACGCGCCCGATGACGCCTGGCGCGCGCAGACAGACGCGCTGCGGGAGGCCATTCGCCCCGACTTCGATCACGTCACGCTGCTCGCTGACTCCCTCGACATGGGCCGCACACGGGCCTCCGGCTTTGACGGCATCGCGATTTACGACAGCTACGTCCGCCCCCACACCTGGGCCGCCGCCGCTGACACCTTCGGCGGCAACGATCTGCTGTATTCCTTCTCGCTCAACGGCGGCTTCGACGGGTATCTGCCCGTCATCCCGCGCGGGGAGTGTGATGTGCCCCTGCCCTTCGAACCGCCGATCGGCACCGTCAACTGGTTGTCGGATTCGTCCCGCCTGGCGGCCGAGCAGGCCTCGCACAACCGCATCGTGGAGTCGCTGCGGGAAACGCTGCGCCTGCAGGCCGACCTCGATCGGTTCAACGCGCGCTCCGGCTTCTTTCTGACCTACGTCAACACCTTCAACGAATGGCACGAAGGCACCAGCTTCGAACCGGCGCGCCATCGCCGCGATCTCACGCCCGCCGAACGCGCGCTCGGGTACCACAACCCCGACGACGGCGCGTGGCGGCTGAACCTGCTGCAATCCCTCCTGCTGCCGATCACCCGTGATCGCTGACCCCGCGCTTCGTCGCCCTGCGGCCGTCCGCGTCCTGTCAATCCACGCCGGCTACGGGTGTCAGCACGCAGGACGGTGTTGCACGTCCAATTGGCCGATTCCCATTGAGCCGTCGCAGGAGGCACGGCTCGACGCGTTGATCGCCCACGGACGCATCACCACGACGTCAGAGACCGCGGCGATCACCCACATCCCCGACGGCCCAATCCTGCTCGGCCGCGACCACGGTCAGTGCGTCTTTCACGACACCCACGCAGCCGGCGGGTGCCGGATCCAACGGGTGGCCGGCCACGAGGCACTGCCGTTGGCCTGCCGGCAGTTCCCGCGACAATCGGTCACCGATCCCCGCGGCGTGTCCGTGACACTCTCGCACTACTGTCCGACGGCACGCGCCCTGCTTGACGCCGTCACCGGCCCGGTCACCATCGTCGACCGCGCGCTCGCCTTCCCCACCCATGAGGAATACGTCGGCCTTGATGCCACGGCGCAGCTGCCACCGCTGCTTCACCCACGCTGCCTGCTTGAGTGGGACGGATGGTGGCTGATTGAAGCGCTCGCCGTGCAGTTGGTGGATGCCCTGCCCCACAGTGCCCTGCCCCGACTGGCGGTCGCTGTGGAACATCTGCACGGCTGGCGCCCAGGCACCGCCCCGCTACGCGACGTCGTCCAGCGGGCGTTTGATCTCGCAGCCGTCAGCGGCGTCCCCGACTGGGAGCCCGACGGCGCCAGCCTCGCGACTCATGTGACTGATGCGCGGGCGGCGGTCCCGCCGGAATGGCAGGCGGATGCCGAACGCGCCCTCGCCACACGCGCGCCGGCGCTGCCCGACGCGGTGATCGGACGGTGCCTGGCGGCACACGTGTTTGCGAACTGGGCGGCGTACACAGGGCACGGCCTGCGCACCTGGTATCGGTCGGTTGAAGCGGCCGGGAGTCTGCTGCGGGTGACGAACGACCCGGGGATGGTCGATCTGGTGTTGCGGCATCTCGCCGACTCCAGCGCGCTCATCACGCGCTGGAGCCGGGCGGAACGGTCGCCGGTTATTCGCCGGCCATGAACGAGTACTTGTAGTCGGTCGCCGACACGAACGTTTCCTTGATCGTGCGCGTGCTCACCCACCGGGTCAGGTTCGACTTCGACCCGGCCTTGTCGTTGGTGCCTGACGCGCGTGCGCCGCCAAACGGCTGCTGACCGACCACGGCGCCCGTGGGCTTGTCGTTGATATAGAAGTTGCCCGCGGCATTCCTCAACGCGCTGGTGGCCTCGCGCACGGCCGACCGTTCCCGCGCGAACACGGCGCCGGTCAATGCGTACGGCGAGGTGCGGTCGAGAATGTCAAGTGTCTCGTGCCACTTCGCATCCGGATACACATAGGCCGTGACCACCGGTCCGAAGATTTCCTCACACAGCAGGCGGTACGCCGGGTTGTTCGTCTCGACCAGCGTCGGCTCGATGAAGTAGCCCTTCGACGCGTCGCAGCCGCCGCCCTGCAGGATCTTCGCGCCCTGCTTCGCGTCCCCGATGTACGCGCTGATGCGATCAAACGCCTTTTTGTCGATGACGGCGCTCATGAAGTTCCGGAAGTCCCGCGGATCCCCCATCTTGATCTCGCGCATCATCGCGATCGTCCGGTCACGCACCTCACTCCACAGCGACTGCGGAATGTAGACGCGGCTGGCCGCCGAACACTTCTGGCCCTGGTACTCAAAACCACCGCGCACGATGGCCACGGCCACCGCCTGCGGATCCGCCGACGGGTGCGCAATGATGAAGTCCTTGCCGCCGGTCTCGCCCACCAGCCGCGGGTAGGTCTTGTACCGGCTGATGTTCTCGCCCACGGTCTTCCACATGCCCTGGAACACCTCGGTGCTCCCGGTGAAGTGGATCCCCGCCAGGTCGGGCGAGTTCAGCACCACATCGCTGATCGCGCCGGCGCTGCCCGGCACGAAGTTGATGACGCCGGGCGGCAGGCCCGCCGCCTCAAAAATCTTCATGACGTAGTAGCCGCTCAGGACGGCCGTCGATGCCGGCTTCCACACAGCGGTGTTGCCCATCAGCGCGGGCGCGCTCGACAGGTTGCCGCCGATCGCGGTGAAGTTGAACGGGGACACCGCGTAGATGAAGCCTTCCAGTCCGCGGTATTCCAACTGGTTCCACACGCCGGGACCATTGGCCGGCTGCTCGCAGTAGATTTCCTGCGCGTACTGGGCGTTGAAGCGCCAGAAGTCGATCAGTTCACACGCTGCGTCGATCTCGGCCTGATACACCGTCTTCGCCTGCCCGAGCATCGTCGCTGCGTTCAGCGTCGTGTTGTAGGTGGTGGCCAGCAGTTCCGCCGCCTTCAGAATCACGGCGGCGCGATCCTCCCAGGGCCAGCTGGCCCACTCGCGACGGGCCGCGAGCGCCGCGTCGATGGCCTGCTGCACGTGCTCGGGAGACGCCATGTGGTAGTCGGCCAGCACATGACCATGGTCAAACGGCATCACCGCCGTCCCGGTCTTGCCGGTGCGGATTTCCTTGCCGCCGATGATGATCGGAATGTCGACGCGTTCGGCGGCCATCGAGGCCAGACGCGCCTTCAGCGCCACCGTTTCCAGGGAGCCTGGCGCATAGGACTTGACGGGTTCATTGATGGCCGCGGGCACGCGGCGTACAGCACTGAGCGAAGCGATGGATGACATGCGGATCATCTTACATCTGACATCTGACATCTGACATCTGGCATCGCGTAGAATTGGTGCGGCGTTCTTATGGAGATTACCCGGCGGATTGAGGATGGCATTGCGGTGCTGGCACTGGTGGGCCGGCTCACGGTGAACGACACACCGGGCCAGTTGAAGGCCACCGCAGCACAGGCGATCGCCGAAGGTGCCCACGCCGTGGCACTCGATCTCTCCCAGGTGCCCTACATTGACAGCACGCGGCTCGGCGAATTGATCGCTGCGCACATCACCGTCGCGCGCCAGAACGGTCGGCTGGTTCTGATCTGCCCGACCCAGCGCATTACCGCGCTGCTGAAGCTGGCCGGGCTCGAGGGTATCTTCGAGACCTACCCGTCGTTCGACCAGGCTCGCACCACCCTGCGCCGGGCCTGACCGCGCCAGGCTACGCCCCGACCACCGGCTCAGCCGCCCGAGCACCCAACTCCCGATCGAGATCGAGAATCGAGGACGGATCGTCCTTCACCATGCGCAGCTTCGCGACGATGTCGCGGACGTTCTTCTCTTCTTCGACCTGCTCCGTGATGAACCACTGCAGTTCGGCCATCGCGGCAAAGACCTTCTCGGTGAACGCCATCTCATAGAGCGCGTCGATCTGCTGGCTGACCACCTTCTCCTGCGCCTGCACTGCCTCAAAGACCTCGAGCAGGGAGCCAAACGTGGCACGCGGCTCCGCAATGCTGCCGAGCGCGACGGGGTGATGCCGGGCGATCAGGAAGTTGAACAGCTTCATCGCGTGCGCATGCTCTTCCTGGCTCTGCAAGCGGAACCAGTGGCCGGCGCCGGTGAACTGATGGTGTTCACACCAGGCCGCCATGGCCAGATACGAGAATGACGCGGAGAACTCCGCCGCGACCTGCTGGTTGATGGCACTCAGTACTTTGGGGGTCATGATCTGCACCTCGTCGCTTCCAGTATGTCTCATCCGGGAGCGGGTATCATGTCGGCCATGGCTCGACTCTCCCGTGTCCCACTGCTTGCCACCTCGCTTGCCCTGCTCGTGAGCGCCACCGGCGCGTCGCGGCTTTCCGCCCACACGGGGCCACCCGCCGAGTACCGCGCGGCGACTGAACTCTGGGAGGCCGGACGCTACCACGAGGCATTGCCGCGCCTGCTCGCCATCCTCAAGTCGCCGGCGTCGGCTGACTATCTGGAGCGCATCGCGCTGCTCACCGGCGAGTGGTATCCATCGACGCCAATCGCCGAAGACGGACGGGCGCCCAGGCTGTCGCCGTCCGGCCAGTTCGTGACGTACGAAGTGGGTCCGGCTGCCGAACCAATGACGCGCATCGTGCGCGCCACGGCGGGCGGTCCGCTCGTCGCTGAAGTCCGGGGCGCGGGCGTCGTCATCAATGCCGCCGGCACCCACGCCGCGTGGATTCGGCAACCGGACGGGATGTTGGTGTCGCGAGATCTGACCTCGGGCGCGGAAACGATCCACAACACGGGAACGCTGCTCAAGACTGCGCCGCAGTTCGCTGCTGATGGACGTCAGATCCTGTTCATCGGCGCCGACCCCGCTGACCTCACCCGCTCGGACGTGTACCGGACGCGCACGGGCGATGTCGCCGAACGACTGACCAGTGAACCGGAATTCAAGACGCTGGCTGCCGTCGATCCCTCAGGCGCCTCCCTGCTCTACATCAACGGAGGCGCCCCGACGTTCCGCGCGCCTGGTGCCGCACCGGCTGGCGGCCGCGGCGCAGCCGGCGGAGGCGGGCGGGCCGGCGGCGGAGGCGGCACGACGGCGACGTTCTCGGTGCTGAACCTCTCGACCGGCGCCACCCGCACCATTCCCGGCACCGGCGCCACCATGTCGGCGAACGGGCTGACCATCGCCTGGGTCACCCGCAGCCCGGACGCGTACACACTGCACACGTCCCCGACGCTCACCGACGATGTCACAGTCGTGCGCATCGGCCGGGAACGGCTGGAGGCACCGGCGCTCTCTCCCGATGGCACAGCCGTCGCCTACCAGTGGATGCAGTTCTCCGACTGGGAGATCTACATCTCCCGCGGCACGGCCCACACACGGGTGACACGCGACATCCAGCACGACCTGCTCCCGAAGTTCCTGACCAACACGACGCTGATCGGCATGATGGGTGAAGCGCGCCACCGCCGCAGCCAGATCTATGACCTGACCACCGGCACGCGGCGCCGGCTGCTCCACAACAACACGATTCGGACCGTCGTGCCCGAATACATCTGGCAGGCCTCCGCCGACGGCCGCTACGTGATGACCGTCGCCGACTACGACGGCGACACGGTGTCTCCGGAACGTGGCATCTACATCACCGACCTGACGCGTACGGTCACCGCGGCGGAACTGACGACACGCCTCACCGCGCAGCTCGCGCACGAGACCGAACTGCGCACGCGCACCACCGCGATGTTCCAGCCGCTGGCTGCGCAGGTGCGTCAGACTCTGGCGGACGCGTCGGTCTCCCGGGTGTTTGAACACGCGCAGGACCTGTTCGCCTTCGACTCGAAGCACATTTCGCAGGCCGGCAATGCGAAGGCCATCGAGTATCTGACCAACGCCTACGCGTCCTACGGCTATCAACCGGAACAGCAGTGGTTCAACCAGGCCAACGCCCTCGGCGGCCGCACCGCCAACGTGCTCGCCACCTTGCGCGGCACCGTGAACCCGGAACTGGTCTATGTCATCTCCAGCCACTTCGACTCGGTCGCCGTGGGCCCGGGTGCCGACGATGACACGTCGGGGACGACGGCGTTGCTTGAAGCCGCGCGGCTGCTGGCGAAGACGCCGATGCCGGCGACGATCATCTTTGCGTCACTGACCGGTGAGGAAGCCGGACTGCTGGGCAGCCGCGAGTTTGTGCGTCAGGCTGCGGCGAACAAGGTGCGGATTGTCGGCGCGCTCAACAACGACATGATCGGCTGGGCCGGCGAAGGTCCGCAGTTGAACAACACGATCCGTTACTCCAACAGCGGCATTCGCGACATCCAGCACGCCGCGGCGTTCCTCTTCACGGACATCGTGTTGTATGACACCAAGTACTACCGCGGCACCGACGCCGCCGCGTTCTACGAGGCATGGGGCGATATCGTCGGCGGCATCGGGTCGTACCCGATTCTCGCGAACCCACACTACCACCAGCCGACCGACTATCTGGACACGATTAATCAGCGCCAGGTGACCGCAACGGCGAAGGTGACGGCGGCGACCATCATGTATCTCGCGTCGAGTCCGTCGCGCCTGAACAATCTGGTGGCCACACGCGCCGGCAGCGGCGTGACGCTCACCTGGGACGCCAGCCCCGAAGCCGGCGTCACCTCCTACATCGTCGCCTACGGCCCCGCGACCGATCCGATGCGCACGCGCATCACCGTGCGCACGCCAACCGCCACCCTGCCCGCGCTGCCGGCCGGCACCCAGATCGCGGTCAAGGCCGTGAACGACAAGGGCCTCGAAGGCTGGGACTGGGCCAGAGGAGAGGCCAAGTAATTGAGGATTGAGGATTGAGGATTGAGGATTGAGGATTGAGGATTGAGGATTGACGCGTCAGTGTCCGCGTTTGTCCGCGGTGCGGGTTTTCGCACCTCCACCAGTCACGGACGCACACGGGCCTGGAACAGGTGCAGGCCTGGTGGACGCGTACCCGGTGGTTCCGATGTCAGACGTGTGACTGGCGCGGGCGCATCCGTGATGTGTGGAGCGCCGACACCGCGTTTCCCGATTTACCGCCGCTGCGGCTCGGTCGCGAACTCGACATTGAGATCCTGCAGCCGCGCGACGAGACGGCGCTCGTCGACCTCGTCCTCTTCCATCAGGATGCGATCCAGCGCACGGTGAAGGTCTGGCTTGATGACAGCCAACCGGCGCCGCCCGATTGGCTGCGTGTGACGACCGTCGCCAGCGCTCAGCGATTGCTGACGGCACAGGCCATCCACGAGATCTCGCTGGACTACGACCTGGGGTGGTGCCCCGACTGCATTCATCGCGGCGAACATCTCAAGCACACCGGCCAGCGCCACTGCCCCCATACGCCGACCGGGTACGACTTGGTCGCATGGATGGCGCAGACAGGTCACTGGCCGAAGTTGCCGCCGAACGTCCACAGCGGCAATCTGGACGGCGGAGCCCGGATGCTCGGCGTGATCGCCAGGTTCTGGCCTGGCGGGGTGCTTGTGACGCCGCGTGTCGAGCCGGACGCGGTGGTTACCGTCCACGCGCCGCCCCCACCGGGCGTCACCACCACCCAGCAGGCCGGCGTCGCCACGCTGACGGTCTGTCCCGAGTGCCACGGCCCCTACCTTCAGCGCGCGCACCGCCACTCCACGCTGGACCGGTGGCGCACCCGGCTGACGCGCCGGTCCCCCGTCCGGTGTGCGGCCTGCGGATGGACCCGCTGGGTCGCCGCGCCGATCCTTGTACGCTTCAGTTCCGATACGGAGACACCCTCCGAGGCCATCGACGGTCGCCAGATCGAGCGTATCGATCCAGACGACGTAGAATAGGCGCATGCCGTATGCCGACCTGCCGCTTCGGCCGGGCGCGAGCCAGCACCCGCCGCCGCTGCCGCAGCCCCCGCCTGCCCCGTCACCGCTGCGGTGGGTGGCTGTTGGTGCGGTCGCGCTCGTGGCTGGCGCCGCGCTTGCGTTCTGGTGGATGACACGGGCTCAACTTGAGGAACCCCTGCCGGCACCAACCGCAGCCACCGATGGTGCGCCCGCGTCGGGCCGGCCCCTCCGCCAGCCGATCGAGCTGCCGGGGCTCGACGCATCCGACACGTTCTTCCGGGATCTTGTCGGCGTGTTGTCGCGCCACCCGGTGATGACGCGCCTGTTGGCCACCGAAGGGCTGGTGCGTCGCGCCGTACTCTCGGTCGAGCAGATCGGCGATGGCCGCACGCCGTCAGTGCCGCTGGTGACGTTGCGTCCGCCGACCCGTCTCGCAATCGTCGGCGAGGCCTCGGGACCGGTCGACACACGCACCTACGTGCGATGGGACGCCGCGACCGCCGCGCTGACGTCGGTCAACCCGTCGGAGGCGGCGCAGCTCTACGTGAACGTGAAGCCGCTGTTTGATGCTGCCTATGCGGAGCTCGGCCATCCCGGCGGGGACTTCGACGCCGCCATTGTCCGCGCGATCGACATGCTGACCGCCGCGCCGACGCCATCCACGCCACCGGAACTGCTGCGCAGACCCGGCTACTTCGAGCACAGCGACGCCCCGCTGCGATCGCTGCGCCCGGTCCAGAAACAATTGATTCTGACCGGCCCGGACGCCCAGCGCCGCATCATCGACTGGCTGCGCCGCCTGGCCGCGGCGCTCGACCTGCCGATTACCGGCCCAGGGGCCGCGGGCGCATCCGGTAGTGCGTGACGAGCCACTCGTCGCCACCCCGCCATCCCCACAACTCCGCGCATGCCATGAAGAACACGCGCCAGCGCACCCACCAGCGGGTGGCCTCGGACGCCCCGTACGTCTGTTCGAACAGCGGCCACAGGGCGTCGCGGTGGCGATCCATGTTGACCAGCCAGGCCTCCGCGGTCTTCTGGTAGTGCGTGCCTGACTCCCGCCAGTGTTCATCGACCACCAGGTCCGCCTGGAATCGTATGGGAAAATCATCCGAGGGCATAATGCCGCCGGTGAAGAAATGCGCCGCCATCCAATCCGAGCGGTCACGCACGTCGTAGGCATAGGCGTATTGCCGATGGGTGAAAATGTGAAAAAACAGGAGACCGTCTGGACGCAGCCAGCGGGCGATCCGGGCGAACAGTTCGCGCCAGTTGCGCATGTGCTCGAACATCTCGACCGAGACCACGCGATCGAACGTCCCGGGAGCCTCGAAGGTGTTCATGTCGGCGGTGATGACGGTCAGATTGGTCAGGCCTTCGCGCAGCGCGATGCCGTCGATGAGCTGCTTCTGCGTCCGGGAGTTCGAGACCACGACGACCTCACTCGCGGGATAGTGCCGCGCCATCCAGAGGGACAACGAACCCCAGCCGCACCCGAGTTCGAGGATGCGCTGACCGTCGACCAGTCCGGCGCGCTCCGCGGTGAGCGCCAGCATGCGGCGTTCGGCCTCGTCGAGGGCGGTGACGCCGGGATCCCAATAGCCGGACGAGTACTTGAGGTGCGCTCCGAGGACCCGCTGGAAGAACACCGTGGGCACTTCGTAGTGCTGGGCATTGGCGGCGCTGGTGGCGACCGCAAGGGGGCCCTGACTGCGGGCCTCCACGAACGTGCGGATGCGCGCCTCGGCGGCCTCAGCAGTGGGCGAACGCTCCTCGCGGAGCCGACCGGCAATCGTGCGGCGGATGCCCCACCGGATCAGCCAGTCGGGCAGGCGATTGCCCTCCAGCAGACGCTCGCGGAGCGATTCCGTGCCGTGCCCTTTGTGCTGCTCCATCTCTCGACGCTCCTGGTTTTTGTTGTGCCGTTCAGCCCGTCGCTCCTCGCGTGGTGCGCCGGGTCCTATCTCGTGCGGATGTTCGGCGTCACCGCCGGCTACCATCGGTACTTCAGTCATCGATCCTACTCGCTCACCCGATTCTGGCAGTTCGCCCTGGCCGTGCTCGCGCAGACATCCGGTCAGAAAGGCGTGCTGTGGTGGGCAGCGCACCATCGCGATCATCATCAACATTCCGACCGTCAGGCCGACGTGCACTCGCCGGTGCAGGAGGGATTCTGGTGGTCACACGTCGGGTGGATCCTGTCGCCCGACTATGACACCTACGACGCCCGGCGCGTGCCGGATTTCACGGTGTTCCCCGAATTGCGCTGGCTCGACCGGTATCACTGGGTGCCGTTCCTCGGGTGCGGCGCGCTGCTCTGGGCGGCCGGCGGACCGGCCGTGTTTGTGTGGGGCTTCCTCGTCTCGACCGTGCTGCTCTACCACGGGACGTTTCTCATCAACTCACTCGCGCACGTGTGGGGGACGCGCCGTTTTCCCACGCCGGACGAAAGTCGCAACAACTTCTGGCTCGCGCTGATCACGCTCGGCGAGGGCTGGCACAACAACCACCATCACTTCATGTCGAGTGTGCGTCAGGGCATCCGCTGGTGGGAAATCGACATGACGTATTACATCCTGCGCGCGCTCTCGTGGGTGGGCATCACACGACAGTTGCGCGACTTTCCGCAAGCGCGACGTGATGAGTCCTCGTCGTGAGGCGACGCATTGCCGTGGTCGGTGGCGGAATTGCCGGCCTGTCCGCGGCATGGCTGCTGGCGAAGCAGCACGACGTAGTGCTTCTGGAGCAGGCGCCTCGACTGGGCGGCCACACACACACGCACGACATTCCGGACGCCCATGTCCCTGGCGGGCTCGTGCGGCTCGACACCGGCTTCCTGGTTCACAACCACCGGACGTATCCGCTGCTCGTGCGGTTATTCAACGAACTCGGCGTGGAATGCCTCGACTCGGACATGTCCTTTGCCGTCTCCGGCCGCACGCCGGATTTCGAGTACAGTAGCCGCGATCTCAACGGCCTGTTCGCTCAGCGTTCCAACATCTGGCGCCCGGGGCACTATCGATTGCTTTCAGAAATTCTGCGCTTCAATCGTGAGGCTCCGCGCCTGCTGACCCACCCTGGGGCCGATCGCATTTCGCTGGGTGATTTTCTCGACAGCCACAAATTCACCGGGGAATTTCTCGAGCGCTTCTTGTTTCCGATGGCCTCCGCGGTCTGGTCCGCGGCGCTTCCCACGGTGCGTGGGTTCCCTGCGACGACGCTCATCCGGTTTTTCCACAACCACGGAATGTTGTCCGCCACGGACAACCCGGTGTGGCGGGTGGTGCGGGGTGGCAGCGCAACCTACATTCCGAAGCTCCTGCAGGCTCCCGGCCTGACCGTGCGCACGGGCACGTCGCCAACCCGGGTGGTGAGGACGGCCGGCGGCGTCCGCATCGACATCGCCGATCAGCCGGCCCTGGACGTTGACGACGTGGTGTTTGGGTGTCACGGTGATCAGGTCCTGCCGCTGCTGGCGGACGCGACCGACGCCGAGCGGCGCGTCCTGTCGGCGTTCACCACCAGCGTGAACGACACGTGGCTGCACACTGACCCCTCATTCCTGCCGAGACGCCGCGCCGCCCGTGCCTCCTGGAACGTGCTGATCGGCGAGGGGGACGACGCCTGTCTCACCTACGACCTGAACCGCCTCCAGCGGCTGCAGACGCCGAGCCAATATTGCGTCACGCTGAATCCGCCACGACCAATCGCGCCCGACCGGGTCCTGGCGCACATGACCTACACCCACCCGCTGTTCACCCGCGCGGCGGTCGATGCACAGTCGCGATGGGCGGAGGTCAGCGGCAGGCATCGCGCCCACTTCTGCGGCGCGTACTGGTTCTACGGCTTCCATGAAGACGGCCTCAAGTCGGCGGTGCGCGTCGCCGAGTCGCTGGGGGTGACCTGGTGATCGGGCACGCCCTCTATGTCGGACGTCTCCGCCATCGTCGATTCAGGCCCACGCCGCATGAGTTCACCTACACGCTATTCATGCCGCTCCTCGACATCGACCGGCTCGACGAAGCGGCTGCGGTCTCGCGCCTGGTGTCGAGGAACCGCTTCAACTGGGCGTCCATCGATGATCGCGACCACGTCGGCCCCACCGCACTCCCGCTGCGACAGCGCCTCGCCGCGCGTGCGCGCGCCCAGGGCCGTCCCCTGCCGGATGGACCGATTTACGTGCTCAGCCATCTCCGCTATCTCGGGTATGCGTTCAACCCGATCTCGTTCTACTTCTGTTTCGACGCGACGCATACTCTTGCGTCGATCGTCGCCGAGGTGAACAGCACGTTCGGCGAGCAGACGCTGTACTGGCTGCCCGGCCCCACCACACCACACGGCGTCGTCAGACATCGCACGGCAAAGACGATGCATGTGTCGCCGTTTAATGAAGCGCATCTTGACTACGATTTCACCGTCACTCCGCCCGGCGCGTCTCTGGTCGCGCACATGACGGTCATCGATCGGACGGAGGGCACGGACGTACCGTTTTTTGATGCGACGCTGACGCTGGAACGGCAGCCGTGGGATGCCGCGCATCTCCACCGCGCGCTGAGGCGCCATCCCTGGATGACGGCTAAGGTGATCGGTGCTATTCACTGTGAGGCGCTGCGGTTGTGGTGGAAAGGGCTGACGTACGTGCCGCATCCGCTGACGCCGCAGGAGCGGCAGAAACAACGCGAGCAGGAGGCCCGCGCATGACCTGGAAGCAGACACAAGCCCGCCGCGCATTTTTTGCCGCCGCCGAACATCTGACGCATGGCAGTCTCGACGTGGTGTGTCCGGATCGCACGTGGCAGTTTGGGCGACCGGGCACGGGGCCGGCCGGGATGCTGGTGGTGCACAACGAGCGGGTGTTCGAACGAGCGCTGCTCGGCGGCGACCTCGCGCTTGGCGAGTCGTTTGTGGACGGTGACTTTTCATCGCCGGATCTCGTCGCCCTGCTTCGGCTCGCCGTGCGGAACATGGCGGTGTTTCGCGCGATGAACGGACCGTGGTCGTGGGTCAGCCGTCAGTTGGCATCGGTCGCCCACTGGCGGCGCCGCAACACCCGCGAGGGGAGCCGCCGGAACATTGCGGCACACTACGATTTGGGCAATGACTTCTTCCGTCTCTTCCTCGACGAAGCGCTCGCCTATTCCTCTGCCTGGTACAACACGCCGGACGACTCGCTCGAGCAGGCGCAACTCAATAAGTTCGATCGCATCTGCCGCAAGCTGCAGCTGACCCCGGACGATCACCTCCTGGAGATCGGCACCGGCTGGGGCGGCTTCGCCGCCTATGCCGCCACGCACTATGGGTGCCGCATCACCACCACCACCATCAGCCGCGAACAGTTCGACGGAGCCCGCCAGCGGTTTGAGGCGCTCGGCGAGGCCGGCCAGCGCATCACGCTGCTCTGCGAAGACTACCGCGACCTGACGGGCCAGTTCGACAAACTCGTCAGCATTGAGATGTTCGAAGCGGTGGGACTGGAGCACTACGACACGTTCTTCCGTACGTGTGATCGCCTGACGGCGCCCGGCGGTGCGGCGTTGCTGCAGTTAATCACGATGAACGACCAGGATTTTCACCGCTCCTATCGCGGCACCACGGACTGGATCCAGACCTACATCTTCCCTGGCTCGGAACTGGGCTCGCTCGCGGAGATTCACCAATCACTCGGCCGCGTCACCACACTCCGCCCCTTCCACATGGAAGACCTCGGCTGGCACTACGCGTACACGCTCGCCGCCTGGCGCGAACGGTTCCTCGACCGGCTCGACGACGTGCGCCGCCTGGGGATGGATGACCGCTTCATCCGGCTGTGGGACCTGTACCTGGCCTACTGCGAAGCCGCGTTCCGAGAGCGTCACATCTCGGACGTCCAGCTGTTGTTGACCCGCGCGTATCACGACGCGCCGTATGTGGGGGACCCGAGGCCCCTCGTCACAGATTCATCCCGTACGACTGCAGCGGACTTGGCATGACAATACCCGTCCAACCTCAGGTCCATGATTGGGCGCGCACAGACCACCTGGACCAGTGGGACCGCACCGGAGGGTACTGGTTCATTGGTTCATTGGTTCATGGTTCCGGGTGCCTGGTGCAGGGCCCGGCGCATGCCGGGGGTCGCAAGCACGCGAAGCATACGGCTGTAGCTGCGGACGCCATCCTCAACACGATTTGACTTGAGATAACCGTCGTACACTTTGAGTGCGGTGTCGCGAACGACGGGTTGCTGGCGCGTGAGGCGCGTGGCGAGGGCGCGGATGTCCGCCACGACGCCTGGATCCAGCGTGGCGCGAATCACCGGCCACTCACCGTCCGGCAACACGGTGGCCGACTCCAGCACCACTGAGACGTGCGCACTGTAGGCAAGCCCCGGATCCCCCAGCACACACGCCAGCCAGGCCACTGCGCTGGCATCGGCTTCGTCGGCAAATCCCGCAAGGTGCGCCCACTCATGGGCGAGCACCATCGGTCGCTCAAACGGCAACAAGGCCGGGTGGACGATCGACTCGAGGGCCACAGGATTGACCATGCCTGTGACGCCTGCGGCGGTAAAAAAGGGCGTCAGCACCGGCGAGTGTTTCGGGCGGCCGGCCACCCACAGCGGCGGCTGTCCGAGCCGCTGCAGCGCGAGCTGAAACGCCGGCTCCAGACGCACGGCGAGATCCGCGAATCCGGCCGCATGCGTCTGCGCCGCCTCGCGCATGTCACCGGCCGCGCGCGCCGCTTCGCGCGCCAGCGCCACGACGGCATCAGGGGACGGTGGTATCCCTGGCGCTCCGCCGAGCGTCAGTTCAAGCGGCACCCGGCGATAGTTGAGGCCCCAGGCCAGGAGGAACAGCAGCGCCAGCACTGCCGCCACACGCACGATGCGGCGTGTACTCTCCCACAGCGCGCTGAACCACCCGCGCGACCGGACGGCTCTGGCGCATCTGATCCCGATGGTCACCAGACACACCGCGGTCAGCACCAATGCCACATCGATCAGCGCCACAGACACCAGATTGCTGAGACTCGTCACCCCGCGCTGGATGACCGGAAACACCGTGCGCGAGTACCAGGTCTCAATGACCCAGCCCGGCCATGGTACGGCAGCAATCGCCGCAACCACGAGTGGCACCAGCCACCAGCCTCGCACACGCACCTTGACGAGGCGCGGACGCACTCAGAACACCCGGCTGGACCCGATGCCCAACACAAAATACACAACCGCGCTGACGAGCCAGGCCAGGAAGCAGACAAGAATCGCGCGGAACGTGTCGTCGTAATCGAGCGCCTGGCGCACGGCTACAAATGTCGCCGCGATGATCCAGATGGCGACCAGAAACGGGACAAACAACCCAAGCAGGGGGATCACCACCAGCAGGCCGAACAGCCCCGGTGTCTGCGCAAATCCGATGGTGCGCAACAACTGCCCCAGATCCGCTTCCGTGTTCTTCCCCGGAAGTACGCGCGTCCCAATCAGCCAGAGCGCCAACGCACCGATGAACCAGGCGACCAAACCCTGTATCGCGCCTCGGAGCACCCACTCGAGTTCGAACACGCTGAAGTACCACGACACGCTCGTGGTCAAACTCGCCAGGGCGACCACGCCCCCGGCCTGCAGGGTCGCTCCCGAATCATGTTCGACATCCTCGTACGTCGCCGCATCAAGGCGGACGGCACCAATCAGACGTTGCTGGAAGCTGGCCATGGCGACATCGTACACTCTCTCCCATGGCTTCAGACGATCCGGCCGCGTTGCCCGACGATCTCGCTCCGCCCGCCTCCTGGGGTCGCACCACCGTGCAGACGGCGTGCCCGCTGGACTGCCCGGACGCCTGCAGCCTCGCGGTGTCCGTGGAGGGAGGACGGATCCAGAAGATCGACGGCAGCCACCTCGCCCCGTCGACCGAGGGCTTCATCTGCGGCAAGGTCCGCGGATTTGATCGCCGGGTCTACAGCGCCGAGCGCGTGCTCTACCCCGCCCTGCGACGCGGTCCCAAAGGGCGTGGCGACTTCACGGTCGTCAGCTGGGCCGAAGCCCTCGACCACATCGCTGAAAAGATGCAGGCCGCAAAGGCCGCGCACGGCGCGGAATCGGTGCTGCCGTTTTATTACGGCGGCAGCAACGGCCTGCTCACCAACGACATGGAGGACGCGCGCCTGTTCCGCCGGTTCGGCGCCTCGCGCCTGGCGCGCACCGTCTGCGCCGCGCCCACCACCGCCGCTGCGATGGCGCTCTACGGCAGGATGGGTGGCGTCGGCTACGCCGACTACGCACACGCCCGCCTCATCATCGTCTGGGGCGCGAATCCCCCGGCGTCGGGCATTCATCTGGTCGCGCACCTCAAGCAGGCGCAGAAGAACGGAGCGAAGCTGGTCGTGGTCGACCCGCGCCGCACGCCGCTTGCGCGCACCGCCGACCTGCACCTCGCCGTCCGGCCCGGCACGGATCTGCCCGTCGCGTTGGCCATGATCCGGGAGCTCTTTGCGACCGGACAGGCCGACACGACCTTCCTGGAGGCACACGCGACTGGCGTCGCCGAGCTGCGCGCGGCAGCAGAGCCCTGGACGCTGGAGCGTGCGGCCGAGGTGGCCGGCATTGCGGCGGACGATCTCCGGACGCTGACCCGGTGGTATGCGTCCACCTCGCCCGCAGTGATCCGCTGTGGCTGGGGGCAGGAGCGCAATCGCAACGGCGGCGCGGCGACCATGGCCATCCTCGCGTTGCCCGCCGTGGCCGGCAAATTCGGTGTGCGTGGTGGCGGCTACACGATGAGCAATTCCAGCGCGTGGGGACTCACGGCCGAAACCTGGATCAACACACCACAGGCCAACACCCGCACGATCAACATGAACCAGCTCGGCCGCGCGCTCACCGAGCTCACCGACCCGCCCGTCCAGGTGTTGTTTGTCTACAACTGCAATCCGCTCACCACGATGCCCGATCAGAACCGGGTCAAACGCGGACTGGAACGCGAGGATCTGTTCACCGTCGTGTTCGAGCAGACGATGACCGACACGGCGAAATACGCGGACGTCGTGTTGCCGGCCACCACGTTCCTTGAGCACTACGACATTGCCAGAGGGTACGGCGCGTACCACATGCAGATCGTGCGACCCGTCATCGAACCTGTGGGGGATGCGCGTCCCAACCACGAAGTCTTCCGCGAACTGTCTGTGCGCCTGGGACTCACCGACGCCGACGCGGATGACCTCGGCGAGGCTGAGGGCCTCATGGACGTGACAGGGCGTATGCCCGAGGCGATGAGCGCCGCCCTGCACGACGGGTCGGTGGTCACAGGACCTGCGAATGGAACGCCGACCCAGTTTGTGGATCTCTTCCCGAAGACACCGGATCACAAGGTCCATCTGGAGGGGGCGTACACGTGGCAGGCGGATCCAGCCACGGCGGAGTTTCCGCTCACGCTGATCTCGCCCGCGAGCGAACACACGGTGTCGTCCACACTCGCTGAATTCCGTCCGGGCATCGTGAAGCTGAAGATGCACCCCGATGACGCGCGACCACGCGCGATCGAAGGGGGCGACTCCGTGCGGATCTTCAACCACCTCGGTGAAGTGTGGTGTCTGGTGGACATCACGCCCGAAGTACGAGCGGGTGTCGTATCAATGCCCAAAGGACTCTGGGCGCGCAGCACGGAGAACGGCGCGACGTCCAACGCCCTTGTCCCCGACTCGCTGACGGATCTCGGCGGCGGCGCGTGTTTCAACGATGCGCGAGTTCAGGTAGCATTGCGGGCACGACACTAAATCCGTTTTTTCTGGAGAGTGCAGATGCGCGCGATCATTGGTCTGACATCGATGGTGACCCTTGCCGGAACGGTCCTGCTCGCCGAGGACTGGCCTCACTGGCGCGGCCCGTCCCATAACAGCGTGAGCACCGAAACGAATCTGCCGGTGACGTGGGGCGCGGCCTGCGCCGACACCGACGCCCCTGCGGTGTCGATTGACGAGACACCGGATGGCTCGGTGGTGCTCCAGCAGCGCGGAGGCGGACGTGGCGGCGGCCAGGAGGGCCGCCCCCTGACGCCGTTCGCCTGCACCAACCTGAAGACCAACAACGTGGCCTGGAAGATTCCCCTGCCCGCCTACAGTGGGTCCACCCCGATCATCTGGGGAAACACCATCTTCCTGAACGTGGCCACCGCGGCCAACACCGGCGCGCTCGAACTCTGGGCAATCGACCGGACCAAACAGACCGTCTCGTGGAAACGTCCGCTCGCCAACTCCAACCACATGGAGCGCAAACAGAACATGTCGTCGCCGTCACCGGTGACCGATGGCACACATGTGTGGGTGATGACCGGCGTCGGCGCGCTGAAGGCGTTTGACTTTGCCGGCGAGGAAGTCTGGTCGCGCAACATTCAGAACGACTACGGCCGCTTTGGTCTCAACTGGGGCTACGCGTCGTCGCCGCTCCTGAAGCACAACGCGCTCTACGTGCAGGTGCTGCACGGCATGAAGACCGACGACCCGTCCTACCTCCTGAAAATTGACGCCACGACGGGCAAGACGATCTGGAAGGTGGATCGCCTGACGGAAGCCCTCGCCGAGTCACCGGACTCTTACACGACGCCGCTGTGGGTCGAAGCCAACGGCCGCGCCGAACTGATCATCACCGGTGGCGACGTGATCTCCGGCCACGACCCGGCCACCGGCGCAGAGTACTGGCGCGCAGATGTGCTGAATCCCCAGCGCAACCGCAACTACCGCATTGTCGCCTCCCCCACTGTGGTGGGCGATCTGATCATCGCGCCGACGCGCAACAACCCGATGGTGGCGATTCGCCCCGGTGGCAAAGGCGATGTGGTCGCAACACACGTGGCGTGGTCCTTTGCGCAGGGGCCGGACGTGCCGACCCCGGTCAGTGACGGCACGTTGCTTTACATCGTGCGTGACGGTGGTGTGGCGTTTGCGCTGGATGCGAAGACGGGCGCGACGGTCTACGGGCCGGAACGGCTGCCGAGCGGCACCTACAGCGCGTCGCCGATTCTGGCGGACGGCAAGATCTACGTCACGACCGAAGAAGAAGGCATCACCACGGTGTACCGCGCGGGTCCGAAGTTCGAGATTCTCGCGTCGAACCGGCTGGCTGATGACTGCTCGCCGTATTGCCTGAGCACCGTCGCAATCTCCGACGGCCAGTTGTTCATGCGGACGGCCTCGTTCCTCTGGGCCATCGGCGACCGAAGGTCCAAGTAGGGCGCCTCAGAATCCCTGGATCATGCCGAGCTGCCATTTCCACGGACGGCCGGCACGGTCCAGGGCTCTCGCGGTCGATAACTCCAGCGTGATGAACCCGAAGAGATTGGCGCGCACCGCCGCGCCGTAACTGCGCACCAGCCGGCGATCCCCACCCGCAAACGACGGGCGCGAATCCGACGACCACGCGACCCCCGCATCGAGGAAGGCCGCAATCTCAAGCGGCACGTAGTAGCCGTACTCAAGTTCTCCGCGCAGCAACCCGAGCAGCGGCGCACGCAGTTCGATGTTTCCCACGGCCACGCGGCTGCCTATCAGACGATCGAACGCGTAGCAGCGATCGGGATCAAAGGCCGTACATTCCCCCGGCGCGTAGGAGCCGACCCCGTAGCCATGCACCAGCTGTTGATGGCCAGCATACATGCGCGCCAGCTGTGGGTGTTCGGCGTCAGCGCCGTAGCGCCCGACGTGCAGCGCGCGGATGGCGAGCGTCACCGGTTGCATGGGCATCAGATACTGCCGCCAATCCGCCGTCGCCGTCGTGAACTCCAGCGAGCCGCGCGTGGATCGCGCTTCAAAGCGATAGCGGCGTCCCAGGATGGGACTTGTCGGGCCCGCCACCGACGAATCGTGCACAAGCGCGCCGGTCACTTCGAAGAGGCCGAGGGAGTGGGCCGTCTTCTCCTTGGATTCACGCCGTTCGAGAAATTCCTCCGTCTCGGTCACGTAGACACGGTCACGAATCTCACGACTAAACGCCACGGCATGTGCACCCGCGCCGGCCTCAAATCGTGTGGCTCCGCTGAAGGGAAACATCGTCATCGCGGTCCCCCCGCGATAGATTTGCCGTTCGATCACCTGCCGCAAGGTGGTGGTGCCGGCCGCCTCGTCCTGTTCCCACTGGAGGTAGCCCAGCCGGTACGGCAACGACTCAATCGACGCCACCCAGTTCCACCGATGCCGCCGGTTCAGGTAGGACACCTGCCCGCCGAGGTCATCGATCTCGCTTGAGAGCTGCACGCCCATGCCCAGCACCCGATCGCCGAGCATGTCGCTGAACATCGCCCCGACGCCGCCGCTGACAAACCCGCCGAAGGAATCGACGCCGGCCGTCAGTTGCGGCTGCGTCACGATATCGAGCGACAGTGGGCGCTTGTAGGGTTCTGAGGCGACGGGCGGGCCCACCGGCGGCAGTCCCCTCGCATGGTCGCCCAGCAAACGGGTGATGTCCCCCGTCACGAGGCTCGCAAGACTGCGCGGCCGTCCAAGGGCCGCCTCGGGTGTCAACGCAGACGCCACCTGCGACACCGCCGGAGGCACCATCTCAACCACATCGTCGGCGTCGAGAATGTAGAGCGCGTGCCCATCGCGTTCGAAGACACTGAACGCGAGACGATCGGTGTTCGCTGCCATCGACAGCGACGGACTCGTCCCCGCGATGCCGGCAATGCCGGTCGCCATCGCGGTCAGCCGCGTGACAGGTCCCCCATCGATGCCAATGCGATAGAGATTGCTGATGCCGTCCGGGTCGGCCACAAACGTGACCGTTCGTCCATCCCGGCTCACCTGCGGACTCAGGTGTTTGCCCCGCAGGAATGCGTGCAGCGGGGCAACCTCGCGCGAGTCCAGTGCCAGGGTGGCGAGCCGCAGTTCGGCTGGACGCAGCGTGTCGAGATTCGTGCTGAACCGCTCGGAGGTGAACACGATCGTGCGCCCATCAGGTACAAAGACGGGTTCGAGATCGGCAAAGGGATCCGACGTCAGGGCGGTCACAGTGCCGGCCGGCAGCGTCACAAGATACAAGTCCGCGAGCCCTCCCCGATTCCCGCTCAGGACGATCGACTGCCCGTCCGGCGCCCACGCCGGACTCAGGGCATCGTCGAGTCCATCCAGCACGATTTCGCGCGTGATGCGGCCGTTGTCCGGATCGATAAAGGCCAGCGCTGGTCGCCCACTCCGCACCACCGTGATCACCAATTGCCGTCCATCGGGCCGCCAGGCCCCAGCCGACTGGAGGAACTGAAGGCTGTCGAAGTGCGGGTCGGTCGCCGAGCTGATCAGCTTGCGTTCGATCTTCCCCGTATCCGTGCGCGCCAGAAACAGGTCCACCGACAGTCGATCCCGCTCGGAGAAAAACGCCACGCGCGTTCCGTCGGGGCTCAGTCTCGGCCCGACGTTGATGCGCCCGCCGCCGTTGTCTTCGCTGAGCAGCAACCGCGGGTCACTGGTCAGCGGCGGCAGGTCCGCGTGCACGCCTGCGATGGAGGCCCGGATCGACGCGTGCCATTCCTCGGTCAGCCGGTCGGGATCACTCCCCAGCTGCGCAGCCAGACCGGCCATGTCGAATCGTGGGTTGGCGGCTGATCGCAGCAACGACGACACCGCGCGGTCGCCATACTTCGATCCGATGAACGCCCAAAACGCGTGTCCCCAGCGATACGGGAACAGCCGCGGGTCGTTCAGATCCTTCATGTGCGGCAGGCGTTCGGTGATGGCGGCATCGCGCATCCACATCGCCGTCTGCGCATCGACAGGACCAATCGACAGATACTCCGCCATCCCCTCGGCGAACCACAGGGGGTACTGCAGGATGCCCGGCAGGCTGAACTCCGCGTCTCGAGGATCCGCACCGGTAATGTCGAACTGGAAGGCGTGCACCAGTTCGTGGCCAAGCACGTGATCGGTATCCGCCAGTGAGCCGGCCATCGGCAGCACGATGCGCCGTTTGAGCGCCTCGGTGGCGCCCCCGGTGCCCTCGCCAATCGCCCCTTCGATGGCGTTGGTCTGCCGGAAGTGTGCCGGCGCGGCATACAGAATCAGCGGCTGACGCCCCCGTAGCTCATGCGTAAAGAATCGGGACAGTCGCGAATACCAGCGCTCGGCCATCCGGGCGACAATGCGCGCGGCCTCCGCTTCCTCCTGGTAGTAATAGACATCAAAGTGCTCGGTGGCCAGCACGCGGAAGTCGAAGGTCCGGTACTGCACCTTGTTCCGTCCGAAGTACTGGGCATCAGCCGAGGCCGGCGCCAGAAGACCGGCCAGACCGAGCAGCAACAGCCCACAAACCAGCCGCCTGCAGTAAGATGCGTGGGCATCATGACTGCCGACGTTCCGGCCCGCACTGTTCACTGCGTCAAACTGCATCGCGAACTCCCGGCCCTCCCCTCGCCGCCCTGGCCCGGGGCCCTCGGCCAGCGCATCTACGAACAGGTCTCCCAGGAGGCCTGGACGATGTGGGAGGAGCAGATGAAGATGATCCTCAACGAGTATCGCCTGTTGCCTTTCCAGAAGGAAGCCCAGCAACTCGTCGCCAAACACATGGAAGAGTATTTCTTCGGCAAAGGCTCCGCGCTCCCGCCGGGGTATGTGCCGGAAGGCTCGTAGGTCCGAAGTTCCGTAGTTCCAAAGGAGAGAAACAGGTGGCTGCATCCTCGACTGTCTCTGGCACCGACCGCGCGTTTTTTGGGCATCCCCGTGGCCTGGCCACGCTGTTCTTCACCGAGATGTGGGAACGGTTCAGCTACTACGGGATGCGGGCGCTGCTCATCCTCTACATGACGCGCGCCACGGTGGATGCCAATCCCGGGCTCGGCTTCGACATCGGCACGGCCAGCGCGATCTACGGCCTCTACACGTCCCTGGTCTATCTGGCCACCATCGCCGGCGGCTGGATTGCGGACAACATCTGGGGCCAGCGCCGCGCGATATTTGTCGGAGGGTCGGTCATCGCGGCCGGCCACTTCAGCATGGCCGTCCCGGCCACTCCCATGTTCTTCCTGGGCCTCGCGTTGATCGTCGTCGGCACGGGACTCCTCAAGCCCAACGTCTCCACCATCGTCGGTGATCTGTATCCGGACGGCGGGGCGCGGCGTGATGCCGGATTCTCGATCTTCTACATGGGGATCAATCTCGGCGCGTTTACCGGTCCGCTGCTGTGCGGACTCTTCGGCGAGAACTACAACTGGCACCTCGGCTTCTCCCTCGCCGGGTTCGGCATGGTGCTCGGCCTGATCCAGTACCGCCTGGGCGAGAAGCACTTCGGGACCATCGGTCTCTACTCCGGTGGCGACGATGCGGCGACGGTGGCCGGCCGTGCACGCGTGATGTATGCCGTCACGGCGGCGCTGGCGGCGCTTGTGCTGATCGCCGCGTGGCTGATCTCGGCCGGCACCTGGACGCCGGACCTGCAGGCGATCGGCACCAACCTCGGCTACTCGATCATTGCACTGGCGATCCTCTACTTCGCCTTCCTGCTCACGGCGGGCGGCCACACCACCCTCGAGAAGAAGCGTCTGGTGGTCATCTTCTGGTTATTCATCCTCGCGGCCTTGTTCTGGTCTGGCTTTGAGCAGGCAGGGTCGTCCCTCAACATCTTTGCGGAACAACTGACCGATCGTGTCGTGTTCGGATGGGAGGCACCAGCCAGCTGGCTGCAGTCGGTCAACGCTCTGTTCATCATCTTGTTCGCCCCGGTCTTCGGCTGGTTCTGGACGTGGCTCGCGCAGCGGAATGCCAACCCGTCGATCGCGATGAAGTTCGCGCTCGGCCTGCTCGGATTGGCGGCCGGCTTTTTTGTGCTCTCCTGGGGTGCGGCCAACGCGACGGAAGCCAACAAGGCGGCCCCGACGTGGCTCATCGTGACCTACTTCCTGCACACCGTCGGCGAGTTGTGCCTCTCGCCCGTGGGCCTCAGTTCGATCACCAAACTGGCCCCGCGCAATCGCCTGGGCCAGATGATGGGCGTGTGGTTTGTCGCCGCAGCGCTCGGCAACCTGTTTGCCGGCCTCGTGGCCGGTCGGTTGGAATCGCTGGAACCGGCGTCATTGTTTGGCCAGGTCGCGATGATTATTGGCGGCGCCGGATTGGTGGCAATGTTGATGAGCCCGGCGGTCAGACGGCTGACGGGAGACGTGAAGTAGGCACCGGCTCGTGCCGCTCGACAAGTATCGCGAGAAGCGCAACTTCGCGAAGACGCCCGAGCCCAAGGGTGATGAGGCGCCGAGGAAGCGTCGGGCGAAGTCGAAGGCGCTGTTCTTCTGCGTCCAGAAGCACCTCGCAAGTCATCTGCACTACGACCTGCGGCTGGAACACAACGGCGTCCTGATGTCATGGGCGGTGCCCAAGGGACCGTCCCTCGATCCATCCATCAAGCGGTTTGCGGCGCAGGTGGAGGACCATCCGATCGAATACGGCTCATTCGAGGGCGTCATCCCCGAAGGGTATGGCGCCGGCGTGGTGATGTTGTGGGACGAGGGGACATGGGAACCTGAGACTCCCGACATCGGAGCCGCGTTGGCCAAAGGTGACCTGAAGTGCCGTCTCGACGGCTACAAACTGACAGGATCGTGGCTGCTGGTGCGCACACGCGGTTACCAGCGGCCGGGTGAAACACCCACCGGCCCCAGCTGGTTACTCATCAAACACCGCGACGAGTGGTCGGGGGACCTGGACATTACCGAGTTTGCCCCCCTGAGCGTGAAGTCCGGCGAGGACTTCCCCGCCATCATGGCCGCCCAGGACCCGGCATTCTGGCTCAACGACCCGAAAGTCGACAAGGAGGCCACAGGTGTTATGCTCCAGAAGGTGACCGAACAGACGGCTGAGCTGAAACTCGCCGAGCTGGAGCAGCCAAAACCTGCACGACCTCAAAGGGAGAAGAAAATGAAGCGCACACTTGTTACGCTGGCCGCCCTGGCGGCTATGTCCGTCGCGGCGCCGGCCTCTGCGCGTCAGGCAGCCGCGCCGCCTGCCGCACAGCCCGAAGCCAAGACGGCTCCTGTCGATCCAAAGGCCGCCGCGTCCTACGTCGGCAAATGGACGCTGGATCTGCAGAGCCCGCAGGGCGCGATGCAGCTCGCGTTGGACGTCAAGATCGATGCCGCCAACAAGGTGACGGGCATGATCGAGAGCCCGAATGGCCCCACGAGCATCGCCGGCGAATTCAAGGACGGCGTGCTCGGTTTCGCGATCAGCTTTGACGCGGGTGGTCAGGCTATCGAAATCTGGTTCGAAAGCTCGATCAAGGACGGCAAACTCGACGGCACGATGTCGCTCGGCGACATGGGCAGCTTCCCATTCACGGGCGTCCGCGCCAAGGGACTGTAATGCGGTCCAGGGTCCAGGGTCCGGGGGCCAGGGTTCTGCTGGCGGTGCTGGCGGTGCTGCTCAGTGCAGCCACCCCATTCGCGCAGGCGTCGCAGGACAAGCCCGCGCCGCCCGCCAAGGTCGCGGGTGCGTGGCAGACGACGCTCGAGATGGAAGTCGGCAATGCCAGCATCGTGCTCACGCTTGTGCAGGATGCGGAGAAGCTGACTGGCACCTACGCGGGCCGGTACGGCAAGTACCCACTCGTCGGCAAGGTCACCGGCCGGCAACTCGAATTCGTTGTCACGATCAACGCCGAAGGCACCGAAACCCAGATGCACTTCGCCGGCGAGATTGACGCGGCGAGTGCAGCACTCAAGGGGACGGCCAACCTCGGCGGCATGGGCGACGCGGGCTGGTACGCCAAACGCGTTCCCGAGAAGCACGCGAATCCGTAGGGCGCGGCTTCAGCCGCGCCTCTCACGCGCCTTACAATTGGAGGACGATGCCTCGTCCTCCAATTGAGCTTTCTTCTGCCGCGCGACAAGCAATGAATCGCCTCGCTGCCGATCTGCAGCGCGTCCTTGACGGCCGGTTTGTCGCACTAGTCGCGTATGGTCCCACGCGCGCCGTGGTCTTCGCGACCCGGCTCACGGCGGATGACCTCCAGGCTCTCGCGCCGCTTGTGGACCGTTGGCATCAGGAAGGTCTCGACACGCCCCTGCTGCTGACGCCGGACGAGTTCCGGAGGTCTGTCGACGCGTTCCCTCTCGAATACGGCGCCATTCTCGAGCGACACCTGCTCATCGCAGGCACCTCGCCGTTTGACGACGCGCGCCCATCCGATGCGGATATCCGCCGCGCGTGTGAGGTCCAGGCCAAGGCCTTCCTGATTCACGTCCGGCAGGGCTGGCTGCACGCGGCTGACCACCATCACGAGCAGGCCGTGATGCTCGAACAGTCCGCGGGCCCGCTCCGTGTGCTGCTCGCCAACGTGGCGCGTCTCAGCCACCAGGGCCCCGGTGCTCCGCCTGACACCGACGACGCGTTGGTGGCATTTGGTGAACAGCACATCGGCCTGCCGGCAGAAGTGCTGCGCGGAGTGCTCGCACTCGAGCTGCATCCGGAACGCGCGGACGGACTGGCGACATCGCCGGACTTCATGAACGCGTACCTCGTCGCGGCCGAAACGCTTTGGGCCTTCACGGACTCATGGCGCCACTGATCCGCCCCCTCGTGCGCGCCGCCGTGTGCGTGGCGCTGATGATCGGCGCCCCGCCGGCGATCGCGCAGACGCCGGCGGGCAACATCCCCGCGCTGACAGACACCGTCAATGACTTCGCCAAGGTCATCGACCCGGCGTCAACCGCCGAAATGAATCGACTGATCCGGGCACTTCAGGCGGCCTCCGGAGATGTGATTGTGGTGGCCACGATCCCGAATATGGGGCCGTACGGATCAATCGAAGAGTACGCGGTGCGCATGTTTCAACAGGCCGGCATCGGCACACGGGCCAGTGACAACGGGCTGCTGATTCTTGTGTCGGTGGAAGACCGGAAAGTGCGCATCGAGGTGGGATACGGCCTCGAGGAATTTGTCACCGACGGCTATGCGGGCGAACTGATCAGGACCCAGCTGCTGCCGGCCTTCCGCCAGAACCGATATGGCGAAGGCCTGGCAGACGTGACGCGGGTGTTGGCGTGGCGATTGGCTGACGCGCGAGGCGTGACGCTGGCCGACGTCGAGGCCCCGGCTGTGGGGCCGGAGCGAACGCCGGATTCCTTCGAGGTCTCCCACGGTGCACAGTGGGTGTTCACAATTGCCCTCATCATCTTTTTTGTCATCAGCGCCATCGCCCGTAATTCCGGCGGCGGTGGGTCCACACCGTTCAACCCGCGATCGCGCCGAAATACCTGGAGCGGCTGGCACGGTGGCCTTGGCGGGTTCGGCGGTGGCTTTGGCAGCGGCGGATTTGGCGGAGGGTTTGGTGGTCGCGGCGGCGGGTTTGGTGGATTTGGAGGCGGACGCAGCGGCGGAGGCGGCGCGTCCGGTGGGTGGTAAAGTGAGAACCATGCGCAGACTTCTCTCGGTTGCCGTCGTACTCGTGGCCGGTCTCGTCGGATCCGGTTGTTCGTACAACACGTTCACTGCTCAGGAAGAAGGCATCAAGGGCCAGTGGGCGCAGGTCGAAAATCAGCTGCAGCGCCGCAGCGACCTCATCCCGAATCTGGTGGAGACCGTGAAGGGCTTCGCCCAGCAGGAGAAGGACGTGTTTGGCGCCGTCGCCGACGCGCGCGCCAAGATGGCCGGCGCGTCGACGCCTGCACAGAAGATCGAAGCCGGCAACGCCGAGAGTTCGGCTCTGGCGCGACTGCTCGTGGTGATGGAGAACTATCCCCAGCTGAAGTCCGACGCGACGTTTAACCGCCTGATGGACGAACTGGCGGGTACCGAGAACCGGCTCTCCACCGAGCGCATGCGCTACAACGAGAAGGTGCAGGCGTACAACACGATGCGCCGCCAGTTCCCGTCGAACATCACGGCCTCGATCTTCAGCTTCGACGAATACCCGTACTACGAGATTCCCGACAGCGCGAAGGTCACTCCCCGCGTGAACTTCGGCGGCTGATGATGGCGCCGGGACTCCTGCCGGAGTTTGATCAGGAGATGGCGGTGACCCGCCGGCTGCTTGAGCGCAGTCCGGCGGGGTCCTTTGACTGGACGCCACATCCGAAGTCGTTCACCCTCGGCGCACTGTCGACACATCTCACACGTATTCCCCGCTGGGGTGAGCGCATCCTCACGCAGCCGGACTACGACCTCACGTCAGCGCCGGCCACGCCGCCGCCGCCACACGCCACTCCAGCGGAGGTGCTCGCCGCCTTTGATGCCGCTGTCGGCGCGGTGCGCCAGTTATTGACGACGTTGAGTGAGGCGGAGCTGCAGGCCCCCTGGCAGCTCAAACGGAATGGCGACGTGATGCTGACGGTGCCGCGGGTGGCGGCCTTCAAGTCCTTTGTGATCAACCACAGCGTGCATCACCGCGGCCAGCTCAGCGTGTACCTTCGGCTGCTGGACGTTCCGGTGCCGGCCATGTATGGCCCGACGGCCGACGAGCGCATGTGACGCACGACCGCCTGACACGCCGGATCCTCCTCGGAACCATCGCCGCCGCACTCTTCGTCCTGCTCGCCACGGCCAACTCGGGCGGCTACCGGTTCGGCGTCTCGGACCAGGCGTTCTACGTCCCGGCCATCCAGCACCTGCTCGATCCTTCCCTCTTTCCGCGCGACTCGGCACTACTCGAGGCCCAATCGAGTCTGATGACCTCCGACCAGCTGCTGGCGGGTGTCGTGCAGGCCACGACGGGATCGCTGCCGGATCTGGCGGCAGGGTTCTACCTCGTTTCTCTGCTCGTCCTTGTCGCGGCCGCCGTGTATTTCGCCCGAGGCCTGCAGTTTTCCTGGTGGGCGGTCGCGGCGTTCGGTGTGCTACTCACCTTCAGGCATCGCATCGCAAAGACCGGAGCGAATTCGCTGGAGGGATACATGCACCCCCGGCAGATGGCGTTTGGCCTCGGCGTGTTGGCGATCGCTTCAGTCATCCGCAACCGGTTCGGCGTGGCCGTCCTGTGTGTGGCGCTGGCCGGCGTCCTCCATCCCACCACCGCGTTGTGGTTCGGACTCGCGGTCGTCGCCGGTGCCGCGGTGCAACGCCCGGAGTGGCGGTGGCAGTTGGGCGCACTTGCCGTGGTTGGCGGGCTTGCGGCACTGTGGGCGGTGACTCTGGGCCCACTCGCGGGGCGCCTTGTGACGATGGACCCGTTGTGGCTGCAGGTGCTCGACACCAAGGACTACCTCTTCCCCACGGAGTGGCCGCTGGACGCGTGGCTGCTGAATCTCGCGTATCCGATGCTGATCTGGCTTACGTGGCGCGCCCGCGAGCGTCGCGGAGTGGCGGTTCGCGGAGAGTCCGCCCTCGTGGCCGCCACACTGGTGCTGACAGGCGTCTTTGCGGTGTCTGTCGTCCTCACCGCGATGGAACTTGCGCTGGCGGTCCAGCTCCAGATCACACGCGTGTTCTGGGTGCTCGACTTCCTCGCGCTCGCGTACGTCGCGTGGTGGATGACGCGTGCACCACGTCTGGCTCCTGCGGTCGTCGCCATCCTCGCGCTGGCCTCAGCGACGCGCGGCTATTACCTGCTCGAGGTGTGGCAACCCGAACGGCAGCTGATGACGATCGACCTGCCGAAGACCCCGTGGGTGGACGCGATGGCCTGGCTGCGAACTCAATCCGTGGATTGGCACGTGCTGGCCGACCCGAATCACGCCTGGAAGTATGGCGTCAGTGTGCGTATTGCCGCGGGCAGAGACACCGTGCTCGAGGGCGTGAAGGACAGCGCGCTCGCCCTCTACAGCCGCGACGTCGCTGTTCGGGTCGCCGACCGCACACGCGACCTTGGGGACTTTCCCCTCCTCACGACGCCGCGTGCCCGAGCGCTTGCTGCCACGTACGACCTGGACGTCGTGATCGTGGAATCCGCGCATCAGCTCGACCTGCCTGTCCTGTATCGCAATGACGAGTTCGTCATCTTTGACCTTCGCTGATCCGCAGTTCGCGCCGGCCCTGGGCCTCTCCAATGGCCATCTGATGACCATCGCGGCATGGGCACGACGCCGGCGCCTGCCTCGACTGCCACGGCCTCAGGCACGATTCATCGCCGTGGACTCAGACTCGCAGGTCCGCACCGACTGTTTCTGGCAGCCCTCACGACCCACCGCGCCTACACTCCTGGGGCTGCACGGGCTCGAGGGCTCGAGCGAGGCGCATTACATGCGCGGCCTGGCGGACAAGGCATGGACGCGTGGCTGGAATGTCGTGCTCCTGAACCAGCGCAACTGCGGCGGCACAGAACACCTCTCTCCCGGCCTCTACCACTCAGGCCTGACGGCCGACCCGATCGCGGTTCTCCGGGCCCTTCACGCGGAACTGCCGCTGACACGCATCGCCATTGCGGGCTACTCCCTCGGCGGCAACCTGACACTCAAGCTCGCCGGCGAAGCCACTACCACCCCCGACCTCCCCATCGTCGCCGTCGCTGCCGTGAGCCCCACGATCGATTTGGCGCTGTGCGTGGACGCGATCGAACAACCCGCCAATGTGCTCTACCAGTGGAATTTTGTGCGCGGCCTCAAGGCCCGCATGCGCCGCAAAGCGGCGTTGTGGCCCGGCCGCTTCGACCTCGCACCGTTGGACAGCATCCGCACCATTCGAGAGTTTGACGATGCGTATACGGCGCCGTCCCATGGGTTCGGCACCGCGGCGAACTACTACCAGCTCGCCAGCGCACTGCGTGTGGTGGACCGCATCCAGGTGCCGGCACTCATCGTTGCCGCGGAAGACGACCCGTTTGTGCCTGCGTCACAGTTCACATGCGATGCCGTGCGCAGCAACCCGATGCTGACTGTCTCGCTCCAGTCGCACGGTGGCCACTGCGGATTTGTTGCCAGTTCGACCGAGGCGTACGACGGTTACTGGGCCGAAGCGCGCGTGGTGGACTTCCTGACCGCCACGCTCAGCGAATCCTGACACCGTTCTTCATGACGATGTCCACCCGCTGCAGCAGGTTGATGTACTTCAGCACATCACCGCGCACGGCGATGATGTCGGCGTATTTGCCCGGCGTGATGGTGCCGACGTTGGCATCCTTCTTCATCATCAGTGACGGCCAATAGGTGGCGCTGCGGATGGCTTCCATTGCCGGAATGCCCATTTCGCGCACCCAGACATCAAGTTCGTTCCAGGTGCTCTGGCTGTGGAATTGCGTGGGAATGCCGCTGTCGGTGCCGATGAGCAGCGTGACGCCCGCCTCGCGGAGTTGGGTGATCTTCCGCTTGAGTGTGGGCTTGCGGGCCGGCGTGAGCTGGAAGTAACCGAGTTCGCCCGGCTTGCGCAGCGATTGTCGAATGTCGGCGACGATATCGGCGCGGAGCCCGAGCTGCCAGGACGGATCGTCGAGTGACTCCGGGTTGTCGCGCAGGTACTCGTAGTTGAAGAGCCCCTGCACGGTTGGCGTCCAGTAGAACGGCCCATTGTTCATCTGCGCCGTGCGTTCCCGGATTGCCGTCATGACGTCGTCGGGGTATTCGGGCGACGTCGCCAATCCGGTGTGCTCGAAGTTGTCCACGCCGACCTGCATGCCGAGCCGAATTTCTTCGGGCCGATGGGAATGGCCCACCACCGGCAGTCCGTTGGCGTGCGCCTCGTTGACGACCGCCTCAACCTCTGCCCGTGTCATCTGGTCCTGATCGATCAGCTTGATGACATCGACACCGGCGGACGCCAGCCGCTTCACCTTCGCTCTCGCATCGTCGATACCATTGACGCCCCAGCGGAACTGTTCGGTACCCGGATACGGCGCCTTCTGGATGAACGGCCCAGACATGTACATGCGTGGCCCGGGGATCTCTCCACGATTGATTCTGTTGCGGACGTTGATGCTTGCCTCAAGGGGAGCACCGAGGTCCCGAGCAGATGTGACTCCGGCCCGCAGCAACTGGTGCGCCGACGCCGGCATGATCTCGTTCTCGAAGCGTGCCGGGTACGTCTTGTCCCAATGCGTGTAATCGGAATGCCCCGCAAGCATCAGATGCACGTGCATGTCCCAGAGGCCGGGCAGGACCGACATGCCTTCGGTGGAGATGACGGTCGCCCCGTCCGGCACTGCGAGTGTTCCAACCGTGCCAACCGCTGTGATGCGCTCCCCACGTACGAGGATGACGGAGTTGCGAATCGGCGCGCCGCCAAACCCGTCAATCAGGGTCCCACCAACAAGCGCCGTCACCCCCGACGTCTGCGGTGTCGCCTCCACCACCGGCCGCGACGTCACGGCGACAACCGCGATAACCACTGCCGTCAATGCCATCAACCCTTTGCGCATCTACCCTCCAATCAAACGGAGCCCAGGGGCTTCAGCCCCTGGGACAATCACAAGGGCTAAAGCCCTTGTGCTCCGAACTGCGGACTGCGGACTAGTGCCCTCCCGCGTGCCCGTCTTTCCGCGAATCGGATCCCGCCGCCCAACCGCGTGGCAATTTGAGCACGAGTTGAGCACCGCCGAAGGCGACGTTCCGCTCATCGATGATTTCGTGCCCCATCTTCGTGAGCCCCGCCCGCACTGCGTCGTCTATTGGCGACTCCAGTGCGACGCGACGTCCGGACATGTGCCGGAACCTCGCCGCATCGGAGGCCTGTTGTGGGTCCATGCCAAAGAGCAACATGTTCAACAGCACCTGCACGTGGCCCTGCGGTTGCATGGCACCACCCATCACACCAAAGGCCATGTAGGGTTCATCCCCCGATGCGTCACGCAACACGCCGCTGTTCCGGGTGGTCTTTGTCACAAACGCGGGGATGATCGTGTGGAAGGGACGCTTCTTCGGTCCCACCGTATTCGCCCGGCCTTCAGCCATCGTGAACCCGACGCCGCGGTCGTGCAGCAGGATGCCGGTGCCGGGGACGACGATGCCGGAGCCGAAGTAGTCGTAGACGGAGTTGATGAAGGACACCATGTTGCCGTCCTTGTCCGCCACCGCCAGGTAGATCGTGTCGCTGGCCGTGGACGCGCGCCCGGGCTCCGTACGTTCCATCGCCTTGGCGGGATCGATCAGCAGACGCCGCTCTCGAATGTAGGCATCAGACAGGAAGTGTTCCACCGGCACCGTCATCGCGGCGGGATCGCCCACGTAGTGTTCGATGTCGGCGTACGCGAGCTTCTTGGCTTCGATGAGCTGATGCAGGTAGGCCGGCGAGTTGTGGCCCATCGCCTTCAGGTCGGTGCCCTCGAGCAGCCGCAACATCTCGAGCGCGGCAACGCCCTGACTGTTCGGCGGGAGTTCCCACAACCGGTAGCCGCCATACGGCACGCTGATGGGCTGCACCCAGTCCACGGTGTGGGCGGCGAAGTCATCAGGCGTGAGGAAGCCCTGCTTCTGCTGCACGAACTCCGCGATGCGACGACCGAGCGGACCACCGTACAAGTGCTTTGGCCCCTGGGACGCAATCTCTCGATACGTCCGAGCGAGGTCCGGCATCCGGAACCACTCCCCCGCCTTCGGCGCGCGCTGGCCGTCGACCAGTAATGCCACGCGCGCACCTTCGTCGCGGCGCAACAGCGCTTCTTCGTCAGCCCACTGGGGCGCAATGATCGGCGTGACTGGAAAGCCGTTTTCCGCGATGTCGATGGCCGGCGCCAGCGCCTGGGCCAGCGTGAGTGTCCCGAACTTCTCGAGCAGGGCCGACCAGCCCGACAGCGACCCCGGGATGGTCACCGCTTCGATGCCCTGGCTCACACGCGTCCGTCCCCGCGCCGCCATGGTCTCGCGCGTCATCAACGAACCACTGCGGCCGGTGGCGTTCAGTCCATGGAGCGTCTTGTCGCGGGCGGACCACACCATGGCGAAAAGGTCGCCACCCATGCCCGTCATGTTCGGCTCCACCACCGTGAGCACCGCCGCGGCCACCACGGCAGCATCGATGGCGTTGCCCCCTCGTTGCAACACGGCCAATCCCGCCGATGTCGCCAGCGGCTGACTCGTCGCAATCACTCCGTTCGGCGCATACACCGTGGACCTCCCGGCAAGGGTGGTGGGCCGCGGGGCCTGGGTCTGACTCGCCACGGGGGCGAGGGTCAACAGAGCGGCAATACCGACAATGGTGATTGTTCTCATATCAACACCATCCTTGTCCCAAGGGCTAAAGCCCTTGGGCTCCTTATCTGCACTGCGGACTGCGGACTGCTCACAACTGCTCCTCACACTGCTTCGCGAATTCGGGCCCTTTGCCTTCGTCTTCGTGCTTGAAATACACGAACGCGTCGGTCCACTTGTCGGCAAAGCCCTTCACCGTGCCGGTCCACTTCGTGATGTCGGCGGGCCCGTAGCCCTCGTCGCGCAACCGGAAGTAGCCGTGTTTGGCGGTCGCGACGAGCGGGGTCGTCTTGTCACCCATGTCGGCGATGCACAGCGCCACGTTATGCTTCGACAACAACCCAAACACGTCGTCGCAGTGCCAGGAGTCGTGCCGGAACTCACACGCTGCGCGCAGGTCGGACGGAATCAGTGCGAGGAACGCTTCCAGCTTCCCGATGTCCACCCGGAAGTTCGGTGGCAGCTGGAACAGCAGACACGCCAGATGTTCCTGCAGCCTACGCGCGCTCTCGACAAACATCGCCATCGCCTCCGCGCAGTCCACCAAGCGGCGGTCATGCGTAATCCGCTTGGGCGCCTTCAGCGTGTACGAAAACCCATCCGGCGCCTGCTCACGCCACCCATCGGTCAGCTTGGGCGTGGGCATCCGGTAGAACGTGTAGTTGATTTCCACCGTGCGGAAGCGTTCGGAGTAGTAGCCGAACATCTTCGACGCCGGAAACGGATCGGGATAAAACGTGCCCTTCCACTCCGGGTAGTTGTACCCGGACGTGCCGACATGAATCTGCATCGGCGCCTACGATAGCACCCTGCGCGGGTTCATGGTTCATCGGTTCATGGTTCATGGTTCTGTTCCTTGTGCTGCGTTTCTGGTTCTGGGTGCCGGGTTCGGTTCTGGGTTCAGCACCGATGAACCATGAACCGATGAACCATGAACCCGCAGGGCCCGGCGCGCTCAAGCCCAGCGCGCCCCACTGCGTCTTGCGATACCGCATCGCCGCCACCACCAGCATCGTGACGCCCCAGGCGCCCATGGCCGCGAACTGGGGCCACAGGATGTCCCAGCCCACGCCCTTCAGGAAGATGCCGCGTACGATGACGAGGAAATACCGCAGCGGGATGACCGTGGTGAACGCCTGAATGACCGGCGGCATGTGCTCGATCGGAAAGATGAACCCCGACAGATAGATCATCGGCACCAGGAAGAAGAACGTGGATGTCATCATCGCCTGCTGCTGGGTGCGCGAGATCGTGGAAATCAGCAGCCCAAGGCCGAGCGTACACAGAAGGTAGATGAGGCAGCCGGCAAACAGCAGGAACGGGTTGCCCAGCAGCGGCACTTCGAACCAGAACACCGCGACGGCCACGACGAGAAATACGTCGATCATGCCAATCACGCCGTACGGCAGCAACTTCCCGAGGGTGAGCTCCCATCGCCCAAGCGGCGTGACATTCAGCTGCTCAAGGGTGCCCACCTCGCGTTCGCGGACGATGGCCATGGAGGACAAGTTGGTGGTGATCAGAAGCAGCAGGAGCGCCAACACGCCAGGCACCATGAAGTCCTTGCTGACCAGTTCCGGGTTGTACCAGACGCGCGTGGCGGCATGAATGCCGGGCCGGGGTTGTCCGACAAGCGACGCATCAACAAGCGCGCCGTTGTAGCCCGCAATCAGACCGCTGGCGTACCCGAGGGCCTGACCCGCCGAATTCGCGTCCGTGCCATCAGCCAGAATCTGCACGGTGCGGGAAGTCTCAGGCCCGGCCCCCATCAGGCTGTCGCCAAATCCAGGCGGCACGATCACGGCAAGCCACGCGGTACCGGACTCGAGGGCCGTTCCAGCCTCCCGCGGATCGAGCACCTCGTCCACCACCCTGAAGTACCGTGACGCCGCGAAGCGTTCAAACAGGGCGCGGCTCGCCATCGACCGGTCGCCGTCCACCACCACAATCGGCACATCACGGATATCCGTTGTCGCCGCATACCCCAGCATCGTCAATTGCAGAATCGGTGCGACGATCACCACTGCGGCGAGGCGAGGATCCTGCCGGAGTTCGAGAAACTCCTTCCACACCAGCGTGAACAGCAGCGCGTCCTGCCGCGCGTCACAAGAGCTGCTGCAACCGCTGATACCCCGACCGGCTGACGGGCAGCGTGGTGCCGTTCTGGAGGATGGCGACCCGGCTGTCCTTGGCATACAGCTCGACCTTGGCGAGGCGCTCGATGTTGAGGATGTAGGACCGGTGGATACGCACGAAGCGCCGGGGATCGAGTTGTGTCTCCAGCTCGCTCAGCGTCTGCTCTTTCAGCAGTGCGCGGCCCTGCGTCTGAAAGGAGACGTAGTCGTCCTGCGCCTCAACGTAGTCGATCTTCCCCACCGGCAACACGTGGACGTCGGCACCGTCGCGGATGATCACCCGCTCCAGCGGGCTGCCAGGCCGCCGCGCGGCATGCCGCAGCGCGGTCGGCGTGACACTCAGGGCCTTGCGGGCGCGCGCCCGCGGCAGGGCCTCGCGCACGCGATCGATGGAGCATGGCTTGAGGAGGTAGTCGACGGCGTGCACCTCGAACGCCTTCAACGCAAACTCATCAAACGCCGTGATGAACACGACGGGCACCTCGCGGCCAATGACTTCGAGCACCTCGAACCCGTCCAGCTTCGGCATCTGCACGTCGAGGATCAGCAGATCAGGCTTGAGCTCGGTGACGGCTTTGATGGCCTCGAACCCGTTGGCACACTCGCCCAGGATCTCGACACCGCCCACGGCCTCGAGATCCTGCCGCACCGCCATCCGCGCCGGCTCCTCATCGTCAACGATCACCACCCGCAACACCGTCTCAGTCATGTGCCCACCTGCCCATCCGCACATCCGCACATCCGCCCATCAACTCATCCGCCCACCTGCTCCACGGGCCAGGTAAGCGACACCCGATACGCCGTCTCCGACGGTTCCGCGGCCAGCGCCGCGCGATCCCCAAACGCGGCAACGCGGCGTGGAGACGCCGACGGACGATGTCCATGCCGAAGCCGGTGCCTCGCCGCCCACCGTCCGGGTCTCGGGGATTGGTGACCGTGAGCCACACCACCGCACCGCGCAGCTCCGCGCGAATGTCCACCAGGCCTCCCTCGAGGCACGTCGCGATGCCATGTCGCACGGCGTTCTCCACCAGCGGCTGCAACAGCAGGGGCGGCACGGCCACATCTCCATCCACCAGGGAGGTGATCTGCACCTGCAGGCGGCTTCCGAATCGAACGCGTTCAATCTCCAGGTACTGCTCGGTCAGCGCCAGCTCTCGCGCGAGCGAGATTCTCGGAACGGCGCCGAGGGTCAGGCTCTCGCGCAGGAAGTCTGCCAGTCGGC
Organism: Acidimicrobiia bacterium; assembly: GCA_016871335.1. GTDB lineage: Bacteria > Acidobacteriota > Vicinamibacteria > Vicinamibacterales > SCN-69-37 > SYFT01. Next base: position 44,877 of record VFZF01000015.1, read on the forward strand.
GCGTCATCTCCCGGGCGCGCACCGGATCGGGCGCAATCAATCCGGAGATGGCGTTCAGACTATTGAAGAGGAAGTGCGGATCAACCTGCGCGCGCAGGGCGCGCAGTTCCGCCTCGCGTGCGGCAATCTGTGACTGCAGCTCCTTCTGCGCAAGATCGGCTGAAGCCTCGACCGCCTGCACGGTGTAATGCACGGTGACCGACATCAGGTACGCCATCCCGCCGAAACCCGCAAGCAGCGTGTTCAGCAGCGGTTCGGGCACCGGCGGCAGCCCCATGCGACCCAGCACACTCCACCACCACTCCCCCAGTGCGGCCCAGACTGACGACGCCACGAGGGCGGCCGCGAGCGCGCTGATCGCCACCCACCACACCGCCGTGCGTGAAATCGGCATGGCCCGGCAGAAGTACCAGGCTGACAGCGACACGGGCACGGCGAGCAGGCTGAGCGGCAACGCGAACACCAGCGCCTGCACCACCGTCAGTCCGAACATGGTGCGCGTCAGGAGGGCGATTAGCCCTCCCGCCAACGCCCACCCGACGGCGTGCAATTGCAGACGGCGTGTCACCACTGCTTCTTGGACGAACCGGCCTGTGTGGTGATGTCCACGCCGCCCATGATGCAGAAGCCGCGCACGATCAGGCGGTTCTTCGCATCCTGCGTACCCGTGCTGCTGTCATCGGCGCCGCCCATCAGCACGACGACCTGATTCGACACGGCCCAGTCGGGCGGCACGGTGATTTCGACGGCGCCCCACCAGACAAACACATCGATGACGGCTTCCTGCGGCGTCGTGCTCGCACCGCGCAGATCCAGTTCCACGCCGCCCATCACCGCCGTGAGATCCGCGCGCCGGAACCCAGGCGACGCGTTGCGGCGCACCTTGCCCGACCAGAATGCAAACTCCGAGACGTCCGAGTCCTGACTGTTCGCACCGGGCGCAGACACGTCGCCGCCAGTCATCGCGCGGTACACGATGAAGCCGCCCACCGCGACCAGTGCGAGCGGCCACCACCGTTCGATGTCGACGTCCACACTCCAGACTTCGTCCACCGTCATGACCGTGCCGAGCAGGATCAACACGCCGCCAAACACGCGGCCGGAGGTCGTATCGCTCTGTGTGACTTTGGCCAGGCCCACGGCCACAAAGATCAACGGCCAGAACTGGAGAATGTGATCCGCCTCAAGCACATTCAGGTTGTCGAGGGTCAGCAACAGACCGAGCACCACGATCAACGCGCCGAGCACGGTCTGCGGGGTCATGCGCACGCCCGGAGACGACGGCTGGCCCAGGGGCAGATTCGTGGTCATGACGCCCTCCCATCCGGCCCCTTGCGGCCCGACTCCCAGGCGCTCGCCAGAATACTCAGACCGGCAGACACCAAAAACAACGGCCACGAATCACGAATATGCAACACGTCGTAATTGTGAGCGAGAAAGACGCAGCCGACCAACAACAACGGCAACCCTGAGGTGCGTTCGCCCTCCCCGGGAAACAGCACTTTTGAGGCGCCGATCACAATCAGGACGGCCGGCCACTGCTGCCACACCTCCTCGATGGAGACGTACCCCAGATTGGCTGCCAGAAACACCAGGCCGGCGCAGATCACCACCAGGCCTCCGACCACATCTTTTTTTTTCACCATACACCTCCCGTGATCAGCCGCCAGCACAGCCCGGCCGCTTCCGCAGCGGCCCATGCCCCCACCAGCGCCAACCCGACCAGCCACGACTCCCGCGTTCTCATCACACTGGCAGATTACGGACAGTGTTTTGACGGGGCCCGGCCCTTTCGGTGGGCGGCGGCGGGTCGTCGGTGAACGTCGCCGGGGTATCATCGACCATGGTGTTTTTCTCCCGATCCCCGCAGCCGACTCCGCCGTCATTTGACGATGCGGTGGCCCCAAGCGACGTGTTGATCTCCCTGCACCAGCTCGAGAAGTCGTATGCCCACGGCACCAGCCGATCCTGGGTCCTGCGACGGATCACGGTCGACATCAAGGACGGCGAATTCGTCTCCATCATGGGCCCGTCGGGCGCCGGCAAGTCCACGCTGCTGCATATCCTCGGGATGCACGACAGCGCATGGAGCGGCGAGTACTACTTCGGCAGCCAGCCTGTCCATCGGCTCAGTCCGAAGGATCGGGCCGCCCTGCACAAGAAGCACATCGGCTTTGTGTTCCAGAGTTATCACCTGCTCGACCATCTCACCGTCTACGAACATCTCGACGTGCCCCTGTCGTATCGCGACATCAGGAAGTCCGAACGCGACAGCATGGTTTGCGACATCCTCGACCGCTTCGCCATCGTCGGCAAGAAGGACCTGTATCCGAACCAGTTGTCGGGGGGACAGCAGCAGCTGGTGGCCGTGGCGCGCGCGGTGATCGCCAACCCGAAGGTCATCCTGGCGGACGAACCCACCGGGAACCTCCACTCGAGTCAGGGCCGCGAAATCATGGAGCTGTTCAAGAAGCTCAATGATGGGGGCACGACGATCATTCAGGTGACGCACTCGGAAGCCAACGCCGAATACGGATCGCGCATCATCGCACTCAAGGATGGCTGGGTGGTCGGCGCCGCCCAGAGCCAGTAGTCCGGCCATGGCATCACGCGTGTGGCTGGTGCTGCTGCTCGCCGTAGGTCTGACAACCGCCTGCGACCGGCCGGATCCACCCAAGCTGTATGAGATGACCGGACAGATTCTGGCCGTGAAGGACAACGGCCAGGAGCTGACGATCAAACACGACGACATCCCCGGGTACATGCCGGGCATGACGATGAGTTTCCCCGTGGCGGCCAGTTCCCTGATGGCGGGACGTGACCCCGGCGAACTGATCACGGCGACACTCGAGGTCGACGGCCTGACGTACCGGCTGACCGCCATCACGCGGACAGGCATGGCGCCGCTGCCACAGGGCACCAACGAGGTCGCGATGGCCGGCGGCATCCTCGAGGCGGGCGACCCGATGCCGGACGCCGCGTTGATCGACCAGACCGATCGCCGCCGATCGCTGTCCGAGTGGCGGAGCACGCCGGTGCTTGTGACATTCATCTACACCCGGTGCCCGCTCCCCAACTACTGCCCGCTGATGGATCGGCACTTTGTCACCATCCAGCGCGCGGTGGCCGACGATGCCGCGTTGCGGGGGCAGTTGCAGTTGGTGTCAATTTCCTTTGACACCGAGTACGACACGCCCGCCGTGCTGGCGGCGCACGCGGCCACGCTGAAGGCCGACACGGCCACCTGGACGTTCCTCACGGGCGACCGCGTCACTGTGGATCGCCTGGCCGGAAGGTTTGGCGTCGGCGTGATTCGCGGCGCGGATGGCGCCACCGAGATCACCCACAACCTCCGGACGGCGTTGTTTGCAGCAGATGGCACCCTGCTGAAGATCTACCCGGGCAGCGACTGGGCCCCTCGCACCGTGCTGGCGGATCTGCGTGCGCATCTCGCCCGGTAAGCCACCCGACCGTTCGTGTTTTACGCGCGCCGAGCGGCGCGTCGTGGACCGCCTGACCACACCGCGCGCGGTGCAGCGGTATCTGAACGATCTGGCCTACAACACTGAACCGCCGCCAGGAGGACCGCAACAGCGCACCTTCCGGAGCGTGGTGGCCACCGGCATGGCGCACTGTCTGGAGGCGGCACTCACCACGGCCGTCATTCTCGAACAACACGGCTACCCGCCGACCGTGATGAGCCTTGAGTCGGTTGATGGCCTCGATCACGTGATCTTTGTCTACAAGGCGCGCACCGGGTGGGGATCGGTGGCCAAGTCGCGTGACCCCGGCCTGCACGGCCGGAAGCCGGTCTTCCGATCCCTGCGCGAGATGGCCCTCACGTACTTCGAACCGTTCATCGACACGACCGGCTGTCTGCGCGCGCACGGCATGGTCGACCTGCGCGTGTTGGGGGCCTACGACTGGCGTTTCTCAACCGGACACGTGTGGAAGGTGGAACGCCTGCTCTACGAAACTCCGCACACGTCGATCCCGGTGTCCGAGACACGGGTGGATCGGCTCAGACGACGCTACTTCACGTTCAGGCGCGAACATCCGGGCGTCAAACCCGTGGCGTATTACGACCGCTCCACCTGGTCCGAACTGCCCGCACACTTCACGCGCGTTTAGTCCAGGTCGAAGTCCCGAGTGGGCTTGGAAATTGGTTCGGCCTGCGCCTGCTTGAGGGCGTCCTCAAAACGTTTCGACAACGCGTCGCCTCGGTTCTTCTCGGATAACACGGATTTCTCGAACAACGCTTCGCGCCGCGCCTTTTCCTCCTCAAGGATCCGGTGGGCTTCGTCCAGCTTGGGCTTGTCGGCGCGCTCCGGCTCGACGTGCCGGACGACGCGTTGGAGGCCTTCGTCGATGACCAGTGTGCTCTGGCAGCACGGGCAGATGACTTCGAATTCGGTGCGGAGGCGACCCATCGGATTATCATAGGCCCATGCGAGACGTCCGCCCCACACCGTGGCTCCCCATCCTGGTGGCGACCTGTTGTGTTCTGCTGACACTGGTGAGCGCCGCGTGCGGCGGCGGCGCCGGCACCCGTGTCATGACGCCCACCGATGCGTCGGGGCAGCCGATCCGTCCGGGCCAGCCTCTCGACGCGCCGCAGACCGGCGCCACGCTTCCCCGCCCCCCGCGCGGGGTACTCGCAGGCCGGGTGCTCGCGTTTGAGTCGGGCGCCCCAGTCGCCAGGGCGCGCGTCATCCTCTCTGCGTCCGGCGAGACGCCGGACGGCACCCCGCTGCTGCCCTTCCCGCGGGTCCTGCTGACGGCGGCCGACGGTACGTTCCGGTTTACGGACCTGCCTGCCACCGACACGTTCTTGCTCACTGTGACCAAGACAGGGTTTGCCCCACGTGCGTTCGGCGAAGCCCCACCGGCGATCACGCCCACGCTGATCACCCTGGCCGAGGACCAGGTCAAGGAAGACGTCGTCCGGCTCTCGGCGCAGGTGTCAATCGCAGGCCGGGTGCTGGATGAAGACGGGACGCCGTTTGCGGGCGCGCTGGTCGAGGCGATGCGGCCGATGTCCGAGGGGGAACGCCTGAGCCTGGTGACCGTCTCCGAGGCGAGTAGCGATGACCGCGGCGAGTTCCGCCTGGTCGGCCTGCCGCCGGGCCAGTACTACGTGAGCGCCTTCGACCCGGCGTTCGGCAACATCGACGACAAGGACGGGCAGCTTTTTTATTCTCCGACCTTCTACCCGGGCGTGGTGTTCCCTGACGAAGCGACGCGCATCACGCTGGATCCGGGCCTCGCCTCCGAACCCCTCGAATTCAGACTCCAGATCATCCGGCCCTCCCGAGTGCAGGGTTCAATCAGGACGCCGATCGAAGCCGGTGGCGGCTCGAAGCCGTTGATCGCCGCGGCCGTCATCATGAGCCAGGCGCGCAACGACCAGTTCTCACTATTCACGATGACGAACCCGAAAATGGAACCGGACGGACAGTTCCTGTTTTCCAACGTGCCACCCGGCCGCTACCGCATTCAGGCACGTGGCGAAACCGAGCGCGAAGGCGTCACGCTCTTCAGCGTGTTCACGCTCAACGTCGAAGGCGCCGATCGCCAGAACACCGACATGACGCTCTCGCGTGGCGCGGTGGTGTCGGGCAAGGTCGAATGGGAAAGCGCGTCCGGCCGTCCGCCCCTCGACCGCAGGAGCCTGATCGTCCGCATGCCGATGGAGGATGGGAACGAGTTCGGTGACTCGGTCTCGGCGTACGTCGGGCCCGACGACAAGTGGACCATCCGCGGTGTCATGGCCGGCCGGCACTTCTTCCGGATGGAGGGCCTGCCCGAGGGTTGGTACATGAAGCGCGTCGAATACCAGGGCGCGGATGTGACCGACATTCCCCGGCAGTTCGAGTACAACGAAGTCGTGTCGGGCTTCACGGTGGTGCTCTCCGATCGCCAGACGGCGATCCGCGGATTTGTCACCGCCGATGCGAATGACGACGTGCAAAGTTATGCCGTCGTCGCCTTCTCCACGAGTCCCCTGCACTGGACGCCGCTCAGCCGCTACACCCAACTCGTCTATCCGGACGCGATGGGCCGGTACGAGATTCGCGGACTTCCCGCCGGCACGTACGTGATGGCTGCCACCCGGGAATTTAATCGCAGCGACCTCAGTGACGCACGCATCTTTGATCGCCTGCTGGCCCAGCCCGGCGTGACCACGGCATTCGAGTTGAAGGAAAGCCAGGTCTGGCGGCAGGATGTTCAGCCCGTCAGGCGCCGGTCCGGGACCAGCCGCTGACTGTGAACCTCCGGATCGTCACCTACAACATTCATCGCGGCCGAGGCCTCGACCGCCGGACCCGGCCCGAGCGAATCGCAGACGTTCTGCGTCCGCTTGAGGCGGACGTGATCGCGATGCAGGAAGTGATTGGCCCCGGTTTGAACTCAGCGGGCCACGCCGAGATCATTGGAGCTGCACTCGGCATGGGCTGGATCATGGGGCCCGTGAGGGAACTGCGCCAGCACCAGTTCGGCAACATGATTCTGAGTCGCTACCCGATGTGGAACCATGCGCAACATGACCTGTCGTGGAAGACGTGCGAACCACGCGGGGCCCAACGGGTGGCCATCGATGTGGGCCCGGGCACGCTCCAGGTGTTCAACGCCCACCTGGGTACGGCACTGCTGGAACGCCGCTATCAGGCCGAACGGCTGGGCACCTGGGTCCATGACCGCCGCGTGGCGAATCCCAAGCTCCTCCTCGGCGACTTCAACGAGTGGTCGCGCACACTCGCCGGCGACATTCTGGCGGAGCGGCTCAACAGCATCGACTTGTTTCCTTTTCTCAAGCGCAGGCGCACCTACCCTGGCTTCTTCCCGCTCCTGCACCTCGACCATATCTACTACGAGGGCGACATCACGGTGCGGGACGTTTCACTCCCGAAGACCCGCCTGGCGAAACTCGCCTCCGACCATCTGCCGCTTATTGCGGACATTACCGTCAAGTTCTGACGCTGAGTGGTGCTCGGTGCTGGGTGCTCAGTGCTGAGTGCCGTGCCAGGTGCTGGGTGCACGGAGCACCGTGCACGGAGCACCAGCACCGAGCACCAGGCATTGTGCACCGTGCACTGTGATTGCGCCCGCCCCTTGACAGGGCGCAATCGAAGTGATATCATTTTGAAATCTCGCCGGCGGGGTGCCGGCAACATTTGGAGGCCTTATGGTGCAGGAACGGGTGCGGTCGTCGGTTTCGGGGTGGGTGATGTTGCCGGTGTTGGTTGGACTCGTGGCGGTGTCGGTCTGGCAGATCGTCGGGGCCGCCCAGGGGGAGCCCAATATCCTGGCCATCGTGGCCTGGGCCATCGTCGCGCTTGTGACGAGCGTCTGCCTCGGAGGCTTCTTTGTGGTCGACCCCAACGAAGCCAAAGTGCTCACACTGTTCGGCAAGTACTGGGGCACGGTCAAACAGGATGGCTTCCACTGGGCCAATCCCCTGCTGACCAAACGCCACATCACCCTGCGTGTGCGGAACTTCGAGAGCACGGCCAGCAAGGTCAATGACCTTGAAGGCAATCCGATTGAGATCGCAGCCGTCGTGGTCTGGAAGGTCACCGACACGGCGGAAGCGTGTTTCGAGGTCGACAACTACGAGCATTATGTGAAGGTCCAGAGCGAGGCGGCCGTCCGCAACCTGGCCACCCAGTACCCGTATGACGGGCACGAAGACCATGTGAAGTCACTGCGCGGCAACACGCTGGAGATTGCCGAACAGCTCAAGAGCGAGGTGCAGGAACGGCTGAACAAGGCCGGAGTGGCCGTGCTCGAGGCGCGTATCAACCACCTGGCCTATGCGCCGGAAATCGCCTCCGCGATGCTCCAGCGCCAGCAGGCCGGAGCCATCATTGCCGCCCGTCAGCGCATCGTCGAAGGCGCGGTCGGCATGGTGGAGATGGCGCTCGACCTGCTGTCGAAGCGTGATGTGGTCGCGCTCGACAATGACCGCAAGGCCGCGATGGTCAGCAACCTTCTGGTGGTGTTGTGCGGTGACCGCAACACACAACCCGTGGTCAACACCGGCACCATCTATCAGTAGGCCTGAAGGTGTGTGATGGCCGACCGCAAACCGTTCCTGCTGCGCATGGATCGTCAGTTGCTCGACGCGTTACAGCGTTGGGCCAACGACGACCTGCGTAGCTTGAACGGACAAATTGAGTTTGTGCTCCGCCGCGCGTTGCAGCAGAACGGGCGTTTACCGGCGACTCCGGAACCCCCGAAGGACGGTTAAGTTCACACGAGACATGGAGGGCTGAGAGGTGTTTCTCAAAAAAGCTCTCCCAGTCCTCCACGTCTCGTTGTGAGTAGCTCTCAGCCCTCTTCTTCGAAGTCGGGCTGGATGTGCAGCGGGTGGCGCGTGGAGGCGCGCATGGCTTCGCGATGGTCGTACACGGGCAGGCCGGCGACATGCAGGTGCATCTGGCAGCCGTCGGCCTTCGCGAGCACCAGCACGGTGATCGGACTGCCCTCAACGCCGTCGCGGAACGTCACTTCGCAGCCACAGGCGAGTCGGGCGGCCACCAGCGGGTGAATCGGTGTCTGCGCCATGGTCAGTTCCCCGCCTCGATCAGTTTCCTGACGCGGTCTTCGAACCACTGCTTCGACTCGGTACCGGTGTGTTTGTAGTCCACGGTGCCGTCGGCCCTGATGAACCACGAGACGGGCAGTGAATACGCCCCGTAGTGTTCCTGGAGCTCGTCATGGCCGAGGCCGACGAGCACGGGGTAGTTCATCTTGAACTCCTCCGCGAACGTGCGCAGGTCCTCGGGCTTGTCGTCCACCGAAATGCCGAGAACGATGAACTTCTGGTCGCGGTATTTCTCCACCAGCTCCACAAACGCGGGAATCTCGTGACGACAGGGGGCACACCAGGTCGCCCAGAAATTGATGAGCATCGGCCGGCCCTTGTAGTCGCTCAGGCGGACGTCGTTGCCATTCATGTCTTTCAGGGTGTAGTCGAGCTTGGCCACCTCGCCTTCCGGCGCACAGGCGGCCGGCCAGACGGCGATCGCTGTGGCCAGGCCGACGGCTACGGCCCACCGCGCCACCCACGGCTTCGTCACGGTCATGCCTCAACCTTATCGCGTTGGGAGTGATGCCCACAAGGGACAACCGGTACGATTTCGTCCGTTTTGCGGCATCTCCGTAGGCGGCGCCACAGGCATGACCTTTGCTCCTGCAGGGCTGGGCGTCCCGGCGGGTGGACAGGCTGCCACATCTGATGCCTGGCGAGGACCGTAGCTCTGGCAGTAGTAAAATTCGACCTGGTTTCTGTTTCCTGAGGTGACGTTATGTCGATGCGCCGTCCGCGCATACTCGCGCGAGTGACCATTCTGCTGGCCGTTGTGATGGCCACGCTTATCGCAGCCCCCGTCATGGCCCAGACGCCGTTTGTGCCGTACTTCGGCAAGAACCGCGTGAAATACGACAAGTTCCAGTGGCACATCTACGAGACCGAGCACTTCGAGATTTATTACTACCCGGAACTCGAACAGCACCTCGAACGCATCGCGTCGTACGCCGAGAGTGCGTACCAGCGGATCAGTTCCGAGCTCAAACACGACCTGGCAAAGCGGGTGCCGCTGATTCTGTTCAAGACGCAGAGTGAGTTCCAGCAGCAGGACATCACGGGCAGCGAACTGCCGGAAGGTGTCCTCGCGTTCGCCGAGCCGTACCGAGACCGGATGGTGTTGCCGATCGACGAGCCGCCCGATCAGCTGTACCGGCTGATCACCCACGAGCTGACGCACGTCTTTGAATTTGACGTGATTCCCCGGGGGCTCCTGGGGTCGTCAATTCCGCTGTGGGTGGACGAAGGGCTCGCCAACTACATGGCCGGCTACTGGAACGTGCTGGATCTGATGCAGGTCCGCGACGCCGCCTTGAGCGACAACGTGCCGCGCATGAGCGAGTTCGAGAGCCAGCCGTTGTCGGGCAGGCTCCCCTATTCGATGGGCCACGCCGCCTTCGAGTTCATCTCCTCCAAGTGGGGCCAGGACGGCCTCCGGCAGTTCCTCTTTTCGCTGCGCAAGAACGTCATCGGCGGCGGCGAAAGCGCGTACGAGGAGGCGCTGCGCGTCAAACCCGACGAGTTCGACGAACAGTTCGATCGGTACATCAAGGAACGGTTCCGCGCGTTCCGCGACAAGGAGCGCCCCGCCGACTACGGGCGCAACCTCGCGCCACGCCGCGACCGCTCCCACTACGTGTCCGTCCTGTCGATCGAGCCGTCACCGATCGGCGACGTCATCGCCGCCGTGGTGGGCAACGCCCGGGATCAGGAACTCGACATCATCCTGCTCTCGGCCAAGGACGGCCAGATCATCCGCAACCTGACCAAGGGGTTTGACCATCGCAAGGGCTGGGAGTACATCGCCACAGCCGGCGGCCTGCGCGGCAACATGGTGCCGTGGATTTCCTGGGCGCCGAAGGGCGATCGCATCGCGTACTTCGTGCGCACCGAGAAGCACAAGTCACTCGTCATCCAGGACGTCGTCAGCGGCCGCGTCGAGCAGCGGCTGAACCTCGAGGGGGTCGACGCGCCCGAGTCCCCGGCGTTCAGCCCGGACGGCGCCCGCGTGGCGTTCTCGGCGCTGAAGGGCGCGGTGAGCGACATCTTCGTGGTGGATCTGGCCACCGGCAACCTGACCAACCTGACCGACGATGCGTTCGCCGATTACGCGCCGACCTTTTCGCCCGACGGCCGCACGGTCGTCTACACCGCCAGGGTGAGCGGCAACGACAAGTTGTTCCGCGTTGGCGCCACCGGCGGCGCCAAAACCCAGCTGACCTTCGGCACGCACGACGACACGGCGGCGAAGTTTTTTGATGCGACCACGGTGTACTTCATCTCGACGGCCACCGACCCGGCCGTGATGCTGGCGCCGGAAGTGGCACGTGACGGCAACATCCCGAACATCTGGTCGCTGAATCTCGACTCCGGAGAACTGCAGCAGTGGACGGACGCGGCGACGGGCAACGTCTCGCCGGCCATCCTGCGCGAAGGCAACACCACGCGTGTGGCCTTCGTGTCCTACTACAAGGGCGAAAACGGCATCCACGTGATGAGCCGAGATAAGGCCCTGCTCGCGGTCCCTTCCTCGGACTTCGGCGCGCCGGGACCGATCATCGACTTCCAGCCGCCCCTCAGCCACACCCTGGTGCGCGACAACATCCACCGCAAGGGCATGTGGGAAAAGCTGACGCTTGACGGCCGCCCGCCCGTGAATCTCGGCGTCACCAGCGGAGGCGACTTCTTCGGCGGCACGCAGATCTCGTTCAGCGACCTGCTGGGCGGCAAGCAGATCAATGTCTTTGCCTCGTCGGTCTCGCAGTACCGGACGATGGCGGCGACGTACATCAACATCGAGAACCGGATCCAGTATTCGGCGCAGGCGTTTTCGCAGGACGTCTTCTATTACGGCCAGCTCGACAACTATCTCTACAGCGCCGGGCTGGTGCCGTTCATCGATCGGGAGCGCGCGCTGTCGGTGCGCACGCAGCGCGGGGTGACCGGGTTCGCAATCTACCCGTTCAATCGGTACACGCGCCTGGAAATGTCGGGCGGCTACGTCTACCTGCGTGAGCGGTACGCCGACCAGGAACTGCAGGATATCTCAGAGCAGTACCAGCGCGAGAACTTCGGCACCGTGTTCTACCAGAGCGGCCATGTGGTGCCGCTGGGACTCTCACTCGTGCACGAGACGACCGTGTTCCGCGAGTACGGCCCCGTCTCCGGCAAGGCGGCCAACATCGGCGTGCAGTACTCGCCGAAGATCGGCAACTCGCTGACGCGCCGCACCGTGGAGGGCGACGTGCGGTTGTATCAGCGCATTGGCACCAACGGTGTGCTGGCATTCCGTGGCCGGGGCCTGAAGAGCTGGGGCACCAACCCCGACTTCCTGTTCTTCGGCGGCAACTCCGAAATGCGCGGGTATGAGTACCTCGAGTTCATCGGGCACAAGGCCTTCTTCGCCAACCTCGAACTGCGAATTCCGCTCGTCGAGGCAATGCTGACGCCCCTGGGCGTGGTCGGTGGCCTGCGCGGCACGGCATTCTTCAACGTCGGCGGCGCCGGGATCAACGGGCAGTCGTTCACGCCGTTTGCCAACAAGGACGAAGTCCTGCCGGTGCTTGTGGATTACGAGTTCAATCCGTTCCGGGGATACACGCCGGTGTATGTGAACGTGAACTTCTCCGGCTTCCGCCTCAAGGATGCCCGCGCGTCCTACGGCATCGGCCTGCAGAGCTTTCTGCTCGGCTTCCCGATGCACTTCGACTGGTCGTGGAAGACCCACCTCAACCGCGACTATGAGGACCTGATCTACTACTTCTACGGCGGCAGCGAAGCCTTCCGGAAGGTCAAGTTCTCGTTCTGGATTGGATACGATTTTTAATGACTTGTGGTCGGTGCTTGGTGCTCGGCGCTGAGTGCTCGGTGCGGTGCACAGTGCCAAGTGCACCGTGCACCGTGCACTCGGCACCCAGCACAAGCACCGGGCACCGGGCACTCAGCACCGAGCACTGATCAATGTCCTCGCCCTCTGATTCCTATACCGAGATGGTGCAGGTCGTGCTGCCGAACGATGCCAACCCTCTCGGGTTCATCCTCGGCGGCACGGTCATGCATCTGATTGACATCGCCGGCGCCATCGCGTGCCACCGGCACACACGTAGTCTGCTGGTCACCGCAGCGGTGGATGACCTGCAGTTCCTGCACCCGATCAAGGTCGGAGACCTGATCATTCTGCAGGCGCGTGTCAGCGCCGCCTGGAACACCTCGCTCGAGGTGGAAGTGGAGGTCTATTCGGAAGAGACGCTCACTGGCGTGCGGCGCATGACCAGCCGCGCGTACCTGACGTTTGTCGCCGTCGATCGCGAGGGCGGCAAGGTCACGATTCCCCCGCTGGAACTCACGACGGACGAAGAGCGCACCAAGGCCGCCGGCGCCGAAGCCCGCCGCCGCGCCCGCTTGGCCCGCAAGGCGCAGCCGTCGGACTAATAATCACAGCGAGACATGGAAGACGGGGAGGTTTTCTTTCGAAGGAGAGAACTCTCATAAACAAAGAACTCGCAGCCCGCCATGCCTCGTCGTGACTTCAGACGTTCCGGAGTCGCACGCGCCGGACGGCGTGTTCGGGGCCTTTTTCGAGAATCAGGCGCGCGCGTTCGCGCGTCGGGAAGATGTTGTCACGCAGATTGACGCCGTTGATCGTGCGCCAGATGTCCCGCGCCGTGTCCACGGCCAGGGCATCGGTGAGGGAGGAGAACCGGTGGAAGTAGGAACGCGGGTCCCGGAACATCGTCTCCCGCAGGGTCTGGAACCGTGCGACGTACCACGCTTCGATGTCCGTTTCGTCGGCGTCCACGTAAATCGAGAAGTCGAAGTAGTCCGACACAAACATCCGCGCAGATCTGCCCGGCTGCCCGTCACCCGTCTGCAGCACGTTCAGGCCTTCGACAATGACGATGTCGGGGCGGTCTACGACCTGAAATTCACCGGGGAGGATGTCGTACGACTGGTGCGAATAGACCGGCGCGTGCACGGCACCACGCGCCGCCTTGACGTCGGCCATGAACTGCACGAGCGTGCGGACGTCGTAGCTCTCCGGAAATCCCTTGCGCGCCATGAGCCGGCGTTCTTCGAGCACCCGGTTGGGATGCAGGAAACCGTCGGTGGTGACGAGATCGACGCGCGGGTGATCGGGCCAGCGCGCAAGCAGCGCACGCAGAATTCTTGAGAAGGTGCTCTTCCCCACCGCCACACTGCCCGCCACGCCGATGACGTATGGGATAGGCGCCGGAAGCGTCCCGAGAAATGTGTCGGTTGCTTTATGCAGGGTCTGCGTGGCCGAGACGTGCAGGTTGAGGAGCCGCGACAGCGGCAGGTAGATGGTCTCGACTTCCTCGAGCGACACGCGTTCGTTGAGGCCCTGGAGTTCAGCGAGGTCGGACTCGCTGAGGGTCAGCGGCGTGGCCGCCCGAAGGGCCGACCACGACCGCCGATCAAAGTCGAGATAGGGAGACGCCACCTACTTGTTATAATGAGCGGCGTTTTCCTCGATGAAGCTTTTCCACTTGTCCGGCACTTCGTCGAGCGCGAAGATCGCCTCGACCGGGCAGGCCGGGACGCACGCGCCGCAATCGATGCACTCATCGGGATGGATGTAGAGCATCTTGGCTTCTTCGTATCCCGCTTCGTCCTTGCGGGGATGGATGCAGTCAACCGGGCACACGTCCACACAGGCGGTGTCCTTGGTGCCGATGCAGGGCTCGGTAATGATGTACGCCATAGTGAGGGCATTTTATACGGAAATGCCCCCTGTGTTTGTCTAAGGAGGATTCAGTGAGTGCAGTCTCTCGCAGTGCGGTCGCCCTTGCGGCGTCCATCCTGGTCGTATGTGCCTCTCCTTGTGCTGGTGTCGCGCACGCCCAGACCCCACCGCCCGCGCCGGCTGACGCCGACGGCTACGGCATCAGCCTGGCCCAGCCCGACTTCGGTCTGGCGGCATTGCCCACCTCCCTGCGTATTCCCCAAGGGCGGTTTGCCTTCCGCATGAGCCACCGCTTTTCACGCCCAATCGCAGGCACCTGCCCTGACGAGGGCCCGAAACCGGAGGGCTGCGGCGGGCTCGGCGCCTTCGTCGAGAACTTCTTCGGCTTCGACAGCAGTTCGAAGGTCGGCCTCGAGGTGCGCTACGGCATCCTCCCCGGCACGCAGCTGGCCCTGCAGCGCACCAACGATCGGGCCATGCAGGTCCTGGCGCAGCACCAGGTGTTCCGCAGCGCGTCGCAGCCGATGACGGTCGATGTCCTCGCGGCCATCGAGGGCCAGAACAACTTTCGGGAGACCCACACGCTGACCGCGGGCGCCGTTGTGACGTACCTGGCCACCGACCGCGGCGCACTCTACGCCCATCCTGTCCTGCTCTTTAATTCGAATCCTGACTCGGACAATGAGACCGACGACAATCACACGGTGATGCTCGGCTTCGGTGGCCGTGTGCGGATCGGATCGAAGATGTATCTGGTTGCCGAGGCCGCGCCCCGGCTGGCGGGCTTCAAGCCGGGAGTGGACCACATCTCGTTTGGCTTTGAACATCGCGCCGGCGGACACCTGTTTCAGCTCAACGTCTCCAATTCGTTTGGATCAACGCTGCGCCAGGTGGCCCTCGGCGGCCCAGGCAACGGCGACTGGTTCATCGGCTTCAATCTGTCACGGAGGTTCTACTGATGCGCGCAGCGTTGCTCCTGAGCCTGTGTGCAGCCGCCGCCTGCAGCGGCGGCTCCACCCCCACCACGCCGGGCGGCAACACCACGCCGACCGCGACCAACACGATCACGATCACCGCTCAGGGAGCCAGCCCGCGGAACATCCAGATTTCCCAGGGCACGCGGGTGACCTTCATCAACAATGACTCGCGGTCCCACAACATGACCAGCGACCCGCATCCGGCGCACACAGATTGTCCGGAGCTGAATCAAATCGGCCTGCTCGCCGCGGGACAATCCCGCGAATCCGGCAACCTCAACATCGTCCGCACCTGCGGCTTCCACGATCACGACAATCCCGGGGTCGCCAACCTCACCGGGACGATTACGATTCGCTGAGCTGATGCGCAGTTGGGTTGGTGGGCAGCCACCCATTCACGGGAGCTGCGTAGCCGGCGCCCCAGGGCGGCAGGCGAAGCTTTCGACGATGCCGGTCGGATGGCAGGTGTCGATGTAGGCCTGGCGCCAGCGGGCGGCAAACGACTCGGCTTCGCTGATGAGCGCGAGGGCCCAGACGCTGCCGCCGAAGCCGGCGCCGAAGGCCGACGCGGCAAACGCGCCGTGGGCATAGGCCAACCGGGCGAGCGCGACGGTTTCCGGAATCTGG
Source organism: Acidimicrobiia bacterium (assembly GCA_016871335.1). Classification (GTDB taxonomy): domain Bacteria; phylum Acidobacteriota; class Vicinamibacteria; order Vicinamibacterales; family SCN-69-37; genus SYFT01. The sequence goes on from VFZF01000015.1 coordinate 60,775, forward strand.
TTGCCGAGCAATGTCTCCGCATCGGCCTGTGACGCCCTCGTCAGTTCCCCCAATGCGGTGGTATCGACGTCGGCGAATGCGCGCGCGGCGAGCGACACACGCGCGACTTCGCGGGACACCTGGGTGAGACGACGTTCGAGATCTGCGGGGGAGAACCCGGGGATATCGACCCGCCCGAGCGCTTCGCGCAACCGGCGTTCAGCCTCAGGGGCGCTGGCGAGCGCGGCAGCCAATGAGGGATTGTCCGATCCCGTCTCGGACTGCCAGATCTGCACGAGCGCCCGCACGCCCAGCGCTGCGCGGTTGTAGCGGTCACGCACCGAACCCGCTTTGTCGGCATGGACGCCGCTCGACAGAATCACAAACGTCCACTCGGGTGACATCGGCGTGTCCCCCAGACGGCGCACGGGCATGAATCCGAAGTGACTGACGTGATCGGCGCGGCACGCCAGAATCGCGGTGTGATCCTGACTGCCGCCGTGTGTGCCGACACCGGCTGTGCCCGTCAGGGACTTGTAGGTCAGTCCGTTCTCGACGCAGCCGAGATACCAGGCCAGATCCTCCGGACAGCCAATCTCACGCCGCCAGTCGTCGCGTTGATCAACCCCGCTGCGGGCGATCAGCGCCGTCGCGAGTCCCACCACCAGCGCGCTTGAACTGCTCACGCCGGCCGCGCGCGGCAGGTCACTGGCGATCGCGATGTTGGTGCCCAGTGGAATGCCGGGGAAGTTCTGCGCCAGCCGCCGCACCGTCACCGCCGCGTAGTTGACCCAGCCGCGATACGGTGTCGGGTCCCCCGCCGGAATCAACACTTCTTCGTGATGGCGGGCGTCGATGACACGAAGATCGTGGTCATCCCGCGGCCCGGCCACCACGGCGAAGCCACGAGGCACGGTTGCCAGCAGCGATTCCCCGCCGGCGTAGTCGGTGTGCTTCCCGAAGATTTCGATGCGGCCCGGCACATGCCAACGCCAGGTCGCCGGACGCCCGGTGCGACTGAGAAACTCCGCCTCGGCCTGTGCGACCAACGCCTCACGCCCGATCACCGGTGGCGTCATGGCCGTGCCTCCACGCCCTGCAGTCGCGCCGTCACAAAGGGCACATCCTCGCGTCTCGACAAATCCAGCACCGGTCCCCTGGCTGGGATGGCCTGCACCCGCACCCCCCGGGTGATGGCGAGGCGAATCGCCGCCGGCAACTCGAACTCCCCCCGCGCGGACACCGGCACGTCCCGGCAGGCCTGCACCACATCCGCATCACCGCGCCAGCAGTTCATGCTGATGAGCGCCGCAGGCCCGGCCGTGTCCATCACATCGACACCTGGTTTTTCGATGATGTCCAAGAGCAGTCCCTCCGGCGTCACCTGCAGCAGCGCAAACGACGCGACACGCGCATCGGGAATGCCGCTTGATTGCACAAGGTCACGACGTTCGTAGACCGGCAGCGCAGGACCATTCACATTCCGCAGCGCCCGAAGGGCGTCGACGCCATACAGGTTGTCGGCATTCAGCACGACAAACGGGCGTCCCGCAATCCAGTCGGCGGCGGCTGCGACGGCATCGGCCGTTCCGCGTGCCTCCGGCTGCACCACAAAAGACACACGGACGCGCGATGGACGTCCGCGGCCCGTGTAGTAGTCGCGCAGGGGATCGGCGCTTCCGGCAGCTGATGCTGGAGGCACCACCAATCCCACCTCCTCGTACCCTGCGTCAGCAAGCGCGCTCAGCACGTAATCCAGAAACGGACGCGCGCGCCCATCGTGTCCCGCGAGCGGCATCATGCCCTTCTGCCCCGCCGCTGCCGCGGAGGCCTGCTCGGGCGTCAGCGCCTCCGACGCTCCGTCGCGCATGCGCGTGCCCAGCCCACGCGCGAGAATCAGGGCTACGACGGTTTCGTCCACAACGACGGCCACACACGACGCAACAACACCACACTCGCCACACAGATCCCTGCTGCCACCAGCGCACTTGGAGTGTGACCAAGCAGGTAATGCCCTGTGCCGAACAACGCGGAATACACCAGCACACACCCCAGCGCCCAGACGCCAAACGCCACATTCAGCGAATCGATCGGCGCCAGGTCTCCACATTGCGCCCGGGTCGCCGCCCACCCGGGTCCGGCCGGCCGGGCCAGCCGATAAAACCGTTGCAGCGTCACGGCATCAGTCGGCTCGGTCACATACGTGACGACAAGCCAGACGACGGTCGTGATGGCCACGGTCGCCATCAACGTCTCGTGGCTCGCCCACGCCATCCCCTGCCGTTCCAGGACAAACACCGCAAGCGCCAGCCCAAACGAACTCACCATCGCGGCGATTTCGCTCCATGCGTTGATCCGCCACCAGAACCAGCGCAACAGATACAGCAGCCCCGTGCCGGCGCCAATCGACAGCAGCAGGTTGAAGCTGCCCCTCGCCGACTCCAGCACCATCGTCACCAACGCAGCCACGAGCATCAGCAGCGCGGTGACGATGCGCCCGATCATCACGTAATGTGCTTCGGTTTGTCCGGGCTTCAGGAACCGGCGATACATGTCGTGCACCAGGTAGGACGTGCCCCAGTTGAGGTGCGTGGAAATCGTCGAGATGTAGGCCGACAACAGACCGGCCACCATCAGCCCGAGCAGCCCGGCCGGCAGGAACGTGAGCATCGCCGGATACGCCATGTCGTTCCCGAGCATGCCCGGGTCGACGTGCGGCAGCGCGCGACCGATATCCGCCACCTCGGGAAACACCAGCATCGAGGCCAGCGCGACGATGAGCCAGGGCCACGGCCTGAGTGCGTAGTGCGCGACGTTGAAGAGCAACGTGCCCGACAACGCATCACGTTCAGACCTGGCCGCGAGCATGCGCTGGGCGATGTAGCTGCCGCCGCCGGGCTCGGATCCCGGATACCAGGTGGACCACCACTGCACCGCCAACGGCACGATGAAGATCGGCAACGCCACCCCCCAGTCGCTCAAATCCGGCAGCATGGCGAGCGTCTCCGGCCTGAGCTTCTCGATCAGCCCGTCGAGCCCGCCCACTTCAGGACGACGAAGCGCATACACGGCGGCGACGATCGACCCGATCATGGCGATGCTGAACTGCAGGAAATCCGTCACCAGCACGCCCCAGAGCCCGGACACTGCGGCAAAGGCGATGTTCAGCACGCTGCAGACCAGCAGTGTCTGTCCCATCGGCCACCCCAGCAGGACGTTGGCGATTTTGGCCGCTGCGAGATTCACGGCGGCCATGATCATCACGTTGAAGATCACGCCGAGATAGACGGCTCTGAATCCACGCACCCAGGTCGCGGCCGGGCCCGAGTAGCGCAGTTCGTAGAACTCGAGGTCCGTGACAACCCCGAGACGCCGCCACAACTTTGCGTAGAAAAACACCGTCGTCATGCCGGTGAGCAGGAACGCCCACCACACCCAGTTGCCGGAGACTCCACCCTCGCGCACGATGTTCGTGACCAGGTTCGGCGTGTCG
>VFZF01000016.1 GCA_016871335.1 Acidimicrobiia bacterium
ATTGCTCTGGCTAACTTCCTATATCTGGAAGGCAGCATTTCACGGCACGACACGACCGTGTCCGTCCGAAACCTGTGACTGCTTCCAGTGCGTGCGTGGATTATCCACGACGACTGCCCGGGGCACAAGGTCAACAGTTTGAGCAACTTGATGCACTCCGACGGGTCGATGTCGCGACATTTGGCACCGGCGGCATAACACTGGAAGTCGGTTGGTTCGCGGAGGGCGGCAATCGCTCGGAGGTGACACATACCTCGCTCAAAGCGCAACCGCAGTTGACACCTGGTGATTCAAGGGCTCCGCGCGGCGCGGGAACCCGCGCTCCAGCAAGCGGCACAACTGTTGCTGTCCATGGTCACACCATGCGCGAACTCGAAACATCCCTCCAACAATTCGCGGAGTTCCTGCTCCGCACGAGGCTTGCCAAACCCAACACCGCTCCCTACCTCGTTCGCTGGGTCCGGCACTTTCTGGCCAGGCCTGCCACCGACATCCCACTGGCTGACCGGGTTGAGCAATTCTGCGAATCACTTGAACGCGAGGGCCGCTTTGTAGACTGGCAGATCAGACAGGCCAATCAGGCCCTTCGCATCTACTTCCTGAACTTCCTCAAGCGACCCGATTGGAACCAATCAGTTGCAGCCCCGACCGGCGGCGGCGCCGCCCTGCCTGACCCGCTCGCGGTGCTCGAACTCGTCCGCACCCGGCTGCGAACACGACACTACTCCTGCCGCACTGAACAAACCTACATCGATTGGGTCCGGCGCTTCTTCGAGTACTTGTCGACGCGCCAAGGCCAGTCGCTTCCGTCTGTCAGCGTCGACGACGTTCGCGACTTCCTGACGCATCTCGCCGTCCAGCGACACGTCTCGGCGAGCAGCCAGAACCAGGCCTACAGCGCACTGCTGTTCATGTGCCGCGAGGTACTGCAACTCGACATCACTGGGCTGACCCCAACCGTGAGGGCGAGGCGCGGCCCACGCCTCCCCGTCGTGTTGAGCGTCCCTGAGACCGCAGACTTGCTCGGCGCCATGTCCGGCAGTGCCCGACTCATGGCCGGCCTGATCTACGGGGGTGGCCTGCGTGTGTCGGAGTGTTGCGAACTGCGCATCAAGGACATCGATTTCGAACAGGGCCTGATATTCGTGCGATCCGGCAAAGGCGACAAGGACCGCGCGACGCTGTTGCCCGAAGCGAGTCGTGAGGACCTGCGTGTGCACCTGCAGAAAGTCGCGGTTCTGCACGCGCTCGACCGAAGGGCTTCACTGGCAGGCGTCTGGTTGCCAGACGCTCTCGAAAGGAAATACCCAAACGCCGGCAAAGAACTCGGCTGGTTCTGGGTGTTCCCAAGCCACGTACTCTCAACCGACCCACGCGCTGGCATCGTCCGGCGCCACCACATCAGCGACTCAGTGATCCAGAAGGCCGTCAAAGCTGCCGTCCTGCAGGCAGGGATTCACAAACCTGCCTCTGTCCACACGCTCAGGCACAGCTTCGCCACGCATCTGCTATTGGGTGGCGTCGACATTCGACAGATTCAGGAATACCTCGGACACGCGAACGTCGAAACGACGATGGTATACACACACGTCGTCCGTGACCTGCGAACCCCGGCCCGAAGCCCACTCGACTTACTTCAGGAACGACAGAGGTAGCCACCCAGCCGCCCAGCTACCCAGCCGCGCATCCACCCACCCGCCCATCCACGCAGCTACGCAGTCGGCGTGGGCCGGGCTGACGGCGGACGGAAGAACAACGCCAACGTAATCGCCGCGATCGAAGCGGCTGCGAGCGGCACCATGAAGAGGCCACGGAAATCCGTCACGCCATTCGCGGTGTACACACTCTGAATCAGCCACGGGCAGATGAAGTTCGCCAGCAGGGCGCCAATGCCGAGAATCTGGAGATTAAACAACCCCTGCGCGCTGGCACGGATGCTCTTCGGACTGTGGGCGTCCACAAAGATGTAGACGGTCGCAAAGAAGAACGCATAACAAATGCCGTGCAGCACCTGCACCGCAATAATCATCTCGGCACTCGATGGGAACAGCGCATACACCGCGAATCGTGCCGCATGCCCCAACACGCCGATCACCATCGTCGTCCGCCATCCAAGCTTCACGAGCGTCGCACCGAGCACGAGCATCGTGAGGATCTCGGCGACCTGGCCAATGCTCATGATCGGGGTAATCCAGTTCGACGCGATGCCGACACCACCGGCTTCCACAGGCGTGCCGAGGAACACGCCGGTCCAGTTGAAATAGGCGTTGTGCACGAACGAATCGACGAGCGTGACCAGCCACAACACGAGGATGAACGGATGCTTCAACAGCGCAAACGCTTCGGACCACGCCGGCTTGTCTGCCGCTGAAGCCGCAGCGCGTGTTTGTGGTGCCGATTTCGGCAACACCAGGCTGTAGGCCGCGAGCGCCAGCGACGCCATGCCGGCCACGATGTAGGTCCAGCGTGTGGCAGCCTTTGCCGCGTCACCCGTCAGCGGGTTGTCGAGCGCTGTGCCGATCCAGTTGACAAAGCCGATGGGCTGCGCCATATCCACGGCAGCCCAGTTGACGAAGATGAACGTGAACGGCCACGCCGCCAGAATCCACCCGATCGTGCCGCCCATGCGCACAAACCCGAACTCCTTGTCCGGGTTCTTCATGTTGGCGAACGCGATCGAATTGGTGATCGAGATCGTCGGCACGTACAGCAGACAGTGCACAAGCATCAGGCCGAAGAACGGATAAAACGACCGCGTGAATCCACAGCCGAGAATCGCCAGCCCCGAGATGAGGTGTGAAATCGCCAGCACACGTTCGGGCGACGATGACCTGTCGGCCCACTGATTGCTGAAAAACATCCCGACGATGGATGCGACCGGGAAGGCGCTGAGAATCAGCGACTGCTCAAGCGGGCTGAAGCCCAAGCTCGGCAGGTACCCGAAGATCAGCGGCAACCATGCGCCCCAGATGAAGAACTGGAGCACCATCATGACAAAGAGACGCAGACGTGTGGACATGGTTACGGCAGGACCTTGATACGGAGGTTTTTGTATTGAACACGTGACCCGTGTTCCTGGAGGACGATGTGCCCGCGGGGTTCGCGGCCGTAGCGCGGCACATCCTTGAACTTGCTGGCGAGCAGGCGCTTCGTCCAGTCAGGACTGTAGAGTTCGTACTCCACGACCTTCTCGCCGTTGAGCCAATGCTCGACGTGTGTGCCGTTGACCACGAGCCGACCCCGATTCCACTCACCGACAGGCTTTGTCATGTCTTTCGAAGGCGCGTGGAGGGAATGATTCGACCCGGCTGACGTCATCGGATTCTTGCCGTCGGAGTGGCGCGCGTTGTCGAGAATCTGAAACTCCGGACCGCTGTGATACGTGCGCTCCAAATCCTCGGTCACACGAAACATCACGCCGCTGTTGCCGCCTGGCGGCACCTTCCAGTCGAACTCAAACTCGAAGTTGGTGTACTGCTCGCGACTGACCAGGTCGATGGGCACACCCTTCGTCCAGGTGATGGCGCCCTCTTCAACGCGCCAGCTGTCGGGCACGGTCGCGAGCTTGAAGCCGCGCCAGTGCGCGATCGTCTGGCCGTCAAACAACGACGTCCACTGCGGCTGCGCCGCCTGGCCCGACAGCGACGCCAGCAACGCGACCACCATCGTCGCCAGCGTCGACACCACTGTTCCACGCACCTTCATCGCGTCACCCAGCCTCATTGGCCCGCTCAAATTCAGCGGGCCCTACTTTGGCCCGCTCAAGTGCAGCGGGCCCTACGTACTTACAGCGTGTACCCAGCGCGATACTGCCGCGTCAGGAACTGGTTCGCGTCGTCGTTGTTCGTCACGCGCATCGCGGCCGCGTCGTAGTGGATCGTCGAGTTCGCGCGCAGCGACACGATGCCGAGGAGCATCACTTCCGTGAGCGCCGCGGCGTAGGAGAACGGACACGAAATCGTGTCGGTGCCCTTGATCGCGTTGACCCAGTTCATCTCGTGCGACTGGTGCGGCACACGCGCGATCGTCTCTGGCGGCGGGCCGTAGCTGTTGTGCAGGTCCATCGGGAGCAGACGCGGCCGCGCGCCGTAGGTGTTCTGCAGCATCTTGCCCTTGGTGCCGATGTAGAGGATGCCGCCCTCGCCTTCGAGGGCTTCCTCGCCGATCTCCACAGGCTTCGGCGGCGTGAGGCCGCCGTCGTACCACACCATCTTCACCGCGGGCATGCGGCCGCGCGCCGGGAACGTGAAGTGCGTGGTCGTCGCGAGCGGATAACTCGCGATGCCCGCTGTCGGCCGGCGTTCAAACGGCGTCGACAACGTTTCGATCACCGTCGGCATGCCGAGGTTGAGCCCCCAGAACGGATGGTCGATCAAGTGCGCGCCCATGTCGCCGAGCGCGCCCTGGCCCCAGTCCACCCACCCGCGCCAGTTGAACGGATGGAACACGGGGTGGTACTCGACGTCCGGCGCCACACCGAGAAACAGGTCCCACATCAGCGTGCTCGGCTTCGTCGGACTCTCCGCCGCCATTGTCGCCGCCAACCGCCGCGTAATCGCCGTGTTGTTCCAGTTGGTGGGCGGATTGCCGGTCATCGGGTTGGGGCGCGGAATGCCCTGCGGCCAGAACGCAAGCGGCCGGTTCGTCCACACATGCACTTCCGTGATGTCGCCGATCACACCGGCCTGCAAGTACTCCTGTCCACGCCGGGCATCGTCTTGCGAGTGCCCCTGGTTGCCCATCTGCGTCACGACCTTCGGCATCGCCGCAGCCTTCTGTGCCAGGTGTCGCGCTTCGTGCACCGACCAGCACAACGGCTTCTGCACGTACACGTGTTTGCCGAGGTCCATCGCGTTTGAGGCGATCACCGCGTGCATGTGATCGGGCGTCGCGATGATGACCGCGTCAATGTCCTTCTGCTTCTCGAGCATCTCGCGGTAGTCGCGATACCGGACGACCCGCTTCATCTGCTGGTCGACAAACTTCTCGAGATGGACGTCTCCGGGTTCCTGCTTCCACTTCGCGTCGGCAGCCGCCTGCATCTTCGACCGGCCGAAGTTCTGCCACGTCGGACCCGCGGCCGCAGCCGCCCCGGCTCCGCGCGCACCACCGCGTCCGGCGGCACCAGCCCCGGCTCCTGCGGCTGGTGGAGGCGTCGGAATCGGATAGATCCGGTCACGCCATTGCGTCAGCCTCCGCTCCATCAGCACATCGTCCACGTCGCAGAGGGCGACGATGTTCTGGCTCATCACGGCCTGGGTGTTATTCCCACCCATGCCGCCGATACCGACGGCGGCGATGTTGAGAACATCGCTGGGAGCCTGGAATCCACGGCCGAGCACACTGCGGGGAACAATCATGAACCCGGCGCCGGTAATGGCGGCCGTTTTGGCGAAGTCGCGACGGGTGACTTTTGACATGCGGCACACGGTCGCATGACCGCCGCGCCCGGTCAAGCGGTAAACTTACCGGATGCTCGTGCTCCCGTCAGTTCTGTGGAAACAAATGCCCCTCGAAAAGCGCCAGGCCGCAGCCGCGGCGTTCTGGGAGGACGAACATGGCCTCGACCAGCAGGTCGAAGTCATCGTGACTTTGGCGAGAAAGTTGAATTTCAGGCCCAAAAGCATCCAGCAGCTGCCCGCTGAGCGCCGAATCAAACTTCTGGCGGGCATGCAGGACGTCTCGGAGGCCGTGGCAACGCGGGCGCTGATCGGGTACCACCTGACCTCGGAGCGTCCGATGATGGCGGCCTTCCTGGACGCGGTTGGCATCGCCCACGACAACGGCCTGATCACCGCGGAGGAGGTCGAGGCGCCGCCAGCCGACAAACTAGCGGCGGGCGTAGCGGCCATCAATGCGGCGTTTCCGGCTGACGCCGTGCGGCTGTATTTACACACCCTGCTGATACTTGATGGGGACACATGGGGCGCCCTGGACGGCACGATCGACTGAAGTCGCCGGTTTGCGGCGGGGCCGGCTGTGGCACCCGACTTGCTTCCTACAGCTGCGGGAGGGCGGTTTGCGTCTTATCGTTGTGACGTTCCGCTTCCTCGCGTGTCCAGTAATCCTCCTCCTCCTCGCTGGAGACGCAGGGCTGGCGTCGCAGGCGTGGGCGCAAACCACACCCCCTCCCACCACTTCCCAGCCCCCTCCCCCGTCGGCGCTGCCGTCCGATTTCAATCTGGGCCGCATCCGGTCCGGCCTGGAGCAACCCAAAGCCCCGACAATTTTTGACGATGGCCGGCTGCGGTTTTTTGCGGAGACCAACGAGAAGGCCCCGAGCTTCGAGTCATTCACCGTGGGCTTCAACCTGCGGATGGGACCGGTCCCCGGAGCGGGGGTGACGCACCAGGAGTTTCTGAACCAGGTCACCCCGAAGAACCTCTACAGTTCCGGCGGCATCAACGCGCTCGATCAGCTGCAGTGGGGGGTGGTGAACTACGCCGCGATCTGGACGGTGAAACGCCTCTACAAGGAACTCGACGAGGCGCGCACCGAGTGGCGCAGGAAGCAGATTCAGCAGCAGATCGATCGTGAGCTCGCCGCGTTACGCGGCGGGAAATAACGTCACGATCGACACACGTCCGAATACCCGGGCCTCGCAGGCGCGGCGAATCACGGGGTACGGCTCATCACCGTCGACCGGCGAGAGCCGATCGGCTCCCGCGAGAATGCCCACAAGGCACTGGTGGTGATCGCCACCACGGCACGGCGCGAGCGGCGCACCGTGCGTGACCACGTACGTCGCGTCAGGATCGGGCTCGACCGTGACACGCCATCGCCGCCGATCGCCCATGAACCTGCCGAGTAGGCCTTCGGGTGCATTTCGCGCCCGGCGTTTCAACACCATCGTCGGCGTTTCGAGGAGCGCGGCTTCCGGTAACGCGAGTTCTTCGGGGAACCTGCCAAATGCCTCGACCCCGATCGACTCGACCAGCATCAGGCCGGCCAGCGTGATTCCCACCAGTTGATCGCGATCCACACGGATGGTCCGAGTTGCGGCGTCGGCGATCCGAAGCACGTCGGCATGCAGATCTCCCGTGGGTGGAGTGGCGATGATCGCCCGTTTCACCTTCGGCCAGAATCTGGCGCCGCAGAACATCCGAACGGTCGATGGCGCTGCACGCCACACTTGTGTCGCCTGGCGGTCGACCGGGTGAATCTGTTCGATCAGTGCGCCAAGGCCGTCCATCGCGGTGGTATTGTACTGGCCCGATGAAGCGACTGAGCCTGCTCACAACGGTTTTCGTGCTCACGTGTCTGATGATGCCAACAGCCGCGCAAACACGGGACATCGCTGAAACACGCATGGTCATTGAGCGGCGAATCGCCGCGTCCGGGGCTGAAGTCGGGGTGGCATGGCGCCCACTGGATGCGAAGCCGGGCGAGGACATCCTCATCAACGCCGACCTGCGATTCCACGCGGCATCCACGATGAAGGTGCCGGTGATGATCGAGTTGTTCCGCCAGGTCGATGCCGGACAACGCAAGCTCGATGACACGGTGCTGGTCACCAACCAGTTCACCAGCATCCATGACGGCACGCCCTACACGTTGTCGGCCACGGAAGACTCCGACGGCGAAATCTACAAAGCGATGGGATCGCAGCTGTCGTATCGACGGCTCGTCGAGGCGGCGATCACCGTGAGCAGTAATCTCGCGACCAACATCCTCATCGAACATCTCGGCGCGAAGAACGTGCAGGCCACCGTTGATCGCATGAACGCCTCCGGCATGCAGGTGCTGCGAGGCGTTGAGGACCAGAAGGCGTTTGATGCCGGCAAGAACAACACGACAGATGCGCGAAGCCTGCTGACGCTGTTTGACGCCATCGCCAACGGACAGGCGGTCAGTGCCTCAGCATCGGCCGCCATGATCGACATCCTCAAGCGCCAGCAGTTTCGCACGGGGATTCCTGCCGGTTTGCCGCCTGGCACCGTGGTCGCGCACAAGACCGGATCGATCACCCGCATCCGCCACGATGCCGGGATCGTGTACGGCGCGCGGCCTTATGTGCTGGTCGTACTCGTCCGCGGCATCCAGGACTCCAAGGTCTCCGATGCGCTGATCGCCGATATCAGTCGGGCCGTGGCGCGCTAGAACATCACGCGCCTGTCGTGTCACTCAGGACGTGTTTCCGGCGGGCGTCGCCGATCAGGGCTTCCAGCCTGCGGGCCTCGGCGCGAAGCACCTCATCCCCCAGGGCAGTCAGCCGGTAATACCGCCGACGGCTGTCTTCCCCACGGCTGGCCGCTGAGGGCAGCGATTCTTCGACCAGGGACTCGTCGACCAGACGCTGGAGCAAGGTGTACAAGGTTCCTGTCCGGAGCGTGACTTGCCCACCCGATCGCTCCTCCACCTCCTTGATGATGCCGTAGCCGTGTTTGTCTTCATCGGCAAGCGCCAGAAGTACAAGGAAGGCAAGAGGTGTAAGTGGAAGAAAAGAAAGAGGATTTGTGCCTTCAGTCATGTACGAACACTCCACTCGGTAGAACAATTATACATTTTCTGTCGGTGCATTTTACACAAAGTTATAGGAGTTGGTTTGGTGGGGTTGGGTGAGGTTGGGTTGGGTTGTGTACGTAGGGCGCGCTGAACTTAAGCGCGCCGACCATCCGCCCACCCACCCACCTGCCCATCCGCGCAGTTGACATATTCCGTCCAACGGTATACCGTTATCCGGACATTGGCGCACAGACGATGACCCCGCAGGTGTTTCAGATATTGCTGACCATTTCGGAAGGGCCGCGGCATGGGTACGCGATCATCACGGACATCCGGGACCGAACGGAGGGCCAGATGGATCTGACGCCGAGCACCCTTTACGATGCGCTCGCCAGATTGTCCGATCAGGGTCTCATTGCTGAAGCGGCGGCGCCGCCCGATGCCCCGACTGCCGAGTCCAGGCGCCGTTACTACACACTCACCCGATCAGGCCGCGATGCCGCGCAGGAAGAGACGGCACGGCTCACGCGCCTGGTCTACATGGCCAGGGCCAAGAACTTCCATGTGTAGCTGGGTGGATGGGCTGGTGGGCTGATGTTGTATCGACTCCTGCTCCGTCTGCTCCCCCGCCATCGTCGCGCCGCGTATGGCGATGAGATGCGCGATGTGTTTGCGATGGCGACTGAGTCGTCGCGTGCGCGCGGGACACGGCGTGTCGTGACGCTGTGGCTGCGCGAGGTCGTCGGCATGATCAAGTTTGCGCTTCGTGAACGGTTCGGTGTGTCTGAGCCCCTCGGCGGTGGGCCGGTGGGTCGCGACCTTCGATGGGCGTGGCGGGGCGATGGGTCGAGTCGCAGTTGTTTGGGGTCGCGCCGACCGATCCGATGACGCACGCGGTGGTGGTTGTGGCTGTGGTCGTGGCTGCTGTTGCGGCCACGTGGCACCCCACACGCCGAGCCGCGCGGATCGACCCCGCGATTACACTCCGGGCAGATTAGAGCTTCCCAACCACCCAGCCGTCCAACTGCGCAGCGGAGTTAATCGCGTACGCGAGTCGCGGTCTGGATCTTGAGGACTGTGGTCCAGTTCCGGGTGGTGATGAGGTCTTTGCCGACAGCGTCGAAGGCCTTGAGGGCCTTGCTGGCGAGCACACCGCCGGGGCTCCAGACGTAGGCGGCACGGTTGGTCACGGCGAGGTTTTCGTCGCCCCAGTTCTCGGTCGAGAGCGCGCGGGCTGCGAAGAGCACCTTCTGATCCATCACGAAGCCCACGAGGAACTTCGCAGGGTCGGTGGCGACTTTACTGAGGGGGTTTTCCCGGATGATCGAGTCGAGGTCAGTCGCGGTCAAGACCAGGGTGTTGGCGGTGAACCCGTGCCGGGTTTCGAGGGCTTCCTGGATGCGGGCCGCGATCGTCCACTCAGCGGCCTTTTTCCCCTTGAAGACCACGTTGCCGGTGTTGAGCACCGTGCGTACGTCCTCATACCCGAGACGCTCGACGAGGGCCTTGAGGTCCTCCATCGAAATCCGCTTGGCCTTGCCGACGTTGATACCGCGAATGAGCGCGACGTAATAAATCATCGATAAAAGCTGCTCTAGTTTACTACGAGGGCCCTGTGGGCTGCCGCGTTCACCGGACAGTCACCCCGATGGCGTCACTCACCGCCCGGGGCCCCTTGGCATCCGACGGGCGATTGACGACTTTTCCCTGCACCACCATGGTGGACGACCCGCCGCCGTCGAGATTGAGGGCATCGGTCAACTGGAGGCGGTCCGCCAGCCGTTGCAGGTCACTGAACGCCATGCCGACACTCGTGGCCTGCCGGCCGTCCACCACGACCAGCCAGATGTCACCGCGCCGGTCCACCCCGACCATGGTCCTCGGGTGCCGCGTGTTCACGAAGTTGGGTCCGCTCAGGCGCTCGGCGTCCCAGGTGGTGATTTGCTTTCCACGGACGCGGAGCAGGCCCGCCCCATTCACCACGTGATCGGCCGTATTGAGACGCCCCGTGTCCAGCCCATTCACGGTCGTCCAATGTGTGTCGACCACCACGGGCGTTCCGAGTTGCAGCCGTGTGAGTTCGTCGGGAAGTTCGAGGCCGCCGTACGACAACACATAGCCGTCCGGCGGAATGGGTGTGCTGCCGGCATCGGTGCGGATGTCAGTGACCGTCAGGGGAGACCCGCGCAGCACCCACTCGACACCATTGTCGGCGGTGTCCGTGTCGGCGTGATACTTCGGCGTATACAGCATGAGTTTGCCGCGTGCGCGTGTGGTGTCCACGCCGTCAACACCCATGGCCTGCACCTGATCGTCAGCGCCGATGCGCAGGTCCACCCGCACGCTGATCTGGTCGAATGCCAGTTCCGTCCGGCCATCAACCGGCGACCAGATCCCGACCGCGCCCTTGGTGACCGGTGTGTCACTGACGAGCACGCCGGCGACCTTGAGCAGGCCGACGGGTTCCCCGTTGTTCACGTTGAAGAACCCGGCGTTCACGGCCGCAACGGCCTTCGCGCGTGTGGCCATTTCCAGCACGGGTTCGGCATACATGACCTGGTCGTTCGACAGCAGGCTGGCCAGCCGCGCCCGCTGGGGATCAAGCTTCAGCAGCGACACCTGCACCGGGCCCGCGGGGTCGACCAGCGATGAATCTGTTGAGGTGTGGAAGGTCACGCCCGGAGCGATCACCTGGCCCTGGCTCAGCCATCCGCCCTGGGACACCGAGGACTGCAGCCCACACGCCAGCGACAGGGCGACGATCGCCGTGGCGACAACGGGGGCAAACCAGGGGCGACTTCGCATGGGGATAGGGTCTATTCTTTCACGCGTCATGCATCGCCGCACCTTTCTGACCTCCGCCACCCTGCCGTTTGTTGTACCGGCGGCAGACCGCCTGTTTTCGGCCACACCTCTTCAGACGCCAGCGCCGCTCAAGCCGGCTCGGCTGCAGCCTGGAGACACCGTCGGACTGGTGACCCCGGCCACGGCCACGTACCAGCAGGAGGAACTCGACATTGCCAGGGAATCCCTCGAAGGGCTCGGTCTCAAGGTGGCCATCGGTCAGCACGTGCGCGACCGCCACGGGTCACTCGGCGGCCGTGACACCGACCGCGCGGCGGACCTGAACGGGTTCTTCGGCGATCGCAACATCAAAGCGATCCTCCCCACCCGCGGAGGCTGGGGCACAGCGCGATTGCTGCCGCTCCTCGACTTCGACGTCATCCGCCGCAATCCGAAGATCCTGATGGGCTTCAGCGACATCACGGCACTGCTCAACGGCATTCACGCACGGACGGGCCTTGTCACATTCCATGGCCCCAATGCGGGTGGTCGATGGGACGGGTTCTCAGTCGATTACGTGCGCCGCATCCTCTTCGGTGGGGAGTCGGTCACGTTCGAAAACCCGAAAACGACGAGCGACCGGAATGTACTGACGCAGGTCGAAAACCGCATCCGCGTGATCACGCCAGGTCAGGCGACAGGACGCCTGCTCGGCGGCAACCTGACGGTGCTGACTGCCATCCTTGGTTCGCCGTACGTCCCGAACTTCGACGATTCAATCCTGTTCCTCGAGGACGTCGGCGAAGACTGGTACCGCGTCGACCGCATGATGACGTCCCTGAAGCTGGCCGGCATCCTCCCGAAGATCCGAGGCTTCATCTTCGGCACGTGTTCGGAATGTGGACCCGGCGAAGGCTTCGCGTCGCTCACACCCGAGGAAATCTTCAAGGACCACATCGCTCCCCTCGGCGTCCCCGCTTGGAGCGGCGCGATGATCGGTCACGGGCACGCGCAGTGGACGCTGCCCGTCGGCGCTCGCGTAAGCATCGACACCAGCACGGGCACAGTGAGAATGCTCGAAGCTGCGGTGAGCTAGCAGCAGCCTGGATTTACAGGAAGGCGCGGGGGATGAACCTTAGATTAGCGGATAATCACTCTTGTGACGACGGCGCCTTCGAGAATGGCGTCGAGGTGTTCGATGCCGCTCACAATTCGGGCGAACACCGTGTAGTCGTGGTCGAGCCTGGGGACGTCCACCAGGTCAAAGAAGATCTGGGTGTCCCCGGTGTCATACCCGCGCGTGGAGATGCCCACGGCCCCCCGAGTATGCGATTCGAGTCCCACATCATCACGCATGAATCGGTCGTCACCGACGTATTCGTTGGCGCCGGGACTCAGGCCCTGGACGACGAAGTTGGGCACGACGCGGTGGAACGTCAGGCCGTTGTAGGCACCCGATCTGGCGCGGCTGACAAATCGCGCCACGGTCATCGGGGCGTCCGCAGTCAGGAGTGCAATCGTGATTGTGCCGCCGCCGGCCATCACAATGTCAGCCTGCCTCGCGCTCAGCGCATCCCGCAGCTCGGCCGCCGACGGCTGCAAGGGATACCGATACTGCCGCGGTCGCGTGGGCACATCCACCTTGGCCGTCGAAAACGCACGCACCGCTGCGACACGCACCGCGGTATCCCAATCACTCGTCCACTCCGCGAGTTCCGCAACCCGGCCTGGTCCCAGCAACTCGGCAAGGCGATCAACGATGGCGACGCGGGGGTCTCGCGAGGTGTCCGAGCCGCGGGCGGAGAGGCGACGGAGGGACGTGAACAACGCCGGCACAACATCCGGATGCTGTGATGCGGCAAGTGCACGCGCGGCATTCCGGACCAGCTGATGGTCGTCACTCTGCAGCGCCGAGATCGCGGCGACCGGCAGATCCGGACTTTTCAGCCGCGCCAACGCATCGATGGCGGCAGTCCTGACGTTGGGTTCCGAGTCCTTCGCCAGCGTCACTGCGATGGCCGGGTCATTCACCACACCGGCGACGGTCGCGACCGTCGCGCGCACCTGCCACGCGGAGTGTGTGCTCGCGGCCTGCAGACGTTTCTGGGCGTCCGCCGGCGCCAGGCGCGCAAGGGTCGTCAACGCGCGCGCGGGACGATGCCATGTGGAGGCGCGGGTGGGATCTCCCAGTTGATCCGCGAGAGGCGTGACTGCCGCGATGATCGCGGGCAAATCCCCACAACCCGTTGCGAGGCCGTCCATCGCCTGAAGGCTGACGAGCGTCGCGGTGTCGTTCATCGCGGTGACGAGCGGACCACAATCGCGCACCGTCTGCAGGCCGCGCGCGAACGTGCGTCCGGCTTCGATGCGCACGTGCGGCTGCGGATCACTCATCAGCGCGATCACCGATGGCCGCAGGCGGTCGATCGCCGGATTCATCATCTGCGCGGCGATGCGGCGGACCTGCCAGTCCGGGTCGGTCGCCGCTTCGAGCATCGTTTCCGTCTCTGTGTCACGCGCCACCTGCAGTGCGGTCAGCGCCAGTCGACGCAACTGGACGAGTGTCTCTGCAGCGGGCCCTGTGGACGTGCGTCCGAGTCCGGCGATATCCCGGAGCCGTGCCCGGGCAGGTTCGGTGAGGGGACGCCGGGGATTTCTTCTGGCAAACGACTCCAGTCCCTTGGCCGCTCCGACCAGGCGTTTCGGGGATCCGGCTGCCTGCTCCACCAACAGATCCTCCACGGCGGCGAGTTCCGTGGCGTCATGTCGCATCCGACCAATCGTCGCCAGGATGACGGCCACCACTTCGTCGTCTTTCTCCAGTGTCAATCGATCGGTCAGGCGCGTGCGTGCGATCGTGACGTCGGCGGCGGTCGGTGGTTCGTCGTCTCGCAGATCGGATCGGGTGCCTGACAAGGCTTGCCCGACAGCGTTCGCCGCTTCCTTGCGCACGAGCGGCGACGGGTCCTCAAGCATCTTGAAGATGCGAGGTGCCATGGCCGGTGCGCCAAATCGGCCGAAGGCCTGCACAGCGAGACGCCGGAACTCAACGTCTCGAGAAGCCGCAGCCTGATCGAGCAACGCAAGGTCGCGCTGTTCGAGATGTGTCGGCCCATGCTCCCCGGCGCGGCACGGGCTGAACAGCCGACGGTCCGCAGCCAGGATGATGGTCTCCCGCGTCAGTTGATGCGGTTCCGCCAGTACGGCATCGGCGCCGCAGGTTTGGATGGGTGCCGTCGAAGGGCCCGCTTGCGGGACGACAAGCGTGAACAGGACCGACGCAGCGCGACGCCACAGTGTCTTCATAGGCGCGCATCTTAACTCCGAGCGGCAGTTCAGGGGGCCCTGTAGCCGCCAGGCGTTTCACCGCACGGGCCCCGATGCCAGCAGAGGAGCAGCCAGCGCCTCGAGTCGCTCGCTCAAGCGCGACGATGCCGGCACGGTGACGAGGCGCGTCACACTGCGCACGGCCTCCGCAGACCACGTCCGCCATGCCGCCAGCGCGTCCGCATGGTCGGGCAGCGCCCGGCCATCCCGCAGTTCGACGGCAATCCGCGCACGCCCGGCCCGGGCCACGAGCTCAGCCACTTCCATGGACAGTGCTTCATCAGACGATGCCAGGAGCCAGGCGGTCGTAGCGACGGCCACACCCACGTTGCGCATCTCTGCGGCGCTCGTCTTGTCGGCCGTGTCCATGTTCGTGTGGTAGTAGCGGTCGGTGAAGTGCCAGTTCAGCAGCGACGGAATGCCGGCGGTGCCAAAGACCGTGTGGTCGCTGCCACCCTCATAGGGGTTGGTCTTGACGACCCAGCCCGTGTTCGCGGCCACGCGTTCGCAGACGGCGAGGTGGAGGTCGTTGATGAGGTCGCCCTTGAGGCTTTCCTTGCGGACGTTGCCGCGACCCCACTCGGAGTTGGGATCCCAGGGCCGCGTCCAGATCGCGCCTGGATCAGGCCATCGTTCGACCAGGAAGCTGCCACCGGTCTTCGCGATGTCCTCGCCGGTCATGTCCATCGAGAACATGTACTTCACACCCGGCACCTTGGTGGCGTTGCGCTGCAACCACGCCCGGCTGCCGCTAATTTCGTTCAACCAGAGGAACGTGATCGTCCGCGCAGGTCTCGGAATCGCGCCGGACTCGACACCCTGCGTCAATGACCGCGCGAGTTCCTGCAGGGTCGCCACCCCGGACGCGTTGTCGTTGGCGCCCGGCTCCTGCACGTGTGCGGCGATGACGATCCGTTCGTCAGGCAAGGTGCTGCCGCGAATTTCGTGGACCAGCGTGCGTTCAGGTTTCTCAGCGAACGTGCTGGCGACCTCCACACGAACGCGCTGTGGTCCGCTCTTGAGCGCGGCCCGGAGCGTCTCGTTGGCGCGACGTGAGGCCTTGAACCCGAACGCCTTCCGCTCGGCATCGCGGGGGATGCTGCCCCACTGCAGGATGTCCGGCTCGTTGGCGATGTAGCTGGCGATCGAAGTCGAGATCACGCCGATGGCGCCACGTTGGACCACGGCCTGACGGAAGAGTCCACCGAGGTCGGCGTCACCGATGACGACCGCGCCTTTGACGTCCTTGCCTTCGAAGTCAGTCGCCTGTCCGCGTCCGACATCCACAAGGGGCGCCCCGACCGGACCATTGGTCGAGTAGGAATTGATCGCGAGCGCCAGACGTTCGCGTTCCCTCGACAACACTGTGAGTGGCGCCTGCCCATCCCGCAGCAGCGTCAATGTTCCGACGGTGTGGTCCCAGCCGGGACTCGGGCCGTCTGCAGTTTCAATCCAATTGGCAGCCGAAGGCGTCAGACGCACATGGACGCGATCGATTGTGGCGTCATAACCGGCATTCCCGGCAAGGCGCCAGTACCTCGACGCAAATTCAACCATGCCCATCGCTGCGGCTTCATCGAAGCCGGCCCACGCGCGGTCGATCACCGGCTGAATCGTTGTGATCATTGCGGGCGACAACGCCCGCGCGGCGGCCAATTCAGCCCGAACCCGTGGCTCCGGATCCGGCCCCTGCGCGAGCAGTGCCGGCGCACCCAGCACCAAGCACATAGCACCCAGCACCCGCACCCGGTCCCGTGCACTCAGCACCCAGCACCCCACTTCAGCATCTGCTCCTCCAGACTGAGCGGATACGAGATCGCGACATCCACCACGGCGCCAGCGGCATCGTGCACCAGCGAGAGCTCCGGTTGCACGAAGCCGGTATACGACGGCAGGTTCAGTTTCTGCACGCGCGCCACGATCTCGTCGCGAAGCACCGGATCGAAATGGATGCCGTGTGTCTCAAACAGCGCCTTCGCTGCCGGATAGTCACCGGTGGACTTGATGCGCTGCACTTCGCCGAGCAGCCGGCCGACGCCCTCATGGAAGGCCACAGCGTCCACCATGACGTAATAGGTCTTGCCGTCTCTCGTTCTGGACTCGATCGCGCGCGTATTCGCCATCAGCCAATGCACGATCGCCTGGCGGTTGCGCATGTGGTCTTCTTCAATCGTTGTGCCTTCACGAATGCGTCTGAGCTGCACGAGCGCGTTGCGCGCGTAGGCTTCATACTCGGCCTGCACAATTTCTGCTTGATGCTCCGCGGGCACCATGCCGATCTCCGCAATCTTCGGTTCGCCCACAAAGTACAGTGCCACTAGATCCGCGCGAGTCTCTTCAAGACCGGCGTACTGCTCCTTCAGCGCCGCTTCGGGTCGTCCACCAAGGTGCGCTTCGACGACGCCGCTGCCGTGCCCCAACACTTCATGGATCGCGGTTGTGACCTCGCTGGCCAGCGACCCCCACTTCTCGGCACGCGCAACTTCTTCAGGCGACCAGCAGAATTCCTGGCGATACGAAGGCGGCAGCGACTTGTCGTACGCCTCATTGACGTTGGCCAGCGACACGGACTTGCTGCCGTATCGCTCCCGGATCAACTGGTCGTTCGGCAGGTTGATTCCGATGGGCGTGACCGGACCCGAGTCCCCGGTTTCCATCACCACATCGATGGCACGCGCCGTGACACCCACCACACTCGTACGGCGCCACTTCGCCTCCCAGGGCATGCGGTCTTCGAACCACTGCGCGGATTGCGCCAACCGATGGATGCTCTCGGTCTTCGCGGGATTCACGTAGAACACAAGCGCTTCCCACGCGCCCCTAATCCCGCGGGCATCCATGTAGTTCTCGATGAACCCGTTGATCGTGTCCACCGGTGAGTCCTTGTCCGCGACCCATGCGATGTCATACGCCACACGATCGGCGTCCTCGCCTGTCTCGTAGAACTTCATCAGCGCGTCAATCGCCTTCCGCATCGCCGGCGTCGCAAAGAGCCGCGCGTCATTCAGGTGCGTGACGATGCGGGCAATGTGGTCGCCATAGAGGCCATTCACCCGAGCCACTTCTTCGACCAGTCCGTGCTCGGTCTTGACGAGACGCGAGTTGAGCCCGTACTTCTCCTCGAAGCCTTCGAGGTCGGCCATCGAGACGCCGGAGTACATATTGTTGGCGCTTTCGAGCAGGATGTCTTTGCCGTCTCCGGGGGACTTGTTGGTCACGAGGGGCTCGGAGCTGGCGTCGAAGAACGCGGATGTGAGCGCGTGACCCAGGGGCTGAAGCCCCTGGGCTCCGTTGATGCGCTCTGCAGTCGTCAGCGCCTCAAGGAAGGCCTCCTCCGAACACTTCAGCACGTACTTGCGCGCGGTCAGGTTGTTGTACGGCCCCGTGTTGATCCAGAAGAGCTTCGTGTAGCGACGGATTTCGGCAAGCGTCGCTGGATCAAAAGCCGACGCATCGATCCGGCCGGCCCGCACGACGGATTCGAGGAGCCTGCGCATCCGGAGATTGTGGCGATACCGCTGATCCCAGTAGATGTCGCGGCCGGCGATCGCCGCTTGTGTCAGGTGCCAGATGAGCAACTTGTCGTTGAGCGGCAGCGCAGAAAAGCCGTCCGCGTACAGCTGGACCACGGCGGCTTCGTCAATTTGTTCGAGCAGGTACTGTCGATCCATAACGTGTTCAAATCTCGATTGATTCGCGATGGCCCGGCGTCTTCACGGTCCACTTGAGTTCAGACTCCACCGTGGCCTTGAGTGCGTCCATGGGGCCGGGTTCGCCGTGCACCAGACACAACAACGACGGCGCTTTCTTGAAGCTCTTCAGCCAGCGCATGACTTCGTGTCGATCGGCGTGCGCCGAAATGGAGTCGATCGTCTCTATGCGCGCACGCACGGGGACTTCCTCCCCATGAATCCTCGTCATAGTCGCCCCATCCTTCAACAGTCGCCCGCGAGTGCCCTCGGCCTGGTAGCCGGCGAACAGCACGGTATTCCGCTCATCCGGAAGCAGCCGGCGCAGGTGGTGCAACACGCGCCCGCCTGTCGCCATGCCGCTCGACGAAATGATGATGCTGGGCCGATCGTCCTCCTGCACCTTGCGCGACTCGGCAATCGTCGAGATCACACGCAGCCGCGCGGTCATGAAGTTGCGGAGCCCTTCATCCAGCTCGTGGAGGCGATCCCGGTACTCTGCGAGCACTTCCACCGCCATCGGACTATCCACGTACACCGGCACTTCAGGGATGGCCTTGCGCTCTTCAAGCCGGCGTACCCAGTACAGCAACTCCTCCACGCGCCCGAGGGCGAATGCGGGGATGACCACCTTCCCCTTCTTCGCAATCGTCTCGCTGATAATCTGCGCCAGCTTCACGCCATCGTCATCCGGGTCGTGCGCGCGATCGCCGTAGGTCGACTCGACCAGCACCACATCGGCGTCGGGTGGCGGCACAGGATCCGGAAGTACCGGACGACCGTGCCTGCCGAGGTCGCCACCAAACAGGACCGTCTTGCCCTCCGAGGCCACCGTGATTCGAGCGTATGCGGACCCGAGCAGGTGGCCGGCGTTGAGAAACTCGAGCTCGACCCCAGGGGCGATTGGCACGGGGCGGTCGTAGCCCACGGGCTGCAGTTGGAGGATCGCGCGAGCCGCATCGTTTTCGGTGAACAGCGCCAGGGCGGGCTTGTGCTTCGTGTAGCCCTTGCGGTTGGCACGTTCCGCGTCTTCTTCCTGCAGTCGCGCGGCGTCTTCCATCACGATGCGCGCCAGTTCCTGAGTGCCGCCTGTGCAGAAGATGCGACCGGTGAATCCCTGGGCGACGAGTCGCGGCAACATGCCGCAGTGATCAAGATGTGCATGTGTGAGCACGACCACATCGATCGATCGCGGGGGCACGGGGAACGGTTCCCAGTTGCGTTCGCGCAGCGACTTGAGGCCCTGGAACATGCCGCAGTCCACGAGGACACGAACCCCACCGGCGTCGAGCAGATGTTTTGATCCGGTGACGGTGCGCGCGGCACCAAGGAATGTGAGTTTCATGCAAAAAGTCCTGCCTGTCCGCCCGTGTGCCAGAACAACACGCGGTCATCGGGGGTAAACGAACCGGCGCGCACGCGCGCGATGAGCCCAGCCATGGCTTTGGCGGTGTACACGGGGTCCAGCACGATGCCCTCGGTGCGCGCGAGGAGTTCAAGCGCCCCAGTCGACGCGTCCGTGGGAATCCCGTAGCCCTCGCCGACGAACGAATCGTCAACGTCGATCTCCTGTTCCAGACCAATCCCCGCAGCGGATGCACTAACGAGTGCAGCCAGATCGCCGAGGAGGCGGCGGACGATTGCGGTAAGTCCTTCGCGGGACTCGTCGGCACTGATCCCAACCACGCGGGACGTGATCCCGAACAACGCGCACCCGGCAATCAGGCCGGCCTGGGTGCCGCCGGATGACGACGAGTGCACGATTGTGGTGGGGGAAATACCTGCGGTGAGAACTTCCTCGACGCCGCGAGCGAAGCCGGCAGCGCCGAGCGGTGTTGAGGCCCCAAGGGGAATCAGGAACGGACGCCGTCGTTCGTTCTCCAGGTCTTCCGCCACGCGCAGCATGGTCGTGGCGCGGGCTTCACGGGAGTCGACGTGCCGAATCTCGGCGCCGAAAAGCCGGTCCAGCAGGGCATTGCCTGTCGGTCTGGCCTGTTCCGCACCGTTGACGACCAGCACAACGCGGAGCCCCAGTGCCGCTCCCGCGGCGGCGGTGACGCGGCAGTGGTTCGACTGGAGGCCGCCGCAGGTGATGAGGGTGTCGGCTCCAGCGGCCCTGGCGGCGGCCAGCACGGTCTGCAGTTTCCGCACCTTGTTGCCCCCCATGGCGAAGGACAACAGGTCATCGCGCTTCATGAAGAGCGCGGGGCTGCTCGGGCCGAGCGCCGCCTCAAGTCGTCGCAGGCGATCAATCGGGGTCGGGTGGGGTGCGAGCGTTTCCACAGGCAACGTTCGCAAGGTTGCCATCGCAGTGGCCATTCACCAGCAAGTCTATACTTGGTGCACGCGCGCACCGATGACAAACCCCCTCCTGGAAGCTCTGGCCACAACATCCAATCTGCTCTCCGTCGAACTCCGTCCCCCTCGTGCGGAACTGAACGCCGCCGCGGGCATGGACGCGTGGATTGACACCTACCACGCCGTGCGGGGCCTCGTGCGGCAGGGGTTGTTTGTGTATCTGACTGACAGCGCGGTCGGGGCGCGCGAAGAAAACAACCTGCGTCATCTGGTGAACAACCTCGGCACTGACGTGCCACGCAGCCACGTCATTCCGTTCCTGACGACCAAACACACGCGTGAGTACTGTTTGTCGTACGCAGAGCGGGCCCTGCATGAGGGGTTTCCGTCGCTGGTGGTGCTTGGCGGTGACAAGTCCGTGGGGCCGGCTCGTTGCGTCGAACACGCGTGGCAACTGCGCCAGGACATCCGGGCGCACGTGCCGGAACTTGCGCTGGGCGGCTGGGCCAATCCCCACCAGAACCCGGTCACGCAGGTGCGTTATCTCAGTGACCCGCACTTCACGGGCGAGTTGTTCCTGACGCAGGTCGTCTCGCACCACGACCTGCCGAAAATCGACGCCTTCCTTACTGCACAACAGGCGGCCGGTGTGACGACGCCCGGGATTTTTGGTGTGTTTTATTACCGCAGTGCAAATCCCAGGACCCTGTCAGTTCTGCAGCAGTTCCTGACGGTGCCCGCAGAGGCGCTGACAAAGGAATTTGAGGCGGGTGACTCGCCGGAAGAAATCTGCGCACGGTCGCTTCGCGAGTTGCGTAAGGCCGGCGCGCGGCATCTCTATCTGTCGAACCTGCCGATCCAGGGCACCGCACGGGTGCTGCAGCGGATCTTGGATCTCGTGTAGGGCCCGCTGAACTTCAGCGGGCCAATGGCACGCTACAACCCAGCGTGCCCTACATGCGGGCCAATGGCACGCTACAACCCAGCGTGCCCTACATGCGGGCCAGCAGGCACGCTACAACCCAGCGTGCCCTACATGCGGGCCAGCAGGCACGCTGCAACCCAGCGTGCCCTACGTACGGCCCCACACACCCGAGTACACAAACTCGGCGGCGACGCGCCGGGTGCGCGGGGTGGTTTCGCTCTGCCGGTGTTTTTCATTGGGCAACAACTCAGGGGATCCCGGATAACCCAGCGCGATGATCGCTGCAAGATCGAAGTCGGCGGGCACCTGGCAGATCTCCGCTGCGCGCACCCGATCAAATCCTTCCATCTGCCGCGCCGCCAACCCCTGCGACTGCGCCTGCACCGTGAGATACGCGACCGCCTGACCGGTGTCGTAGAGGGCGTGCCGGTTGGGGTCGGCCGACGGTCCAATGGTCAGCTTCGCGGCGACGATGATGAACACGGGTGCCATGGGGGCCCACGCCTGATTGCCCGCAGTCAACGTCGATACCAGGGCCTCGAAGACGTCGGGATGGTCTGCGCGGTCCACCGCAATGAAGCGCCACGGCTGTTCGTTGCGCGACGAGGGCGCCCAGCGGGCGGCTTCGAACAGCCGCCACAGATCCGCGGGCGACACCCGTCGTGAGCTGTCGTACGCCCTGGGGCTCCATCGTTCGCGGATCAGGTCCAGCACCTCGTGATCAGCGTTCGCATGTTTCGGATGCGGCATCACAGTTATCATCTCCTGAATGGCTCAATTTCTCGACTCCGTCCCCTTCTCCGGCATCATCCGCATTCGCGACATGATGTATTCGGTCGACAAGCCGTTCCGGCTCGATCAGGGTGACGTCAGTTTTGATGCGCCTGAGACGGTGAAGGAGGCGCTGCGCAAGGCGATCGCGGACAACCGGACGCACTACGTGCAGACGACCGGCATCCCGCCGCTGCTGGATTTGCTGGTGGAGAAGATGCGCACAAAGAACGGCATCCCCATCGGCAGCGCGGACGAGGTCATGGTGACCAACGGCGGCATTCACGCGCAGTACATTGCGTGCCTGGCGCTGCTGGAACCGGGCGACGAAGTGCTGATGCCCGATCCGGCGTGGCCGCCGACCGTGAGCAACATCCTCGCCGCCCAGGCGGTGGCGGTGCCCTATCCGCTGCATGAGGAGCGCGGCTGGCGGCCGGACATCGCGGAGATTGCGAGACTCATCACTCCACGGACCAAGGCGATTGTGATCAACACGCCGTGTAATCCCACAGGTGGGGTGCTCACGCGCGAAGACCTTGAGGCTCTGGCGACGCTGGTGACGGAACAGAACCTGTGGGTATTTTCCGACGAGGCGTATGAGGACTTCCTGTTTGATGGTCGCGAACACCTGAGCATCGCGTCGTGGCCGGGCCTGTACGACCGGACGATTCCGCTCTACACCCTCAGCAAGACGTACGCGGTGACCGGACTCCGGCTCGGCTATCTTGCGATCAAGGACCCGGTGATTCGGGAACGGGCGAAGAAGGTGGTCTTCTGCACGACGTCCAACGTGTCGTCGCTTGGGCAATATGGAGCGGTCGGCGCGTTGCAGGGTCCGCAGGACGCGATCGAGGGCTTCCGCCGCGAGATTGCCGCACGTCGCGACATCTTCTACGAGAAGTTGCCGAAGGCGTCCAACGGCCTGCTGACCGGCGTCCGTCCGTCGGGCGCCTTTTATGCGTTCGTGAGGATCGACCCTTCGTGGACATCCCCGCTGCCCAACGCCCCTGAATCCCAGTCGTGGGCGATGACCGAGTTCCTGATCAAGAAGGCGCGGATCGGGTCGGTGCCGGGCGTGGACTTCGGCGCACGGGGCGAAGGATTCCTGCGCTTCTGCTTCGCGCGCGACAGGGTCGAGATTGAAGGCGCGCTCGAGTCGATGGAGCGCGCGTTCGTCAGCTGAAGACCAGCTTCGCGCCGGCGACAAGCAGCACCACGCCAAGGAGCCGGCGGAACATCGGTGTGCCGAGCCGACGACTGCCGAGTTCCGATCCGATCACGCCGCCCACGACGGCCGCAGCAGCCCAGAGCGGCATCTGACCGGGAAGATGTTCGAGACTGCCGGGATTCCCGGCAAGGCCCGCCAGCGAGTTCACCAGGATGAACGCGGCGGCGACGCCGCCCGTCTCGCGTGTGGCGGCCCACCCCATGAACAACAGGATCGGACTCAGAAAGATTCCGCCGCCCGTGCCGGTGAGACCAGCCAGAAATCCGATCGCGGCACCGGTCGCGATGGCGACGCCCACTCGTGGCGGGGTCGGCGTGTCGGCTTTCAAATCGAGCCAGAGGCGTACCGCCGCGGTCCACAGCACCAGACCGACGAGCGTGCGATACCAGTGACCGGGCAACGTAATCGCACCACCGAGAAACGCCAGTGGAATTGACCCGAGAGCAAACGGCCAGAAGAGTTGCCAGGAGAACAGTCCGGCGCGTCTGAATCGCCACGTCGCAATCGACGCCACAAGCAGATTCAGCACCAGCGCCGTCGGACGCATCATCGGCGTTGGCATCGCCAGGAACGACATCGCCGCGAGATAGCCGGACGCGCCGGCGTGCCCCACTGACGAATAGAGGATCGCAGCCACGAGAAAGGCGACGGCGAGAACGATCGCGGGATCCACGACCAGTGTCAGCTCAGATGACGACCGCCATCCACGCGGATGGTTTCACCGGTCATGAAGTCGGTCTCAGCCAGGGTGATCACTGCCTGCGCAATCGCCTCGGCGCCGCCCCATCGCCCCACCGGCGTTGCCGCTTCGACGCGGGCGCGTGTGTCGGCGGACATGTCGTCAGGCGGAACCACTGGTCCAGGCGCGATGCTGTTGATGAGGATGTTGTCGTCCGCCAGTTCGAGGGCCAGCGCTTCGGTGACTGCCTTCACGCCGGACTTGGCGATGTAATACCCGGCGTAGCCCTTGTAGCGTGGCCGCCCGCTGGCTGCCGTCCAGTCACCAAACGTGATGATGCGGCCGCCGCCCACGGTGCGCATGTGAGGCACCGCGGCGCACGCGCACACAAACGTCCCGCGCATGTCGACGCCCAGCGTGCGCTCGACCTCCCACGTCGTGAGTCCGGTGAAGGGTGCCGACGCGTACCGGGACGCCATCATCACAAGCACATCCAACCGGCCCAGCGTGTCAACCACCTGCTGCATGACGGCCTCGATGACCGGCACGTCTGCGGTGACGTCGCAGTGAATCGTCATCGCGCGTCGCCCTGCGGCACGCACGGCATCCGCAGCCACGTCAGCCGCGTCCCGGGAACTCCTGTACGACAGCGCAACGTCCGCCCCACGCCCGGCCAGCGCACGCGCGACTGCCTCCCCCATCCGCGCGCCCCCAATGACGAGCGCGACTTTGTTTGTCAGTTGCACGGAGCACCCAGCACCGGGCACCCGGCACCAGCACCAAGCACCGAGCACTCAGCAGTCAGCACCACGGCTAGATTTTGCCTCTGAGCCGTGCCCGCCCCGCCGACCGTGCTGCCGCACTGTGGGCCCGCCTGCCGTCAATGGACCAGTCGCCGGCGCCGGTCAGCGCCAGACAGACCAGCGCTCCGATGACCACCACGCTGAACTCCATGCCCTGGCCACGGTCGGGAGCGGCCACCCAGTTCAGGAAGAATCCCCACTGCCACTGCGTCTTCCACACGGCAATCAGAGTCATCAGGGCAAGGATGGGAGCGGCGATTCGGGTGAACCGCCCGATTGCCAGCAGAACCCCGCCGACCAAGGCCAGACCGCCGGCGAGAACGGCCAATGGGAAGTTAGGCTCAAGGCCCATTGTGGCGAAGATTTGGGCGGTCGCCTCCGGACCGCCAACACCAATGGCCGGACCTGCAAACAGGCCAAACAGTCGATGTGCGCCGTGGGCGATGAACACGACGGCAAGAACCAGCCGAAGCGCCATCAGGCTAAGTCCGTTCACGCTGTCCCCTTTTGTCGGGCTATTGTGCCACCTTCCGGGCTATGATTCGCGTGTTTTGGGGCGAAAGATTGGGCCTCCCTATGTTGAGCCGACGTCAATTCCTGCACCGATCGACCCAGGCCACCGGTCTGGCCCTCGCCAGCTACAACCTCACCGCCCTGCCGCGGGTGCTTGAAGCCAGCGCGGCACAGGTCGGCCGTTCACCACAGGATGTCGCCCGCGACGAGGATCTCTGGCGCGAGATTCAGGCCGGCTTCACACTCGACCGCACGATCATCAATCTGAACAACGGCGGCGTGTGCCCCAGCCCGCGCGTCGTGCACGAGGCATTCAAGCGGTATCTCGACATCTCGAATCAGTCGCCCGTGTACCACATGTGGCAGGTGCTCGAGCCGAACATCGAGAGCGTCCGCCGGGAACTCGCGCGCGACATCGGCGCCGATCCGGCGACGATCGCGATCACGCGCAACGCGAGCGAATCGCTGCAAACCGCACAGCTGGGCATCGACCTCAAACCCGGCGACGAAGTGCTGACCACCAACCAGGACTACGGCCGGATGTTGCAAACCTGGGAGCAGCGCGTCAACCGCGAAGGCATCAAGCTCACAAAGATTCCGTTCCCCGTGCCGCCGTCACAGGCCGATCTCGTACAGCGCTTCGAACGTGCGATCACACCGGCAACAAAGGTGATCCACTTCTGCCACATCACCAATCTCACAGGGCACATCTTTCCGGCGCGCGAGATCTGCGACCTGGCGCGCAAACGCGGCATCCTGACGATTGTGGACGGCGCACACGCCTACGCGCACTTTCCGTTCAACATCACCGACTTCGATTGCGACTACTACGGCTCGAGCCTGCACAAGTGGCTGCTCGCACCGATCGGCACAGGACTCCTCTACGTGCGCCCCGATCGCATCGAGAAGACCTGGGCGTTGCAACCGCCACCGGTCGGCATGAACAACAACATCCGCAAGTTCGAGGAGATCGGCACACACCCGGCCGCCAATCACAACGCGATCGCCGAAGCGCTCGTGTTCCATCGCGGCATCGGCATCGAACGCAAAGCGGCGCGACTGCGCTACCTCAAGGCACGCTGGGCCGAACGCCTCAAGACCAACTCGCGCATCCAGCTGCACACCAGCCTCGACCCGGCGCTCTCATGCGCGATCGGCACCGTCGGCATCGCCGGCATGAAACCCGGCGACATCGCCTCCAAACTCTGGGCCGACCACCGCATCATCGTCACGCCCATCGTCGTCGGACCCGCCGACAACCCCGAGTACGCTGGCGTGCGCGTGACCCCGAACGTCTACACCACACTCGACGAGGTCGATACGTTCATTGGGGCAATGGAGAAACTCGCGAAAGCGTAGGTCTTGCAGGGAGACGCGGAGACGCGGAGGTAAAGATTCAAAGAGACTCCGTGCCTCAGCGCCTCCCTGTGAGCGGCTCTTTCAGAAATAAAACGCCACGCCGCTGGTCCACATCGATCCCTGGTGGGAGAAGTTGACGCGGCCGACGTAGGGGATATTGGTGCCCGTCTCGGGATCTTCAGACTTGGTGAACTTTACGAACTGGTACCGGTAGTCCACAAACACCGCCGCGCGGCTGCTCAGCTTGAGCTCGGCCCCGAACCCGGCGTGCCAGCCGATCTTGCGCGACAGCTCACTGTCGATGACCTCTTGCGGTCCACCGTCAACGGACGGACCCAGGGTGTCGACTTTTTGTGAGTAGAGGCCGACGCCCCCGAGAGCGTAAGGCGCAATCGCCGCGCGAATCGGCATGAGGAGGATCGACGCCTGCATCGGCGTTTCGCGCACCCGCTCGGTGCGGTCATCATTGCGGGTCACGCGATAGTCCATCGACAACTCAAGGGACGTCAGCCGGGATGAACGCATGCGCACAGTCCCGCCAATCAATCGCGTTGACGGCGTGTCCGTGGACAAGTCACCCCGGACAAGGCTCAGCCTCGGACCAATGCCGACGCTGGGCTGTGCAACCGCTGCGGCCGGCACGAGCAGACACAGAGCCAGCGTCAGGACAAGATTTCGATAACGGATCATGGAGATCTTGTCGGCTTGGCCAGACCCGGCCTGTAGACCCAATGTGCCCATCGCGGTCGGTGTTCGGGTAGGATCACCCCCATGCTGATGCAGGCGCCGGTGCGGGTTGCCGCACGTATTCACGGCTTCACATACGCCATTCGAAACGTCGTCGCCGAAGCCCGGAAAGTTGAGGCTGCGGGCACCACTGTCCGGTATCTGAACATCGGGGATCCGATTCCTTTTGGTTTTCACACGCCGCCCCACTTGATTGAGGCCGTTGAACGCGCGATGCGCGACGGACACAACGGCTACACGCCGTCGGTCGGCGTCACACCTGCGCGCGAAGCCGTGGCGGCCGAATACGAACACCGCGGGATGCCGGTCGGGGTCGATCGCGTGATCCTCACGGCCGGCACCTCGGAAGGGATCGAACTCGCACTCGGGGCGCTGGCGGACGCGGGCGACGAAGTGCTCGTGCCCACGCCGACCTATCCGCTCTACACCGCGGTGCTCGCCAAACTCGGAGCGAAGGCCGTGTTTTATCGCACGGACCACGAGAAGCACTGGCAGCCGGACATCGATGACATCGCGGCCAAAATCACGCCGCTGACCAGAGCCATCGTCATCATCGACCCCAACAATCCGACCGGCGCGATCTATCCCGACGCCACGCGGCGGGCGCTGATCAATCTGGCAGAACGCTCGGGCGTCCCGATTCTTGCGGACGAAGTCTACGGCGACCTCGCGTTTGAAGGTCCGTCGCCTCTGCTCGGCAGTCTTGCGCCTGACGCACCCATTCTTTCCTTCTCATCCCTCTCAAAGGCCTATGTCGCCCCGGGCTGGCGCGCCGGCTGGCTCACCGTCGGACGATCGCCGATGCTCGACGACGTGCTAGCGGCGATCAAGAAACTGGCCGACGGCCGGCTGTGCAGCACCGGACCGATGCAGTACGCAATTCACGCCGCGCTCACCGGTGATCGCTCTCACCAGCAGACGTTTGTGCGCGAACTCGCCCTGCGCTCACGGCTGACGGTTGATCGCCTGAACCAGATACCCGGCATCTCATGCGTAGCCCCGCGCGCCGCGTTTTACGCGATGCCCAAGGTGGAACTGCCGGCGGGCAAGACTGACGAGGACTACGTCCTCGCCCTGCTGCGCGCAACCGGCATCCTCTGCGTCTACGGTTCAGGTTTTGGTCTGCCGACTGAGCAGGGCTTCTTCCGTGTCGTGTTCCTGGCTCAGCCAGACGTGCTCAGCACGATCTACGACGACATCGCCACCTTCACCGCCGGGTATCTCGTGTGAAACTCTCGATCATCATGCCCGCCTACAACGAGAGGCGGACCATCGAGGAGATCGTCAAGCGAGTGCTGGCAGTCGATCTGCCAGGCATCACCAAGGAGATCGTCATCGTCGATGATGCCTCGTCGGATGGCACGGCGGACATTCTGAAGACGATGGATGGCCGGGATGGCATCCGGGTGTTTACACAGGCACCCAACCAGGGCAAGGGCGCGGCGGTGGCGCGTGGTTTCCGTAAGGCAACCGGGGACATCCTGCTGATTCAGGACGCGGATCTGGAGTACGACCCAGCCGAGTATCCAAACCTGCTGGGGCCGATCCTCCGGGGGGACGCCGACGTGGTCTACGGATCCCGCTTCCTTGGATCCCCGCACGGCCAGCGCGTGTTGTACTTCTGGCACTCGGTGGGCAACAGACTACTGACGCTGTTGTCAAACGCGATCACGGACCTGAACCTCACCGACATGGAGACCTGCTACAAGGCATTCACGCGGCAGGTCGCGTCACGGCTGGACCTGCGGTCCAGACGTTTCGGGATCGAACCCGAGATGACGTGCAAGGTCGCGAGGCTGCGTGCGCGCATCTACGAAATTCCGATTTCGTACCACGGGCGGACGTACGCCGAAGGCAAGAAGATCGGATTCATGGACGCCGTTCAGGCTGCGTGGACCATCCTGCGGTACGCGCGCTGGTCTCCGCGCGAATGACACGGCGGGCCAGCTACCTGGCGGCCGGTGCCTACCTGCTGGTCGCTCTTGTCTTCACGTGGCCACTCGCCACGGTCATCGGATCCGAAATCGCCTGGGACATGGGCGATTCACTTTTCAACAGTTGGGTGCTGTTGTGGACCGGCGGCCAGGTGCTGGCCTTTCTGTCCGGCGATTTTTCCGCGCTGAACCGGTTCTGGCACGGCAACATCTTTTATCCGGAGCGTCTCACCGTCGCGTTTTCCGAACACCTGGTGCCGCAGATGGTACAGGCGCTGCCGATCCTTGCCGCCACAGACAACGTGGTGCTCGCATACAACCTGTTGTTCCTCTCGACGTTTGTGTTGTCCGGGCTCGGGATGTTTCTGCTGGTCCGCGAATTGACCGGCAGCCCGGTTGCAGGATTCGTCGCCGGATTGGCATTCGCGTTTGCGCCGTATCGTGTCGCGCGGTTTCCCCACCTGCAGGTGCTCTCCGCACAGTGGATGCCGTTTGTGATCTACGGCTTTCGCCGGCACTTCGACACGCGAGAGCGGCGTCCGTTGATCGGCGGCACTGTGGCGCTGGTCGTGCAGAACCTCTCGTGCGGCTACTACCTGCTGTTTTTTGCGCCGTTTGTGGGCCTGTACGTTGTCTACGAAATGGTCTCGCGCGGGCTTGTGCGTGAGTGGCGGTTGTGGCGCACGTGGGTGGTCGCCGGCGTCGTTGCACTCGCATTCACGTTTCCTTTCCTGCGGCCGTACTTCGAGGTTCGCACCCACATTGGCGTCGGCGTGAGAACCGAGGCGGAGATTGCGCTCTTCTCCGCAGATACCCATGCCTTCGTGACACCCGCGGAAACCCTGTGGTTCTGGGGGCAACGTCTGCCGGCCTTTAACAAGCCGGAGGGCGAAGGATTCCCGGGCGTGACGATTCTGCTACTCGCGCTCCTCGGAGTATTCGCGGGCATCGTCAACGAGCGCCGCTCTTCGCCGCGTTCACCGCTGGGGCCACGGCCGCTTGTGGGCTACTTCGCGGTGAGTGCCCTGGTGGCAGCGGTGCTCGCACTGGGTCCGCAGATCACCTCGGGAGGCACGGTCATCGGACCAGGCCCGTACGCCTGGCTGGTGGCCTGGGTCCCGGGATTTGACGGCGTCCGTGTGCCGGCGCGATACCTGATGCTCGTCGCGCTGTTCCTCGCCGGACTCGTTGGGTATGGCGCGGCGGCCCTGTGGCGGTGGCGACCGAAGATGGCGCCCGGTGTGATCGTGATCGCCGGCCTGCTCATCCTCGGCGAATCGTGGCCAGGCGCATTCAAGACCAACACGCGGTTATGGGCCGAGGGCGTTGAACTGCCGCCACGAGTGCTGCACACGGGGGACGACATTCCCCCGATCTACAAATACCTGCGCGACGAGCCTGGACCGGTGGTCCTCATCGAATTCCCCTTCGGCGCGGTGCCTTGGGACTTGCACGCGCAGTTTTACGCGGGGTATCACCGCCGGTCGCTTGTGAACGGTTTCTCTGGATTTTTTCCTGATCGTCAACGGACGCAGGCCGGGGTCTTCATGATGGTGAGACACGACCCGGAGGCCGCCTGGCGCGGACTGGTCGCCAGTCGCGCGACCCACGCACTGGTGCACGAGCACGCGTTTGTGTCCACGCGCCGGGAGCTCTACACCGTGTGGCTTGAACAACACGGTGCCGTCAGGATCAGGTCGGACGGCGACAGCCATCTCTACCGAATCCGGTAAGCGTGCTGGCGGCAGACTGGCAGCAGGCTCAGGGCCATTGAACGTTTCCGGGACGACACCCGTTTCTTCAAAGGCGGGACTGATCTGATGACAGCGAACGACAGGCCGGTTTCTTGGCCGCTGGATTCTCGGATTCCGGCTGCCTCAGGCCCGGCGACACGTTCGACTTCCCCCTGACCGTCACGGTCCAGTGTGCCAACGGCCGGTCGGAGACGGTGCAGCTGGCGGTCACGTCGGCGACCCATGAGCTCCGGATTCCTGCCAGAGGCCCGGTCAGACAGGTGGACACGCGGGACGACCTGAGCCTGGTGACCGTCCGTCGCTGAGATAGAATCCAAGGGCTATGGAAACGGTCACGCTGACGATCGACGGCCAGTCGGTCACGGTTCCCAAGGGTAAGTCGGTCCTCGAAGCGATTCATGCCAGTGGCGGCCACGTGCCGTACTACTGCTATCACCCCGGGCTCCAGGTCGATGGATCCTGCCGGGTGTGCATCGTCAAAATCGAGAAGATGCCGAAATTGCAGACGTCGTGTTCGACGGCCTGCGCTGACGGCATGGTCGTGACGACCAATTCACCCGAGGTGGAAGCCGCGCGCGCCAGCGTGTTCGAGTTCCTGCTGGTGAATCACCCGCTGGATTGCCCGGTGTGTGACAAGGGCGGCGAATGCCCGCTGCAGGACTACGCCTACTCGTACGGTCCCGAGCGCAGCCGCATGGAATTCCCGCGGCGTGTGTTCGACGGCGAAGGCGTCAAGGCCGACGTCGACTTCGGCCCGACGCTCATGCTCAACCGCAACCGCTGCATCATGTGCACGCGCTGCGAGCGGTTCATGAAGGAAGTGGACGGCGACGCGCAGATTGGCGTGTTCCAGCGCGGCGTGCACAGTGAAATTGCCACGTTCGAGGAGAAGGGCGTCGTCTCGTTGCTCTCGGGCAACCTGATGGATGTGTGCCCGGTCGGCGCCATCACGACGCGTGACTACCGCTTCAAGTCTCGGCCGTGGGACAACCCGATGGCCGTGGATACGATCTGCACCGGCTGCGAAAAGGGCTGCAACACCACGGCATGGATCAAGGCCAAACCCGAATGGGCCAAGGGCGCACGCCTCGTGCGATTGACGCCGCGCTTCAACGAAGACATCAATCAGTACTGGATGTGTGACATCGGCCGCTTCGACTACCACTGGGTCGAAAGTGATCGCCGCCTGCTCCAGCCGCACGTCCGTTCGTCGCGAGGGTCCGATGCGACGCCGTGGGATGAGGCGCTGGTGGCCGTCAAGGCTGCCGTGGATGCCGCCGGCGCGTCACACGCGCGCGTGCTGGTCTCCGGTCACGCATCGCTCGAGGAGCTCTACGTCCTCAAGCAGTTCGCCGGCCTTACCGGTGGCGTCACCTTCAGCTGGCGTCATCGCCCGAAGCCGCAGCCGGCGAACACGCAGTTCCCGATTCCTGCGGTGGATGCACCCAACCTGCGTGGCGCCAAGGACCTCGGATTCAAACTCGGCGCCACCGACAGCGCGACGGATGTCAGCGGCCTGCGCGCGGCAGTCGACACCGGCGCCGTGAAGCTCCTGTATGTGATCGACCCAGGCCCGGACGGTTCGGTCGGCGACACCGAGTGGATCCTTGCGGCGAAGCAGTCCGGCAAGATCGCCACGCTGATCGTGCAGGGCGTGCTGAAGTCGGCGCTGACAGAGGCCGCCGACATCGTGCTGCCGGGATGTGCATTCGTCGAGAAGGACGTCACGTTCACCAACGCGACCGGCCATGTGCAGCCGGCGTCACGCGTCATCACGCCTCCGGGGGACGCGGCCGAAGACTGGCAGATTCTCTCGAAGGTGGCCGTGGCCTTCGGTGCCACGGTGGCCCAGACCACAGCGGCGGCCGTGCGTCAGGCGATTGCCTCGGAATGTGGGTCGACCCCCGGATACAGCGCGCTGGCGGATCTCGCGTTTTCGCGGCCGGTCTCGGCGCGTCAATACATGCAGGCGTCAAACCCGATGGAGCGCGGCAAGTGGGACACGATGTTCCAGGATCTGCCGCCCATCAAGTTCGGCGACGACTTCGGACCACTGCCTCGCGCGGACGTCATCCCGCTGAAACCCGTATAGCCAACGCGAGCGGCACCACCCTGACATCCAGGGCGCCGCTCGCCTCAAACACTTCGCCATCCACATGGGCGACCATCCGGTCGCCGGTGACGCGCGCCGTCCTGGTCCGGAGGCGCTCCAGCCCCTCGGCCTGTGCACGACGATTCCAGAACAGGCGGCGCGCGCGCCAAATCTGCCCCAGCGGCGACCCGCCATCCGCAATCAGCACGTCCAGCAGACCATCACGGATGTCCGCATCAGGCGCGAGCACTGCCCCGTTGCCGTACTCCGGCGCGTTGGCAAATCCGATCAGAAACTTCCGGCCCGAGCGCCATTCGTCGCCGCACTCCAGCTCGTAGTGGAGAGCCTCATACGACCAGACCAGACTGAAACTCTTCGAGACATATCCCAGCGCCCCACGCGTCTTGCGCGTCGCAAAGAGCTGCCCGACCGCCGCGTCGAATCCGATCCCCGCCACGTTCAGAAAGAGCCGGTCATTCACGTACCCCACGTCCATCCGCGAGGTCGTGCCTCTCATCGCGACCTGCAGGGCGTGCTGCCATGACGTCGGCAGTTTCAGTCCGAGCGCCAAGCCATCCCCGGACCCGCACGGCACAATGCCCAGCGGCGCATCCGACCCAAGCAGTCCCTGCGCCACCTCGTTCACTGTGCCATCACCGCCCATGGCGACGACAACCTGGCAGCCCGATGCGACGCACTCCTGCGCCAGCACGCGCGCGTGTCCCTGGGCCTCGGTCATCCTGATGTCGGCGGTGACGCCGGCAGCGGTCGTCTGTTGCGCGATAAACGCGCGACGGCGATCCGCCTCTCCGGCGTGACTGCCTCGTCTCCCTGAAATCGGGTTGATGATCACGCCAATGCGGGTCGGCTTCATGGGTGGCGGTGTTATAGTAGCGTCCCATGCAGAGTCTGCGTGGTGCTGTTCCCGTTCTCCTGGGATTGCTGCTCGTTGGCGGCACCGCGTATCAGACATGGCAGTTCGAACAAACCGCTGCCGCGATCCACACAAACGAAGATCGACTTGAACGCCAGGTCGCGTCGCTGGAACGGACCGTCGCGGACGTGCGCACGGCGCAGGCCGGCTATGTCGCGGCAGGCCAGGGCGCCGATTTCTGGATGTCGCGCGTCGACGACCTGGTGGCTCGAATCGAAGCCGTGTTGTCGGAGCGAC
Source organism: Acidimicrobiia bacterium (assembly GCA_016871335.1). Lineage (GTDB taxonomy): Bacteria > Acidobacteriota > Vicinamibacteria > Vicinamibacterales > SCN-69-37 > SYFT01. The sequence continues at coordinate 34,520 of VFZF01000016.1, forward strand.
AGGTCGCCGGACTTCCCGACGCGGTGACGCCGCTCGCCGCCGCGCACTCCAGGCTCGATTCCCTTCGTATCTCCGATCGTCGGGCGCGCAACTACGTCTGGAACGACCAGCGGCTGCTGGCGTCGGACGTGATCTTTGTGGAAAGCCTCGAGATTCTCGACCGCCTGACCACCGACATCGCGACCGTGCGGGACGCGGAGATCCAGGCCAACCGCCAAGAGGCGGCGACCATCCGGAAGTATCAGGCCGGTCTGGTCGGCGGCGCGGCCGTGCTCCTGCTGGTGCTGATCGCCGTTCCCAAAGGGTCCAGGGTCCAAGGGTCCAGGGTCCAGGAGTCCAAGGGTCCAGAGGTGCCGAAGTCGCGAAGTGCCGAAGTTCCAGGCATGACCGAGGTAGCGGATGTATGCGTTGATCTGGCGCGGTTGCTGGATGGACGCGACCTGCCAGCCCTGCTGTCGCGGACGGCGACGGCCATCGGCGCCAAGGGTGTCGTGTTGTGGGTGATCGATGATGCCCGTGAGACGCTCCTTCCATCGTTGGCGCATGGGTATTCCGAGCGCATGATCGCGCGGCTGGGCACGCTGACGGTCGGCGCCGACAACGTGACGTCGGTGGCCTGCCGCACCCTGCAGCCGCAGGTGGTGCCCGCCGCGTCCGCCGAAGGCTCCGGGGCGATTGCTGTGCCGCTCCTCGGCACCTCAGGGTGTGTCGGTGTGCTGGCTGCCGAAGTGTCAGGCTCCGCCGCCGATGGTTCCACACTGCCGCTGGCGCGCGTCATTGCCGCGCAGCTCGCCGCGGTGATCACGCCGCTGCCGACGAAAGCCGCCGGTGCCGCCGCTGACGCGCTGGACGCACCCCCGACCGCAGACGCTCTGTAGCGCCAGGCGATCCAGCCGCCGATGGATGGCTCAAGAAGAGATCGATGAGCCAGGGACCGCTGGCCGGATTAGCGGCCACATCCAGATGTTTCGAACCTGAATTGTTGGGAATTACCGGCGGTGCGGTACGGCACGCATCTTGATTACATCACCGCGAAGCCGCCCGGCGTCACATGGGGTGTGTCCTATCGTAACGACAGGCAGGCGCTGGCATCGCAATCACCCTATGGCACGTGGGCTGATGCCCGGGCGGCTTCTTACACGACGGCCGGCAGGGTGAACTTCAGCACCACGACCGTAGTGTCATCATTTGGCGCGAACCCGGCCCGATGCGCGTCGACCGCTTCAACAATCGAGTGCACGATTTCCTTCGCGGTGAGATGGCGGGTATGCGCCACGACGTCGCACAGACGCGTCGAACCGAATTCCTCACCTCGCCGGTTCATCGCTTCACTGACGCCATCCGAGCAGAACACCCAGACGTCGTCGGACGCCAGGGGAAACGACACTTCGTCGTACGACATCCCGGGGAACGACCCCAGCGGCACCCCACGGGCGTCGACAAGCGCGCACGTCGCGCCCGTGGCGCGCACCGGATACGGAACGCCGGAGTTCGACAAGGTGACGGTGCGGCGCTTGAGATCGAAGATCGAATAACAGAGCGTGCAGTAGTACTCCTCGAGCTGGCGCTCGTGCAGAATCGTGTTGATCGACATCAACACCGCCGCAGGCGACGACCGTTCAGGGACGTAACGACGCCTGAAGGTGCGGCCCCGCACCAGCTCACCGGCAAACACGCTATACAGCGCGGCGGGCACTCCCTTGCCGGACACGTCACCCAGCGCAACGATCAGCGTGTTCGACTCAGGCACGAGGTAGTCGTAGAAGTCGCCCCCGAGTTCGCGGGCCGAAGAGAATGACGCGGCCGCATCCACGCCCTTGAGCCGTTTTGGCAGTTTGGTCGGCAGCAGTGCCGCCAGCACCCTGCGCGCAAACTTGAGTTCCTTGTCCAGACGCGCTTCGGTGGTGGTGACTTCCTTGTAGAGACGGGCGTTTTCGATTGCCACCGCCGCCTGACTCGCAAGTAGCGTCAGAATTTCAACATCGCGCTTCGAGAACGCGTCGAGTTCAGGACTCTCCAGATCGAACACACCGACGCAGTGATCCTTGAGCAACATCGGTACAGCCAGTTCCGATCGAACGTCCTCCACAACCTTGATGTAGCGGGGATCCTTCGAGACATCCGGCACCAGCAACGGCTCCCGATGCAGCGCCGCATACCCCACGATGCCCTGCCCCATCGGCACCTTAGGCAGCTCAACCCGATCGCCAAACTGCACGGCGACCTTGATCTCCAGTTCCTGTGTGTCGGCGTTGAGCAGCAGAATGCCGAACGTGCGGTAGTCCACCACCCGTCGAGCCAGTTGGGCAATGCGCGCCAGCAGTTCGTCCAGGTCCATCAGCGCTGCGACATCGCGGCCGATCTCGGCGAGTGTTTCGAACGCCTCCGCATCCAGCCGCTGCTGCTCAAACAGCCGCGCGTTCACCAGCGCCAACGCCACATGCGCACCAAACTGGCGCAGAATCGCGGCATCACGCTCCGAGTACATGTCCCGGGCACGGCTGAGCACGTTCAGGGCGCCGATGGGTTTGTTCTTGTGCACCAACGGCACAGCCAGCGTCGACGCCATGCCCGGGACCACCTCGACGTAGTTGGGCTCAAGGGAGATGTCGCCCACCACCACGGCTTCCTGGTTGGTGATGACGTGCCCGACGATGCCGTCGGTGATTCTGGGATGGTAGTGCGTCGTGTCGGGGTAGCCGACCGCGTAGGCGATCCGGAGTTCCCCGCGCTTTTCGTCAACGAGGTACACCGCAAAGGCGTCAAACGGGATCAGACGGCCGATGAGCTCGGGAATCTTCTGGAGCAGCTCCTCCAGTTCGATGACGGAGGCCACCTGGCGGCCCAGATCGAACAGGGTCAGCAGGATGTCGCGCTCGTGAGACCCGACCGAGAGATGGCTGGAGGATCGTTCGATCAAGTCGGAACCCATTATACTTAGTTGGCTCTGCAATGACTGACCCGACGCTGCCCCTCGACTACGCCGCCATTGAGCGGATTCTCCCTCATCGGTATCCATTCCTGCTGGTGGACCGGATCGTTGACTTCGAGCCGGATGTCCGGATCGTGGGCATCAAAAACATCTCGCAGAATGAAGCCTCGCTGTCCAACACCCCGGGCGAGCGCCCCGCACTGCCCCCCACGCTGCTGACGGAAGCCGTCGCCCAGGTCGGAGCCATCATGATTCTGTCGAAGCCGGAAAACCTCGACAAGCTGATCTTCTTCATGGGGATCGATCGCGTCCGCTATCGGCGACCGGTCCACCCCGGTGATGTCGTCCGTATCGAAGCCGTCGTGAAGCGGCTGCGAAGCCGGATGGGGGTGCTCAGCGGCACGGCAACCGTCAACGGCGAACGTGTGCTCAACGGCACCATGACGTTCGCGCTCGGGCCGCGGTAGTCACCGAATCACCCGCACCATCGCAATGCCGTCGAGCCGCCGCAGTTGATCGGCGACGACGTCCGGTAGTTTCTCCGGCGTGTCCAGCACTGCATACGTCAGGTTGTTCCGCGACGCGATGGTGGACGCACTGACGCTGATGCTGGCTGCATCAAGCACCGCAGCCACGGCGGCGGCCGTCGGCGTCCCCGCCCCGGCACAGATCGTCCGATGCGAGAACTCGCCGGCACCGACCACGGTCGGGAAGTTCACCGAATTGCGCACATCGCCGCGTTCAAGAAAATCACGCACCTGATCGGCCACCATCACCGCGCAGTTGTCCTCGGCCTCCACCGTGGACGCGCCAAGGTGCGGCAGCGTCACACACTTCGGATGACGCGCCGTGGCCGCCGTCGGAAAGTCGCTGACATAGGCGCGCAGCGATCCGGAGTCGAGTGCGGCGACCACCGCAGGCTCATCCACGATCCCTTCACGCGCGAAGTTCACCAGCACCGCACCAGGCGTCATCGTCTGCAGCCGCTCGGCATTGATGAAACCGCGGGTCGCCGGCACCAGCGGCATGTGCAGGGTCACGTAGTCGGCCGCCGTAAACAACGCCTCTGCCGACGTTTCCCGCACCACCCGGCCGTCCATCGGCCACGGGGAATCGGCCGGCAACGCCGGATCAAACCCGACGACATGCATGCCCAACGCCACACCGGCATTGGCCACCCGCGCGCCGATGGCTCCAAGACCAAAGACCGCCAGCGTCCGGCCCGACAACTCAATGCCGGCAAATGCCTTCTTGCCGGCTTCCACCGCCTTGTGCAGCGTCGCATCGTCGCCCTCGAGTCCGCGCGCGAACAACCAGCCGGGACCAATCGAACGCGACGCCATGATGAGACCGGCAATGACAAGTTCCTTCACGGCATTCGCATTGGCGCCCGGCGCGTTGAACACAGGCACACCGCGCGTCGTCATGGCAGCAACCGGAATGTTGTTGGTGCCGCTGCCGGCGCGTCCGATTGCCTTCACGCTGTCGGCGATTGGGACAGCGTTGAGATCCGCCGACCGCACAAGAATGGCGTCCGGATCCGCGAGTGTGGCTCCGGTCTCGTAGCGCGCAGCAGCGAGACGCGCAAGGCCGACCGGCGAGATGTTGTTGAGGGTGAGGATGCGAAAACGCTGGGCGCTCATGCGCCCATAAGAATACTCCTCAACGCGAGCGGACGACCAGCATGCCCACGACGATGATACCGGCGGCGACCACCATCGAAAGGCGGAAGGGTTCCCCCAGGAGGAGCGTGCCGAGCGCCACGGCAATCACGGGATTCACATACGTGTAGAGCGAGACGGTCGTGATGGGCAGATGCCGCAGGGCGTAGGAATAGGCGGCAAACGCGACGAGGGAGCCGGCGACAATCAGATACAACAGCGCGGATGTCGTCCGGGGATTAAAACTGATGGTGGACCACTCGCCCGTCGTGGTTCCGACCAGGGTCATGAACAGACCTCCGAAGAACATCTGCACCGCGGCGATGACCAGCACGTTGCGCGACATCGCATGTCGCTTGGTGTAAGACGATGCGACCGCCCATCCGGCACAGGCGATCTGCAACGCGAGGATGCCGAGGAGGACCATCCGGCCGTCAGCGCCGGCAAGCGTGATGTCGGGCCACACCAGCAACACGATGCCGCCGAAACCGATCGACAGACCGATGATCTTCCGTGTCGAAAACTTTTCGCCGCCGGGGAGCATCGCGTCGACCGCCACCATCCAGAACGGCGAGGTGGCGATGACAACTGCGGCAATCCCGCTGGCCAGATACTGCTCGGCCCAGTTCACCCCGCCGTTGCCGAGACCGATCATCAGGAACCCGAGCCACGCGAGACTTCCCCACTCCGTCAGTGGCGGCAGCTTTTCGCCACGCGCGACCAGAATGCCGCCCAGCACGGTTCCGGCGATGACATAGCGGATGCCGCCCATCAGAAACGGAGGAATCGTTTCGAGCGCCACCTTGATGGCGAGGTACGTGGTGCCCCAGATCACACAGACCGCGATGAACGCGATCCACGCGTTGCGTCGAACGACGGGGCTCATGCCTGTCCGGCGATCTCAGCCGTCTCCAGGGGCAGGTGCGTGGTGTCCTTGTGCGTGCCCAGCACGATGGTCGTGCGCGTCGAACGGACGCCCTTCACGCGACCGATGCCCGTCTTCAGGAGGTCTCCGAGATGCTCGGTATCACGCGCGCGAATCTTGATCAGGAAGCAGTCTTCACCCGCCACGTGGTGCACTTCGAGCACCCCCGGCACCCGCGCGAGCGCGTCGCCGACCTGATCCTCTTCCCCGCCGACCTCGTTCGTGCGGACCGACACAAACGCAAGAAGCGGATACCCCGCGCTGTGCGGATTCACGAGCGCCGTATAACCACGGATGACCTGCCGGGATTCCAGCTTCCGAAGCCGCTCGAGCACCGCGGACGGCGCCAGGCCCACAGCCTTCGCGATATCCACCTGGGACACGCGGCCGTTCTCCTGGAGAAGGGTCAAAATCTTGACGTCGGTGGGGTCTTTGAGGTCAGACACAGGCGTATTATTTCATTATTACGCGTCTGAGTAGAATTTTGTTTGGTCCTAATGCTCAAAGTTGAAAATTATTATGGAGCCCAGGGGCTTTAGCCCCTGGGACACACAAGGGCTAAAGCCCTTGTGCTCCGAGGGAATGGAGGCCGGACCTTCAGGTCCGGCTAGGGCTTGTAGAGCACCCGCTCGAGCCGGCGATGGAAGGCTGTGAAGGGGCCGTCGGTGTCGTCTGCGTCGATGTGTTTGCGCACCTGGTGGATCTTGGCATCCAGGTCGTCGATGGCGGCGAGGATGAACGCCTCCACCGTCATCGGTTCGACCGGCGACCCGAGCGCTCGCTGGCCGTGGTGCGACAACACGAGGTGTTCGATCTGCACGAGCACGTCGGCGGGAACATCCGGAATGGCGCGCCCTGTCTCTCGCACAAGCTGAGCACCGAGTGTAATGTGCCCAACGAGGTTGCCTTCCACGGAGTAGTCGGTCGTCACACCGTACGACAACTCCTGGAGTTTGCCGATGTCGTGCAGGATTGCGCCGGCGACCAGCACATCACGGTTGGCGCCGTACGCGCCGGCAAGAAACGTGACCCCCTCGAGAATCTTGAGGATGTGTTCAAGGAGTCCACCACGGTAGGCGTGATGCACTGCCTGTGCGGCTGGCCAGATGCGCAACCGATCGCCGTGCGCGGAGACGATGCGCACGAGCAGTTCGCGCACATGGGGTGACTGCACCGACGCTATGTGCGCCTGCAGCTCCTGCCACATCTCATCGAGGGGTCGCGGAGCACACGGAATACAGTCTTCTTCCCGGAAGCCGTCAAGGGCGTCCCGCAAGGGATCAACACGGCGGATCCGGTCGAGCACCAGTTCCAGTCGTTGGTTGAACAGGTTCCCGCGCGCCTGAATCTTGACGAACTCTCCCGCCTCGAATTCCTCGCGCATGGTGTCCACGTCCTGGAACACCTTCGCCTTGATCTCACCGGAGATGTCCTGCAGCACGACCGCGAGGTACGCGCCGCTCTTGCCCGTGCGCACCTCCTTGCGCGCGCACAGATAAAACCCCCATCCGGATGAAGACCCTGTCAGCGCCGAGATTCGCGGCAACGTCTGCATCACTGCTGCTCCGTCGTAAAGCCGAAGGTCCCGCGTCCGAGCCAGGCACCGCCGTCAACCGTGAGAATGTCGCCAGTGATGTAGCTCGCGTACGGGGACACGAGAAACGCCACCACGTTGGCTACGTCGTCGGGCTTGCCCCAGCGCTTGAACGGCACCATGTCGGTGATCCGCTTCACGGCCTCCGGCGAATCCCACAACTGCTTCGCCGCTCCGGGTGATTCAATGGGCCCTGGTGCGACGGCGTTGACGCGAATGCCGTGACCGGCCCACTCCGCCGCCAGCGTCTGCGTCATCGACATCACGCCCGCTTTGGCGGCTGCGGAGTGAATCGTGCCTGCGCTCCCCGTCCAGACGTAGTTCGCCAGGATCGACACGATCGACCCTCCGGACGTGCGCGCGATCAGGTGCCGGCCGACGGCGCGCGAGCAATAAAAACTGCCGTTGAGCACAATCCCGATCACCGCGTTCCATCCGTTGGGCGACAGGTCTTCGGCGCGCGCGATGAAATTGCCGGCGGCGTTGTTGACCAGGATATCCACACCACCAAATCTCGCTACGGCGGTCTCGACCATGGCGTCTACCTGCTCGGGCACACGCACGTCCACCTGGGCCGTTGCCACGGTGTGCCCCGCGGCTGTGAGCGTGGCCGCGCCGCGCGCAAGATTTTCCGGGTTGCGGCTGGCAATCACCAGATTCGCTCCCATCTGCCCAAGCGCCCCGGCAATCGCCAGACCAATCCCTGTGCCACCACCCGTGATGATGGCGGTCTGCCCTTCAAGTGCTCGTGTCGCAAACATCGTTCTGGGAGTGTAATCGAGATGGTAAGGTGTAAGCGGGATTCCCGTGCCCGGCACACTCGGCAACGACGCATTTCTGAATCTGTTTCGCGGACTGCACGCAGGTCTGTACATCGGACTTGTCGGGCCGGGTGACTCCGCGACCCTCGCGGCCAACCCATTCCTGCGTCTGATCTTCGGCTGGGACGAGACCCTCGACGCGGCCGATGTCCGTCCGTTTGATCCTGAGCGTTTTGTGGACGCCCAGGCGCGTGAGGATTTCCTGACGCTGCTCCGCCGCGATGGCGCAGCTCACGACCACCTCCTTCGCCTCCGGCGCGCCGACGGCACCGGCTGCTGGATTGAAGTCACCGTTCGGGCCGAGGGGGTCGCTCCCGATCGCTCCGTGTTGCGGGTTGAAGCGGTCATGCGGGATGTCACCGAGCGCAAGAAGCTTGAGGATCAGGCACGCGATGTCTTCCACCAACTCTCGCAAGCGGAAAAACTCGCCGCGCTCGGACAGACCATGTCCGGCGTCGCCCACGAGTTGAACAATCCGCTCGCCACCATTCTTGCGTGCGCCGAGCGGCTCGCCGGCCGCCGCCACGATGACCCCACACGTCGCGACATCGACGCCATTCACAACGCCGCCGAACGCGCCGCCCGTATCGTCCGCAACCTGCAGACGTTTGCCCGCAAGCGCCACACGACGCGCACGATGGTGGATGTGAATCAGGTCGTCCGCGACACGCTCGCGTTGAGAGCCTACGAACAACGTGTCTCCAACGTCGTCATTGTCGAAGCGCTGGCGGCGGGATTGCCGCCGGTGTTTGCGGATCCGCATCAGATTCAGCAGGTGCTGCTCAATCTCGTCATCAACGCGGAACACGCGATGCTGGGCGCACATGGGCGCGGCCTGATGGTGTTGCGGTCGTGGCATGAGCCGGATCGCGACGCCGTCTTCCTCGAGGTGAGCGATGACGGCCCTGGTGTGCCTGACGAGGTGCAGCAGAAAATCTTTGATCCGTTTTTCACTACAAAAGCCGTCGGGAAGGGGACGGGCCTCGGGTTGACGGTCGCGTACGCCATTGCGCAGGAGCACGGCGGGCGGATTTCCGTGTCGTCGCCAGCCGGCGGGGGAGCCGCGTTTGTGCTGGAGCTCCCATCAGGAGGAACCGGTGTGCGGCCGGTTGCGGCGGCGCCGTCAGCGGCAACTCTCGAGACAGTGCCTGTGGGCACACGCGCGCTCGTGGTGGAAGACGAATTGGCACTGGGTGAGGCTGTGGCCGACGCCCTGCGTGATGCGGGGTTTGAAGTGGACCGCGCCAATGACGGCGAAGAGGCGATCGAACGGACGCAGTCACGCGCCTACGACGTGATTGTGTGTGACCTGAAGATGCCGCGTGTGGACGGGATGGCGTTTTTTCACCATCTCGCGTCGACGGCGCCTGCGCTCACGCGGCGACTGTTGTTTGTGACTGGGGATGTGGCCGGCACCGAAGCCGAGCAGTTCCTCGAGCGCAGCGGGTGCCGCTGGCTCGCGAAGCCGTTCCGGTTGCGTGATCTCGTGCGCACCGCGCGAGAGCTGATCCGTTAGATCACGCCACCGCGCGCGATTTGAACGGGACGACCTCACCCTGCGGCTGCGGTGTCATGGTTTTGCGCAGCCGCGACATGGCGCGGGCGTGCAACTGGGAGACGCGCGATTCGTTCACGCCGAGCTCCTGGCCGATCTGCTTCATTGTGGCGCCACGGAAATAGTACAGACTGATCAGTTTGCGTTCGCGCGCCGGAAGGGTAGCCATGGCCTCGCGGATGCGCACGCGCAGTTCCTGCTGCTCGTACTCGCGGTCGGGTGCAGGCGGTTCGCTCGGCACCAGCACCGCCGGCAGTGACGCCGTGTCCACCGACTCCAGATTGGCGAGCGGCGACGTGGATTCGATCGTGCTGATGCGGAGGATGGTGCGCTCGAGTCGACCTTCGTCCGTGCCGACACGTTTGGCGAGGTCGGCCAGTGTCGGCTCCGCACCGAGTTCGCGGCGCAGGGATTCGCGCGCAGCCTCAAGTTCTCGACGGACGCGTCGCACACCACGTGGCCAGGCGTCGCGCCGGAGGGCGTCGATCATCGCGCCACGGACGCGTCGTTCAGCGAACGTTTCGAACTTGATGCCGCGGGACGCATCAAACCGGTGCGCAGCGTCCATCAGACCAATGACGCCGTCCTGCACAAGGTCCGACACATCAATCGAATGGGGCATCGTCGAAGCCATCCGGCGAGCGAGGGATTCGACAAAGGGCAGGGTCGCGACGACCCGTTCGTGCTGATGCCCTTCCAGTTGCGCGTGTGCCATGAAGCCTCCCAAAAGCCGCCGGTCCGATACCGGCGCACTCTCTGATTGAGCAACATGGGTGCCAGACCGCACGGGTGGGCGGATAGGCGGGTGGGTGGATGGGATGATGCGGTGCTAAGTGCTTTATGCGCAGTTAGTTGCTTGGCCTAAAGCCTCAGTGAAGGCGTGTGCAACAGTGTGCCGAAGCGTGAGAAAGTGGTCAATATATTGACGTATTTGGCGGTCAGTGTGCCAATATATTGACGCTTAGCTGTCTTTTGGAGTCGCGGCGAGCTGACGAATCTGGTTGGATGCCTGGATGGCGTCCAGGGCACTGGCGACCAGTTGGCCGGCGCGGGCGCGATGCTGCTCGTCGGCGAGCCGGTGTTCCAGGAGTTCCGCGTTGGCCAGGATGATGCCCAGGTGGTTGTTCAGCGAGTGGAACAGCCGCGTCAGGTCCTGGTCTGCCCGCGACGTGAGGGGCGGGGTTGTCATGGCGAACACCTACGCGCTCTTGTGCAGATCAAAGGGGGGATCCACGGGTGGCTGGGCGTCCCTCCACAGCGTGTCTTCGAAGATGCGGACGGAGCCGCCGGCCGTGCGGACGTACTGCACCTTGCCACTTGAGATCCAGTTGTAGATGGTCCGCCGACTGACACCGACCACGTCGCACGCACGGGGAATGGACACCGTCTTCCGTTCAGGCATACGCCCGGGACTATCGGCGGGCCTTGAGTGGAACTGTAGTGCGGTGTCAAGATACCGGCACAGTCACTGATGTCCACAGAAAATCCGGCCCCCCTGCACCTGCTGCTCGTTGAAGACGAGGCGGCCTATCGGGAGGTTGTGGCCGAACGCCTCTCCGAGCAGGGATACCGCGTGGCGCAGGCCGCCACCGGTGAAGAAGCGCTCGAACGACTCAGTGGCTTCGCATTCGACATTCTGTTGACGGACCTGCGCCTGCCTGGTGTCGACGGCCGTCAGGTGCTTGACGAAGCATTCACTCGGTACCCGGACATCATTGCCGTGGTGATAACCGGGTTCGGTACGGTGAAGGAAGCCGTTGAAGTGACTCGGCTCGGGGCGGAAGGATTCATCACCAAGCCGTTTCAGTTCGAGGAGCTCGTCCACGTGCTCCAGACGGCCGTGGAGAAACGCCGGCTCCGCGCGGAGAACGCCTATCTGCGGGAGCAACTCCGAGGGCGGTATCACCTCGGCGGCATCATCGGCCAGACGCCGGTCATTCTGAAGCTGCTTGAGTTACTCGAGACCGTGGCCGCCACAACAAGTACGGTGCTCGTGACCGGCGAGACCGGCACCGGCAAGGAACTGGCGGCACGGGCGATTCACGACGCGAGTCCCCGGCGCATGCAGCGCTTTGTGGCGATCAACTGCAGCGCGATTCCCGAGACACTTCTTGAAGCCGAACTCTTCGGCCATGTGCGTGGCGCGTTCACAGGCGCGATCGCGAACCGGCAGGGCCGCGTCGAACAGGCGCATCGCGGCACATTGTTTCTCGATGAAGTTGGGACGATGAGTCCCTCATTGCAAGTGAAGCTGCTCCGCGTCCTCCAGGAACGGGAGTTTGAGCGGGTGGGGGATTCACAGACCATCAAGGTGGATGTGCGCGTCATTGCGGCGACCAACTCCGACCTTCAGCAGATGGTGCACGCCGGCACGTTCCGCGAAGACTTGTTTTATCGCCTGAATGTCATCCCGGTGCATGTGCCCGCACTTCGTGACCGGCGTGCGGATATCCCCCTGTTGGCCCAGCACTTTCTCGATCGTCTGAGTCACGCGATGCCGTCCCGCGGACGTGTCACACTGGCACAGGACGCGCAGCAGGCCCTCATGGCGTTCGGCTGGCCGGGGAATGTGCGTCAGTTGGAGAATGTCATGGAGCGCGCGTTTGCGTTGTCTCCGGGTCGCGCCCAGATCGAAGTCGACGACCTCCCTCTGGAAATGCGATCGAGGCCCGTAGTCGCATCGGCCGACGAAGTGCCGATGGGGGAGTCGGGGGTTGAGTTCGACCAGTTGGTCGGAGACTTTGAACGGAATCTGATTCGTCGCGCGCTCGAACAAAGTGGCGGCAACAAACGTCTGGCGGCAAACCTGCTGCACATCAAGCGCACGACGTTGATCGAGAAACTCAAGAGACTGGAGCGACAGTAACACCATGGCCACCCCACACCGCTGCTGGGTCATTCTTGTCGGCGACGTGCCCACGTCCTTCCGTGCGCGTGAACGGGAGGACCTCGTCCCGGCGTTCAAGCAGTTGCAGCGCACACAACCGACGGTCAAGCTGCGGTGGTTCGAGCGCGGCAAGGTGTGGGAGTCTCCTGACGCCGCGCAGGCGGCTCTGAAACTTGCGGCCACGGCGGCGCGCGAAAAGCGGCCTCGCCGTGAACCCGGCGCCGAGCCGCGCCGCGGCAAGGACTGGCGGCCTGGCGGCGAACACAAGGATCCGCGCGCGCGGTTTAAACTCACCCGCGATCAGAAGCGCGCCAAGTTCAAACGGAACTTGATCGCCGGCAACGGGGAAGCGCCCAGCGAGCCGCGCGCACCGCGAGCACCTCGCGTCGACGCACCTGCGGCACCGCCCAAGCGAGTGCGGCCGAAGGGTGATCCGTTCGCGGACTAAGCACGATTCACAGGGAGACGCGGAGGCGCGGAGGGTTCTTCACCATGGAGGGCCATGGTGAAGAACTCTAAGCGCGCTGCAGCAGAAAAAACGACGCCAGTAGATCGCGCAGCTCAGGGATTGATTTCGCTGAGTTGATCGCCACGCGCAGTTGCGCGCCACCATCGAGGCCCTTGGTGTACCAGGCCCCGAGCGCACGCAGTTTGTTGATGACCCAGCGCTCGCGGCCGCGCGCTTCAGGAGGCGGGCCGCTTGACTGGCCTGGCGCGTGGTGGCGGAAGCCGTCTGCTTCGTCCACACGCTCGTCGAGCAACAGTTGCATGTAGTCGAACAGGAACTGGCCGCGTTCTTCGAGCGGAATCTCTGAAGGTACTTTGCCGGCGGCCGCCTCGGCCGCCTGTTTGAAGATCCACGGATTCCGCAGCGCACCGCGGCCCACCAGAACAGCGCCCACGTTCGACGACCGCAGTCGCGACACCACATGGTCAGGCTCGACACAGTCACCCGAGCCCAACACCGGAATCGTGAGCCCTTTGGCCACGCGGGCGATCAGGTCCCAGTCGGATTCGCCGGTGTATGACTGCGCCGCCGTGCGACCGTGCACCGCAACCGCCGCGGCGCCGGCATCCTGCGCCATCCGCGCGAGCGTCGGCGCATTGATTTCGTGTTCGTTCCACCCCGCGCGCATCTTCACGGTGACTGGGATTTTCACGGCCTTCGCCATCGCGCTGATGATGTTCGCCGCGTGTTCGGGCTCCCGCATCAGGCTGCACCCGGCGTGATGTTTGGCGATCTTCGGCACCGGACATCCCATGTTGATGTCGACGATGTCCGCGCCCATGCCTTCCACAATTTGCGCAGCATCCGCCATCTTCACCGGATCGCCGCCGAAAATTTGAATGGAGACGGGCCGCTCTTCTTCCGTGTACTCCGCGTACTCCAGCGTGCGGTCGATGCCGCGCACGAGCCCCTCGGAGCTGACCATCTCGGTCACCACAAGGCCACACCCGCCCTGTCGTTTCACCAACCGGCGAAACGCGGTATCCGTCATCCCGGCCATGGGCGCCATCGCGACAGGATGCGTGAGGGTGACGTTGCCGATTTTGATTGCCATAAAGAACTCTTGCTGGCCGCCTCAAGTTCAGGCGGCCCTACATGCCACGGCCGCCTCAAGACCAGGCGGCCCTACGTACCCTGGACCCCGGACCCTAGTATCTCCTGACGTCGGCAGCATCGACTTCGACCGAGACGCCCTGGCCGATGAGATCCACCGAGAGGATCAGCCGCGCGTGTGAACCCTTGCGCACAAGTTTGCCGACGACACCCTTGAGTGGCCCGTGCGTGACTTCAACCTTGTCGCCTTCATGAATCAGGGGGCAGGGGTCGTACTGAAGGTCGGATTCGACCAACTGCCGAATCCCGGAGAGTTCCTCTTCAGGAATCGGCGCAGGGACGTTGTTGAAGCCGACGATGTTGACGGCGCCGGTGCATTTGAGCACGGACACACGCTGGTCGAGTGCGAACTTGGCGAAGCAATAACCCGGAAACAACGGCCACTCGACCTGCTTCTTACGGTCCTTCCACCGGCTCCACTTCATCACGGTGGGCAGAAAGACGTCGAAACCCTTTTGTTCGAGTTGCTGGCGGACAACTTGTTCGTGACGCGATCGCGTCCATATCGCGAACCACGCCGCCGACGGGTCGGGACCGTGCACAGGACCTCAGTTCGTCTTCTTCTGCGACGCCATGTACTGTTCGTACAACTTCTTCAGCTCGTCGTCTTTCCACTCGATCAGGGCCTGCCCACGCATGCCGTCGAGGTACTTGGCGCGCAATTCAGCCGCGCGCGACTGCGCCACGCGATTACCGATGTCATTGCGGACTTTTTCAAACGGCTCGACTGAGGAATCAGACCGCGATTCCACCTTGAGGAGTTGATACCCCTTGGGCGTCCGAATCGGCTGGTCGACCTCGCCGGTCGTGAGAGGCTGGAGCCGGTCGCGCAGCGCGTCGGCGAGCTCATTGAGGTTGATCGGTCCGATCAGGCCACCATTGGCCTTGGAGCCGGACTCGGAGAACTCGGCCACCAGCGTCGCGAAGTCTTCGCCCTTGAGCGCGCGCTCACGGGCCGCCGTGATCTTCGCGAGCGCCGCTTCATCCTGCGCGGCGTTGAAACTGGCCTGGCCGCCAATCATTTCGGTCGGCACGGCGATGAAGATTTCCCGAAGCGTCATCAACGACGGCGTCATGAACTCCTCGGGATGCGCGCGGTAGTACTGCCGTGCTTCCTCTTCGGTGATCGTGAGGCGGTTCATGACCTCGTTGGTCATCACACCCTGAGCGAGGAACTGTTTCTCAAACTGCCCCCGCAACATCTCCATCGTCATTCCCTGCTGCTTGAGGGCGGCCTGGAACGTGGGTTCATCGAGCTGGTTGTCGGCCTTCAGACGATCAACAGCCGTCTTGAACTGTTCGTCGCTCAGGCGGTAGCCAAGTTCGCGGCCGCGCTGGATGATGATGAGCTCGTCGACCACTTCAGCCAGAATGCCCGGCGTGATCTCGACGAGTTTCGCCCGGAGGGCGGCGTCATTCTCAAGGTCGAGCTGCGACAGGGCCTTCTGGTTTTGCGCCTGGAGCACTTCGATCTGCCGCTCCTCAAGCTCGGTCTTGGTAAAGACCGCTCCGTTGACCTTCACGAGCACGCGCTGCAACACCACGGGCCGGTTGGCGGCCGGAGCCTGACTTTGCGCACTGACCGATGCGGCCGCGGACACCGCAGCCACGAGAATTCCTGCTACCAATTGCTTCATAGACCCCTCAATCATAAGCCCCTCAGCCTGTGGCCAAGCCGCGAGCCAGTTCATCCAGAATCTGGCGCACCCGCTCAAAGACTCCGCCGGGAGCCCGCGGGTCGGTCGGCGCTTCTGCCAGAACTTCCTGCCGGCTGAATCCACCGGTGACCTCCGCGGCGGTCGCCCGGGTCGCCCACCACGACTCGCGGCCGGGAACATCAATCGGCTTTGCCGTCTTGATGTACCGCCCCTGACTACCCGCTTGATCAGACTTGGCTTTGAGCTTTCCGGGCGGGGGAGGCAGAACCGGCTTCTGTACCGGCGCTTCCCCCGCAGGTTTGGACATATCGAGCTTAATCACGGCAGGTGGTAAAAGTTGCAGATCCAGCCTGCTTTGGACCAGTTTCAGCACCCAAACAGGGTCCAATTTGGCATCCTGTCTGAATTTGAACACCACTTGGGATCCCTCCCGGTCGAGGGACTCCATACCGATCTTATCTGCAATAACTCGTATTTTGGCGTATTCAGCTAGATTTAGCACTGAATCTGTTATCTGACCATATCTATCCGAAAGCTCTGCGATGAGAGCCTCTATTTCGCCAACATTTCTCGCGCTCGCCATGCGCCGGTAGGCCGCCAGACGCTGGTTCATGTCGGTGATGTAGGTCTCTTCGATTCTCAGATTGAGCTTCAGATTCACCGCCGCACGGCGGTCGTCTTCCAGTTCCTCGCCCTTGAGTTCGCGAATCGTCTCTTCCAGGAGCTTGGTGTACATGTCGAAGCCCACGGCCTCGATATGCCCGCTTTGCTGGCCTCCCAGGAGGTTGCCGGCGCCTCGGATTTCGAGGTCCAGAGCCGCAATCCGGAAGCCTGACCCCAGGTCGCTGAACTCTCGAATCGCAGCCAGGCGTTTCCGGGCAATCGGCGACAGGGCCTGTTCAGGCGGAATCAGCAGATACGCGTAGGCCCGGCGGTCCGACCGGCCCACGCGGCCTCGCAATTGATACAACTGCGCCAGACCGTACCGATCGGCGCGGTTAATCACGATGGTGTTGGCGTTGGGGATGTCGAGGCCGTTTTCCACAATCGTGGTGGCAACGAGCACGTCGTACTTGTGCGCGACAAAGTCGACCATCACCTTTTCGAGTTCGCCATCCCCCATCTGTCCGTGGCCAATGCCGATGCGCACTTCAGGCACAAGGCGCTGGATGAGTCCCGCGATGGATCCGATCGACTCCACGCGGTTGTGCACGAAGTACACCTGACCGCCGCGCTCCAGCTCGGTTCTGATCGCGCGCGAGATCACGTCCTGGTCGAACTTCACGACGTGTGTCTGAATCGACAGGCGATCACGCGGCGGCGTTTCGATCACCGACATGTCCCTGATGCCAACCAGCGACATGTTCAACGTTCGCGGGATCGGTGTCGCCGTCATCGTCAACACATCGACCTTCTTGCGCATCTGCTTGATGCGCTCCTTGTGCGTGACGCCGAACCGCTGCTCTTCGTCGACGACCAGCAGACCCAGGTCACGGAACACCACGTCCTTCGACAACAGGCGGTGGGTGCCGACGATGATGTCGAGCTGGCCGGAGGCGAGTTTCTCAAGCGCTTCCTGTTGCTCGCCCTTGGAGCGGAAGCCGCTCACCATGTCGATGCGAACAGGGAAGCCGCCGAACCGTTCCTTCAGCGTCCGTTCATGCTGGAACGCCAGCACGGTCGTCGGCGCGAGCACCGCGACCTGCTTGCCGTCCATGACCGCCTTGAATGCCGCGCGCATGGCGACTTCGGTCTTGCCGTAGCCGACGTCGCCGCACAACAGGCGGTCCATCGGCATGGTGGATTCCATGTCCTTCGTGATATCCGCGATGGCGGACTGCTGATCCGGCGTCAGGTCATACGGAAACGCATCGTCAAACTCCTGCTGCCAGTGCGAGTCGGAGGTGAAGGCGTGGCCAGCCACCGCCTTGCGCGCAGCGTAGAGCTTGAGGAGCTCTTCGGCCATGTCGCGCATGGCTTTCTTGACGCGCGTCTTGGCCTTTTCCCAGGTGGTGCCGCCGAGTTTGTCGAGCGCAGGTGCCGCGCCGCCCGTGTACTTCTGGACGAGGTCGAGCCGGTCGAGCGGCACGAAGAGTTTGTCTTCGCCCGCGTACCGGAGTTCCATGAACTCCTGCGGCTCGCCTACGCCAACGGCCATCTTCTTCAGGCCGACAAATTTGCCGATGCCGTTGTCGATGTGCACAACGAGATCGCCGACCTTCAGGTCGCGGAAGTCGGAGACAAACGAACGCGCCGCAGACTTGCGCTTCTCGCCGCTGCGTCGTTCTTCTTCGAAGAGATCGGTCTCAGCGAAGATCAGGAACGTGCCGGACGGGAGGTGGAAGCCACGCGACAGGTGACCCGTGGTGACCAGCACCGATGCGCGGGCAAGGTCCTCGTTGTCACCAATCGCGCGTGCGCGAACTTCGTAGCCGGCGAGCAGTTCGATTGTGCGCTCGGCTCTGCCTGGAGTGGCCGCGACGAACACGGTCGTCTCGCCGCGCTCCTGTGCGCGACGAAGTTCCTCGACCCAGTCGCCGAGGCGTCCCCGATATTCGAGCACCGGTTGGCAGGGGACGTGAACGTCGGGTGTGTCATCGAGCGCGAGCTGTGTGATGCGCCGCGCACGTTGCAGCCAGCCGTCCACTTCCTCCCACGGGAGTGCAAAGTGTTCGTACGACGCTGTCGCTGGGTTCCGTGCGAGTGCATCGGCAGCCGCCTGCCGCCATTGCTCCTCAAGCGCCTTTCCCTTCTGCGTCACGTCGTCGAGTTCATAGACGAGTAGTGTTGCGCCGGCGCGCCTGGCGTACGCGATGAAGGACGCCGAGCGTTCGTCCTCCACGACCTCGTCGCCGGCAGTTCCGGGTTTTGGCAGCAGGTCTCGCTGCGGACTCAGCGTGATCGCGTCCAGTGCCTTCAGTGAGCGCTGGGTGGCTGCGTCGTACTGGCGGACGGACTCGATGATGTCGCCGATGAACTCGAGGCGGATTGGCTGCGCTTCGGAGGTGGGGTAAAGGTCAACAACGCCACCACGCACAAAGAACTCGCCGTGCTGGTCGACCGGGTCCTCCGGATTGAAGCCTGCGTCGACCAGCCGGACGCGCAGGTCCTGTGGATCGATCTCGACGCCGGGCTTCAGCAGCAGGCTCGCATCAGCGAAGCGAACGGGATCGCTCAAGCGGGGCGGCAGGGCCCGTGCTGAGGCGATGACCAGTCGCGCGGTGCCGGTCGTGAGTCCAGTGAGAGCCCGGGCTCTGGCTGAGGCGACTTCAAGGTGAGGGGCGAGACCGCGGTATGGGTCCACTTCCTGCGACGGGAAGGGCAGTACCGCCTGCGCCGCCTGGCCGTCCGACAATCCGAGCATTGCGCTCAGGAAGAACCGGGCATCCCCTGTCATCTGCTCGACATCGGCGTCGGTCGGGACGACCAGGACGACGACCGAGTCCTGGGCGAGGGCGGCGGCGTGGAACGCGGTGGCCCCAGGTCCGAGGCCGGCCAGACGTGGAACGGCCTTGGTCAGGCCCGCGCGGGTGGCGGCTGACTTGAGCAGGGAACGGAAGGCGAGTGACGCAGACGGATGCAACACGGGTGGTGCGACCCACCATGGTATCGCCTATGGGGTTCCGGATGAATCACAACGAGGCATGGAGGGCTTAGAGTTTTGTTTTCTGGATGATCCCCGTCGTGGACCAGCCCTGTTCGATGGGCATCCGCACAACGCGTCCGCCGCGGGCCTCGACGACATCGCGGCCAACGATCTTGTCTTCCGCCCAGTCGGCGCCCTTGACGAGTACGTCGGGCTGAACGGCCGAGATGATGTCGAACGGTGTGTCTTCGTCGAACACGACGACCGCGTCCACACACCTGAGCGCGCCGAGCACTTCGGCGCGTTCGTGTTGCGGGGTAATCGGGCGGGTGGGTCCCTTGATGGCGCTGACTGACCGATCCGAGTTGATCGCGACGATCATCGTGTCCCCTTCGGCCCTGGCCGCCTGAAGGTACCGGACGTGGCCTGGGTGCAGCAGATCAAAAACACCGTTGGTGAAGACCACGCGCCGGCCTTCGGCGCGGGCACGTGCGGCCCATTCGGCGGCGTCGGTGCGGGAGGCGAGAAACACGACAGCAGGTTACCGCATGAGTGGAGCCGTGCGACACTGTGTGCGGCTCCCATGGCTTCCGATCGCGCTCGTCGCATCTCCCGTCTCGCCTCCCGGTTTGAGCGCACGCATGCCGTGCGGCTGACGATGCTGTTGGTGGTGGCCATTGGGGCGACGGTTGGTTTCCTGACGTCGGCGTTTTTGTTGTGGGCCGGGGTTTGGTACATGCCTGTGCGGTATGCGGTGGCGTGTGCGCTTGGGTACGCGGCATTTGTGGCGCTCATGAATCGCTGGCTTGGGGTTCAGGCCGAGCGCGACTCGGGCAGCAACATTGTGGAGCACGCGGCGGACACACTCGACGCGACGGGGCCCATCCTTCGGATGCCTGGGCGCTCCGGCGGAGGCAGCGGTCTTCCCGGGGGCGTCTTTGAGGGGGGCCGTTCCGGCGGCGCGGGCGCGTCGGCCGCGTTCGGCGGCCCGTCAGCACCACCACCGATCATCGTCGCACCGGCGTCACATAGCTCGTCGAGTTCTTCCAGTTCATGGATGCCTGACCTGGATGAGGACGGCCTGAAGTTGCTTCCCATCTTCGCGGTCATCGCGATCATCGTTGGGCTGTTCGCGGCCGTCAGCGTGATCTGGTCCGCGCCTCACTTGCTTGCGGAGATTCTCGTGGATGGCGCGATCGCCGGCGGCGCGTATCAACGCCTGAAGCAGACCGGCTGGACCGGCGGCATCATCCGCCGCACCTGGAAGCCCATGCTTGCCATCTTCCTCGCGTTTGTTCTACTCGGCTTCGCCGGCCACTATTTCAATCCGGCTGCGGACTCGATCGGGGATTTCTTTCAGTAGCCAGCGCCGAAGTTGACGAAGTCAAAGCGGCCGCCGTTGAACCACTGAAGGTCGTACTTCTCAGCCCACCAGTGAACAAACGCCAGCGGTTCCTCTCCAGCTTCGAAAGCCGACTCAAGCGGAGCGACCTCGCCACACAAGTCGTCCCAAGCGCACGCCAAGTGGCTCACGCACAGCGCCTCGACTTGTTGGCGCCATTCCTCGAAGAACATAACGACACCCCTTGTCGACGACGATAGCATCGTCAGATGACGGGAATCCCGAGACTTGCAAGGTAATTGAAGGTGGGATCGTAGAACTCAGGCCGCCTGGTGGGGTCCGTTACGTGCCCTGGCGGTACACAAATGGCCATGCCTTGTCTGGCCCGCGTGAGGAGCACTCGATAGGCGTTTCGCAAGTAGTGCTGGTTCTCCTCCTTTGACACCTTCTCCCACTTGCTACCTCGGAATGAGTGGTGGCTCCAGAACTTCGGATTGGCCCTGAGGTCCGCATCCCAAGTGACGCACGCCCAATCAAGCTCGAGCCCTTGGACCTGAAACTCCGTCGCTGCGTCTTCGAGGTAGTAACTAGATCTGGTGTCGTCCCTGTCGTTGAGAAACCAGTGTACGGGGTTCACTTCGACTCTAATATCGACCGCGTGAGGTTTGAGGCGTTGTGCGCCGGAGGACACGACCAACCCAAACCGCTCAGTGCCCCGCGCCTTGTTCCGCACCCATTCTTTCGCTGTGTCAAGATTGCGGGTGAGGACGATTGGGTACCT
>VFZF01000017.1 GCA_016871335.1 Acidimicrobiia bacterium
CCATACGTCACGGCGGACGACCGTGGGAACAGCTCAAAGGCAGCCGTCAGGGCCGCCCGCAGTTCAGTGGTGTACGTGCGGGTGATGGTGAGCGTGGGTGGGGTTGGGTCGGAGCCCAAGGGCTTCAGCCCTTGGGACGGCGCGTGTCAGCGCGCGATGCGCAGATACACGTGCCACGAGACGGGGTTCCCGTAGCTATCGCGAAGATTGGCGGGGGTGCGGTGGAGGGTGAGGTCCATGCCGACGGCTGCCGTGGTCGGCCCGGACCGCCAGACTTCGCGGTCGGCGCCGGTGAGCCATGCGGCGATGCGCGAGCGGAAGTGACGTTCTTCGCCGGTGTCGGCGGCGTGGTCGAAGTCGACGAGCATGAATCGGTCCACCAGTTCAGCGCGGGTGTAGATCCGGCTGCGCGAGGAGAGATGCAGCGCACCTTCGGCGAGCGCTCCCCACTCCGTGTGATCGGATCGCCCGTTGCGACCGACGGCAGCGGTCCACGACACCCCGCGCGATGTCGCGGTGTGGGGTCGCGCGTATTCGATCGACGCCGTGGTGCGCACGAGGTCCCAGGGTTCCACCGGTTCGGGCGACGTGATCCAGCCGTTCGACATCTGCGCCCGCCAGAAACCGCGCGTCCATGACAGCCGGGCCGCCACACTGTCGAGTGCACCTGCGTCGATGTCGAGACGATCCTCGTCCGGTTCACGTCCCTGAAACGCCGAGACCTCCACTCCCCAGCCGCGACTCACAACGCCTGCGGAGACGACGCCGTGGGTGATATGCGATGAATCCAGCATGTGATGGGTCAGCGGTGCCGTGGGATGGAACGACGCAGAGGCCCGATGCATGAACGGCGTCGGACCAAGAGCCGGACTTCCGACGATTCCGCCACTCACGAATGCGGTAGTGGTCGGCGACGTCGTCCAGTCGAACCGCGCCTCCAGCGCCATGACGAGATCGTGCGGGTGCTGGAAGTCGCGCAAGGGCAACCCATCGAGCGTCTCACCTGACTGGAACACCTGCGCCGACCCGAGCCGACGCAGCGTAAACGGCTCCGCTGAGGCCATCAGGTTGAACGTCAATCGCGATCGTGGAGACACGCGACGAGCAGAGGCCATCAGCCAGTTCGTGGACTCGAGCTGCCGGAAGTCAGCAAACTTGCGCTCCTGCAAGTTGAGCGTGAGGAACGCCTGGGCCTGCGCGGTGGCGGACCAACCGGGCGGCGCCGGCGCTGCGTGATGTTCGTGTTGGGCGAAGCAGGGGGACGGAAAAAGAAGGAGACAGAGACAGAGTAGGTGGCGTGGTTGGTGTGGGTGGCGTGGGTCGGGCACCCGTCGTCCCTATTGCGCGTTGCGGTAGATCACGTATCCGATGACGGCCGCAGTGATGGTGAAGCAGGCGATGGCGGCTGATTTGAGCGCAGGCCGGGTCGGGGCCATGTGCAGGAACGTCAAGCCCAGGGCCATCGACAACAAGCCGCCGGCCTCGACATACGCGCCGGTGGTCACACGATAGCCGGTCGCGCCCAGAGCCAGGATGATGATGAGTGGTCGGGAAATCACGACCCGATCTTACCGGAACCCCGAGGCCCCGGAGCTCCGGGACCTCGGGACTTCGCCACTTCGAGAACTACTTCGGCAGAATCACGGTGTCGATGACGTGAATCACGCCGTTCGACGCCTTGACGTCCGTCGTCACCACATTGGCGCCG
Source organism: Acidimicrobiia bacterium (assembly GCA_016871335.1). Lineage (GTDB taxonomy): Bacteria > Acidobacteriota > Vicinamibacteria > Vicinamibacterales > SCN-69-37 > SYFT01. The sequence goes on from VFZF01000017.1 coordinate 1,709, forward strand.
TTGACCGTCACCTTGCCGCCCATCACACCGATCTTGACCGTCTGACCGTTGACCGTCTTGACGTCCGCGCCATTCATCGTCACCACCTGCGCCGCGAGCACGTTGCCCGGCACCACGTGGTAGGTGAGGATGGCCGTCAACTGCGCCTTGTTCTCCGGCTTGAGGAGGTTCTCCACCGTGCCGGCCGGCAGCTTCGCAAACGCCGCGTCGGTCGGCGCGAACACCGTGAACGGGCCCTTGCCCTTGAGGGTCTCAACCAGACCCGCCGCCTGCAGCGCCGCTGCCAGCGTCTTGAACGAACCCGCCGCCACCGCGGTGTCGACGATGTCCTTCGGCGCCTGAGCCTTCACGCTCGAACCCGCCACCAGTGCCACGGCCGCGAGGGCGGCCACCGAGTACTTGAGAATTGCCTTCATCTTTGTCGTCTCCTGAAAAGTTGCCGTTGGTTTTGTTTCGTGGCCGCGACTTGCCAGTCGCAACCGTTTCATCATAAGTTAAAGACGTTTGATTCAAGCGCAATTACTTGCCTCAAGTGCAAGTTGATTGCTCTTAAAGAAAATATAGGGCACTATCGTGCTTCTGATGAAAACGAGGTGAATCCGTGCTGTCCCCGACGCTGACTGAAGGCCTGGAACGCTACGAAATCGGTCCAAAACTGCGGGCACTGCGCCTGAGAAAGAAGATGGGCCTGGTCCAACTTGGCAAACACACCGGGTTGTCGCCCGCGCTGCTATCGAAGGTCGAGCGGGGCCGGCTGTTCCCCACACTGCCGACCCTCCTGCGCATCTCACTGGTCTTTGGTGTGGGGCTCGAGCACTTCTTCAGCGAAGCGCGCGAGAAGCCTGTGATGGCCGTGGTGCGCAGGAGCGACCGTGTGCGCCTGCCTCAGCGTGGTGAAGGCGAACGGAGCGCGTACGCGTTTGAATGTCTGGACTACCCGGCCACCGAGCGCAAACTCAATGGCTACTTTGTCGAGTTTGAGCCGGCCGAGAAGGAGCCCTTCGAGCCCCATGTGCATCCTGGCGCCGAGGTGCTGTACGTGCTCCGCGGCAAGTTAACGGTGAACTACGAGGGCGAAGACCACCTGCTGAACGAAGGGGACTCGATGTATTTCGACTCCAGCCGTCCCCACAGCTACACGCGCCACGGCAACATGCCATGTTCGGCCGTCGTCGTCACGACGGCCTAGGCAATTCACAACGAGGCATGGAGGGCTGGGAGAGCTTTGTTTCAGCTCTCCATGTCTCGCTGTGAACTTGAGCTCTTCTCGAGGTGCAGCAGGCGGCGCTTGCGCCAGAGGCCTCCGCCGTAGCCACCGAGTTCACCGCTTTTGTTCACGACGCGGTGGCAGGGGATGACAATGGCGATGCGGTTGAGCCCGTTGGCACGGCCGACGGCACGGACGGCGGCGCGGTTGCCGAGCGCTATTGCCACGTCCTCATATGACCGCGTCTCGCCATAAGGGATCTTGCACAACTCTGCCCACACGCGCTCTTCGAAGTCAGTGCCTGGCGCGACGACCGGCACCGAGAATTCACGCAACGTTCCAGCGAAGTACGACTGGAGCTCTGACTTCAGCGTGTCAAGATGCGGATGATCCGCAGGCACCAGCGGCTGCTTGAATCGTCGCTGCACCGTGTCGAGCTGCGCTTCGAGCATGCGGCGGCCGGTGAACTCCAGCAGGTTGATGCCGGTATCGGTTGCGCCCGCGATCATCGGGCCGATAGGCGTGTCCATCCAGCCAAGCCGCACCGCATCCGCACTCACCGCCTGCCCAGGCGCGGTGCTAAACACGCGTGCAAACGCGTCGCGGAATCCGCTGTGGCTTTCATACCCCGCATCAAACACCGCTTCATCGACTTCCCCGCGATGTTTGATGACGTCGAGGGCGGCGGCGAGACGACGGGCGCGGCAATAGGCCTGGAAGGTCAATCCGTGGCGATCGCCTTCACCTTCGAGCGGCCGACACCGCAGACACGCGCGGTACCCCGCGAACATCGCCTCCTTGACTGTGCTGAAAAACTCGACGTTCTCTGGTTTGGGTTTCCGAGCGGTGCAGGAGGGACGGCAGAAGATGCCGGTCGTCTTGACGGCGAGGTAGAAGACACCGTCGTAGGACGCATCGCCGTTCAGATAGGCGCGTTCCATTTCGGGCCGCGCCGGCAGCGGCAGGGTGTCAACAAGGGGGAAGTCGGGGGGCGTCATGGACGGAATTGTCCGTCCATCTTGCTACAAGCATCCACCGATACACAGACAATTAATTCCATGGTTCAGCGAGCCACGCCGCGATTTGTTCTCGCGACCAGCGGTGGTCTGCGAACACTCCATTGCCTCATTGCCTCATTGGCCCATTTCAGAACGGCTGAAATGGTGGTGATCCGAACCGGGGCGTCATCCACAGGGTGATCAGCGGATAGGCGTAGGCCAGAATCACCAGCACGATGCCGACGATGGTCCAGAAGCCGAGGCGATCCCAGAGGCCTTTTTCGGTCACCGGCTCGAGCGGCACGGCGAATTCAAACGCCGGGGCCTCGATGCGTTTTCCGCCCAGCCAGGTGCCCAGCACCACCGCGACGAAGCAGAGTGCGCTCAGGAACAACACGATGCCGCCAATGGCGCCGGCCTGCGCGAGATCGGCCCACGCGCCTCCCTGTTCGCCGGCGAGCGAGGCTGAATAGACGCGGCGCGGCAGGCCGCGCAGTCCGGCGATGTGGAAGCTCGTGCTGAAGATGCCCATGCCGATGAACCACAGCCACGGCTGCAGTCGTGCGAGCCCTGGGAGCGCCAGCTGACGTCCGAGCAGGCGCGGCATCAGCCAATACGTGGCACCCATGAACGTGAGTGCGGAGGTGGTGCCGAGCGTGACGTGGAAGTGGCCCATGATCCACGCGGTGTTGTGCACCATCGAGTTCATGCCGTAGGCGGCGTTGATCGCGCCGCCGAAGCCGCCGAAGGCAAACGACAACATGGCGAGCGCCATCGCCAGGAAGAACGGATCCTTCCACGGCAACGTGCCGATCCAATCAAAGAGGCCCTTCGCCCCTTTCAGCCGGCCGGCCACTTCCAGCGACGCGATGACGGTGAACGCCGTGACAAAACTCGGAAACAAGATGGCGAACGTGGTGATCGTGTGTGCGAACTTCCATCCTGCGCTGATGCCCGGGTCGGTGAATTGATGATGGAACCCGACCGGCGTTGAGAGGATGACAAACAGGATGAACACCATCCGCGCGAGTTTGTCGCTGAAGAGGCGCCCTCCGGCGATGCGCGGCATCACCGTGTACCAGAGGACGTACGCCGGCATCAGCCAGAAGTACACGAGGGGATGACCGAACCACCAGAACAACGTTCTTGCGATGATCGGGTCGATCGTCTCCACCCAACCCAGTGACCACGGGATGAGCTGCAACAACATCTCCATCGCCACACCCGCCGTCGCCAGGTACCAGACGATGATCGTGGCGAGGATGCCGTGTGTGGCCATCGGCACCGGCGTGTCCGGATAGTCTTTCTTCCACGAGCGGTAGCTGGCGATCACCACGCCGCCCCACAGCCACGAGCCGACGACCAGCAACGTGGCACCGATGTAGAAGGCCGGATGTGCCTGCATCGGCGGGTAGAACGTGTAGAGCACCGTGCTCTGGCCCGTAAGGATCGTGTACGCGGCGGTGACGGTGCCGCCGAGCGCGACCCAGAAGCCCAGCCACGCGGTCTTGAGGCCCACGAGTCGGCCGAGTTGCGCCTGTGTGAGCGCGTATCCGAGCCCCATGATGAAAAACGTGGTGAACACCAGGGCCATCAACACGCCATGGGCCGTGACCGAGATGTAGTAGAGCTGCTCGCTCCGCATCGGGAACTCGAAGTCCGCGATGGACAGTCCCTGCAGCACGCCCATGCACGCGGCCACAGCGAAGGCCGTGACGGCCACCGCGATGTGGGTGGCGGCCAGACGGGCCTGGGGGGTGCCGCCGATCACTGCGCCTGTGCCGCTCATCGCTGACCTCCCGGGGCTTCGGTCACGGTGATCTTGCCGACCATCGCGTGATGCATCAGACCGCAATATTCGTTGCAGGCGATGTCGTAGGTGCCGGCCTTCTTGAACGTGTAGGTGAACTGGCTGACGTAGCCGGGCACGGCCATCGCATTGGCGTTGGTACCAACCACCTGGAAGCCGTGTACCACATCGGCGCTCGTGATGCGGAACGTAATCGGGGTGTTGACCGGCACCTCCAGTGGATCCGGGAAGAATCCGAACATCTGTGCGAGCACCGGTATCACGATGCGACCGTCCGCCTCGACCCGCAGTTGGGGATCCCCAAACTCCGGATGTTCCGCAATGGTGGCCGGGTTCACCACTTCGATGTGGCTTGGTGGCCGCACGGCCTGCGTCGCCGCAGTGATGGAGATGATGACCAGGAAGACCACGATGAGGCCCCCGGCGCCGAACATCCAGATGCGCTCGTATTTGTCGACGGACATGTTCTGAGCTCCACAAAAATGAGCTCGGAGGCGATTTCGTCAGAAATCGCCTCCGAGCTCAATGCGACGGGGTGCCGATCGCCAGGAAACGAAGGACGTACATGGCGAGCCAGCCGAGGGCAAACAGTGCACCAAAGATGAAGACGATGGCGAAAGTACCACGGGGATGTTCAAACGGCACAGGGGCGTCAGGACGCTCGTCAGGCATGAGAGCTCTACCTCCGGAGGACGTACATCGCGGAGCGTAGCTGATCGCCGCCGATTCCGAAATTGCGAGTAAATGGGTCTTTATTTCCCGCTATGATCGGGAGCTGACGACATGTCTACGCACACCATTCTTCAGTCCCTCCCCATCGGTGAACAGGTCGGCATCGCGTTCTCGGGAGGACTCGACACCAGCGCCGCGCTCCACTGGATGCGCGCCAAGGGCGCGATTCCATTCGCCTACACCGCGAACCTCGGCCAGCCGGACGAGAAGGACTACGAGGCCATCCCGAAGAAGGCCCTCGAATACGGCGCTGAGAAGGCGCGCCTGGTGGATTGCCGCCGGCAGTTGGTGAACGAAGGCATCGCCGCCTTGCAGTGCGGGGCATTCCACATCACCACGGCGGGTGTGCCCTACTTCAACACCACGCCCCTCGGCCGCGCGGTCACCGGCACGCTGCTTGTCTCGGCGATGAAGGAAGACAACGTCAACATCTGGGGCGACGGCAGCACCTACAAGGGCAACGACATCGAGCGGTTCTACCGCTACGGCCTGCTCACCAACCCGAATCTCCGCATCTACAAACCCTGGCTCGACCAGCAGTTCATCGACGAACTCGGCGGACGCAAGGAGATGTCGGAGTACATGCAGGCGCATGGCTTCGGCTACAAGATGTCGGTCGAGAAGGCCTACTCCACCGACTCAAACATGCTCGGCGCGACCCACGAAGCCAAGGATCTTGAACTCCTCTCCACCGGCATCACCATCGTCGACCCCATCATGGGCGTGGCGTTCTGGAAGGAGTCCGTGCCCGTCACAGCCGAGCAGGTGACCGTGCGCTTCGAGGAAGGTCACCCGGTGTCGATCAACGGCGTGTCATTTGCGGATCCTGTGGCGCTGATGATGGAGGCGAACGCCATCGGTGGTCGTCACGGGCTCGGGATGTCAGACCAGATTGAGAACCGCATCATCGAAGCCAAGAGCCGCGGCATTTATGAGGCGCCGGGCATGGCGCTGCTGTTCATTGCCTACGAACGCCTGGTGACCGGCATCCACAACGAAGACACGATCGAGCAGTATCGCGAGAACGGCCGCAAGCTCGGCCGTCTGCTCTACCAGGGCCGCTGGTTCGACTCGCAGTCGCTGATGCTGCGTGAAACGGCCCAGCGCTGGGTGGCCAGAGCCGTGACCGGCGAGGTGACCGTCGAACTCCGCCGGGGCAACGACTACTCGCTCCTCAACACCGACAGCCCGAACCTGACCTACAAGCCCGAACGGCTCACCATGGAGAGCGGGCGGGGCGAGTTCACGCCGCAGGACCGCATCGGTCAGCTCACAATGAGGAACCTCGATATCGCCGACACCCGCGACAAGCTGCGTGTGTACCTCGGCACGGGGCTGTTGAAGTCGTCGCCCGGGTCGTCGATTCCCCAGATCGGCACGGGCGACACAGAGCAGAACTGATTCACAGGGAGGCGCGGAGGGTTTTTTCTTTAGAACCTTGATTGCTCCGTGCCTCTGTGCCTCCCTGTAACTTGACCTCCCTGTCATGTCTTACGAACTTCGCGACTTCTACGACGCCTCGGTCATCGCTGACATCGCGCGGGATCTCAAGCGCGCATACCCGGCGTTTGATGTGCGTACGTTCACGAAGGAGTGTCTCGATGGGTTGGCGCCACTGTCGCTGACCGGGCGCGCGGCGCACATCGCGGCCGCGATGCGGCGGCATCTGCCGGCGGATTTCGACCAGGTTGCGGACATTCTCGAACGGTCGCTTGGCGACCATCACGAGAGCACCGAGTCCTTCGGCATGGCGCCGTTCAAGTACCTGCCGCATACGATGCTGACAGCCTCCGATGGTCTCGGGCACTTCGAGGCGTCGATGCGGCTGCAATACGAGATCACACAGCGATTCACCGCCGAGTTCAGCATCCGGGCATTTCTGAATACCCATCCGGACGCGACATACGAACGGCTGGTGCAGTGGAGTGCGGACCCGAACGCACACGTACGCCGGCTCGTGTCGGAGGGCTCCCGCCCTCGCCTGCCCTGGGCGCCGCGCCTGCGTCACTTCCAGAAGGATCCCAAGCCGGTCCTCGCACTGCTGGAGCGGCTCAAGGACGATCCTGAGCTTTACGTCCGCCGCTCGGTCGCCAACAACCTGAACGACATCGCCAAGGACCACCCCGACGTCGTCGTGGCCGTCTGTCGCCGATGGCTGGACGATGCCACACCGAACCGCCGATGGATCGTGAAACACGCCCTCCGGTCACTCGTGAAGTCCGGTCATCCCGGCGCGCTCGAGTTGATGGGCGCCGGCGCGAAACCGAAAGTCAGGCTCGACCATCTGCAGATTGCGCCGAAACGCGTCCAGAAGGGCGGCCGCGTCGAGTGCACACTCTCGCTCGTCAGCACCGCGCGCGCGCCGCAGGACTTGCTTATCGATTACGCCGTGCACTACATGAAGGCGGATGGGAACACGAGCCCGAAAGTCTTCAAGCTGAAGCGGCTGACACTGGGTCGTGGCGAGGCTTCGCCGATCAGAATCACGGTCACGCTCGCCGACCTGACGACACGCAAGCACTATCCGGGGCAACATCGCATCGAATTGCTGGTGAACGGACAAAGGTTCTCCTTAGGTGAATTCCGCCTGACGGCGTGAGCGGTGTTAGATGTTGGCCGGCCCGGCGATCGCTTGGTCGGGTACGACAATGAGCGTGGAAAGGGCGACCATCGGCACCTGGGCGGACGGGAAGAAGCGTATGACTTCACCACAGTCGAATTGCTCGTGCGCGACTTCCTGAGGGATGTCGGGCATTGGAGGTCGAAATGAAGAAAGTCACGATTCGAATTCAGCGACAACCAGAGGCCGCCTTGGCGGAAATGGGCGATCGCTTCGCAAAGGCATGGCACACCGGCAAGGCGAGCGGAGCGATGTTGGTCTTTGAGACCCCTGCTGCGCTGTTTCGGACGTGGCTGCGCTGATGGAATGTGGCTTAATCGCACGTGTGGACAACGGAAAGTGCCACGTACCGTACGAGGTGATTCACGCCGAATTCGACCTGCACGCATGGTCTGAGTGGCATACTTACGCCAGGAGTGTGGCCATGCCTCGTGTGCCCCGATTGACGTCTCCCCTGCTTTCGATCGCGCTCACCCTCGTCTTCGCCGCCGGTGCGCTGGCGCAGGACACGTTCACCCCCCATCACGTCGCGAAGATCCGCACGGTCGCACAAGTCGCGATCTCCCCGGACGGGACCGAGGTGGCCTACGTGCTCGCGGTGCTCCGTATTCCGTTCCAGGATGACGATGGGCCGGCGTGGACGGAGCTGCATGTGGTGCGAGCGGACGGCCAGTCGCGGGCGTATGTCACCGGTGCGGTCAACGTGGCGAACGTGCGGTGGTCGCCGGACGGGAAGAGCCTCGGATTCCTGACCCGGCGCACGGGTGATACGACCCGGTCGCTCTACGTCGTGCCTCGCGATGGCGCCGAAGCGCGCAAGGTTCTCGCGCACACCACCGACATCGTCTCCTACGAGTTCAGTCCGGATGGCAGGCAGATCGCGTTCGTCGCACGCGACGCAGCTCGTCCGGAGCGGGCCGAACTGGTCAGGCGCGGATTCTCGCAGGACGTCTTCGAAGAGAACCTGCTGCTCCAGCGTGTGTGGGTGGCACCCTTCGACGGCACCACCGCAGGCACTCCGCGCGTGATCAACGCGCCTGGACACGCCACGACGATCACATGGAATCCGGCCGGCTCCCGGCTCGCCGTCCTCTACGCGCCGACTGCACTGGTCGACGACGACCTCATGGAGAAGAAGGTCCATGTCGTTGACCCGACGATGGGCGAGCCGATGACGAAGTTCAACAACCCGGGCAAGATCGGCCAGGTGGCGTGGAGTCCGGACGGCACCACACTGGCGATGGTCTCTGCGGCCGACATCAATGACCCGTCGGAGGGACGCCTGATGGTCGCGCCGGCCACCGGCGGTGCGCTCCGTGACCTCATGCCGGCGTACAACGCCCACGTACGCGGCTTCGCCTGGAGGGACGCCAACACCGTTGTCTACATGGCCGAGGAGGGTGTGACGTCGGCGATCGGCGAGGTTCGCAGGGACGGCACTGCCCCACGAACCGTGATGCCGACCGGCGGACCGGTGATCGTCGCGATGGACCGTGCGGCGAATGGCACCGTCGCGCTGCTGGCCCACACACCGTCACATCCAGCCGAAGTGTACCTGCTGGATTCCGGTGGCGCCACACCGAGGCGGTTGACCAACAACAACCCGTGGCTGGCCACGATGAAGATGGCGAAGCAGGAAGTCGTGCGCTTCAAGGCGCGGGACGGGCTGGACCTTGAAGGGGTCCTCGTGCGGCCACTGGATGAGGTCGCCGGTCAGCGTTATCCGCTCATTCTCAACGTGCATGGCGGCCCCGAAGCGCGTGATGCTCACGGCTGGGTGACGTCGTATTCGAACGCCGGACAGATGGCGGCGGCGCAGGGATTCGCGGTGTTTTATCCGAACTACCGCGGCAGCACGGGACGCGGCGTCGCGTTCTCGAAGCTCGGCCAGGGGGAACCGGCCGGCAAGGAATTTGATGACTTGGTGGACGCGGTGGATCACCTCATCAACATCGGACTGGTGGACCGCGCCAAAGTCGGCATCACCGGTGGGTCGTATGGCGGCTACGCGAGTGCGTGGGGGGCGACCTACTACTCGGAGCGGTTTGCGGCCTCGGTGATGTTTGTCGGCATCAGCAACAAGGTGTCAAAGGTCGGCACCACGGACATCTCCAACGAGGAGTTCCATGTGCACGCGCTCAAGCGACCGTGGGACGACTGGCAGTTCATGCTCGACCGCAGTCCGGTCACCCACGTCGCGAAGTCAAAGACGCCGACCCTGATCCTGCACGGCACGGCGGACCCGCGCGTGCATCCGACGCAGTCGCTCGAGCTCTACCGGCACATGAAGCTGCACGGCAAGACCGTCCGCCTCGTGTGGTATCCCGGCGAAGGCCACGGCAATGCCCGCGCGGCGTCGCGTCTCGACTACAGCCTGCGTCTGATGCAGTGGATGACGCACTACCTCAAGGGTCCCGGCGGCGCGCCGCCGCCGGCCGACATTGACTACCGCGAGCGGTAATGGAGTTCACAACGAGGCGTGGAGGGCTGGGAGTTCGTTCCATATGACGACACGACTTGTGACGACCATACTGGTCACCACGCTCAGTGCCGGGCTGTTCGCATCACAGCAGGCCGGAGGCGTCTGGGCTGATTTTCTGACGTTTTATCGCCAAGCGCTAACCCAACACGCCATCGTCGGCAGTTCGGTGGCGCTGGTGGAGAACGGCCGCATCGTGCAGCGGGCGCACGAGGGGCTGCGTGATCAGAAGACCGGCGCGGCTGTGGACGACAACACGATCTTCCACTGGGCGTCGATCACCAAGACGTTCACCGGCATTGCCATCATGCGGTTGCGAGACGAGGGACGTCTCACGCTCGACGACCCGATCGTGAAGTACGTGCCTGAGTTCCGGAAGGTGCACAACCCGTTCGGACCGTCGGAACAGGTCACGATTCGGCACGTGCTGTCGCACTCGTCCGGCCTTCGCAGCGGGACGTGGCCGTGGGGCGGCCAGGAGTGGCACCCGTTTGAACCACCCGGATGGGAGCAACTGGTCGGCATGATGCCGTACACGAGGATCGAGTTTGCGCCGGGATCGAAGTACCAATATTCCAATCCCGGCATCGTGCTGCTTGGACGCGTGATCGAGGACCTTGCGGGCGAGCCCTACGAGACGTACGTTGACAAGCAGATCTGGCGGCCGCTCGGCATGACGCGCACGTTCTTCGACCGCGCGCCGCACCACCTGCGAGGCGACCGGTCACACAGCTACTTCGTCACCGACGCCGGCACGACCGAAGCACCATTTGATTTCGACACGGGCATCACGGTGTCCAACGGCGGCATGAACGCGCCCGTCGATGACCTGGTGAAATACATCGCGTTCCTGACGGGCAGCAGCGACGCCGCGACGAAGGCGCGTTACGACGCCATCCTGAAGCGATCGTCGCTGGAAGAAATGTGGAAGCCCATCGTGCCGGTGTCATCGAACGTCCAGATGGGTCTGACCTACTTTCTGGAACGGCACAACGGTCAGGACTTCATCGCGCACAGCGGGGGCCAGAACGGATTCATCTCGCACTTCTATCTGCACCCGGCCACCGGTAGGGCCTACCTCGTCGCGTTCAACACGCAGACGACGTCACAGAAGAGCGGGAACGACCGCAACACGCGCGCGCTGGACGCAGCGGTCACGCAGTGGCTGATCGGGCGGTGGTTTCAGGTGATGGCACGCTACAACCCAGCGCGCCCTACTTTATGACCAGACGTTCCAGCGCAATCAGCGCCTTGTTCGCACCGACCAGCGCCAACGTGTCGCCGGCCTGAATCGTCTCATCGGCCGGCGGACTCACGCTGGTGGTGTTCTTGCCGTCTACGCTGCGCTTGATCGCGATCAGGGTTAGTCCATGTTTTGCGCGCAGGTCGATCGCGCGCAGCGACTTGCCGACAAACATCTCCGGCGCCGGGATCTCGATGATGCTGAAATCACTCGACAGGCTGATGTAATCGATCACATTCGGCACCACCAGGCTGTGCGCCATGCGCGTGGCGGCCTCGCGCTCGGGATAGATCACACGATCAACGCCCAGCCGCTCGAGGATGCGCCCGTGCACCTCGGTGGTGGACTTGGCGACGATGTGTTTGACGCCCATTTCCTTGACGGCCATCACGATGAGGAGCGAGGCCTCGACGTTGGCGCCGATGGAAATCACCGCGACGTCCACGTCACCGACTCCGGCCTCCCGCAACGCCTTCGGGTCAATGGCATTAAGAATCAGCAGATGTGGGACGACATCCGACAACTCCTGCACGTGATCAGGATCCGAATCGATGCCGAGCACGTCCTGCCCGAGGCTGATCAACGTGGTGGCCATCGCGGCGCCAAAACGCCCGAGGCCGATGACCGCAAATTTTCGTTTCACCATAGGTGTTATCCGATCAGAACGCGCCCTTCGGGATACCGCACGCGTGGCGCCGTCGCTCGGGCGGCCAGCGCAAAAGCCAGCGTGAGGGGGCCGATGCGGCCCATGAACATCAACAAACAAATCAGCAGGCGACCGGGCTCCGAAAACGACGCGCTGAGGCTCAGCGGCGTGCCGGGGACACCCGTGGAGAGCCCGACCGTGCCGAACGCCGACGCCGATTCAAACAATGTGCGCAGCAAATCGGTGCCCTCGATCACCAGCAGTGCGCCGGCCACGAGATTCAGCGAGAGAAACGCAATGAGACTGATAAAAAACGCCCGCGCCACGGCATCACCAGGGATGCGGCGGCCCATGACATGCGGTTCGGCCATGCCGCGAATCGTGGCCCACAGCGCCATCACCGTCACGCCGAACGTGCTGATCTTAATGCCCCCCGCCGTGCCGCCGGGAGCGCCGCCGATGAACATCAGGATGAGCAGGAACAGGTAGGCCGGCGCGCTCAACGCGCTCATGTCGATCGTGTTGAAGCCGGCGGTGCGGGCCGTGACCGACTGGAAGACCGCTGCAAGCGCCGCTTCCGCCCGTGACATGTCGCCCAACGTTGCCGCGTTGCCCCGTTCCACCAGATACAACCCGGCCGCACCGAGTGTCAGAAGCACGGCCGACATGACCAGCACAAACCGCGAGTGCAGGGTCAGCGCTCGCCGGACACGATACCGCCACAAATCGGTCAACACGAGGTATCCAATGCCGCCGGTGACGATCAGCACCATGACCGTTCCGTTCACGACCAGATCCCCCCGCCAGCTCATGAGACTGTCGGAGAACAGGCTGAATCCCGCATTGTTGAAGGCCGAGACCGCGTGGAACAGGCCGAGCCACGCCGCGTCACCGGCGCCAAACTGCGGCCACCACCGCACCCAGAGGATGAGCGCGCCGACCACTTCAATCGCCAGCGTCACCTTCACCACGGTGAGCGCAAACCGGACCACGTCCCGCCGCGAGTCAAGGTTGAGTGACTCCTGCAACGAGGCCTGCTCGCTCATCGACACGCGCCGGCCGATCATCATGGCGATGAACGTGGCCAGGGTCATGTAGCCCAGCCCCCCGACCTGAATGAGCCCCAGAATCGTCGCCTGTCCGAAGCCGGAAAATGCCGTGGGGGTGTCCACCACGACCAACCCGGTCACACAGACGGCTGATGTCGCCGTAAAAAAGGCCGCCGACCAGCCCAGGGAGACCCCGGATGCGCTCGCCAGGGGAGTGGCCAGGAGGAGGGTCCCAAGCAGAATGACCCCCGCAAAACCGGTCGCCAGCAACTGGGGCGGCGACATCGGACGACGACGCATGACCGGTCATGTTACATCGGGTGGGTAGAATGGGGTGTGGACCCCGAATTGTTCCTGAACCGGGAACTGAGCTGGCTCGCGTTTAATCGACGGGTCCTTGCGCAGGCCCAGGACCCGGCCCATCCCCTGCTCGAACGCGTCAAGTTCCTGGCGATTGTCGGCTCGAACCTCGACGAGTTCTTCATGATCCGCGTTGCGTCGCTGCTGCGCAAGCAGCGCACGAACACCGAAGACGTGTCGACTGACGGCATGACCACCGAACAACAGCTGCTGCAGGTGCGCAAGCAGGCGGCTGAGATGATGGTGCAGCAGGCAAAATGCTGGTCGCAAGACTTGCGGCCACAGCTGGCCGGTCAACACGTGCAGTTTCTCGAACCCGGGGACTACACACCGGCGATCACGCAGTATCTGGAAGGGTATTTCACGCGCGAAGTGTGGCCGGTGCTGACGCCCCTCGCGTTTGACCCCGGGCATCCGTTCCCGTACATCTCGAATCTGAGTTTGAATCTGGCGGTGGTGGTGCGGCATGGCGGCGAAACGAAGTTCGCCCGCGTGAAGCTGCCCGACGTGTTGCCGCGCTTCATTCCCCTGCCCGACCGGCTGACGGCCAGGGGCACCAGTGCATTTGTCTTCCTCGAAGACGTGGTGCGCGCCAACCTCGGCCGGCTGTTTCCCGGCACCACGGTCAAGGGGGCCTATCTGTTCCGCGTCATCCGTGACGCCGACCTGGTGATTCAGGAGGACGAAGCGGACGACCTGCTCGAATCGATCGACCAGGGCTTGCGGCAGCGTCGCCATGGGGCGCTGGCGCTGCTTGCCGTCGAATCCGGCGTGCCCCGACGGGTGCTCGACATCCTGATCGAGAACTTCGAGGTCGAAGAGGAAAACGTGCTTCGCACCAAGGAGCGGCTTGGATTCAGCGACTGGATGCAGCTCACGAAGCTGCATCGGCCTGAACTGAAGTATCCGCCTTTCCAGCCGGCGCCGATCTGGGCCTCTGCCGACCCGGAGACGATCTTCGACGACCTGCGGCAACACGATCGGCTTGTGCACCATCCGTTTCAATCGTTTGGCGCCGTCGAGTCGTTTCTGCGAGCGGCGGTGGAAGACCCGCAGGTCATCGGCATCAAGATGACGCTCTACCGCATCGGGGCGAACTCGCCACTGATTGACCTGTTGCTGTCGGCGGCGGATGCCGGCAAGCAGGTCGCCGTGCTGGTGGAACTGAAGGCCCGCTTCGATGAACGCAACAACATCCAGTGGGCGCAGCGGCTGGAAGCTGCCGGCATTCACGTGGTCTACGGCCTGGTCAACCTGAAGACACACTGCAAACTCTGTCTGGTCATCCGGAAAGAATCCGCAGGCATCCGGCGCTACGCGCATCTGGGCACGGGCAACTACAACGCCGTCACCGCGCGCCTCTACACGGACATCGGGCTGTTCACGTCACGCGATGCGCTGGTGGAGGACGCCTCGGATCTGTTCAACTACCTGACCGGCTATTCGAACCAGACTCAGTACCGCGAGCTGCTGGTGGCGCCCGTCAGCCTGCGCAGCGGATTGTCGCAGTTGATTGAGCGGGAGATTGCCGCTGCGAGCGAGGGCAAGCCGGCGGGCATCATCATCAAGGTCAATGCCATCACGGATTCCGGCATGGTGCGGCTGCTTTATCGCGCGTCGCAGGCGGGCGTCCGTGTGGACCTGATTGTGCGGGGTGTCTGCGTCCTCCGCCCTGGCGTTCCAGGTGTCAGCGACCTCATCACCGTCCGCTCCATCGTCGGCCGCTTCCTTGAGCATTCGCGTATTTTCTGGTTCGCCAATGCCGGCATACCGACCATCTACATCGGCAGCGCGGACATCATGGAGCGCAACCTGGATCGTCGCGTGGAAGTGCTGTGCCCGGTGGTGAGCGCGGACATGGCTGACCATCTCCGCAATGTGGTGCTGGCCGCTTACCTGCGTGATACCAGCCGCAGCCGGGTATTGAGGGCGGACGGCACGTATGTGCCGCCCGCCGAAGGTGACGAACCGGGTGTAAACGCCCAGG
This sequence comes from Acidimicrobiia bacterium, assembly GCA_016871335.1. GTDB lineage: Bacteria > Acidobacteriota > Vicinamibacteria > Vicinamibacterales > SCN-69-37 > SYFT01. Next base: position 16,840 of record VFZF01000017.1, read on the forward strand.
ACCTGCTGCTCGAGTGGCAGGCCGCTGACGCGCGGCTGGAAGTCTAGAACCCGGCGCCGAGGAGCACCGCGTTGATGAACAACAGCGCGGTGGCTTCGGTGAACGCGCGGTAGTTCGGGTCTTCCGCAAACGCGATGACGTGCCCGCGTCCGACCGGGACGTGCATCAGGAACGACTTCTGCTGAACGAGGGCCTGCGCTTCGGGCCACATGAAGCCGGCGGCCACGACGCGATCCTTCGCCGCATACACGCCGACGTTGGTGCCCGCGTCGAGCTTCACCGGCATGAACATGCGAGAGCCTTCCATCACGACCTGAATCTCCTCGTCGAGGCCGGCGGAGAGCCAGTGCTCCTTGTCGAGCTTCACGCGGAGGATCGCGCCGGCGGTGCCGTCCGGCGAGCCGCGTTCAACCTTGATCGCCTCGTTGTAGTCGAACTTCTCGATGTCGATCTTGGGAGGCGTCTTTTTGTCTTCCGGCGCGCCGGCGGCCGACCCGTCGCGCTGCAGCAGGTACGTCGGCAGCAGGGCCGCACGTTCGCTGGCTGCCCAGGCAGACGCCTGGCCGATCGTGACGAGCGTGCCGCCGCGGCCGAGCCAGTCGCGCAGCCGGCGCATCTGGTCATCGTTGAAGTTGTAGTTGCCTGACGGCAACACCAGAACGTCATACAGCGCGAGGTCAATACGGCCCATCGAGGCCGTGCGCACCGTCGTCACCGGCTGCTTCCAGCGCTGCTCCAGTGCGTACCGCGCCCAGCCGGCGGACAGGCTCGACGTTGGTGCATCCCAGGCGAGCAGCACCTTCGGTGCCTTGAGCGTCGCCACCTCGTTGCTGCCGAGCGACACGCCGCTGTCGACAAATGCCGAGTTGATCGGCAGGATCTCGATGCCATGCCTGGTGCCGGCCGCTGTGAGACGCTGCGTAAGGTCGGACACGTTGCCCTGGATGCGCACAAACACCGAGCCGCCTGGATACGCGCGACCGGCAATCGTGAACGCCCGCGGCACACTCGACATCTTCACGCCGGCCTGCAGCAGTTCCACGGCCGCTTCAGCCGCGCCGAGTCCCCACGGAATGATGTACCCGACGCTCGCGGCACCAACCGTGACCTGCGCATTCGGTGACGGCTCCCGAGGCACCAGTGTGGACTGGGTCGTCACCGGCGTCGTGTTCGGCACGATGTCGAGGTCGTACAACATCGCCAGGTTCCACGCGGTCACGTCGTAGATCTGGTCACCGAGTCCGCGCTGACGACGACGGTCCTGTTCCTTGAGGAAGGCTTCGTCCATCACGATGGACGCGTCGAGCAGGTTGCGAACGAGGCGGCCGGCCGGCTGCGCGAGCGGCACGATGAGCGAGCCGACGGGCAACGTGCGGATGCCGATCTTGATCGCCTGATCCGCGCGGCGCACTTCGATGCCCTGCGCGGCAAGGCGTCGCGCGAGGTGCATGGCACGCGCGGGGTCGGTGCCGGCGTCGATCAGGTATTCCTTCGGGCCGGTATCCGCGAGGCGAATGGCCGACTGGCGGTACGCGAGGAAGTCGCGCAACATCGCCTCGCGGTTCTTCGCGGCCGTCACCGCTGTGGTGATCGCCGAGGTGAAGTGTTTGATGACGCCTTCACGGTAGGTCAGCACACGGCCGTCCTGCCGCTGGAACCGGAGTCCGCGCGCCGACGACATTTCGTAGGTCATGCCGATGGCGCCGTGGAACACGGGCCAGGAGTCGCCGTAGCCTGGATAAAACGCGTCGAAGACCTCGCGCACGAAGTAGCCGAAGCCGCGGCTGTCGAACACCTCGCCGTTGGCCCGGCCCATCGCGTCGAGCCACTTGCGCTGGTCCTGCGTGATGAGCGGATTGACGGGATCGGCCGGCGGCGCAAAGTAGTACTCGCTGTCACCGCTCTGCTCGTGCAGGTCGACGGCCACCTGCGGGAAGAAGTCGAGCATGATCCTGATGCGGCCGCGCGTCTCCGGCTGCGACATCGAGAACCAGTCGCGGTTCATGTCGAACAGGTAGTGATTTGAGCGGCCACCCGGCCACGGTTCGTCGTGTTCGACAGACGCGGGGTCAGCATCCGGCACACCGGCCGCGCGCCCCTGTTGATTGGCGGCGACAAACCGCGCCCGGCCATCCGGGTTCTGCGAGGGATCGATGAGCACCAGGGATTCACGGAACACGGTGTCGACGTCCGCGTTCCCTTGCGCAGCCAGCAGGTGGTACGCCTCCGCTAACGCCGCATCAGCGCCCGAGATTTCATTGCCGTGCACGGAATGGAAGAGCCACGTAATGACCGGCATCTCCTTCACGAGCTGGTCCAGCTCCGCCTGGGTGGCTCCGCGGGGATCGGCCAGACGCTGCATGCCCTTCTTGATCGCATCCAGCTGCGCGATGTGGGCCGGATTGCCGACCACCAGCACGTGCAGTGGCCGGTTCTCCCACGTGCGGGCGTATTCGATCAGTCGCGTCCGGTCTGGCGCCGCGGCATTCAGCGCCTTCAAATAGGCGGCAATGGCGTCCGGTGACGAAATCTCCTCACCATGGTCCCAGCCGAGTATGGACTGGATGGTCGGAATCTTCGGGTCATACCGGGTGCCCGGCCACAACTCCTGCGCAAACGACAGGGCGGGCATCAGGCACAGGACAAGGGTCAGCAGCAAACGGGCTTTGGACATGACACAAAGTGTAGTCCAGGGTCCAGGGTCCACGTAGGGCCCGCTGAACTTCAGCGGGCCTGACTGGGCGGCACCCCGAACGCGTCCAGGAAGGCCGTGCGTTACTGACGCAGCATCAGCCGGCGGATCTGGGCGAACGGCAAGGCACCATGGGAGATCAGATCGTCGTGAAACGCCTTGAGCGAAAACGCCGGGCCCTGAGCGCTCTGCAGTTCGTCCCTGAGCTTGAGGATCATCAGCTCCCCGATGATCTCGCGCCCGGGCGGTGACGGCGACTGGGAATCGCGCTGCACCTCGATGAACGAGTTGCCGGGTTCCATCCCGATGCGGTCGATATAGGCCTGCACCGCCTGATCAAACGTCATCTCGCCCTTGGCCATCTTGAGTTTGGTCAGGATGCGCTGCACACGCCACATCCGCATCTGGCGACGCGCCATCTGCGTCTTGAGATTCTCCATATGGGGCAGCGTCTCGAAATACCCCTCGTCCTCGAACAACTTCTCGAGATAAAACGACCACGACTGGCTGAAGTAGCTGCTGTTGTAGAGGCGACGCATCGGTCGCGTGACGTTGGCGCGGGCGGACGCGATCTGCACGGTGTGGCCGAGCCACTCGTGGTACGAGATCACATGCGTCCAGTACGGGTTGTAGGACTTCAGCCGGCTGAGCTTCTCCTCAGGCGTCAGGCGATCTTCCAGGGGCGTCAGGATGTAGAAGCCTGACTGCATGCCGTCGATCGTCGGACCCGATGTCGCGCCGCCGAACGACAACGTCCGCCGCGCCATCGGTGGTGACAGCCGCGCACCGTAGCGCAGGTAATCGGGGATCGTCACGACGTGTTGCCCGGGTCCACGGAGCCAGTCACTCGCCAGGTCGACGTATTTCTGCGCCATCGGGATGACTTCCTCCCACGGCGGCGCCTCGTCTTTCATCACCTCCCAGGCCGTCCGCAGATCGCCGCTCGGATGAATGCGCTTCGCCAGCGCCTCCATCTCCGCCCACAACTTCCGATCTTCGGCCTCCGCCACACGGATCATCGCGTCCACGCCGTAGTCGTCCAGCTGCTCGTGCACAAACTGGTAGAACTCAATCTGCGCGGGCGTCCAGGTCGGTGGTCGTGTTGACCGCGGCAGCAGCACTTTCTCCAGCCACGCCTCATGCTCCCGAATGACCGGCACGGCCTCCCTGCAGGCCGCCAGAAACTCCGCTCTCAACGCGGCATTGGAGATCTCGAGCGCCGCCACTTCCTTCTCAAGCATCGTCCTCGCGTAGTACGCCTGATACTGCGCGTTCTCCGTCCACGTCCGCGCGGGCGTGGTGAGCCGATCACGATTTGTCTTGATCGACGCGGCGAGTCCTCGCAGCTGTGTGATCGCCGACCGGACGTTCACCTCCGGCAGTGCGCCGTCGCGGAGGAACAGTCCGCTGACGGCACCAACGTTGATGACCCCGGCCGCGTTGACCTCCCACTGGCGAAGCTCGGCCTGTTCCCACTGGCGGGTGCGCGCATGCGACTGAAGCAGGTCGTAGTCCACCTGATCGTCGAGGTCGAGAGTCGCACGATTGATTCGATCGAGGCCGGCCAGGATCGGCGCCCACTCGGCGTCACGGACGGTCTGGGCCTTCGTGATGAGCGCGGCCAGGTCGGCATTATTTGCCGCAGGCGCCTGCCGGGCTGCAGGGACCGCGACAAGACAAAGTGCGAGAACGAGGGGGATACTCCGCACCATGCGGAGAGTCTATTCGAAACGCGTAAGGACGACGTCGATGCGGCGCACTTCGTTGCGGGCCGGGCGCCACTGCACCAGAATCGGCGACTGATACTGGCCCTGGACGAGTTCGCCACGGCCTTCCGACTTGGCGTCGGAGATCAGCAGGTCGATGGACCGGCGCATGCGGAGGAACCGTGACGCCGGCGCTTCGAGACTGCGCGCGACCAGCTTCTCGATGCGGGACGTGTGCAGGCCGAGGGAATCGAGCAGCTGATTGATCGCGCGCACAAGATCGTACTGCGCGTAGCCGATTGCCTTGGCCGGCACAGCGCGGGGATCGTTCCACGCGTGACGCACCTTCTCGCGGGCGAAGCGCAGCGGGTTCTGCAGCACCTCGGCGAGGTCGTGCTTCATCAGCAAGGTTTCGTATTCGTTGACGGTCAGGCTCGCGAACTGTTCGTTGGTCGCCAGTTCACACCGCACACGGCCTTTGGTCACGCCGTGCATCCGGACCAGCTCCGACACTTCGTCGAAGAATCCCACGCGCGACTCGCGCAGGTTGACCGCATCGATTGAATGTGTGGAGACCGGCACCGGCAATGTCACCCGCGCCACTTCCACTTCGTGGTCGTAGCCGACAACGCGCGCGGTGCGGCGGCGGGGCGTGCCCTTGTAGACGCCGTCAAAGTCGACAAAGTAGATGGGCGCCGGACGCTGCGCGTCACCGACGATGCAGGCGCGGATGCCGCCGCCCATGAAGGCCAGATGCGAATCGGCGTTGGTCGGCTCGACCGCCTTCTGCTCGGGCGCCAGTTCATCACGCAGCTCGAGCTGGTCGTGACGATACCCCGCGCCTTCCGGGAACACCGTGCGGAACACATCGAGGTAGGGACCGACCGACCCGAAGCGTGCGATCAGGCGCGCGGCAAGACTTTGTGGGAGAAACCCGGCGGTCGAATGCTCCGACGCGCAGAACCAGTGGCGATACCCCTGCGCGGCGTCTCCATGGACCTCTGCCGTACGGGCCCGGACGTCGACGACGTCCAAACGGGCTCGAGGAGTAATGGGCAGGGCCAGTTCTATCGGTGACACGCGCAATGACCTTCGAGCAGAGAGCTTACCACGCACCCATCCGCCCACCTGCCCACCTGCCCATCCACCCACCCCATCAGCACAGCCCCTTGATCCAGCCGCCGTCGACCGCGATGGACTGGGCCGTGATGTAGCTGGCGCGGTCTGAGGCGAGAAACGCCGCCAGAGCCGCGAATTCCCGGGGTTCGCCGAGCCGGCGCATCGGAATCTCCGCTTCCCAGCGACCGGCCACCGCTTCGGGTGTGGTTCCGCCGGACTTGGCCATCTGGGCAGCCAGGTCCACCACACGCTCGGTTCTGGTGTAGCCGGGCATCAGCGTGTTCACGGTGACGCCATCGGCGGCGACCTCGTTGGCGAGCGTGCGCGCGAGCCCCATGACCGCGGCACGGAGGCTGTTGGACAACATCAAGCCGTCCACCGGCTGCTTCGCCGCGATGGACGTCACGTTGAGAATCCGGCCCCACTTCCGCCCCCGCATGTCCGGCAGCACAGCGCGGACGAGGTTCACGGTGCTGGCGAGCAGCAGCCGTGCGGCCTGATCCCAGTCTTCAGGGGTCAGCACGTCGAACGCACCCGACCGCGGACCGCCGGAGTTGGTCACAAGAATGTCGACAGGCCCCCACGCCTTCCGGACGTCATCCACCAGCCTCGTGACATCGGCCGGGTTGGACACGTCGGCGACCACGCCCATCGCGCGGCCGCCGGCGTCCACGATCTCGGCGACCGTCTTGTCGAGCGCGGCTTGCCCGCGCGCACAGATAGCGACGCGCGCGCCTTCAGCCGCAAGTTCGAGCGCCACCGCCCGCCCCAGCCCCTTGCTGCCCGCAGTGACCAGCGCCACCCGATCCCGAAGTCCGAGGTCCATGGCTATTTCCTCAGGTAGTCGTCAGTCTTCGCGATCCAGTCGGCCCGGGGCGGACTGAACACGTCTACATCAAGCGTGTCCTCAAGCGCCACGGCCTTGTGCCACACCCACGACGGAATGTGCAGCACTTCACCGGCGCGGATCACGACTTCCTTCTTCTCATCCTCGCCGATGTAGAAATGCAGCGCGCCTTCGAGCACGTACGTCAGCTGCTCGTTTTCATGCTGATGCCGCGGCACCACGCACCCCTTCTTGAGGTACACGTGCGCCAGCATCATGCGGTCGCCGGTGATGAGACGACGGTCGAGCAGGTCGGTGACCTTCTCCTTCTCCATGTCGTCCCAGCGGTAAAACGTCACGTCCTTCACGTCAGCCACGATGTGCCTCCAGCGAAAGAATACCCCGCCTGACTCGGAAGTTGGAATCGCACAGTCTCTCGCCATGCTTCAGCGGATCCCTCACCTCCCGGCCCTCGTCGTGTGCCTGCTGGCCGGCCTGACGGTCACCACTGCCCAGAACGCGTCGACGGGTGATCCCGGCGGTGTCGCCAGGGGACTCCACCAGTTGTTTCTGCACGACGCGTGCACGGGTGAGTTCGCGCCGCAGCCCGATACATGTCTGCACAAGCAGTTGATTGAAAAGACAGTCACCGTGGGCGGCAAAGCCGGCGTCGTCTACGACGTGCGCCTTCGTGTCCGCGGGTTGTTTGAACCGACGACGATCCGGGAGGGGGAGACGCCGGATCCAGCGCATCCCTACTACCAGGTGGGCGGTACGATTCGGGCGCGCGATTGGTCGGCGTGGCATATCGAAGTGTCGGAACCGAAACAGACGTACTGGCTCAACCACTATCCGCGCGTCGGTCACATCATCTATCGCGAGGATTTCGAAGCCACGATTCCCATGGCCGCCGGCGCCATGGTGACCGTGCGTGTGGTCGATGGCAACGACCGGCAGATGGACAACGCCGAAGCCGGTTTACCCGATCGGATGCAGGTCATCCAGGGCGTCACTGACACGCCGCTCGACGGACAGATGCTCCGTCTGGATGTTCTGCGCGTGACGGCCTGGTATCAGGATCAGGAACCGCCCAAGGTCAGATAAACTTCGGTGCATGCGACAGGTACTCCTGATCACCATTCTGGTCGTCTCGGTGGCTATTCCCGTCGTGGCGCAACGTGGTGGCGGCGCGCAGACCTACGACTACTGGGCTCCCCAACGCGAGATGATTCGCTACGGGCAGCAGGCCATCTTCATGTGCAACGGCCTGTTCACGTCGAACCGAACACTCGAACAGGTGTTTGCACACGAACTGAAGTTCCTGCCCACTCCGGTCGGCACGGTCCAGGGGGGCAACTATGTCATCGACCGCGAGCGCAAAGCCGTAGCCATCGGCAAGCCGGGCGGACCGACACCGGTGATGCGTGCCGCATTCCGCGAAGGCATCGGATGCATCATCCTCGCGCCGAATCAGACGCTCGACTCGATCGAGAGCCTGCCGACGATCACCACGCCGCCACCGGCCGGGAACCCGGCCACGATCGCCTGGCCCGACGGCGACCTGGTCTCGACGCAGCCGCGTCCCGCAGGTGTTGATGCGGCAAAGCTTCAGGCCGCGTCCGACTGGGCATTCAACCGGCCCTCACCCGAACAGGACACACTCAGCCTGCTTGTCGTGCACAAGGGCCGCATCATTCATGAACGCTACGCCGATGGCGTCGACATGACGACGCGGACGCGGACGTGGTCAACGGCCAAGAGCATCGCGTCGACCTTGATCGGCATGCTCGTCGACCAGGGGAAGCTCTCGCTCGACGCCCCCCTGCCCATCGACTGGCTGCCGCGGACCACTGCAGGCGTCACGGATCCGCGATCGGCAATCACGCTGCGACATGTGCTGCACATGTCGAGCGGACTCGAGACGATCGACAACGATGGACTCGAGTACGCCACCGGCTCAGGGATGTCCTACTGGGCAGGCGCAAGCTCGATCGAAGGCGCGCGCAGCCGCGCGCTCATCCGCGAGCCGGGAACGGCCTGGGACTACGAAAACTACGACACCATTCTCGCGATCTACGCGATGAAACTCGCGCTCGGCAGTGACGCGGCGTATCACGAGTTCCCACGCACGGCGCTCTTCGACAAGATCGGCATGCGCAACACGCTGGTAAGCACCGACCGCTTCGGGGACTTCATCTTCAGCAGCCAGATCTACACCAACGCACGCGACCTCGCGCGACTGGGCCTGCTCTATCTCAACAACGGCGTGTGGAACGGCCAACGCCTGCTCTCCCAGGAGTGGGTCAACTTCGTGCGCACGCCGGCACCGGCGACCAGGACTCGCGGCAATCAGTACGGCGGTCACTTCTGGCTGGTGCCCGATGACCGTATGGATGTGCCGAAAGACGCGTATGCCACCAACGGCAACCGCGGCCAATTCACGATGATCGTCCCCTCGCACGACCTCGTCATCGTCCGTCGCGGCCTCGACTATGGCCGGCAGGGATTCAACTACTGGGACCTGACGCGCGAAGTGATCAAGGCGATTGACGCGCCGGTGAGGTAGCCTGGGGCACCCCGTGTCACTGGCAGCATGGCTGCGACAGTCGGCGACCCTGCGGAGTCTGGCACTGCTTGGCGCGTGGCTCCTCGTCTGGGAGATCGGGTACCTCGTTGAATACACCGCTCCTGTCAGCGTCTGGTTCCCGGTCGCCGGTCTGACGTTTGCGTCGCTCGTTGTGCTCGGACCGTCGGCGGCCCCGGCGCTGCTGGTCGGCTGCGTCGTGATCACGTTCACCACCCGAGGCGACCACAACCTGCCGCTGACGGACCTTGAGACACTGAGGGCGGGATTGCTCTTCGGCGTCGCCCACCTGACACCCTACGGCATCGGGGCAGCGGTTCTGCGGGCCCTGGCTCGGCGGGCCGCACGCGACATCACGCGCATCGTCGTGACCTTCCTCGTCATTGCGGCGTTGGGATCGCTCATGACGGCGAGCCTCGTGTTGCCGTCGCTGGTGCTCTCCGACATGATGCCGGCCCATGAAGTGAGTCAGACGTGGCTCCCATTCTGGGTCGGCGACATGGCGGGCATCATGGCCCTGGCGCCGCTGTTCATCGGTCTGCTGGTCCTGCTGTTCCCGGGCCGGCTCTTTGATCCTTCCGAGCTGCCAGTCGGAGCCTATGCTCGTCCGTCGGTGCGCTTCGCCTACGTGTATGGACTGGTGATTGCCCTGTTGGTCGGCACAATGCTGCTCGCGATGGTCACGCGTCTCCCCAACAGTGCGTTTGCGATTTTCTTCCTGGTGATTCCGCATATGTGGACCGCCTGCACGGAGTCGCCGCTGACCAATACCCTGGCCGTGGCGTTTGCCAGTTTCCTGATCGCCTTCCTCGTACACACGTTCCGGCGAACGATACGAACAGTTGTTTGCCCGGGCGGATGCCGCGCTGTATCAGGCCAAATTCGGCGGTCGGAACCGGGTGACTGATGACCACCTGGCCGGCGTCGGTGATGGTGAATCGGGGCGTTGCCCCCAGCGGAATGGGCCATGGATACCGTGCCGGCGGTCGCCGATGATGCCTTCACGATCGTGATGTATTGGCCGGCACCATGAACAAGGACATCTGCATCGGATCGCCGTCACTGCGATAGCGCCCCACTGTCACCTCGCCCTCAATCTCCGCCGTTGGTCACCGCCTCATCGCTCATCACGTCAACGATGAGGTGGTCCCGGTATTCATCGTCGAGGTGCCTGACCACGCCCTCCAGCCGTCCACCAGAGGGCAGGAACCTCTCCTCGGCTGCCGCGAGCCGGGCCCGCTGTCACACGAAGCGAGTCCAGTCGGACTGCTGCCAGTTCCAGGTCATGAGCGAGCCGGTCAGGGTGGCAAGAGATCGCCGCAGGGACAGGACCGCTATCGGTGATTGCGTATCGAATACAGGTGATGCTGGGTTCTGATCAGCAGGCGGTCGCCGACGATGGCCGGTGTGGCCATCGAGAAGTCGTCGAGTGAGTTCGTGCGCACGAGCCGGTACTCGCGATTGCCTTCACTGGCGTCGATCACGAACGTGTCGCCTTCTTCGCTGAGCACAAAGACGTGACCGTTGTAGGCCCACGGTGAGGCCGTGAACGCCGCGGCCCCGGGCGCCACTCGCGATTGATAAATGCGCTCGCCGGTCTCCGGGTTGCGGCGCGAGAAGATCCCCTTGTCGTTCAGGACGAAGAGCGCGTTCCTGTAGATGACCGGGGTGGGCAGGTACGTGCCGCCGGCTGCGCGGTCGTACCACGCGACGTATTCGTTGCTGGTTTCTGCGGCAGGCGGCGTGATGTCGCCTGAACCCCCGGCACGGATCGCGACGATTGGCCGATTGTCGTCGCCACCCGCGCCTGACGTCACATACAGCACATCGTTCCACGCAAACGGACTTTGGATGGCGTAGCCGCCCATGCGGTTCATGCGCCAGAGCTCGGCGCCGTCGAGGCTGTAGCTGATGGTGACGCCGGGCCCGAGCGTGACCAGTTCGGTGCGCGCGCGGTGCTCCCATACAAATGGCGTGGACCAGCCCGACTTGCGCGTCGGCTGCACCGTGCGGGGCGTGCGCCAGAGTTCCTTGCCCGTGCGTGTATCAAACGCCGCAACAAAGCTCTGTTCCTCGTTGTCGTTCAGAACAAACAGGCGATCCTTGTGCAGCGCCGCTGACGCGCCGGTGCCCCAGTCGCGTGTGGTGGCGTGGGCTTTGAGCGGTGTTGTCCACATGGGCTTCCCGGTAAAGTCGTACGCAAAGAGCCCGTAGTCGGTCAGGTACACGTAGACGCGCTCGCCATCGGTCGTCGGCGTCTCGGACGCGAAGCTGTTTTTGCTGTGACGTCCGCCGCCGGGCCGGCCTGTGTACATCTCGCGTGCCCACAGCTGTTTTCCTGACTCGAGGTCGTAGCAATACAACATGAGACTGATGACGATCTCGTCGGGCATCTCGCGATCGCGCTCGTAGAGCTTCTTGTTGGCCTCTGCTGCCGAGAGCCCCTGCTTGCGCAGCTCCGCAAGGTATTCGTTGCTGAAGTCGACCCCTTGTGAGGGTGGCTTCATCGGCTTGTCGGCGGTCGCGGCGGTAAGAAAGACGCGGTCCCCCCACACCACCGGTGATGACCAGCCGACACCCGGCACATCCGCGACCCACTCGACGTTTTCGGTCTTTGACCAGCTGACGGGAAGGTTCGCGTTCTCCGCGATCGGGTTCGAGTTCGGGCCGCGGAAGCGCGGCCACTGGGCGGTCGTCTGGGCCGCAGTGATCGCTGAACCCGCTACCAGCGTTGCGCCGAGGATGAGGGAGATGCAGGTACGCATGGGCGCAGTCTATGCTCACGTGCCGGCGGAATGAAGTGTTACCTATGTGACCGGAATGGCCGCCTACGACACGGCTTCGCACCGAGGCGCGCGGGAGCGGAAAGTCTGACTGGGAGGGTTGCTCGTTTTTCCCGCCTTCGCTTGGCGCTCGCTACGCTCGCAGCTTCTGCGGGCTCGGAGCCAAATTCCGCTTCGCGGAATTTGGCTCCTCGGGCTGGATTCGAACCAGCAACCCTCCGGTTAACAGCCGGATGCTCTACCGTTGAGCTACCGAGGAACGAGAAGAACCCCAATTCTAGAACGCGGCTTCAAGGTCGCGCAAGAACGGAATAAAGCCCAGAGGCAAAAAGCCCCTGGGCTCCAAACCGCGGACCAGCGGACCGCGGACCAGCGGACTAGCGGACCGTCACGTCCAGCGTGATCTTCATCGAGCCGGCGTAGGCCTTGGAGACCGGGCAGCCGTTCTTGGCGGCTTCGGCCACTTCGGGGAACGCCGCGGCGTCGATGCCGGTCAGCCCTTCAACCGTCAGCGACAACGCCGAGGTCGTGATGGTGATGCCCGCATCACCCTTGTCCGCCGTCACCTTGCACGTGATCGTTGTCTTGCCGATCGCGCCGCCCTTTTTTCCCACGGTGGCGTTGAGTGCCATCGCGTAACACGCGGCGTGCGCAGCAGCCATCAGTTCCTCGGGGCTGGTGACACCCTCGGGCTCGCCGATTCGGCGCGGGAAGGTGACCGGCAGACTAAACGCGCCCGAGCCAGCCGCGACCGTGCCCGTGCCTTCCATGATCGAACCCGCCCAGTTGATGGTTGCCTGTCGTGAAAACTCTGCCATTGTGCACTCCTCTTATCGTTTCTTCTTGCCAGTCTTGCCGGTCGTCATTGTCTGGACTACCGCGCCGCAGATGGCCAGAGCGATCCAGGTGCCGGTGACACCCCAGCTGCCGGGCCACGGGCCCAGTGCGTACACGACCCAGATGTTTTCCGGCGTGACCGACAACATGCCGAACCGATCTCCGCCGAGCGCCAGCACGCCCACGATGAGCGTCCAGGAGCCGGCCAGCGCCGTGCCGATCACCACCACGTACCGCGAGACTGAGAGCGCACCGAGCGCACCAAGCACTGCGGAAATCACAATGACGGCCGTCGGCGGATCGCCGCCGATGACCCGCCAGACCACATGGAGCGCCAACGTCGCCAATCCGGCGCCAATCAGCCCAACCCCGATGAAATACGCGGCGATCATCAACCCCGCGCCCAACAACCCGCCCACCGCCGCCGCCAGCACGAGTGCCCAGGGGTTGCTCGTGCCCATGACCGACGAGGTCACCATGGCACCAAGAATGAACCCGTACACCCCGAGCACCACACGGAACAGCCGGAACCCGGCAAAACAGGCCACCGCGCCACTGACGGCAAGGGTCGCTGCCACAGGCACGGCGTACGAGGCGGGAAGCATCGCCCGATTATAGTGTGTGACGTGACCAGGTTCCCGAGTCTGATGGCCGCCCTTATCGCCGTGGCGGGAGTGGCCCTGGTTGTCTGGCAGATTCAAAGCGTCGGCCCTGAACCCATCGTGGCCGGATTCCGCGCGGTCGGCCCTCTGGGCTTCGCCGCGATTCTGACGATCTCCTTCCTGCGGTATCTGGTCCGTTCACTGGCGTGGACGACGCTCATCGTGCCGCCACCGGGGCGCCCGTCCGTCCCGTTGCGGAGTGTCACGGCCGCAACCATCGGCGGCGACGCTCTCGGCAACCTCTCGTTCCTCTCGCTGCTGGTTTCGGAGCCAGCCAAGGCGCTGTATCTCACGCGCCACGTGCCGGCCGAGGAGGCGCTCGGCGCGCTCACGGCGGAGAACTTCTTCTACAGCGTCTCGGTGGCCATCGTGATCGTCGTCGGCTCGGTTACGCTGCTCGCGACGTTTGTGTTGCCGGACGCGTGGCGCAACGCGGCGTGGCTCGCGTTGGCGCTGATGGGCGTGGTCCTGCTCATCGCGATGCTGCTCGCGTGGAAACGCCCGGGACTGACCACCCGCATCCACCTTCAGGAAGACCGCTGGCTGGGCCGCGCGCTGGCGCGATTGCGCGCACTCGAACGCATCACCTATCGCGGGCTTCGGACGTCCACCTGGCGGCTGCTCACGGTCATCGGGTGTGAGATCGCCTTCCACGCCCTGAGCATCGTCGAATCCTGGCTCACGCTGTATCTGCTGACCGGCAGGTCGCAATGGCTCAATGCTTTCCTCTTCGACACCCTGAATCGCATCATCAATGTCGTCTTCCGCCTCGTGCCGCTGCGGGTGGGTGTGGACGAAGTGAGTGCGTCCGGCCTCGCCGACCTGATCGGCCTCGGCAGCGCCACGGGCCTGACGATGGCCCTGGTCCGCAAGGCCCGTGTCATCGCCTGGGTTGCCGCCGGATTGGGTGTGACGGGCCGCCGGGCGCTGGCCAGGTGACGGTGGTATCCTCTGGCTCCGGACCTGCCCCCGCGCCGCCCTCGGCGTTCATGCAGAAACCGATGACGCCGACGGTGGTTCTCGAGACGGTCGAGCAGATGCTCAACGCGTAGGGCCCGGCCTGCCGATGTAGGGCCCGCTGAACTGCAGCGGGCCAGATGGCGCGCTGGAGTTCAGCGCGCCCTACACAAACGCCCTACGAAATCACCCCAATCGTTCGCAGCATGGAGGCGGTGTGCGGATCCGTCGACGGTGCACCACGGTTCGAGCGTCCGCGCGCACATCCACTCCGAGCAGCACGATCTCCCGGAACCCGGCTGCCGCCAGATCCCCGAACGTCACGCCGCCCTGAAGCAGCAGGCGGTTCCCGGGAATCCACGGCCGCGCGATCCACAGCCCTTCAAGCGATGGTCCCGGTCGGGCACACCGGATCCGATACGAGCTTCCAGATGAGGGTCTGACGGGGAACGGGTGAAGACGGCGACGACGACTGGCATCGGGGGACTGCGATGGGGAGGGCGTCGGACAGTCTGCGCTACATGTCGCGTCGGCCTTCCATGGCCTTCGACATCGTGAACTCGTCGGTGTAATCCAGGTCGGACCCGACCGGCACACCCATCGCGATGCGGCTCACTTTCACGCCCAGTGGCTTGAGCAACCGCGCGAGATACAACGCCGTGGCTTCCCCCTCCACAGTCGGGTTGGTGGCGACAATGATTTCCTCGACCGAGCCCGCGCCGACACGTGTGAGCAGTCCCTTGATCTTGAGGTCGTCCGGGCCCACGCCCTGCAGCGGGGCGATGGCGCCCATGAGCACGTGATAGCGGCCCCTGAAGCCGCGTGTGCGCTCGACGGCCCACACGTTTTCGGGTTGTTCGACCACGCAGATGATGCGGCCGTCGCGGCTGCCGTCGGTGCAGTAGCCGCACGGGTCAGCATCGGTGATGTTGCTGCAAGTGGAGCAGTACGTGACGCGGTCTTTCACCGAGCGCATGGCCGCGCACAGGGCGTCGACATCTTCGCGGGGGGTTTTCAGCAGATGAAATGCGAGTCGTTGTGCGCTCTTGGCGCCAATGCCGGGCAGTCGCTGCAGCGCGGCGACGAGCCCGGCCAGGGGATCGGCGAATGCCATCAGCGGAGTCCGGGCAGACCGAGGCCGCCCATGAGGCCCTGCATCTGGCCGGCGAGGGCTTCATCCACCTTGCGGTGGGCGTCGTTCATCGCGGCGACGATCAGGTCCTGCAGCATCCCGACGTCCTCCTTGGAGACGACTTCGGGATCCAGGCGGAGTGACAGCAGCAGTTTGTGGCCGTTGACCGTCACGGTGACCATGCCGCCGCCGGCCGTGGCCTCCACCTTCATCTCACCCATCTGCTGCTGCAGGCGCTCCTGCATCTGCTGCGCCTGTTTCATCATGTTCTGGATGTTCACGTGATCTCCTCCACGTCCTCGATCTCGCCGCCGAGGATGTCGAGCACGTTCTGCACGGCGGGCTCGGCCTTGGCGCGATCGCGGAGCTGGGACTGGTTCGATGCCGCCTTTGACGCGGTGCCAGGCACCGCCGCCGGCTCGGTCGCCGCCGGTCCGGCCACCCCTTCGCGCACGTCCACCGTCATCTTGCGGCCGGTCTGGTGCTGGGCCAACTGTTCAATCCACCCGCGCTTGGCCTCAAGCTGGCTCTTGAGATTCTTGTGCGCCGGCGCGAAGGTAAACACGATGCGATCGCCCTCGACCTCCACCGTCTGCACCTGCGCAATCACCATGCCGTAGAAGATCTTGTTCCCCTCGCGGATCGCCGCCAACAGACTCTGCTTCGACGACGCACCGGATGGCACGGTGCTCCTGTGCTCAGGTGCACGTGTGCTCGGTGCTGGTGCGAGGTGCTGGGTGCTCGGTGCCGGAGGGCGTGCCGGGGCTGAGCGCGCTGGGGGCGGTGACGGTGTTTTGGCGCGCTCAACCCCAGCGCGCTCTACGCCACCTACGCCACCCGCGATCATTTCCTCGATCGGCGTGAGTTTGCGCAGGTGGATCCACTTGAGCAGCGCCATTTCGAATGTGTGGCGCGGTTGTGATGAGGTTCTCAGGTCGCGCTCGGTGGTCGACAGCAGGTCGAACGAACGCAGGAGGTCCTCACGGGAATATTGCTGCGTCAGCGCCAGCATCCGCTCGCGCTCGTGTTCGGACGCGATGTCGGGATCACTCACGCGTGTGCCGTCGATGCGCACGACCATCAGGTCGCGCATCAGGCGCGCGAGTTCGCGGCAGACGGCGCGGAGATCAAACCCGTTGTCGACTACCGTGCCGGCGTGAGCCAACGCGCCCATCGCATCCTCCCGGGCGACCGTTTCAGCGATGTCGAACTGCACATCGCGGCCGATCAGCCCGAGCACTTTGCTGACGTCATCGGCCGTGACCCGCTCACCGCTGAAGGCGAGCACCTGGTCGAGTGCGCTGAGGCCGTCACGCATGCTGCCTTCGGCCGCGCGCGCCAACAGGGCCACCGCGGCGTCATCCATGGCGACGTTCTCGCGGGTGGCCACGTCGGCCAGTTGCTGACGAATCGACGTAAACGGCAGCGCCTTGAGTTCAAAGACCTGCGATCGGGACTGGACGGTGGCGGGCACGGAGTCGAGCTCCGTGGTCGCCATCATGAATTTCACGTAGGGTGGCGGCTCTTCGATCGACTTCAGCAACGCATCGAACGCGTTCTTCGAGAGTCGATGGACTTCGTCGATGATGAACACCTTGTAGCGATCGCGCATCGGCGCAATCGACAGGGGCTCGACGATGACCTCGCGCACGGCATCGACGCCGGTGTAGGTGGCGCCGTCAATTTCCATGACGTCCACGTCGCGGCCTTCGGCGATTTCCGTGCAGGCGTCACACGCGCCGCAGGGATCGCCGGTCGGACCGTTCACGCAGTTGAGCGCGCGCGCCAGAATGCGCGCGGTGGTGGTCTTCCCGACGCCGCGGGGTCCGGCAAAGATGAACGACTGGGCGAGACGGCCCGAGGTGATGGCATTGCGGAGCGTGTCGACCACGCCGCGCTGGCCGATCACATCCTCAAACCGCTGAGGCCGCCATTTTCTCGCCAGTGCGACGTGAGTCATGCAAGGAACCGTGAACGTCCGGAAGCACCCGTCCGACCGCGGCCCGGATGGCCTGCGGCACAACGCAGGATCGACTGAGCGCTGCTGCCTTCCGGCCCTGACGCGATTCGCCGACTACGTTTGCACAAGGTCCGGACCGCGGTCCGACGGGCGAACCAGTAGTTTATTCGAAGTCCAGGGGTTCAGGGGGCCAGGAGTCCTGAAGTTCGATAAGATGAAGGTCCCACTCGTGCGGAGAGATGTCCGAGTGGTTGAAGGAGCACGCTTGGAAAGCGTGTGTAGGGGAAACTCTACCGAGGGTTCGAATCCCTCTCTCTCCGCCAGCCTTCGCTGAACGCTCCCCGCGGTCGCAGCTACGGCTGGGCTACGCCCCTCGAACCTTCGGTTACGTCCCTGCGATTGGGTACACCAGCAACACTGTGAACGATGCCGGCTGGGTCAGCTGGCCCAGGTCGTAGACCTGCACGCAGTAGTTGCCCGGGTCCACGCTGAGTTCAAGCTGCGCGGTACTGCCCGCCACGGTTTCCACCGACCGGCTCAGCACACATCCGGACCCATCACCCAACGGAATCCCGACACCCAGTCCCGCGCGCAGCGTGGTCGACTTTGCCAGCGACTGCAGCGTGATGCTCACCGTGCCGGTGCGCGTGGTCTTGAACGACCGCGACGAGGCACCTCCGGTGGCGAGGTTGGTGGACCAGGTCACGCTGGCCGTCGTGTCGGGCGCCGGAGTCGTGGGAGGCGTGTCCTTGTCACATCCCACAGCAACCACGGCCGACAGCAACACAGCGACAAGAGCGAATGATTTGAGGCGAAGAACAGCAGTCATGGGATTGGCACTCAGGGATAGGTGATGCGCATCGCGAAGTTCACGGCGCCCGAGAGGTTACCGACGTCGTAGACGGCCGCGCAGTACGTGCCGGGATTCAGGGTGACCGTCATCTGCGCCGCCAACCCGGGCGGCGTCGTCTGCGACTGGGTCCGTGGACAGCCGGTGCCGGCGGGTACGCCCACGCCGATGCCGACCGGCGTCGTCAGCGCGGCACCGCCAGGCGTCTGCACGGCGGCCAGCATGAGGCTCACCGGCCCCTGCTGGGTCACCACGATGGAGTAGAACAACGAACCGTTGACCGGCAGCGACCCGGCAAACGTCTGGGTGGTGAACACCAGCGGCGTGATCTGGCTGTTGTCAAAGCTGGGTGCGGTCGTGGTGTTGCAGGAGGCGCCCGTGACAAGCACGGACGCCAGCAGACCAAGACGTGCGACGAAGGCGAAACTGGACCGCATCATTGGGGGTGGGCAATATTGACGAGGAAGGTGGCCTCGCTGGTCAGGTTGCCCGGATCAAAAATCACCGCGCAATGGACACCCTTGCCGGTGGGGCCGCTGACCTGCGGTTTTCCGCCGGATTTCACGGACAACACGTTGCTCGCGAGACACTGGGTGCCGCGCGGGCTGCCCAGGCCAATCGTGATCAGCGCCTCGGTCGTGACGCCGTTTTCCTTCGCATCCACCAACGTCAGCATCGTCGTGCCGCCGGTCGTGACCGTGAAGGAATAGAACTGCACGCCCTTCAACGGCAGCGTGCCGCTGAACGGTTTGACGACGATCGGGTTGTTGATTCCGGGTCCCTGCGGCGTGGTCGGACCAAGCTCGGAACAGCCGGACACCGCCAACACAGTCAGCAGGGTTGCAGAGAGACACACTCGTATTGACACGTCACGCACCACCGATATCCCCTGTGATGCTGTCAATGCCCCCGGGGGATGTCAAGTGTGACGCCGCGGGTTACGATGCGGTCGGACATCCGTGACGCCCATCCGACACGCGCTTCGCGCCCTTAGCCGGTCCCCCGGCCTCACTCCGGCGGCCATCGTCTCGCTGGCCCTGGGGATGGGGCCGACGACCGCCATTTTCAGCGTCACCAGCGCCCTGCTGCTCACACCGCTGCCCTACGCCACCCCGGACCGGCTGGCCATCCGCACCAGGCTTGGTGCGGAACCGGTGACCGGACGCCCCCGAGTCCACGCCCAGGCCGCGCTGAGTCACGGCCTCTGGACATTGCGCCATGACTGACGCCTTTGACCTGCCGCAGCTCATCACCGAGGTGATTGCCGAGGTGCAGCCCACGGCTGAGGGCAAGGGTGTGTTCGTGGAGGCGACCCAGCTCGCCGCCATGCCGCATTGGGTGGTGGCTGACGAGGCCCAGTTCCGCCGCATGTTGCTCAACGGCCTCGACCTGGCGGTGGGTGCGGCGACCGATGGTGTGGTCACGCTCCGGCTCGAACGTCAGGACGTAGATCGGGATCGGTGGACCTGCACGATCGAGTGGCGGGGAGACGACGCCGAGGCCGTCGACCGCATGCGCGTCTCGTTCGGCATCGTGCTGTTGCCGGGTCCATCTGCGGACACCGATCGACCGCTGCGCGTGCTCATCGTGGACGACTCCGCGCAGCATCGGACGCTCATCGCCGCGTATCTGGCGGGCACGCCGCATGAGGTGACCGCGGCGTCCGGTGGCGCCGAGGCCATCGAGCGGGTGCAGGCCAATCCCTTCGACGTCCTGCTCATGGACCTGCAGATGCCCGGCATGGACGGCTTCGCGACCATTCGCGCCGTGCGCGAGCTTGAGGCCTCGCAGCCGCGGGCCCCGGCGTTCATCATCGCGCTCACCGCGATGGGCGCCAGCGACGACGGGCCTGAGGCAGAGGCAGCCGGCGCCAATGAGTGCATGGCCAAGCCGCTCTCGCGCGCCGCCATTTTTAAGGCACTCGCGGCAGTGCCAGTGGCCCGCTCAACCCCAGCGGGCCCTACACCCGAGGCCCGCTCAACCCCAGCGGGCCCTACGGACCCTACGCCACCCACACAGATGCTTGCGATCGCGCGGCATCAGCTGATGACGATTCTGATGGCGGGAGCGGGCACGCAGGTTGAACGGTTGCGCATTCTGGGCAGCACGTTGAAGACGGCCGCCGCCGAGTCCGGCCTGCAGGACATCGCCCACCTCGCCGGCGAACTCGAGCAGGCGGCGGAAAGCGGCGAGGTTAGAGAGACGCAGATCGCGGCCCGGATTCTGCTGGCGTGGCTGGCGAAGATGCAGGCCTGAGCACGCGTTCGAGAAACGCCCACACGTCGGCCTTTTCTTCAATCAGCTTGGTCGTCGGTTTCCCGGCGCCGTGGCCGGCCTTCACGTCAATGCGAGTCAGGATCGGGGCGCTGCCGGCCTGCGCGGCCTGCAGGGTCGCGGTGAACTTGTGGCTGTGCGCAGGCGCAACGCGATCATCGTGATCGGCCGTGATCACGAGCGTCGACGGATACGACGTGCCTGGCCGGATGTTGTGCAACGGTGAATACCTGAGCAGCACGTCGCGGTCGTCCGGGTCGTCCGGGTTCCCATAGTCGGAGACCCACGCCCAGCCGATCGTGAACAGGTGAAAGCGGAGCATGTCGAGCACACCGACCGCCGGCACCGCCGCGCCGAACAGGTCCGGCCGCTGCGTCATGCAGGCGCCCACCAGCAGGCCGCCGTTGCTGCCGCCGCCGATCGCCAGCAGCGGGGTCGACGTGTAGCCCTCACGAATCAGGTACTCGGCCGCCGCGATGAAGTCGTCGAAGACGTTCTGCTTGTTGCGCAAGCGGCCCGCATCGTGCCACGCCTGCCCGTACTCGCCGCCGCCGCGCAGATTCGCCTGCACAAACACGCCGCCCCGCTCCATCCAGGCAATCAGGGCCGGCGAAAACGCCGGTGTCAGCGAGATATCGAAGCCGCCATAACCATACAGATACGTCCGGTTGCCGCCGTCTCTGATGAGTCCGCGACGATGCACCACAAATGCCGGAATGCGTGTGCCGTCTTTTGACGGATAAAACACCTGGGTCGTCTCGAAGTCGTCAGGCGCAAAGGCCACGCGTGGCTGTCGCCACACCGACGTCTCCCCCGTCGCAACTCGGTGCCGCAGGATCGTTGTTGGATACGTAAACGACGAAAACGCCAGAAACACATCGTCATCCTCCCGGCGCGTGGACCAGGAGACGACGGCGCCGAGTGTCGGCAGGGCGACGTCACCGAGGGGTGACCCGTCCAGGGCGTGGATGCGCACGCGCTCGTGAGCGTCCGTACGCCAGATCGCCACCCATCGATCGCCGACGCGCGCCACGGACGCCAGCACATCGGTGCCGGGATCCTGCGGAATGACTTCGGTCCACTGGTCGGGCTCGGGCGCATCCAGCCGAATGGCGACCAGCCGGCTGCGCGGCGCGTCCTTGTCGGTCAGCACGTAGAACACGTCGGCGTCATTCGCGATCACGGAGTACGACGCATCACAATTGTCGAGCCACGGACGCACCGCTGCGACCGGATCGTGCAGGTCGCGCACGAAGATCCGGTTCTCGCGATGTGTGCCCTGACTCTGTGTGACGACCAGGTACCGGCCGTCGTCGGTCACGTCGGCGGAAAAGAGCCAGTCGGGGTGGTCCGGGGAGTCGAATACAGTCCGCAGTCCGCAGTCCGCGGCCCGCAGTTCGTGGAAATAGAGGCGATGGTGGTGATTGGTGGCCGTGAGGGTGTTGCCATCCGCGGGAGGTGCGTAGCCGCTGTAGTAGAAGCCGCTGTTGTCGTGGGCCCAGGCGGCCCCGGAGAACTTGGACCACGGCACTTCGTCGGGCAGGTCGATCCCGGTGGCCACGTCGCGAACGCGCCAGGTCATCCAGTCCGAGCCGCTCTCGGACACGGCGTAGGCGAGGTAGCGTCCGTCCTCCGAGACACTCATTCCCGCGAGCGCGATCGTGCCGTCGGCGGACCATGTGTTGGGATCGAGCAACACCTCCGGAGTGCCGTTCAGATCGCGCGTCTTGAAAATGACGGCCTGATTCTGGAGGCCGTCATTGCGCGAGAACACGTACCACTCGCCGTGCCGTGACGGTGGGCCGTAACGGTCGTAGTTCCAGAGTTCGGTCAGCCGACGTTTGATCTCGTCACGTTGTGGAATGGCCGACAGGAACGCGCTCGATCGCTCGTTCTGCGCCGCCACCCACGCCTGCGTCTCGGCACTATCGGGGTCTTCCAACCACCGAAACGTATCCTCATCAGGGCCCCCTGGACCCTGGACCCTGGACCCATGGACCATCAGAGTCTCTGGCATTTCAAGATGACAGCAGAGAGCGGGGGAAGGGTGAGACTCAGCGACTGCGCGTGTCCGTGCGCGGGAACATCCTCGGCGTGTCGTCCACCTTCGTTGCCGACGTTGCTTCCGGCGTACGCGGACGCATCGCTGTTGAGCAGCTCCTCGTAGAAGCCCGGCTCAGGCACGCCGATGCGATAGCCGTGCCGCACAATCGGCGTCCAGTTGAGCACGACGACCACGAAGTCGTCGCGATCGGTGGCGCGACGAATGAGGGAAATGACGCTGGCTTCGTGGTCGTGGCAGTCGATCCATTCGAAGCCGGCCGCCGCAAAGTCCTGCTGATGGAGCGCTGGTTGCCCGGTGTACTGACGGTTGAGGTCCTCGACAAAACGCTGCAGACCGGCGTGCAGGGACCCGTCGAGCAGATGCCAGTCGAGCGACTGCTCGTGGCTCCACTCGCGCCACTGCCCGAACTCGGCGCCCATGAACAGCAGCTTCTTGCCGGGATGCACGTACATGTACGCCAGCAACGCGCGGAGATTGGCGGCCTTCTGCCACTCGTCACCCGGCATCTTCGTGATGAGCGAGCCCTTGCCATGGACGACTTCGTCGTGTGACAGCGGCAACACGAAGTTCTCATTCCAGGCGTACAACATCGAGAACGTCAGGTGCTGATGTTCCCAGCGCCGGAACACGGGGTCCTTGCTCGTGTAGGTGAGGATGTCGTGCATCCAGCCCATGTTCCATTTGTAGGTGAATCCAAGTCCGCCCACCCACGTCGGCCGGCTCACCGCAGGGAACGCCGTTGATTCCTCCGCGATGATCACCGTGCCCGGATGTTCCTGATGCGTCAACGTGTTGAGCTCGCGCAGGAAGTCGATGGCCTCGAGGTTCTCACGCCCGCCGAACTGATTCGGGACCCACTGGCCATCGTCTCTGGAGTAGTCGCGGTACAACATCGACGCCACGGCATCCACCCGCAGGCCGTCGATGTGAAAGGACTCGAGCCAGTACAGGGCATTGGTCAGCAGGAAATTGCGAACCTCGTGGCGCCCGTAGTTGAAGATGAGCGTGCCCCAGTCCTGATGTTCGCCCTGGCGGGGGTCTTCATGTTCATACAGCGCAGACCCGTCGAACCGCGCGAGTCCGTGCGCGTCCTTCGGGAAGTGACCGGGCACCCAATCCAGGATGACCCCAATGCCGGCGAGGTGACACGCATCAACAAAGGCCCGGAAGTCATCGGGCGTGCCGAATCGACTCGTCGGCGCGAAGTACCCGGTGACCTGGTAGCCCCACGACGGATCGTACGGATGCTCCATGACGGGCATCAGCTCGATGTGCGTGAAGCCCAGACGCGTCACGTACGGAATCAGTGCGTCCGTCAGTTCACGCCAGGTGAGTGGCCGGTCACCCTCTTCCGGCTTGCGACGCCATGAGCCGGGATGCACTTCGTAGATGGCCATCGGCGCATCAAGCGCCACACCCCGACGCGTGCGCGAGTCAATCCACTCCGCGTCGCGCCATTCATGCCGGCCAAGGTCCGAGGTGATCGACGCGGTCTTTGGCGGATGCTCACTCTGCAGCGCAAACGGATCCGCCTTCGTGAAGGAGGGCCCGCCCAGCGCGGACTGCAACTCAAACTTGTACGCTTGCCCGGCCGCCACACCTGGGACAAACGTTTCCCAGAGTCCACTCGCGCCGAGGCTCTGCATGGGATGCACTCGTCCGTCCCACGCGTTGAAATCCCCCATCACCGACACCCGGCTGGCAGTCGGCGCCCAGACCACAAACGAGTACCCCGCCTGTCCGTCACGCTCGGCCGGTCTGGCGCCAAGGCGCTCCCACGCACGCAGCCACGTCCCCTCGCCGTGCAGGTAGGCTTCGTAGTCGGAGACAACGCGGCTCATGGCGTAAGTCTAAGCCCCGCGAGCACGCCGGGCCACATCAGATCCACCAGCGACAGCGGCGTTCGCACCGCGTGCTCAAAGCCGATGAGGCGTTCGTATTTCGCCATCACCGCCAGGGCCTCGTCCATCGTCGCTTGATGCACGGCTTCAAATTCCACGCAGTGAATCGCGTGGCCCTCGCGATCGTCGGCGGTCGCGACGTAATGGACCACCTCGCAGTCGGCAAAATGCCAGACTTCGAGGTCCTTCCACAGGGTGCCGCGCCACACCACACCCTGCGCGTCGACAAACGCATCAATGGTCGCGTCCTGATCGTCGGGACGCAGCTTGACGTTGATTTCATCCCGCACCTCGGCATCGCCGACGACGGTCTTGAGCGTGAGTTCGTGCAGGTCGCGATCGTGCCGGTGGCGCAGGATGAATCCGCGGGCGCGGCCCGCCTCTGTCACGACATAGCGGTCGCGCACCCGCAGCACGTCATGTCGCAGGGGGCCGAGGGTCGCCAGCACCCGCCGGAACGCCTCGAGATCGAATGACTCCGGCACAACGAACTTGTGCTCGATTTCCTTGAACCGCAGTGCCGTCATGAGCCTCACATCCACCGCTTGAATCGGCCGTATCGCCGGACACGCGTCCGGACGCGATCGGGCCACGCCGCCACCGTGTCGGCCGACACCCGCTCGGTGTCAGGATCCACCCGCAACGCCGCGACAATTTCGATCGCCGGATCCACGGCGACCCGATCTCGACTGGCGACCATCGCCTCCGCAAGTCGGTCGTGCGCCGCGTCCTCGAAATTGTAGCTGCCGTAGGCCACCCACGCCTCGTCCACCAGCACGATCTTCGAGTGTTCACCGCGGCGGTTCTCGTGAACGTGGACGCCGGCATCCAGCAGTCTGCCGTAGGACGTGGCCGCGGCAATCCACGCAAGGTCGGTGGCCGGCAGCGCCTCGCGATGGGAATGAAACACCTCCACACGCACACCGCGCCGAGCCGCGCGCAGCACGGCATCAAACAACACCGGTGTCGGTTTGAAATAGAAACTCGTGATGACCAGCGATGTTCGGGCGGCATCAACCATCTCCACCATGCGATCGGTCAGCGTGTTGGGCCCCCGCACGTGATTGGGATTGCAGAACCAGTAGTCGAGCTCGATGCCGCCTGGCGTCCCGAGCGCTGCAACGTCCTCCGGCCGCACATCGGCGCCGATCTCCCTGCAGCTCTCCAGCGCCGCGCACACCACGGCGCCACGCATAGCGACGGCGCACTCGTTCCATCCATCAAATGAGGACTTCGTGATGTTGCCGCTGCACAGCAGCGCCTCCCCGGCCTCCGACACCTGAATCTTGACGTGATGACCACCGGCGAGCCAGCGCTGGATCCAGCGGGGCGGCCGGTAAAACACGACCCGCGCTCCAGCCGCCCGCAGCTCCGCGATGGTCGCCTCAAGACCACGCCGCTGCTCGCGCGTCATCAACACCCCGCCGAGCCGCTGCCCGAAGTGATCGATGACGAGCTGCACGCGCACCCCGCGGCGCTGCGCCGCCAGCAGCGCGCCCAGCATCTCGCGGCCGTAGTCGTCGTATTCCAGATAAAAGAGAGTCAGGTACAGGAACTGCGAGGCCTCACGGACCATCCTCATCCGGCGCTCCCACTCTGCAGAGCGGGACCACAGCACCTCAAACGCCGAGGCCTTGGTGTTACAGCCGGTAGCCACCGGAGACATCGATGTTGACGCCGGTGACGTACGGGGCATCGAGGAGGTACTCCACCGCCTGACTGATGTCGCGCATCGTGCCCGCGCGCCCGATCGGCACCTCGCGGCCGATTTCATCGGGCGGCGGCAGGTCGATCGAGTTGTCGAGCTGGCCGGGCGACACCATGTTCACGCGAATCTGCCGATCCGCATACCCCGCCGCCAACGCTCGCGTGATCACCAGCAGCCCGGTCTTGCTCACGTAGTAGTCAGCCCCGCGACGATTCGCACGGATGCCCTCGAGCCCCGCCATGCCGATGCTGATGATCTGCCCGCCATCCGGCAGGAGTCGCAGCGCGTGATAGCAGCAGTAATACGCACCCGACAGGTTGGAGGCGATGGTCGCATCCCACACGTCGGGGTCGAGCCTGGTCACGTCCTGCGGGTTGTAGTTCCCGACGTTGTTCAGCAGCAGGTCCACCCGGCCCTCATGCGAGGCCACATCGCTGAACAACTGCTCCACATCCGCACGCACGCTGATGTCCGCCTGAATCGAGCGGGCCACATGCCCCTGCGCGGCCAGCTCGGCACACAGGCTCGCCGCCTCACTCGCTGAAGACCGATACACGATGACAACGCGATAGCCGCGAGCGGCGAGCACCTCACACAGATGCCGTCCCAGCCGGCGCGCTCCGCCGGTCACCACCGCCACCGGCGCACCACCCACCGTCACGATCGGCGCTCCCTGACGACACGCACAAAGGCGTCGGACGCCGCAGGCACCGCCGCAGGCTTCCGGATCTCAATGCGCACCACGCCGATGCGCGCGTCAGCCACAAGCACCGCCGTGGCCGCCTCCTCCGCCATCGTCTCCAGCAATTGAAACCGTCGCGTCACACACAGTGTGGTCAGCATGTCCGCGATCGCGGTGTAGTCGATGGCGTCCGCGATGCCCTCGGACGCGGCGGCTGCCGCAAAGTCGTAGTCAACTTCCAGGTCCACAACCACCGCCTGCGGCGTCTCCCGTTCATGGGGATGGATGCCGACGATGCAGTCCACCCGAAGGTGGTGGAGGCCGGTGGTGCCGATCATGGCTTGGAGAATAACAGGTCGTCGCCATCGGGCCTCCCATTATTGTGACTCGCGCGAGGCGAAGACGGTGTCCCTGGCCTGCGTGGCGATGGCTGCCACGGCCGGGTGTTTGATGCGTCGCTCCGGTGAGATCGCGTAGAAGCGTTCACGGACGGATTCGACGCGCGCGACGGCGCGCACGCCGTGCTGGCGTTGCAGTTCGCAGGTCAGGACCGTCGGTGCCGCGAAGACGCCGGCGCCGTGCTGGCCGAACGCCGTCATCAGGGCACTGTCGTCGAACTCGCCAATGATCGCGGGCTGCACGCCTTCGCGCTGGCACCACTCATCCAGCTGGCGGCGGAGACCGGTGCCCTCCCCAGGCCACAACGCCCGGACGCCGGTCAGTGACGCCGGAAACCGTCGTCGCAACGCGGGGGCCAGGGCCGGGCTGGCAAAAAACGTGACGTCGGATTCCCCCAGCAGGTGGCTGTAGGCCTGCACACGGATGGTGGGGGGAATCGGGGTATCGGCCAGTACGAGGTCGACGTCGTGGACCGCGAGGGCCGCGAGCAGCCGATCGGACCGATCCTCACGGCAAATCATGCGCATGGGGCCTGGCAGGCGGAGGGCCGGCGACAACAGGCGGTACGCGATCGCCTTGCTCATCGCATCGGTGACGCCGACGACAAACCGGGCCCGCCGGCTTCCCCCGCCTCCGCGCACGGTGCTCATGAGCTCCCGGCCGAGCGAGAAGATCTCGTCGGCGTAACGGAAGACGACGTGCCCTGTTTCTGTCGGCACGAGCCGCCGGCCCACGCGGCTGAACAGGGGTTCCCCCAGGCTCGCCTCAAGCGCGCGCACCTGACTGCTCACCGTGGGCTGCGAGAGGCGCAACACCTCGGCGGCCTTGACCACACTGCCCTCGCGCACCACCGTCCAGAAATAGAGGAGGTGGTGATAGTTCATCCAATCCATTCACATAATCTATTCGAAGCAGCGAATATTCGTAATTGTCTATCTTTTGAAAACTTCCTACTCTCGAACGTCGAGACCAAACGGGATGTTGTTTCCTCTTGCAGATTATTGGATGTGGTACCTGGCGTTCACCGCCGGGGTGTTGGCGGTGCTGGCGATCGACCTTGGGGTGTTTCACCGCACCTCCCATACGGTCACCATTCGTGAATCCGTCATCTGGTCCGCCGTGTGGGTCGGTCTGGCGCTGGCCTTCAACTGGGGCCTCTACCAATACGCCCTGGCGCACTTCCCCGCGGATGTCGCCCGCCAGATCGGGCTCGAATTCCTGACCGGGTACCTCGTCGAGAAGTCCCTGGCGGTGGACAACATCTTCGTGTTTGTCCTGGTCTTCGGTTACTTCGGGATCCCGTCGAAGTACCAGCACCGGATTCTGTTCTACGGCATCATCGGCGCGCTGGTGTTCCGGGCGATCTTCATCGCCCTGGGTTCTGTACTGATGCAGTACGCCGCCGTCGTCCTGTTCTTCGGTGTTGTGCTGATTGCCTCGGGCATCAAGATGATGTTCAAGCCGGGCACCCAGCTTGATCCCTCCCAGAACGTCATCATCCGCCTGTTCCGGCGATGGATGCCGGTCACGACTGATCTGCACGGGCAGTCGTTGTTTGTGCGGCTCGGCGGCGTGTGGCACGCGACCCCGCTGTTCATCGCACTGCTGTTCCTGGAGTTGTCGGACATCATCTTTGCCGTTGATTCCGTGCCGGCGATCTTCGCGCTCACCAGCGAACCGTTCATCGTCTTCACGTCGAACGTCTGCGCCATCCTCGGGCTGCGGGCGATGTATTTCATGCTCGCGGGCGCCGTGGAGCGGTTCCACCTGCTCCACTACGGGCTCGCGCTGATTCTGATTTTTGTGGGCCTGAAGATGGTCTGGCTCAACGACGCCTCCGGCGGCA
Source organism: Acidimicrobiia bacterium (assembly GCA_016871335.1). GTDB lineage: Bacteria > Acidobacteriota > Vicinamibacteria > Vicinamibacterales > SCN-69-37 > SYFT01. Next base: position 45,823 of record VFZF01000017.1, read on the forward strand.
AGTTCCCCATCACCTGGTCGCTGGGCATCATCGCCGGCCTGCTGATCGCCTCGGTTGTGGCGTCACTGCTCTCGCCCAAGTCCCACGAAGGAGCCACGTCATGACGTGTCGCGTCAATAGCGATCGGCTCTGAAAGGCACCGGATCAAACCGCGGCGTCTCGCCGGTCATGAGCTGCGCGAGCAGCAGGCCGGTGCCCGTGGCGGTCTTGAGTCCTGTCATCTGGTGCCCCGTGGCGAGCCAGACGTCGCCCCGGCCGCGGGCGCGGCCGATCGCCGGCATGCCATCAGGCGTGCACGGCCGCAGACCGCGCCAGATCTCGCGCGCCACCGGCGCCTCGCCGATGTTCAGCATGGCTTTCGCGCCGCGCACGATCACGTTCACCCGGCGGGTGTTGATCGAAAAATCGTTGCGCACGAGTTCGAGTGTGCCGGCGATGCGCAAGCCATCCCTATGCGGATTGACCGCGACCTTCCGCTCGATGAGATAGATCGACCGCTTCGGATGTGGAGTGGCAGGCGGCAGCACCAGCGAATACCCCTTCGCGCCAATCACCGGCAGGCGGAAGCCAAGCATCTTGCCCAGCGCCTCCGACCAGGGACCGGTCGCAACCACCAGGTGCTCCGCCTTCATCTCGCCGCGGGTCGTCTTCAACCGCCGTGGACCACCGTCATTCGAGATATCGAACACCTCGGTGTGTTCAAGGAAGGTCACGCCGAGTGATTCCGCCTCGGCCTTCAGCGCCTTCACGGCCTGAAACGGCTCACAATGTGCGTCATCCGGATAAAAGTATCCACCGACCGTCTTGCCGATGATGGCCGGCTCCTTCTCGCGCACGTCATCAGCGGTCCACCGCTGCGCCGGAATGCCGGCGGCCGCCAGCGTCTCGATCATCCCCTTGGCGGCGTCGAGTGAATCCGGCTTTTCGTAAACGGCGAGCAGACCGTGGCGCTCGAATCCGAAGTCCACGGTCGACCGTTTCGCCACGTCCTCCCACAGGTCGGTGCTCACGCGACAGAGCTCCAGCAGCGCCGTGGCCCCCCTGTCGAACTTCGCTTTGCGCGACGCGAGGAGGAACTCCAGCAGCCAGCGCAGGAACGCCGGATCGAGACGCGGCTGGATGTAGAGCGGGCTCTCGGGATCAAGCATCCACTTGAACGACTTGAGCAACATGGCGGGATTCGCCAGCGGAAACGCCTGCGAGGGCGTCAGCCAGCCGGCATTCCCATAGGAACATCCGCGCCCCACTTCGTCGCGTTCGACGACGGTGACCTGCACACCACGTTTGGCCAACTCCACGGCGCTGGCCACGCCTACTACGCCCCCACCTATGACGACTACGTCGCGCATCACAGTACCCATCTTACTGGGGAGATGGGGAGATGGGGAGATGTCAGATGTCAGATGTCAGATGTCAAGATGTTGTGATGCTCAGATTGCTGTTGCCGGAGTGGCAGGGGTACGGGTTGTCGTCGGAGGTCGCCCAAGGGGCGCGGGTGTTGGCGCGGGCGTGGTGGGGCGACGAGATCGGGGCGGCGATTGACGTGCCCGACGTGGAGGCCTTGCAGGTCGAAGACCGGGTGCTGGGTCTGGGCTCGATCGCGCCTCGTACCGCAGACGCGCTCGACGCGCTGCGGGACCTCACGCCGTCCCGGCTGCAGCTGATTGGCGGCACCTGTGGGGCGGAGGTCGCGCCGATTGCCCACCTCAACCACCGGTACGACGGCGATCTGGCAGTGGTCTGGATCGACGGCCATGCCGACCTGAACACGCCGGCCTCGTCACCGAGTGGCCATTTTCACGGCATGGTGCTGCGCACGCTCCTGGGTGACGGTCCGGCAGCGCTCACCACCCACCTGCCAACACCGCTGCGACCCGAGCAGGTGTTCCTGGTCGGCCCCCGCGACCTCGATGCACCGGAGCGCGACTACATCGAGAGCCATCCGGTGACCTGGATGCGCGACGAGGCATTTGCCGATCCGCAGGCGTTGATCATCGCGATTGCCGCGCGCGGATTCCGGCACGTCTACATCCACTTTGACGTGGACGTGATCAACCCGACCGACTTCGGCAACGCCCTGATGCGCGCCGACCGCGGTCCGCTCCTGGCAGAGGTCGCCGACCTGTTGTCAGCCCTGCATCGTCACACCGACGTCGTGGGCTTCAGCGTGCTCGAATACTGCGACCGCACCGAACGCGATCGAGATCGCCTGCTCACGGTGCTGCGGGCCGCCACGTCTCGTTGTGACTAATTTGAGAACGCCGGAATCCCTGTCTGCGCCCGACCGAGGATGAGTGCGTGAATGTCGTGCGTGCCTTCGTAGGTGTTCACGACTTCGAGGTTCACCATGTGACGGATGACACCGAACTCGTCGGTGATTCCGTTGCCACCCATCATGTCGCGCGCCATGCGCGCGATGTCGAGCGCCTTGCCGCAAGAGTTGCGCTTGAGCAGCGACGTGATTTCGACCGCCGCCGTGCCTTCTTCCTTCATGCGGCCGAGTCGCAGACAGCCCTGCAGCCCGAGCGCGATCTCCGTCTGCATGTCCGCCAGCTTCTTCTGAATCAGCTGGTTGGCCGCCAGCGGACGCCCGAACTGCTTGCGTTCCATCACGTACGCGCGTGACCGCAGCCAGCAATCCTCGGCGGCGCCAAGCGCACCCCACGCGATGCCATACCGCGCACTGTTGAGGCACGTGAACGGCCCCTTCAGGCCACGGACGTCGGGAAACGCGTTCTCCTCAGGGCAGAACACATTGTCCATCACGATCTCGCCGGTGATGCTCGTGCGCAACCCGACCTTGCCGTGAATGGCCGGCGCGCTGAGCCCCTTCATCCCCTTCTCAAGCACAAACCCGCGGATCTCATCCGCATCGTCTTTCGCCCAGACGACGAAGACGTCGGCGATGGGGCTGTTGGTGATCCATGACTTCGTGCCGGTGAGCTGGTAGCCGCCATCCACCTTCTTCGCGCGCGTGATCATGCCGCCGGGATCGGACCCGTAGTTGGGTTCGGTCAACCCGAAACATCCGATCCACTCGCCCGTGGCGAGCTTCGGCAGGAACTTCTGCTTCTGCGCCTCGGTGCCGAATTCGTTGATCGGCACCATGACCAGCGAGCCCTGCACGCTCATCATCGAGCGGAAGCCGGAATCGATGCGTTCCACTTCCCGCGCGACAAGCCCATAGGCGACGTAGCCCAGGCCGGCGCCACCGTACTGCTCGGGAATGACGATGCCGAGCATGTCGAGCGCGCCGAACTCACGAAAGATCGACGTGTCCACGCCTTCGTTCCGGAACATGTCGAGCGCCCGGGGCGCGAGCTTGTCGGCGCAATACGCCCTCGCGGTGTCGCGAATCATCCGCTCGTCGTCGGACAGCTGCTGGTCGAGCAGGAACGGGTCACTCCAGTTAAATCGGGCTTTGGACGGGGTCGCCATACATTGCCGATTTTGTCATAAATCGAACCGGCGCAGGCGTCGCCGCTGCTTCAGGCGGTAGTCGAGCAGGAACGAGAACGTCCGGCTCTTGAGCACGTCGTCCCCGCTGAACTGTCGCGCGCCTCGCCCGCTCACACCCAGCGCGCCCTGCGTGGAAACATCACTCCCTGGGATCCATGGGTCAGAGATCCGCGTAGGCGGCGCGGCTGCGCACACAGCTGCGGCTCATGCCGATCGTCCAATCTGCCGCGCAAGTTCTGCACCAGACTACAATCCGTTCATGCGGACGATCATCTTCAGCGACGGGGCCACCAAAGGGAATCCAGGGCCTGGCGGCTGGGGAGCGATTGTGGTGACGCCCGACGGGCAGGTCACGGAACTGGGGGGCGGCGAGTCCCACACCACGAACAATCGGATGGAATTGAGCGGTGCGATTGCGGCGCTGGGCTGCATCCGGAACGAGGGCTCTCCGGTGGACGCCTACACGGATTCCACCTACGTGATTAAGGGTATTCGCGAGTGGATCTGGGCGTGGCGGCGCCGCGGGTGGAAGACCGCGGAGGGCAACGACGTACTGAATCGTGATCTCTGGGAACACATGTCGTCGCTGGTCTCGGCGCGCGGCACCGGGAACGTCACGTGGCACTACGTGCGCGGCCATGTGGGCACCCCTGGCAACGAACGGGTGGACACGATTGCCGACAGCCACGCGCGCAAGGTGCCGGTCGCGCTGTACCGCGGCCCGCTGGCGGGCTATTCCGTGGACATCCACGACATGCCCGACGACACGTCGACGCCGGTGCGCACCTCCCCACGCAAGGAAAAGACGGTCGCCCACTCCTACCTGAGCGTGGTCGACGGCACGCCGATGCGCCACAGCACATGGGCCGAGTGTGAAAAGCGCGTGAAGGGCCGATCGGGCGCCAAGTTCAAGAAGGCGCTGAGCCCGTCGGACGAGGTCGACATCCTGCGCGGCTGGCACGTGGATCCGGACGCATTGCGGTAACGTAGAAGCCTACATGCAACTCACTTCCTCGCGTCGGGCCGGCTTGGCGGCCCTTCTGTTGCTCGCCGCAGGCGGCACGACACTCAGTAGTTTCGTGAACGATTGGCCCCAGTGGCGCGGGCCGCGGCGGGACGGCATCTCGACCGAGACCGGACTCTTGCAGCGATGGCCCGCCGCGGGCCCGGCGCTTGCGTGGCGGGTGTCCGGAGCCGGCGAGGGTTACTCGTCGTTCGCAGCGTCGGGCGGCACGCTCTACACGCTCGGGGCCAGGCAGAACACCGAATACGTGATGGCGGTTGATGCTGCCTCGGCAAGAAGCTCTGGGAAGCGGCGAACGGCCGCCGGTTCAGTAACGACCGCGGCGACGGCCCACGCGCAACGCCGACCATCGATGGCGGACGGGTGTACGCGTTCGGCTCGAGCGGCGACATGACAGTGCTCGACGCGGCGACCGGCAAGGTCGTGTGGACCCAGAACCTGCTCGCGAAGTTCGGCGGCTCGAACATCACGTGGGGTCTCAGTGAATCGCCCCTCGTGCTCGACGACCGGATCATCGTCGCTCCGGGCGGCAGGAACGCGGGCATCGTGGCGCTCCGCAAGTCGGATGGGTCGCTGATCTGGCAGACCTAGAACGATCGGCCCGGCTATTCCTCCGCGTTGCTGCACCCGGTCGGCGGTGTGCGTCAGGCGATTGTGTTCACCGGCAGTCGCGCACTCGGCGTGGATGTGAACGATGGCCGCGTGCTCTGGAGTTACGACCAGGTCGCCAACCGGACCGCGAACATCGCGACGCCGATCGCCCGCGGCAATCAGGTCTTCCTCTCGTCGGACTACGGCACAGGCGCTGCGCTGCTGTCATTGACCGCTGCCGGGATCGGCCGCCCCAGGCGAGCTTTGCGGTGTGCGGCGCCCTTGACTACACTGCGCCCGGTCGCTGTGGCCGCGAAATCCGCCCTTGGTGATCTGCCCCAGCGTCTGATAGGGCGTATTATGTCAACCGAACACCCACGTAACACGGACTATCGGCCAGGACCAACTGGTGGAAGCCGAGGCCATCTACGAAAAGGCCGTGCGTCTCGACCCGGAGTGTTTCGAGGCGTACTTCAACCTCGGCAACATTCACCACGACCTCGCCCGGTATCCCGCTGCCGTCTCCGCCTATCGCGACGCGCTGGCGATCAACGTTTCCTATCCCGAGGCCCATTTCTACTTGGCGGTGACGCTGGAGAAACTGGGCCGATCCGCCGAGGCCCGCACCCACTGGCAGCACTACCGCGACCTCGACCCTGAGGGCGAGTTCGTCGAGCTGGCGCGCGAATTCTCCGACTAACGGGTACCGCGTAGGGGTAAAATCCCGCGCATGCTGAGCCGGGTTCGTTCTCTCGTTGTTCTCCTCGTCCTCCTCGCCACCGCCGCCACCGCCGCCTACCAGTCGACCGGGCAGCCGGCTGCACCATCCACGGCCGTTGATGATGTTCTCAAGCCGGTGAAGTGGCGCTCGATTGGTCCGTTCAGAGGCGGGCGCTCGGTAGCCTCCACCGGCGTAATCGGCGATCCCGACACGTACTACATGGGCACGACCGGCGGTGGTCTGTGGAAGACTGTCGATCGCGGCATCAGCTGGAAGAACATCTCCGACGGCTATTTCACGACCGGCTCGGTGGGTGCGATTGCCGTCGCCGAGAGTGATCCCAACGTGGTGTATGTCGGCATGGGCGAACACGCCGTGCGCGGTGTGATGACCCATCACGGCGACGGCATGTATCGCTCCACGGATGCCGGCCGCACCTGGAAGAAGATCGGCCTCTCGTCCACCCAGCACATCTCCCGCGTCATCGTCCATCCCACCAACCCCGACGTCGTCTGGGTGGCGGCGCAGGGGGCGCTGTATGGCCCGCACGAAGAACGCGGCCTGTTCAAGTCCGTGGATGGCGGGGCCACATGGAAGAAGGTGCTCTACGTGAACGATCGCACGGGCGGAGCTGAGTTGTCGCTCGATGCGCGTAATCCACGGATCCTCTACGCCGCGATGTGGGAGTACGGGCGGCAGCCGTGGAAGGTCATCAGCGGCGGATCGGGGAGCGGCCTGTACAAGTCCACCGACAGCGGTGAGACGTGGGAGCGCCTGTCCGAAGGGCTGCCGACCGAGATGGGCAAGATGTCCATTGCCGTGAGCCGCTCGAATCCCGACAAGGTGTTTGCGCTGATCGAAGCCGACTCGATGAAGGACGACCGCGGACTCTACGTCTCGACCGACGCGGGGAAGACCTGGAGTCACGTGTCGAGTGATCCGCGCCTCGTGCAGCGCGCCTGGTACTACATCGAACTGTTCATCGACCCGAAGAACGACCGCACGGTGTACGTGCTGAGCGCCCCGATGCTGCGCTCCGATGACGGCGGCAAGTCGTGGACGACCATGCCGGCGCCGCACGGCGACTTCCACGACATGTGGATCAACCACGAAAATCCGGCCAACTTCGTCGTCGCCAACGATGGTGGCGCGTCGATTACGTTTGATCGTGGTGCCAGCTGGAGCGTGCAGAGCAACATGCCAACCGCGCAGTTCTACCGCATCAACGTCGACAACCAGTTCCCGTATCGCATCTACGGCGGGCAGCAGGACAATTCGTCGGTGTGGATCGCCAGCCGTGAATTCGGCAGCAGTGCCATCACGCCGCGTGCGTGGGATTCATCCGCCGGCGGCGAAAGTGCGTTCCTCGCATTTGATCCCGACAACCCACGCTTCGTCCTTGGCGGCAGTTATCAGGGCACGATTGAAGTGATCGATACCAAGGCGTCAGCCGGCACCAACATCATGGCCTCGCCCATCCAGTACCTCGGCATGGACGCCAAGGACATGAAGTACCGCTACAACTGGAACGCGCCGATCATCTGGAGCAAACACGAACCCAACACCTACTACCACGGCGCGCACGTGCTGCTGAAGACGTCCGACATGGGCAAGACGTGGAAGGAGGTGTCGCCCGATCTCACCCGTAACGAAAAAGACAAGCAAGGCAAGGGTGGCGGGCCGTACACCAACGAAGCGGTGGGCGCCGAGAATTACGGCACGCTCGCATACGTTGCCGAGTCACCGCATGAAAAGGGCGTGATCTGGACGGGCAGTGATGATGGTTTCGTGCAGGTCACCCGGGACGGCGGCGCGACGTGGAAGAACGTCACGCCCCAGGGCCTGGCCGAGTGCCTCATCAACGCGATTGAGATCTCGCCGTTCGACAAGGGCACGGCGTACATCGCCACCACGCGTTACAAGTTCAATGACCATGCTCCGGGGCTCTACAAGACCACCGACTACGGCGCCACGTGGACGAAGATCGATCGCGGTATCCCTGCCAACGCGTTTACCCGCGTGGTGCGCGAGGACAACGTGCGCCGCGATCTGCTCTTTGCCGGCACAGAGCTTGGCGTGTTCGTTTCGTGGAACGGCGGCCAGGACTGGGAGAAGTTCCAACTCAACCTGCCCATTACGCCGATCACCGACCTGCGCGTGCATCGCGACAATCTCATCGCCGCCACCTCGGGCCGTTCGTTCTGGATTCTTGACGACCTGCCGCTCGTGCGTCAGTACCGTCCCAAGACACCCGATTTCCACCTCTACACGCCGGCGGCGGCCTACATCGCCAACGGGGGGAGCTCGCTCAACGGTTCGTCTGACGACTTCACCGGCGCCGACACGTTTGCCGGCGTCAATCCCGCCAACGGCATCGTGCTCTACTACCGACTCCCGGAAATAAAGAAGGACGACGTGGTCACGATGACGGTGGTGGATGCGCAGGGGCAGACCGTGCGCACGTTCTCGTCCAAGGCCAATCCGGATTACAAGCGTTGGGATGGTGGCCCTGGCGCCGAACCGACGTTGCCGAAGAAGGCCGGCCTGAATCGTTTCGTCTGGAACATGCGGTATCCAACCATGCCGGGCGTGCAGGGCGTCTACATCGAGGCCAGCTACAACGGCCACAAGGCGCCGCCTGGGAAGTACCGCTTCACGATTACCGCGGCCGGTCAGTCCGTGTCGTCGGAAGCCGAGATTCTGCCAAACCCGCTCTACAGCGTGACGCCCGAGCAGTACCGCGAGTACCACCAGGTGATGCTCAGCATGGAACGCGACCTTGTCGAGATGCACCAGACCGTGACGCGCCTGCACGACAAGCGCACACAGTTGGAAGGACTCTCCACGACGCTGCCCTCGGGCGATCGCTACGCGGCGGTCAAGCGCGATCTCGACGCACTGGTCGCCAAACTCAAGGCGTGGGACGACGACATGGTGTCCCGCCGGTCCCGCGCGTACGACGATGTGGAGAACTATGCGCAGAAGTTCACGGCAAACTTCATGTTCCTGATCAACGCGACTGAAAGCGATCTGCCCAGAGTGAACCAGTCGTCGCTCGATCGGCTTGAAGAGCAGCTGGCGTCGTGGAAGTCGCTCAAGGCACGCGCGGCCGAGATGGCTGACAAGGAAATCCCGTCGCTCAACAAGCGCCTCTGGGACCTCGGCATCGGCGCGATCTGGAAGTAGCGCCGAGCCGGCGCTACCGTACCACCACCACCGTCGTCGTCTGTCCGTTCCGGATGGTGACGCGGTGGGCGGTGGGGGCGAGCTGGCGGAGTCGGATCGCGCTCATGCCCAGGTCGGCGGTGAGGGAAGAGTCGCGTGCGATGTAGTACTCACCCTCGGGAATGTCGGTGATCGAGAAAGAGCCGTCGATCCGGCGCCTCGCTGACTGGAACGTCCGTAGTGAACGGAGCGGATGGTCCCAAGTGGAGGCATCCATGGGAAAAAGCACCACGCGGAGGTTGCCTGGCGCCTCGTATTTGCCCAATTCAACGGTGGCCATGAGAGAACCACGCACGGTGTCGCCGAGCGTGACGACTGCGTCGATGGTGCCGTTGTGCGCGACCGTCAGTACTGTGTCGGCTTCCACCAAGTCTGCGGACAGAACGCGCTCCGCTGTCCACCGAGTCCCGGGCATGTAGGAGATGACCCAGTACCGGCCTCTGGGGACATCCGTGAACTCAAACGTGCGATCGGGATTGATCGTCGCTCGCTGACCGATACCGCCGGCCATGCCGATGCGCGACAGGATCTCCAAGGTGATCTCCGCCGGTGCGATCGAGATGTTGGCTTGCGCCAGTTCGGCGTCGGTAGGTTCGGGACTCGACCCGGAGAACTGAACGCGCCCCCTGATCGTGGCGCCGCTCTGAAGGCTGACGTCAAGTCCCGTGACGTCGCCCTGCGTGGCGTCAACAGGAACCGCTGCCGCCAGCGTCTGATAGGGCGTATTATGTCAACCGAACACCCACGTGATACGGACTATCGGCAATTCGCAGTATGGCCATCAAGTCTGGACTGACTGTCCAAAGGAGACTACAAACATGAAAGCCACCCCAACGCGTCCAGCCTGCACGTCGGGAGCCCCGGTCGCGTTCCGACGCTGGATCGCGCCATTGGCCCTCGCGTTGATCCTGCCG
>VFZF01000018.1 GCA_016871335.1 Acidimicrobiia bacterium
GGCGTCGATGTCGCCACCGGAGAACTTACGACGACACGCGCGCCGATGGCAGGCGTGAACGGCGCGTCGCAACTGTCGAAGGACGGCTCGACCTGGGTCTTCAGCCACAACACCGGCGCGATGACGCCAGACCTGTGGTCCGTGCGAAGACAGGGCGACGGGTATGCCTCGCCGGTGAAGCTGACGTCAGCCAATCCGTGGGTACGTGACGGCGTCAAGCTCGGCACCGTCGAAACCATTCGATGGCGCAACACCGAGGGCGGCACGATCGAGGGCGTGCTCACCAAACCCGTGGACTTCAAGGCGGGCACGCGGTACCCGCTGGTCGTGAATCCACACGGCGGACCGAGTGGCGCCGACCTGGAAGGCTTCTCGTCCTTTAATCAGGTGCTGGCCGCCAACGGCTTCCTCGTGTTGCAGGTGAACTTCCGCGGCAGCACGGGCTACGGCCAGAAACATCTGAACGCGAATCAGAACAACTGGGGCATCGGCGACTACGACGACATCATGACGGGCGTCGATCATCTGATCGCCGAGCGCCTCGCGGATCCCGACCGCATGGTCGCCTACGGCTGGAGCTACGGCGGGTACATGACGTTCTGGATGTCGACGCAGACCAACCGCTTCAAGCTGATTTCGCCAGGCGCCGGGCTGACGAATCTCTACTCGATGTATTCCACGACGGACATCCCGGCGTACCTGGGATGGTTCTTCGGCACGCCCTGGGAGAACCAGGCGATCTACGACCGACTGTCCCCCATCAGACACGTCAAGAACGTCACCGCGAAGATGCTCATCATGCACGGTGCCAACGACGAGCGCGTGCCGCCCACGCAGGCCGACGAGTTCTACCGGGCGCTGAAGGATCTCGGCAAGGACGTCACGTACATCCGCTACCCGCGTCAGGGCCATGGCATCACCGAGCCACGCCTCGCGATGGACCGTCTGCGTCGCTACGTGTGCGCGTTCACGGACGCCGTGGGCATGGCGTCAACGACGGAGAAGTGCGAGAAGGGTGTGCCGGTGCCTGAGGCCGCCGCCCGGCTTCTCCCCGCGCCGATGTGATCGCACAACCGTTCGACGATCTCGAGGATGTGCGAGGTCAGGAAGACCGTGCCGCCACCACGCACAAACTGCAGGAGCAGCTCCTTGATCTGTCTGGACGCCACCGCATCAATGCCTTCAAACGGCTCGTCAAGAAACAGCAGCCGTGGCGCGGGGAGCAGCGCGGCCGACAGCGCCAGCTTCTTGCGCATGCCGTGGGAATAGTCCGCCACCATGTCGCCTGCCGCGCCCGTCAGGTCCATCAGGGTCAGCAGTTCGTCCGACCGCGCGCGTACGTTCGCGGCGTCCAGCCCATGGACCTGGCCGACAAACGACAGCGTCTCGGCGCCGGTCAAGCGATCGAACAGCGCGAGATCCTCCGGCACAACGCCGATGCGCTTCTTGACGGCCACGGGATCCTGCAACGGGTCGATACCGTCGACGGCGTGCAGGTCGCCGAAGGCCTTTTTCAGGCCGCGGGTCTCAAGGGCAGGTTCGGCGTCGCTCGTCATGCACAGGAGATTACGCGCGATTCTCCCGTCGGACGAACGCAATCACGGCCAGTGCCGCCGCGCAGTACGTCAGCGCGACCGGCAGCCGGAAGTCAGGACTGAGGTTCGTCGGCAGAAGCTGCCCTGACATCCCGATCGTAACGGTGATGGCGGTGACCACCGCAGCCGTGACGGCCAACCCGTCGCCAGGCGGGCGTCGCTGGGTCACCAGCCATCCGGCAATGGTCGCCAGCGCGGCCGCACCCGCCCGCACCACGATCACGGCCACGCTCGCCTTGTCCCTGCTTCCCAACGAGGCCAACAACGTCGTGAAGCCATAGACGGCCAACAGGCCGTCGACCATGAGCGCCACGCCCACCACTCGCCGCATGCGTGTAGTATGACGTCGGATGGTGGGCGCCCTCCTCAAAGACTGGATCGTCAGGCTGGCCGTTCTGATCTCGGTCGCGGCCCTTGCGGTGTACGCCTGGCCCGACGTCGACCCGGCGACCGTCGCAACTGGAGGGCTGAGAGCGTTTTCTGAAAAGCAAGACCTCTCTGCTCTCCACGTCTCGCTGTGAATCCTACACGTCGAGCTCTTCAGCCGCCTCGGCGTTGGCCATGATGAAGCGGAACCGCGCAGACGGATCCTTGCCCATCAGCTCATTGATGATTCGGTCGGTCGCCAGTTGATCATCGATCGTGACACGCAACAACCGTCTCGTCCTCGGATTCATCGTCGTCTCCCAGAGCACCTTGGGCATCATTTCACCCAGCCCCTTGAAACGTGTGATCTCCGGCTTGCCACGCCCGGTGGCGCGCTTGAGGATGTCGTCACGGTGGCGATCGTCGGTCGCCCAGTGTGTGTCCTTGCCGATGTCGATGCGATACAGCGGCGGTTGCGCAAGATAGACCTTGCCGGCGTTGATCAACTGCGGCATGTGCCGGAAGACAAACGTGAGCAGCAGCGTCGCGATGTGATGACCGTCCGAGTCGGCGTCGGCGAGGATGATGACCTTGCCGTATCGCAGTTTCGACAGCTCGAAGCCCTTGCCGATGCCGCACCCGAGCGCGGTCACCAGGTCGGAGAGTTCACGATTCTCAAGCACCTTCGCGGTGGTGGCGCTCTCCGCGTTCAGCACCTTCCCGCGCAGCGGCAGAATCGCCTGCCTGGCGCGATCGCGCCCCTGCTTGGCCGATCCACCGGCCGAGTCGCCTTCAACGATGAAGATTTCGCTCTCTTCGCGGCCCGGTGACGTGCAGTCGCTGAGCTTACCCGGCAGGGTCAGGCGCGACGACGTGGCGGACTTTCTGGTAACTTCGGCCTGCGCAGCGCGGCTCGCCTCGCGGGCGCGCGCGGAGAGAATGATTCGCGCGACGATCTGCTCGGCCGTGCTCCGGTTGTGATTCAACCAGTGCTCAAGCGCCGGACGTGCCATCGAATCCACAATGTTCGTGACTTCGGGATTGTTGAGGCGGTCTTTGGTCTGCCCCTGAAACTGCGGCTCGGTGATGAAGATGCTGAGCACGCCGATCATGCCTTCGCGGATGTCCTCAGCCGTCAGCGTCACACCCTTCGGCGACAACGAGTGGGTGTCGATGAAGTTGCGAATGGCCTTGCCGAGCCCGGTGCGCAAACCGTTTTCGTGTGTGCCGCCTGAGCCGGTGGGAATGCCGTTGACATAGCTGCGAAGATGTTCCTCCGTCGCTTCGCTCCACTGCAACACCACGTCGAGCTTCAGGCCGGACTCGTCGTGCTCACGGGTCTGGGAAAACGCCAACTCGTGCACGGGCTTGGCCTTCCGCTCGCCCATGATCTTCTTCAGGTAGTCGACGATGCCTTCGGTGTGCTCGAAGACTTCGCGCTTCGGCTGCTCGCCTTCGGCTGCCTCGTTCTCAAACGTGATCTTCAGCCCTTTGTGCAGGTAACTGGCGACCTCGATGCGCTCGCGAATGATCGCGGCATCGAACTGGGTCTTCGGGAAGATCGTCGAGTCCGGCCGGAAGAAGACGGTCGTGCCCGTGCCGCGGGCGGGGCCGAGCTTCTTCACGCCGCCCTGCGGCACACCCTGCTTGTAGCGCTGCTCCCAGGTCGAGCCGTCCCGCTTGACCGTGGCGACGAGTTCTTTCGACAGGGCATTGACGACAGACGCGCCGACGCCGTGCAGACCGCCGGCGGTCTTGTAGTTCTGGTCCTCGAACTTGCCACCGGCGTGCAGGGTCGTGAAGATCACTTCAAGCGCGCTGGTCTTTGTCGTCGGGTGTTTGTCGACCGGAATGCCGCGACCGTCGTCACTCACCGTCAGGGACGCGCCGTCGGCATGCAGCGTCACAACGACGTTGGACGCGTGGCCGTTCATGGCCTCGTCGATCGAGTTGTCGAGAATTTCCCAGACAAGATGGTGCAGGCCGGGAGACCCGACACCGCCGATATACATGCCGGGGCGCCGGCGTACGGGTTCGAGACCTTCGAGTACGGTGATGTCTTTTGCGGTGTACGACACGCGACCTCTACGGTACCACGCAGCTCTTCAATTGCACGTGGTCTGTCATCCCTTCGCAGAAACATCGAAGGGTGGTGCGCTGGCCGTTGGCCAGCGTCTTGAACATCTCAACCGCGCGATCCTCGTGAAGAGACGCGCGGACGTGGCGGGTGCCGTCGCCGGCGACCAACAGAAACGACGCGATCACCCCGGGGGCCTCGGCCAGTTCCCGTACGAGACCACTGACCTCGATGGCTTTGCCAACGAAGCGGTCGCTGGCGGCGGCGCCATCAGCCTCAAACGCCCGCACAAGATCCGCAGCGGACAACTTGGCCACTGGCACGGCCGTAAATATCCGATTGTCGTGTTCCGGAAGCGTCTGCGCGCAGGCCGCGGCCGCGATGGCGGCCAGTACCCACAGGCGTCTCACTTGCCGCCGTCCAGCAGGCGCTTGCGCACCTTCTCGACTTCCTGGTGGAAGAGATACAGCGCATCCGCCTTGCCGGCGGGGTCCGTGAAGTCGTAACTCTTGCCGTTGCGAATCTTGAGTTTCAGATTCTTCTGCAGGAAGTCCGCCGTGAACGTTTCGAGATTCGTCAACGGCACATTGAAGCCGTCGTCTTTGTTCGTCGTCTCGTAACGGATGCCGTCAGGCGTGGCGATGAGTGTGCCCGAACAGGAACCAATGCGGTGCTTGTGAACCGCCGCAATCTTCTGATCGAGCCGGATGGTCTTCAGGGAGATGACGATGTCGCGGGAACCGGGGGTGATGTCGAAGAACTCGGCCACACTCTCGTGACCAGGGGCCTGCACGTTGATTTTGCGCTGGCCTGGCTGGACGTCGTCTATGGTGGCTGGCGCGGTGCCGACGAACTTGTTGTCGATGAACACCTGCGCACCGGGTACATCACTATCGATCCGCAACGTCGCGGTGGTTGGAGCGACCGGCACCACTGGCGCCGGCGGGGCCACGGGCGGAGCGTCTGGCCTAGGCGTCGAACGTGGGGTCGAGGTGGTGATCGCGGGTGCAGGTGTCGGCGCAGCCGGCGACGAGGCCGGTGTCGCGCTGCTGGACGCCGATTCCTCGACGGCCGGCTCCTCCGAAGACGAGCCCAGGAACCCCAGCGAATAGGCCGCCGCCACGCCGGCAACGGCGAGCACCACTACGAAGACAAGTCCCTGTCGGTTCATCAGGCCTCGATCAGCAACACACCCGGATCTTCGATCAACTCCTTCACCCTGACTAGGAATCGCACGGCTTCAGCGCCGTCTACGATGCGGTGGTCGTAGGTGAGGGCGGTGTACATCATAGGCCGGAGCACGACCAGACCGTTCACGCCAACCGGACGTTCCTTGATCGCGTGCAAGCCGAGGATGCCGACCTGCGGCGGATTCAGAATCGGCGTGCTCATGAGCGAACCGAACACGCCGCCGTTGGTGATCGTGAACGTGCCGCCGCGAAGGTCGTCGAGCGTCAACGTGTTCTCCTTCGCCTTCACCGCAAAGTCGCGAATGCGCTGCTCGATGCCGGCAAACGACAACTGATCGGCATCACGCAGCACCGGCACCACAAGACCCTCTGCGGCGCCGACTGCGATCCCGATGTCGAAGTACGGCTTCAGCACCATGTCGTCGCCATCGATTTCCGCATTCAGCCGCGGGAATTCGCGCAAGGCGACAATCGTGGCCTTCACAAAAAACGACGAGAACCCCAGGCCCACGCCGTGTTTGTCCTTGAACGACTGCTTCTGCCGTTCACGCAGCGCCATCACGGCCGACATGTCAACTTCATTGAACGTCGTCAGCATCGCCGCCGTCGCCTGCACTTCCACCAGGCGCTTCGCGATGGTGGCGCGGCGTTTCGACATGCGCTCCCGAATATCAGTCCGTCCGGACTGCGGACTGCGGACAGTGGACTGCGGACTGGGAACTGCGGCCTTCCGAACATCCTCGCGCGTCACGCGTGGGCCGTCGGCCTTGACCGCCGCGAGCGGTAGGTCCTTCTCGCGCGCTTCCCTCCGCGCGGATGGCGTAGCCGCAACTGGCTGGGCGGCTGGGCTGGTGGGCGGCTGGGCGGATGGATTGGCGGTTGCACCTTCGTCGATCGTGCCGAGCACGTCTCCGATCTTGACGTCGGCGCCTTCTAGATGTGCGATTGACGCGAGCACGCCAGACTTTGAGGCGCTGACTTCAACGTCGACCTTGTCGGTTTCGAGTTCCACGAGTGGTTCGCCGACGGTCACGGCGTCGCCCTGTTTCTTGACCCAGCGGCGCACACGCGCATCAACCACGGACTCGCCCATCTCGGGCACAAGAATCTTGACGGACATCAGCGTTTGCTCCCTTCCCACACGCGCACAATCAGGCGTTCCTGATTGTGCGCATGGCGCGCGGCCGACCCTTCAGCGGGGCTCGAGCTGCGCGGCCGGGCGATCACCGAGACCGGCACATCACCCACCACATCCTGCAACGGCGTGCGGATGAACTCCCACGCGCCCATGTTCTCCGGCTCTTCCTGCACCCAGACGACCTCTTTGGCCTTCGGGTACCGCGTGAGCGTCTCACGAATCGCGGCATCCGGCACGGGATACAGCTGCTCGACCCGGCACACCGCCACCTCGGGATCTGCCGCACGGTCGGCGTGTGTCAGCAGGTCCACTGCGATCTTGCCGGTGCAGAACACCACCCGCGTCACCTTCTTCGCGGCTGCGGCATCCGACGCAAACTGTGGATCATCAATCACCGGCAACCAGCGGCCGCCGGTGAGATCCTCAGGCGCAGATGCCACAAACGGGTGCCGCAGCAGGCCCTTCGGCGACAACACGATCAGCGGCAGCGGGTCGCTGAGGAGCAGCGCCGCCTGTCGCCGAAGCACGTGGAAATACTGCGCGGCCGTCGTGCAGTTGACGACGCGCATGTTGATGTCGGCGGCCAGTTGCAGAAAGCGCTCCGGTCGCGCGCTCGCGTGATCGGGGCCCTGCCCTTCGTGTGCGTGCGGCAGCAGGAACACCATCGACGGTTCCTGGCCCCACTTGGCCCGCGCGGACAACACAAACTCGTCCAGCATCGTCTGTGCGCCGTTGATGAAGTCGCCGTACTGCGCTTCCCAGATCACCAGACGTTCCGGCGCCTGCACGTTGTAGCCGTATTCAAACCCGACCGCCGCGTTTTCGCTGAGCGGGCTGTTGTGAATCTCGAACGCTGCGCGGGCCTGCGGCAGATGCTGCAGCGGCACGAATACGTCGCCCGTGTTGGCGTCGGTCAGCACAGCGTGGCGGTGGCTGAAAGTACCTCGCCCCACGTCTTCGCCGGTCAACCGAATCGGCGTGCCATCTTCGAGGATGGACGCCATCGCCAGTTCCTCTGCGGCGGCCCAGTCGAGTGTGCGATCTGCCGGCGCGGTGAACGCCTGACGACGCTTGTCGCGGGCGCGCTCGAGCTTGCGATGCACCGTGAATGACGCCGGCACCTGCAGCACTGCGGCGTTCAACGCGGACAAGCGATCCATCGGCACGGCTGTCTGTGTCTGCCCTGCCAGGCCGGCCGGTGCGATCTCGGGCGTCGGTTCGATGTAGTGCTCCTCGGGGTCGAGGCCGTCGTATTTCGCCTGCAGCGCATTCATCGCGGCCTGCAGCCGCTCAGTGGCCGTGGCCACCGGCAACACGCCGCGCGCATCAAGCGCACGCGCCCACAACTCGCGCACCGTCGGATGCGCGGTGATCCTCGAATACATCACCGGCTGGGTGAACGCCGGCTCATCACCTTCGTTGTGGCCATGACGACGGTAGCCGATCAGATCGATGATCGCGTCGCGCCTGAACTTCTCGCGATACGCAAACGCGAGTCGCGCCGCGGCCACACACGCCTCGGGATCATCCGCGTTGACATGGAAGATCGGCACCTTGAAGCCGCGCGCCAGACCGCTCGCATACAACGTGCTGCACGAATCTTCAGGCGTCGTCGTGAAGCCGATCTGGTTGTTGGCGATGATGTGAATCGTGCCGCCTGTGGTGTACCCCTCGAGCCGGTACAGATTCAGGGTTTCAGCCACCACACCCTGACCAGGGAACGCCGCGTCGCCATGAATCAACACGGGCAGGACCGCATCCGGGTCGAACACCGGCGCCCCCGGCCGGCTGGCATCGGTACCGGCCGCGCGGGCCATGCCCACAAGCACCGGGTCGATCGCTTCGAGGTGGCTCGGGTTCGGCGGCATCGAGACGATCAGGTCGACTTCCTCGCCGCCTTCGATGGCGCGTGATGCTCCGAGGTGGTACTTCACGTCACCGGCCCACTGCACGCCTTCGTTTTCCAGGGCACTGCGCACCGGATCCTTGAACTCTGCGAGAATCTGTTCGTACGGCTTGCCCAGCACGTGGGCCATCACGTTCAGACGACCACGATGCGCCATCGCGATGAAGGCGCGACGGATACCGGCTTCAGCGGCTTCACCGATGACTTCATCGAGCACCGGCACAAGGGTGTCGAGACCTTCGATGGAGAACCGCGTCTTGCCGGGGAACGTGCGATGCAGGAAGCGCTCGAAGCCTTCAACTTCCGTCAACCGGTCCAACAGCTTCACGGGATCGATCGGATCCGCCGGGGGGTGGAAACGTCCCGACTCCACCACCTCACGCAACCACCGGCGTTCCTCGGGCACAAAGATGTGCGCAATGTCGTAGCCGATCGTGCCGCAGTAGATTTCGCGCAGGCGCAACACGACATCCCACATCGACTCCAGGCCGCGCGCGACGTCACCATGGATCAACGACGCAGGCATCGCACGCAGGTCGGCTTCGGTCACGCCATGCGTCTCGGGCTCGAGCGCCGGATCTCCCAGCGGCCGGCTCCCCAGCGGATCGATCTGCGCCGCCAGATGGCCGTAGCGACGGATCGACTGCGCCAAATTCACGGCGCCGACGACTTTGTCGGGATCCAAGGACCGGTCCGCAGTCCGCTGTGCGCTGTCCGCAGTCCGGGCCTGCCCTGAGCGAGCCGCGGGCGAGTCGAAGGGGGTCCAGCGTTTGAAGAAGTTGCGCGTGGCGTGATCGATCGACGAGGGATCACGGCGCCAGGCGTCGTAGAGTTCGAGGACGTAGCCCTCGTTGAATCCGCGGAAATCGTTCTGATCGAAGGACATAAGGCTCACAACGCCCCCACGGGCGCGAACCACTGATGTTATCACCGGGCACTGCGTGCTAGAGTCGCCGTCGGGGTCCTGCGTTGCCGACTTTCGTGAAATCCAGCCTCTTCGAGGCGCCCGTGGAGTCCGTGTTTGCCTTCCACGAGCGGGAGGACGCGCTGACGCTGCTCTCTCCGGCGTTCCCGCCAGTCACCGTGATCAGCCGTACCGGCGGTATTCGGGCCGGCGCCAGGGTCGTACTGCGCATCGGGCCAATCACCTGGATCGCGGCGCATACGGCGTATGAACGCGACCGCCTGTTCGTCGACGAACAAATCAGCGGTCCGTTCGCCAGTTGGGTGCACCACCATGAATTCGCGGATGAAGGCGGTCACTGCCGGCTGACCGACCGCGTTTCCTTCGATCTGCCGGGCGGACGAGTGGTGAACGCCCTCTTCGGGTGGGCGGTGGCACTCAGCCTCCACCCGATGTTCCGCCATCGTCATGCCGTGACCCGCAAGTACGTGGCATAATCCGCCGCACCATGAAGCGAAACCCTGTCGGCTGGTTCGAAATCTACGTGCAGGACATGGCACGCGCGAAGGCGTTTTACGAGACCGTGTTGGGCGTGACGTTGTCGCGCCTCAGTCCGCCCGAGCTGCAGATGGAGGCGTTTCCTGGTGACATGACGTCCCCCGGCACGGGCGGCGCACTTGTGAAGTTCGATGGCATGCCTTCCGGCGGCAACAGCACGCTGGTGTACTTCAACTGCGACGACTGCGGCCTCGAAGGCAGCCGGGTCGGCGGCGCTGGGGGACAGGTGGTCCGGGAGAAGATGTCGATCGGCGAATACGGATTCATCGTGCTGGCGACCGACACCGAAGGCAACATGTTCGGCCTTCACTCGATGGTGTGAGACGGTATCCTTCGATATGCGCAGTCGTTACGCCGTTCTTGGGCTGGTCCTCACCGTACTCCTGCTGCTGCCGGGCTTGTTCCTGCCGGTCATCACCGTCCGCGGCACGTTGTCGCCGGAAGGCCTCGCGTCCCTGGCCCCGAAACTCCTCGAGGAAGGCCTGTCTGATGATGCGGTGAAAGCATTGCGGCCATTGCTCAATCCCATGCTGCTGCCGCTGATGGAGATGCAGCCGGGTGGGTTGCGCGGCGCCCTGGTCGGCAACCTCGGCGGTCAACTCGGCGAACAGCTCAAGGGTGCAGCAGAGATCGAGGTCTACCACCAGACCCGCAGCATCATGGGGTCGGTGCGCCACCTGTATGCCGTCAACAGCTGGGTGGCGGCAACACTGATTCTGCTCTTCAGCGTCGTGGTGCCGTTTACCAAAGCCGCCATGGCCGTGTGGGCGATCCCCGCCATGGCCGTGTGGGCGATCCAGCATCGTGACGGCGCCGTGCGTCAGCGGACCCTCAAACTCGTCGAAGCGATCGCGAAGTGGTCGATGGCCGACGTGTTCGCCGTCGCCCTCTTCATCACCTACCTCGCCGCACAAGCCAGCCAGGGGCCGACCAGCCCTGGCGCCCCCCCGCCAATCCTGACCTTCAAGGCCGACTTCGGTGCAGGCTTCTACTGGTTCGCGGCCTACTGCGTGTTCTCACTCGCCGTGCAGCAAGGCCTGTCGCGCTGGGCGTCGTCGATGAAACCAGCTGTCAACTGATCAGGCGCTTCCGGATTTCGGGCGGGGGGATTTCACAGGCATTGGACTTGCCGGCAATACGATGCCGGATCGCCGCGACCACCTTGTAGGCCGCATCCCGAATCGGCGTCGGGATTCCCAACAACACCCTCGCCCACGACCAGGGAGCCGACAGGCGTGCCGCGATACGGAGCGACGCCGTGGAGCGCAGGTAGACCTGACCGTCTTCGATGAGGATGATGCTGCGGGTGGTCTCGCGGCTCAGCCCGTACGGCGCGAGCAACTCAGCAGCTTCCGGCGACTGCGACGCGCCGAACCGGAAGTACGCCTGCGGATCACGGGTGGCGATGAAGATCACCGCCCGCTCACAGAAGGCGCAGGTGCCGTCGAACAACACGATCCCGTGGCGATCCATCACCGCCAGTGTAGCGCGTTGACGCACGTAGGGCCCGCGGCGTACGTAGGGCCCGCTGAACTGTAGCGGGCCGAGCGGCGCGCATGTAGGGCCCGCTGAACTGCAGCGGGCCGGACTCGGCGCGCTCAAGACCAGCGCGCCCTACGTCTCCCGCCCTAGCGGTGCCCGTGGGCGACGTCGTGTTTGTGTTTCTCGTAGTGCTGGCGCAGCAGGTCCTTGCCGTAGTCGTTGCCGTTGGGCGTCCGGACGACGGAGTGAATGTGGGCGCGCGTCGGCACACCGCGTTCCCCAGGTAACGCGACCGGCGACTGGTGATCAAACTCGATGAGGATCACGGGGCTCTGAATCCGGTAGTAGAAGACATCGTCATTCCCCGTACCGCCGGCCCACGCGAAATGTGTGCGATCGAGTTGGGATCGCACTTCGTCCATGCGGACCTTCGCATGGCCGTCCGCCATGTTGCCGACGTATTCGCCGACGAGTTCAAGCAGCATCGTCCGTTGTCCGACGGTGAGCTTCGTCCCGGGAAGTCCGACGTACGGCATCTGCACGTTGTCTCTGAACGCATGCGCGAGCGGCATGTTGGCGGTCTTGGCGGCCTGAATGGTCGCGGTGGCGCGTTGTTCGTCTGACAGCGCGCGCATGAAGGCGAGGCCCTTGTTCTGCTCGTCCTGCATGATCGACGTGCCCGCGTAGCGACCCTCAGTGGCGGTGACGGGTTCCGACCCCATGAACGTGGGCGTCATCACGACCTGATCACCCAGCACGAAGTAGTTGACGATCAGGTGATGGCCGTCGAGTTGCCATCCCCACGGCTCGGTGTCTGATGGCGCGCCCATGACGGTGAGGTGATACAGCCACTCGCCGTATTCGTCGTGCCGGTTCAGCAGATCGGCCAGGTGGCCGTTGAGCTTCATCACTGCGCGTGAGCGTTCGAAGCCCTTCGCGCTGAGGCTCGCGCGCATCAGGTCGAAGGCACGCTCGCGCTGGGCTTCCGTCATCTCGTCGACATTCACGCCTTGCCGCGCGTAGCGGTGCACGTTGTTCCACTTCAGCCACTCGTCATCATCGACGGCATACGTGGTCTTCGTCCGCTGCTCAGCGGTGAGTGCCTGGAGGAACCGCTGCGCCGACTCGCGCACCGGGCGCGTCGAGACGCCCGTTGCCTTGATGGGGAACAGGCCGGCTTCAATCGTGCCGTCTGCGGTGAGTCCCTTGAACGGCTGCGGTTGCGCCGCGCCACCCGCACGCTGGGCAGTGCCTGTCACGTGCACTCCGGCGACACACACGGTCAAGATGACGGCCAACAACGGCTTCGACATGGGGATTTCCTTTGGAACGCGGAGAAGCGTATCCCAAGAAGCGTCCGGGTGCTGTCCGGTGATAGACGGTGGCAACCGCGCTGAGTTCCGGTATGTTGAGGGGCATGGAGGTCCTGAAGTCGTATCGGCGCAACGCCGTGCACGTGCGCAAAGCGCTCGCGCAGCTAAATCAGGACACCGGCAGTGTCGGCGTCGAGCGGGGGTATTCGCAGGACACCGCGCTCATGGAGCGGTACAAGCGGCTGTCGATCCCCGTCCGTCGCGCGCTGAATGCTGCCGACCGGGCGTCATTCGGGCAGGCCTTTGCGGCGGTCACCGCATCACCATTGGCCGATCCAGGCCAGCTGTCGATCGTGACTCGGTCATGGCAGGCGTTCCAGCAGGAATGTGAATCCACGGTTGGGCTCGGAGGCGGCAAAGTCCCCAGGAAGCAGATTCTGCAGGACTGGCTTGCGGCCGCCGCGTTTTACGACACGCTCGATCGCGACAAGGCCTACGACAGGCTCATCGATCAATGGGGCACCGCTGCCGAAGGCATAGGCGACCAGCTCACCGAACAGGCCGCCGAGGTCATCGTTGAACTCGACACCCTGATTGCCACGGTCCTCGGGGAGCCCGAAATCCTCCCGCCGCCACCCAAGACTCCGCCGCCACCACCTGATCCCGATGAAAAGTGGTGGAAACGGTTGTTACGGCTATGAAGCTGCAGTGCTGAGCACTACCGCGAAAACATGTTCTTGACAACAAACCACACGTTGGCCGGCCGTTCGGCGAGGCGACGCATGTACCAGGGGAACCAGAATTCACCGTAGCTGATGAGGCAACGTGTGCGCTGCCCCATCTTGATCAGATCCTGCTGGCGACCGCCCTGGATGCCGAAGAGCATCGCAAACTCGTAGCGGCTCGATGCGACCTTGCGCTCGGAGATGAGCTTGAGAATGCGTTCCTGTAGCGCGATGTCGTGCGTACCGAAGTGTGTGAGCGCGCCGGGCTTTGTGTTGTCGTCGCGCAGCAGACGCTCACAGATCTTGTGGTAGTTCTCGTCCACGTCGGCTTTGGCCGGGAATGCGACGTCCGCAGGCTCGAGATACGCGCCCTTCACGACGCGAATCGCTGAGCCAAGCGCCACCAGTTCCTCGATGTCTTTCTCGGTGCGGTAGAGGTAGGACTGAATCGCGATACCGATGTTCGGCGTGTGCGTGCGCAGTCGCTTGAACAGGGCGATCGTGCCCTCCACGTACGGCGACCCTTCCATGTCGATCCAGAAGAACGTGCCGGTCTTTTCACACTTCTCGATGATCGTCAGACAGTGCGTGACACATGCTTCGAAGTTCTGGTCGTACCCGAGCTGGGTCGGCTTGATGGAGATCTGTGCGTCGATACCGGCCTGCTGGATGAGGTCAATCACCTTGAGGTAGTGGTCGCGCACCTCATCGGCTTCCTCGAGGCGCGTGATGTTCTCGCCCAGACGGGTGAAGATCGTGTTCAGGCCGGTCGGCTTCAACGCCTGCGCGGCCTTGATCGCATCCTCGATCCGCTCCCCGGGCATGAACTTCGACACCGACCGCTTCACAAACCCGGTCCGCATCGCGTTCTCGCGGATCCAGGCGTTGGTCGACGCCCACAGAATGGCTTTCCTCATCACAGACATGACGACGCTTTCTTTCGGAGTCTAGAACCCTCCGCCGGCCGGCGGCGGTGCATTCGGCACCTTGAGGGCGCCACGGTGGCAGGTGAAACACGTCACGCGCATGGATCCGTCCGTGGGTGCCGTCCCGATGTCCTTCATGAGATCGCTGTTGATCGCCATCGACATCCGGAACATCTTGCGCGCCATCAACTTCTCAGGCTTGTCGTCTTTCGCGCGATCGGCAGGCGACCCAACGTGACAGTGGCTGCACTGCACGCCAAGCGACGCCGCAACAGTGCGCATCAGCGTCTGCACTTCAGGGCGCGTCATGGTCTTCGGCAACACCTGCAGATTCTGCAACGGCGCCTGAGCTCCACCCTGCGCGTCAACATTCGCGACGGCCGAGATCGCCGTCACCACACACACCAATCCGACAGTCAAAAGTGAACGCATGGGGGGAATTCTAGCCCAGAATCGGTCACTCGCCGAGCGACACGAGCTCGATCTCCTGCGGCAGCACGCGCACAAACTGGCCGCGCTGCAGCAGTTCGCGGCCTTTGCCGCCACGACCGGTGACCTCGTACTTGGTGGTACTGATGGTCTGCTCTGCCCCCCGGGTCGTCTCCACCGTCATCAGGTCACGGTCGCCGCGTGACGCAATAAACCCAAGCACACGGTCATCGTCTTTGTTGAGTTTGATCAGGATGACGCCGCGGCCTGGCCCCGAGAGCAGGTTGACCTCGTCGGCCTTGCACAACATCGCCCGGGCCTGCCGGGTCGCCGCAATGATGGTCTCGTTGCCGGTAATCTTCACCACGCCCACGATTTCGGCGCCGTCCGCGGCCTTCGCGTATCGTCGGCCGGAACGGGTGCTGGCCTCCACAAACGGCTCAAACGAGAACCGCAGGCTGTATCCATCACTCGACACGGCCAGGGCATGATTCGGCGGCGCCGTCTCCGGATTCTTCGACGTAATCACGCCGGCCACCCGCGAATCCAGGCTCGCGGCGCCGATGATGCGCTCGCCGTCCTTGAACTTGAAGAACCGCTGAATCGGCTCGCCGTAGCCGGTGGATGCCGGGATGTCGATGGTGCGCGAGGTGTACGCCACGCCGAAGTTGGTGAAGAACACGACCGTCGCACGCGTCGACCCCGGCAACACGGCCAGCACCGCGTCTCCCTCGCGCACGCGGGTGCTCGAGACCTCCTTCACTTCCTTCTGCCGCTTCACCCAGCCGTCGCGGGTCACGATGACGACGTTGTCTTCGTCGATGATGAAGTCGTCAGCGGTGTATTCGGGCTCCTCGAGGTCACCCGCAATTTCGCTGCGGCGGGGATCGAGCTTCGGATCGCCATAGGTCTTCCGAATCTGCTCGATGTCGGCCCGCACGATCTGCCACAGGTCTTCGTCGCGTTTCAGGAGACCACCGATCTCCTTCGCACGCTTCCGCTTCTGCGCCAGCTCCTCCTGGATGACCAGGATCTCAAGCCGGGCCAGACGGTAGATCTTCAGTTCGAGGATCGCGTCGGTCTGTTCCTCGTCGAGCCCGAACTTCGCGATGATCTTCTTCGCGGCGTCCGCCTTGCCGTCCGACTTGCGGACGATCTGCAGAATCTCGTCGAGCGCATCGAAGACCTTGGCGAACCCTTCGAGGATGTGGATGCGCTTCTCGAGCGCCGCCAGTTCGTGATTCAGCCGGGCTCGGACGACCTCTAGGCGAAAATGCAGGAAGTGCCACAGGATGTCGTGCAGGCTGAGCCGATCCGGCTTGCCGACGGCCGGGTTCTCCGTCGGGATCAGACACGTCAGGTTGACCGGGAAGTTGGACTGCAGCGGGGTGTGCTTGAAAAGGTACGCCATCACCATGCGTTCGTCGGCGTCCCGTTTCAGTTCCAGCGCAATCCGCACATCGTCTGTGGACAGGTCACGTACGTCCACCAAGTGGGGCAACTTGCGCGACAAGGCGACGTCGGCGATGCGTTCGATCAGGGTCGACTTGTCGACCATGTACGGCACGCTGGTGATGTAAATCGTCTTGCCGCTGCGGGTCTCCGGCCCGTTCTGCCAGGTCGCCCTGAGCCGGATCGTGCCTGAACCCGTTTCGTAGATGTCCTTGATCTCCGCCGGCGTGTTGAGAATCTGGCCGCCAGTCGGAAAGTCCGGTCCCTTGATGTAGCGGCAGAGCTGCGCGGTGGAGAGATCGAGGTCCGCATCGATCATCTTGACCAGCGCGGTGCATACCTCGCCGAGATGGTGCGGCGGAATGTTGGTCGCCATGCCGACGGCGATACCCGTCGCACCATTCACCAGCAGATTCGGAATGCGGGCGGGCAGGACGACCGGCTCTTCGCGCGTGCCGTCGTAGTTCGGACGGAAATGCACGGTGTCCTGGTCAATCTCCTGCAACACTTCGTCCGCGATTCGCGCAAGCCGGCACTCCGTGTAGCGCATCGCCGCCGCGTTGTCACCGTCGAGTGAGCCGAAGTTGCCCGAGCCATCGATCAACGGGTATCGCAGCGAAAACGGCTGCGCCATGCGGACGAGCGTTTCGTACAACGCCGAGTCGCCATGGGGATGGTAGTTGCCCATGACATCGCCGACGACCTTTGCGCACTTGCGATGTTTGGCGTCGGCCGTCAGGTTCTGCTGCCACATCGTGTAGAGGATGCGGCGCTGCACGGGCTTCAGCCCGTCGCGCACGTCGGGCAACGCGCGCGAGGTGATGACCGACAGGGCGTAGTTGAGATACCGCGACTGCGCCGCATCATGCAGCGGGACGTCTTCGTCGCCGGCTGCGAGCGGTTTCGTGACGACGACTACGTCATCGGAGGCGGGTGCATCAAACAGGGAAGGATTCTTGGGCGGACGTTTGGCCACGGAAGAATCTTAATACGTGGCGCGCCTTCGTAGGGCGCGCTGAACTTGAGCGCGCCATGTGGTGGCCCGCTACAGTTCAGCGGGCCCTGCGTACCCAACGGGCCCTACGTGCAGCGGGCCCTACATGCCAAACGCGTACAGCGCTTCCGTCGTGCGGACGTAGATCTTGCCGTCCACCATTGCGGGCGTGGCGTAGATGTCTTCCACGAGGTCGTTGACGACCAGCGGCGTCAGATCGCCGCCGGGCGGCAGCACGGCCATCGCGCCACGCTGGCTGGCGAAGTAGAGATGCCCGCCCGCTGCGACCGGTGACGCGTAGTAGGCGCCCAACGCCCCGGTCAGGCGGCCCTGCTTGATCTGTTCCCCGGTCTCCGGATTCAGCGTCGTCACAATGCCGCCGTCATTAACCATGTACAGCACGCCCTCGAAGATGATCGGCGACGGCAACTGCGGCACGGACCGCTGATACTTCCAGCGCACAGACTTGTCGGTCATGTCGCCCGTCCCCCCGAGCCGGATGGCCAGCATCCCGTTTTCGGAGTCGAGGGCCGCGCGGTAGTACTCCCACTCGTCCCTGGTCAGTGAACCGTTCATGTTCAGGTCCGCCACTTCAAACCAGAACGCCGCCGAATACTTTGGAAACTCAGGCTTGGTGATGACGCCGTTTTTGTCGGCGTCGATTGTCGGCCACACCTCATCGGACGGCGGGACGTTGATCTTCCGGCCCGGGTCGTTCTCGGGCGCACCGTAGCCATTGATGTAGATCGTGTCGCCGTGCACCACGGGCGTCGACTTGATCTCAAACGACAGGCCGCGCACCCACCACAGGCGCTTCCCGGTCAGCGCGTCATAACCTGTCAGCAGGAACGACCCCGGCAGGATGATCTGATCGCGCCCGTCCGGTCCACGCCACACAATCGGCGTGGCATGACCACTCTTCGCCTCAGGACGCGGGGTCCGCCACACTTGCCTGCCCGTCCGCTTGTCGACGGCCAGAAGAAACGAGTCCAGGCTCTGATCACACGCCAGGATCAGCAGGTCGCCGACGATGACCGGTGAGGCGCCCATGCCGTAGATGTTGTCGAAGGGGCCGAGCGGCATCTGCCACAGCTCCTTCCCCTCATCGTCGTACGCGAGCATCCCGTAGTCCGGGAAGAACGTATACACGCGGCCGTTCTCCAGGGCCGGACTTGGCGACGCGGGGTTGTTGCGCTTGTCGATAATCTTTGTCTTGGTGTCAGGCGCCTGCCGTTCCCATAGGATCTTTCCGTCTGTGCGATTGATCGCAATCGTAAACAGGGCGTCACCGCGGTAGGCCGTCAGATAGATGCGGTCGTTCCAGACGATCGGCGAAGAATGCCCCTGCGGCAGCGCGAGCTTCCACACCAGGTTCTTCGTCGTCCCGAACTCGGTGGGATACCGGCCGCCCGTCGCGTGCCCGGAGCCGTTGGGACCGCGGAAGCGCGACCACTCGGTGTGCGTGGACTGCGCCGCAAAGCTCGAACCGAGACCGATCGTGAGGGCAAGGGCAATCGCTGGAAGCCGCATGGAAGACATGCGGCGGAGTATACCGACGAATCAGCGTCCGATGTCGACCACGCGCACTTTGCCGTCAAAAACCAGCCGCACGTCACGGCCCGGACTGACGCCTTGCGCCATCAGCCAGCCGAGCGTGGGGTGCAATAACACCAACTGGTACCGTCCCGCTGCGGGCTCATCAAACGACAACCTCCCTTCGGCACTTGTGCGCACCGTCGGATCAGCCGCACTCAGAATCGGCGCTGCCGGGCCCAGGCGCTGGAGGACGACGCGGCTCACCGGGATACGGCCGTGTTACCAGACCCAGTCGGCGATGAAGACGTTTGTGTCGCCTTCCTTCGCGCCGAAACGGTTGGACGCGAAGATGAGTTTGGTCCCGTCCGGCGAGAACATCGGGAAACCGTCGAACGTGTCATTGTTGGTGACCTGTTCGAGGCCCGTGCCGTCCACATTGATCAGGAAGATGTCGAAATTGCGGCCGCGTGGATCGTGGTGATTCGAGGAGAAGATCAGCTTCTTGCCGTCCGGCGAGAAGAACGGCGCAAACGCGGCGGCGTTGAGCTTCGTCACCTGACGCACATTGCTGCCGTCGCGGTTCATCACAAACAGCTCCACCGATGTCGGACGCCAGAGCGCGCGCTTCAGCAGCGAGAAGTACTCGTCCATCTCGGCGCCCGCGGAGAGATGCCGGCCACGCCACACGATCTGCTGCCCATCGGCCGAGAAAAACGGACCGCCGTCGGGTCCCGGCAGATTCGTCAGCCGCTTCACATCCGATCCGTCGCCGTTCATGGAGTAGATCTCCATGTCGCCATCACGCACGCTCGTGAACACGATCCGGCCGTCCTTCGCAATCGTCGCCTCGGCGTCGTACCCAGGCGTGGTCGTCAGCCGCACGGGGTTGGAGCCGTCGATGTTCGCCCGGAAGATGTCGTACGAATCGTAGACGGCCCAGACATAGCCCTGGCGCATGTCGGGGCGCGGCGGACACGCGTCACCACCGAGGTGGGTCGACCCATACAGCACGGACTTGTTGTCGGGATACACATAGGCGCAGGTCGCGGCGCCCTTGCCCGTGCTCACCAGCCGGCGCTCCGAGCCATCCGGCTTCATCGTGTAGATCTGGTCGCACTGCTGATCGCCGTCCATGCTCTGAAAGCTGATCAGGCTGCCGTCCGCCGAAAAATAGGCTTCCGCGTTCTGACCGCTGAACGTCAGCTGCTTGATGTTGCGCAGGTGCCGCTCAGGCCCGCTCGGGCCGGGCACGGGACCCGGCGTCGGCGTCCCTCGCTGCGCGGACAACGTGACGGCCAGCACCGCAACCGCCACAAACAAACCACCTGACACACGCGCCAACACGGAAGTCGTCGTATTCATGCCGCGATCATAGCAATATTGGTCCACCGGTTTCCCGATGCCCCGCCGCATTATCCACGTGGACATGGACGCGTTTTACGCGTCTGTCGAACAACGCGACCGGCCCGAGCTCCGGGGGCAACCCGTCGTGGTCGGCGGCTCCCCCGATTCCCGAGGGGTCGTCGCCGCGGCCAGCTACGAGGCGCGCACGTTCGGGGTGCGGTCGGCCATCCCGATGTCACGCGCCGTCCGCCTCTGCCCGAAACTCGTGATCATCCGGCCGAACTTCTCGAAGTACCGCGCGGTCTCCCAGCAGGTCTTCGAGATCTTCCGCTCGGTGACACCACTAGTCGAAGGGCTCTCGCTGGACGAGGCGTATCTGGACGTCACAGACAACAGCTGGAACGAGCCGCTCGGCATGACGGTCGCCAGACGCATCAAGACGCTGATTCGGGACACCACCGACCTCACGGCATCGGCCGGCGTCGCGCCGAACAAGTTCCTCGCGAAGATCGCGTCCGCCTGGCGCAAGCCGGATGGCCTGACCGTGATCGCGCCCGAACGCGTCGAACAGTTCCTGCACAAACTGCCCGTGGATGCGCTCTGGGGCGTGGGCCCCGTCACCGCCGCGCGCCTCAAGGAACGCGGGATTATCCAATTGCTGGACGTCCGCACCGCAGACCCCGCCACGCTGCACGCCGCGGTCGGCAATTCGGCTGACTGGCTCGTGCGCCTGGCCCACGGACAGGACGACCGGCCGGTCAGCCCCAATCGCCCCGCCAAGTCGTCTTCGAGTGAACGCACCTACGCGGAGGACCTGACCGATCAGGCGCGAATCCGGGAGGAAGTCGCCGGGATGGCGCGGGAAACCGCCGAGTGGCTGGCGCGCCGTGACCTGCTGGCCCGCACCATGACGATCAAGGTCCGCTACCAGGACTTCACCACCATCACGCGGAGTCACAGCGCCACACCCACCCGTGACCCCGAGGCGCTCATCTCACGAGCGCTGGCACTGCTTGAGAAGACCGAGGTGCACATGCGACCTGTGCGGCTCCTTGGGGCCGGCGTCCACAACCTGGTCGGACTCTCGGATATCGACGCCGATGACGAGCGGTGGCCGTTGCTGCGAGGGTTCGGGTAAACTCTCACGGTGCGTTTCCTCCGACTGCTGCCCCTGCTGCTGATCGCCGGCGTCGTCTCGTTGTCCGCGCATCTGAAGGTCGAAAAGACGTTCCCCGCGGCCGACTCCACTGTCGCCACAGCGCCGAACCGTCTGCAGGTCTGGTTCTCGCAGGCACCCACGGTGCCTGTCAGCAGCCTGACGCTCGAAGGCCCCAATGGACGCGTGACCGTGGGCAAGGCCGTGGCCGGCCAACTGGATGGCAAACCCGATCAATCGCTCGTCGCCCCGATCACGGGCACACTGACGGCGGGGAAATACACCGTCACCTGGAAGACCGCCGGCGCTGACGGCCACATCCAGACCGACACGTTCGTCTTCACGTTCACGCCCGCCGGCTAGGCACAACTCCTCCCGTGCTGACCTGGGCCTGGTACACCGCGATTCTCCTCGTCGTCGGCTCCACGTCAGCGGCGTATGCGTGCGCGAACGCACCGCGATGGCCGCGCCGGTTGACGGCGGTGGCGTTGTTCTCGTCCCTGTTGCTCCTGCTCATCGTCGGCGCGCGCCTCTGGTCGCAGACCTACGACGCCTTCGGCGGCGACCAACCGCTTGAGTTGGCGCATGCGCGCGTAATTCTCTTCGAGACACCGTGGGGAGGCGGCTGGTTGTGGCAGGCCGGGGCCACGGCGCTGACCTGCCTGGTTGTCATGGCGTGGCGATGGCGATGGTCGCTCTGGCCGATGGCGGCATTGTGCGCGTCGGCCACGGCATTTACGACCGCGCTCACAGGTCACGCCGTCGGCATGGCCGATCAGGTCTGGATCACCGTGCCCGCACACGGCGTGCACGTCATCGCGGCAGGATGGTGGATCGGAGCGCTGGCGATCATCATGTTGGTCACAGCGGGCAGTGACTTCGAACGGGACACCCCGGCACGCGTCGCGCTGGCCGGCGTGATTGATCGGTTCTCACCAATCGCCATCGGCGCAGTCACCACACTCCTCATCGCCGGAAGCGTGGCCACCTGGCAACACGTCGGAAGTGTGGCCGGCTTCGCGAGCCCGTACGGCCTGGCCCTCGCAGGAAAGATCGCGGCCTTCTGTGGCGCCGGCTTGTGCGGACTCTACAACTGGCGCGTGCTCCGGCCGCAGCTGTCGTCATCGGGGGATGCGGCACGGCAGCTGCGGACGATGGCGTGGCTCGAGGTGTCGCTTGGCGTGGTCGCGTTGATCCTCACTGCGCTGGTGGGCACGTTGTCGATGCCGGAGCCAGCCGGCGAGTCGTCGCACACCGTCGCAGCGAGTCGTGGCTCAGGCTTCGACGATGGCTTTGAGGCGTTCGAGGTCGGCGCTGAGCGCGGACTTCATGGGGCCGGCCACCATGCTCTCGGGGAGAAAACCCAGTCCCTTCAGCTCACCCGTGTTGTGAATCTGGACGCGTGAGCCCTCACCCGATCGCTGAATGCCGATGCGGGTCACACCGACAAACGGACCGTCTGCGATCTGCTGCACCAGCACATGCGGAAAGTGCACCGTCTCGACCGTCGTCGTCCACGTGAACTCCTTGCCCATGAAGGAGCCGTGATGCCGGACCCGGGCTCCGGGAGCGAGTGCTGCGTCGAGGACCTCGACGGACGCGACGGCTTTCATCCACTCCGGGTAACGGTTGGGATCAAACATGACGCCGGCAATGTGGGCCGGCGATGCCGCGATGAGGATGTCGGCGGAGACGTCGATCACGACTTGCGGGCCAGCGTCTTGAAGTGGGCTTCGGCGTAGGCCACCCCGCCGGTTTCGTCGAGGTTGATCTCGAAGTCGTAGCCGTCGTCTGTCAGCTTCTGGCGGACGTGCTCGATCACGCGCTGGGCGACGGGGCTCAGGTCGTTACGGGTCCGGTCCGGTTCGGCGAGGAGCGTGACCCACGCTTCGCGCTGACCGCGTGACGGCTTCTTCGCCACCTGATACCCATTCCGGCATTTGTGAAGAATGTAGGCCTTTAATTCCTCCTCGGGCATCGTCTTCACACGATCCCAGGACTCGACCCATCGTCTCGTTCTCGGCAACATTGCATGTCTATTGTGCCATCGACATCGGCCATCGGCCATCTAACATCTGACATCTAACATCTGACATCTAACATCTGACGCCTTAGGAGCGGCGAGGGGCGCGGCGGGCAGTGCGGACGGACGTCGCCAGAATCGCGGCAACCTGGCGGGATTCTGTCAGAAGCGGCTCGATATCGGCCACCGGGCCCAACGTACAACTCATCAAGTGTTCGAGCCAAAAGCGAGTTTCGTCAGCCTCTTCCAGGGCGATGCTCAACTTGGCGGCGAACTCGGCGCGCGACCGAGCACACCCTGCGGCGCGATGGTTCGCGGCGACCGACGTCAACGATCGGCGCAATTGCCTTGCGGCATCCCAGAGATCTGGCCGGCTCAACATCGGCCGCGTAAACCGCTCGATATTGACCGCGAATGCCGCCAGCCGCTCCCGTAACTCACCCGGTGTCATCACACTTGGGCCAATGCAACCGGAAGGCCAATGATCAGGTCGGTTCGTTCCTCAGGCCGGATTCCTGTCCAAGATTCGCCCGATGTCAGATGGTAGATGGTAGATGGTAGATGGTAGATGTCACCACCCTGACCTTCCTGACCACCACCGGAGTCTCCGGGGCCTCCCCCGCCACCGCCACCCGGCCGATCGCGGCGACCACATCCATCCCCCGTACGACCCGGCCAAACACGGCGTACTGGTTGTCGAGACCACGGCATTCGCCGGTGCAGATGAAGAACGATGTCGTGGCGCTCGCGGGATCGTCGCCGCGGGCCATGGAGAGAATGCCGGGCACATTCGGCGTGTTGGTGAACTCGGGCTGAAGCGTACGAATGAGCGCCGCTTGTTTCTGCGTCAGTGGCGTCTGCCGATACGTCGGCGATCCGGTCTGAATGACGAAGTTCGGCACGACCCGATGAAACAACGTGTCGTCGTACACACCCGCAGCCGCGAGCTGGAGGAAGTTGCGCACCGTCTCCGGCGCGAGGTTCGCGAGCATCTCCACCTCCACCTCCCCCATCGTCGTCTCAAGCACGGCACGGTAGGTCGACAGCTCGTCGGCCGTGGCGGTCGCGAACGGATCAACGACCGGAGGCGGCGTGTCGCGAATCGTGACCTTCGTGATGGTCACACGCTCTTTCGCCATGCCCTTCTCGTCGGCCTCAATCGCGGAAATCGTCTGCACAACTTCGATGCCCTCGACGACGCGCCCGAAGATGGAGTATTGGCCATCAAGTGCGAGCTGTGGGTTGGCGCACACGAAGAACTGAAGCCCACCGCTGTCCGGCTGACCAGGTGCCAGCACTGCACTGACTGTGCCCAAGGTGTGGGATTCGCCGCTCAGTTCGCGTCGAAGTCGATTCAAACCGCCCGTGCCGTACTGCGCGATCTTCGAAGGATCCTTGCTGAGCGGATCGCCGCCCTGGATGATTCCGTACTTGATCACGCGGTGGAAGGTCGTGCCCTCGTAGGCGCCCTCCTGTGCGTTCTTGATGAAGAACCCGACATGATTCGGCGCAGCCTCTGGCAGCAGGTCGAAGATGAACGTGCCCTTCGACGTTTCAACCACCGCCTGTTTCCCCGCCATCTCGGCAGGCTTTAATGGCGCCGCCTGCGCCAGGACCGAGACAAGCAGCATCAATTGAGCAACCATCGCCACATTATCCATCCGCCCACCTGCCCATCCGCCCATCCGTTAAGCTGTGGCCATGACCCGACCCTTCCTTCGCCGCGCTGGCATCCCCGCTGGTCTTCTGGCTCTCACGATCGCTTGCGCTCCGGCACCGCCTGAGACGGTGGCGGACCTGCCGAACCTCGACACCACACGAGTCCTGGCTGACATCACGCGCCTGTCCTCCGACGAGTTTGAAGGACGCGCACCGGGCGGCGAGGGGGAGCGCCTCACCGTCGACTACCTGACGAGCCAGTTCAAGGCCGCCGGCCTTGAGCCCGGCAACCCGGACGGCACGTTTGTGCAGAACGTCCCACTGGTCGGCCTTCGTCCGATGGTGACATCGCCATTCACCGTGAAGCAGGGCGGCAAGTCCAGAACGCTTCGCGTCCTCGGTGATGTGGTGCCCTTCAGCACACGCGTCGCTGACGAGGTGTCGTTGGCCGACTCCGAGATGGTGTTTGTCGGCTACGGCATCCAGGCGCCCGAATTTGGGTGGGACGACTTCAAAGGCGTGGACGTCAAGGGCAAGACCGTGCTGATGCTCGTGAACGATCCGCCGATTCCAGGCGACGGCCCAGGCGGACTCGACCCGAAGGTGTTCGGCGGCAAGGCGATGACCTACTACGGCCGCTGGACCTACAAATTTCAGCAGGCCGCCGACATGGGCGCGGCGGGTGTCCTCGTGATTCACGAGACCGAGCCCGCCGGGTATCCCTTCTCAGTGGCGCAGGGCATGGGCGGCGAACGGTTCAACCTCGTCACCCCGGACAAGAACATGAGCCGCGCAGCAGTCGAGGGCTGGATCTCGCTCGAGGCCACGACCGATCTCTTCAAGGCGGCAGGACTCGATTTTGATGCGCTCAAAGCACGCGCGGCCACACGCGACTTCGCCCCCGTTCCGCTCAAGGCCACCGCCTCGGTCACGCTGTCGCAGACGATGCGCACGGTGGACTCGCAGAACGTCATCGCCAAACTGACCGGCAGCGATCCCGTGCTCAAGGACGAATACGTCATCTACTCGGCGCACTGGGATCACCTCGGCGTCTCGACGGTGCCGCGTGACGGTGACGCAATCAACAACGGCGCCATGGACAACGCCAGCGGCACGGCCGCCATGCTCGAAATTGCCCGCGCGTTCAAGGCCATCAAGCCGACGCCGAAGCGGACGGTCATCTTTCTCGCAGTCACCGCCGAAGAGCAGGGCCTCCTCGGTTCCGAGTACTACGCGAAGTTTCCGCTGTACCCCCTCGACCGCACGCTGGCAAACATCAACGTGGACGGCATGAACATGTGGGGCCGCACAAGTGACCTCACCGTCGTCGGCTACGGCGCATCCGACCTCGACGACTACCTCGCGGCTGCCGCCGCCGAGCAGGGTCGCACGCTGATTCCTGATCCCGAGTCGGAGAAGGGGTTTTATTACCGCTCCGATCACTTCAACTTCGCCAAGGTCGGCGTTCCAGCGCTCTACACCGACGATGGCGCGACGTTCATCGACAAGCCAGCAGGCTACGGTCAGCAGAAGCGCGACGAGTTCACGAAACGCGACTACCACGCGCCGTCCGACGAAGTGAAACCGGATTGGGATCTGGCGGGGCTCGCCGAAGACGGGAAGCTGCTGCTCGCCGTTGGTTACCGCGTCGCCATGGCGGCCACGTACCCCGAGTGGAAGCCCGGCAACGAGTTCAAGGCCGTGCGCGACAAGATGTTAGGCCGATGACCGATGTCAGATGTCAGATGTCAGATGTCCGATGTCGCACCACCCACGTCGTCATCGACCGCTGACCGTGGACGATGGTGGTCTTGAGGGGATCGAGCAACGCGCCGTACTGCGTGGTGAGGCGCATGAGCTGCGCTTCGTCGGTCAGATAACGATCGGAGCCGTCGGGCAGTGATGCCCGGCGGCTTCCACCCGGAGTGACCCAGCGCACCTGGGATTCGATGCCGGCCGATGAGGCGAAGCGCGCGAAGAACAGTCCGCCCGGACGCAAGACCCTGAACAATTCCCCAACCATCCCCTCGAAGTGCGCATCGTCTCTCGCAAAATGCAGGACGGCGCTGCAGATCACGACGTCGAAATAACCCGCATCAAACGGCAGGGCATCGATGGGGGCGAGTACGGCGTGGCCCGCGCGCAGCGGGTGGCCCACCTCGGCTGCCAGGTCTCCGAACGCGCTGATCGCGCGGGGATTTTCGTCCACCCCAAACACGTCGAACCCTTCACGAAGCAGGTAGTGCGCATTGCGGCCGGATCCGCAGCCGGCATCGAGGATGCGGTCGCCAGGGGCAATGCGCCCCTTGAGAAGCTGGTCGAAGAGGTAGATATCGATATTGCCGAAGACGGCGATCAGGTCCATAGAGAGTGCACCTGTGCACCGGTGCACAAGTGCACCCGTGCACTGTCTTCAGTGTATATTGCGCGCATGCGCACATTCCTCCGACACATGTTCGTGCTGACCGTGGCGTTGACGACCGGTGCCATTGTTTCGCTCGATGGCCAGGCCCAGGGACAAGGCGGCCAGGCACAAGGCCAGGGCCGCGGAGGAGGTCGTGGCGGTCAACAGGTGGTGATGGATGAGGCCCGCGCGCGGCAGCTCTACGTGAGCAACCGGCACGAGGATCATCCGCCGGCCAACTACGAAGCGCAGATTGCGGCCAAGGCCAAGGAAGATGCCCGGTACGCCGATGCCTGCCGGGGCGTGATGGAGTGCACCAAGATCACCTATCGCAGCAGTGTGGGCGACATGGACATTCCCGCGTATCTCTTCCAGCCGCTCGACAAGGGAGGACCGCGCAGCCGGGCCGCGATGATCTGGGTGCACGGCGGCGTCCATGGCAACTGGGCGATTTCGTACTTTCCGTTTGTGCGCGAAGCCGTGCAGAAGGGCTACGTCATCATCGCGCCCGAGTACCGCGGCAGCACCGGGTACGGCGAAGCGCACTACATGGCGATCGACTACGGCGGCTACGAGATTGACGACACGATCAGCGCCGTCGACTATCTGAAGACGCTGCCGCATGTGAATCCCGACCGGCTCGGCATCATGGGTTGGAGCCACGGCGGATTCATCGCGCTGCACTCGGTGTTCCGCGAGAAGCACCCGTTCAAGGCGGCGGTGGCAATGGTGCCCGTCACCAACCTGTTTTTCCGGCTGTCCTACAAGGGCCCGAGTTACCAGCGGAGTTTCTCAACGATGGAACGGGTGCTGGGTCTGCCGTTTGAACGCCGCGAGATCTACAAGGAACGGTCGCCGATTTATCACGCCGACAAGCTGCAGGTGCCGTTGCTCGTACATGTCGCCACCAATGACACGGACGTGAACTTCGAGGAAGCCGAGCAGATCATCGACGCATTGCGCGCGCGAAAGCCTCAACTCTCCGACACGAAGGTCTACGTCAATCCGACGCCGGGTCCGGCCAGTGTCGGCCACACGTTCAACCGTCGCACCAACACCACGACGCTCCAACGCGACGACTCTCCCGAACAAATCGATTCGTGGAATCTCGTCTGGGCGTTCTGGGAGACACACATCGGCAAGTAGCCGACCCTTACTGGAGTTGCGATTGAATTGCCAGCTTGAGGTCGCCGTAGCTCAGTCGTGCCAGCTCACGGCCGTTGATGAAGAACGTCGGCGTTCCGTTAACCCCAAGTGACTGACCATCTGTCTGATCCTGAAGGATACGGATGCGAATCTGCGGATTCTCAGCGTCCGCCTTCAGTTTCGAGACATCGATGCCGACCATGGGCGCGTCCGTCAGCAACAGCTCCGGACGGGGCGCGGCGTGGCTCGCCCACTCCGGCTGCCGCGCCATCATAATTTCCAGAAACTCCCAGTACTTGTTCTGCTCACGAGCCGCTTCCAGCAGAGACGACGCATAGACCGCGTTGCCGTGGAGCGGCATGTAACGAATAACCAGTTTCATGCGGCCGTCAAACTCCGTCAGGAGCTGCTTCACCATCGGATACATGACACGGCAGGATTCACACTCGGGATCCAGGAACTCCACGACCGTCACCGGCGCCTGCTCCGGTCCGAGGAATGGGCTGTGCGGACGGACAAATGTCACACTGCCTGTGCTCGACGCTGACGCAGTCGGGCCGGGCGCGGGATTGGGCTCCGGGGCCGTCGGAGCCGGCTCATACCAGGTCGCTGCGAGCACAAAAAGACCGATGACCGTCGCCGCAACCGCACCAAGCGTGAGCTTATTGATCTGCACGAACACTCCCCTTCACCCGAACATTGAACCACACCAGACCGGCCGCAACAGCAAGGACACTGCCGAGTGACAGGAGGGGAATGGAAATGAATCCGAGCCACTCGATCTGGCGCTCGGTGCACGACACCCCGACGCCGCACGGCGTGATCTCATCGGGAATGACGCCGTAATGGAGGAGGCAGTGATAGACCGTGATCGCGATGCCGGCGATCACCAGCGGCCACATGTACCTTGCAGCGTTGCGGTCGCGCACCAACAGGGCGACCGTCGAGATCACGACGATCGGATACATCGTGATGCGCTGATACCAGCACAAGGTGCACGGCGGCAGCCCCATGACGTCGCTGAAGAACAAGCTGCCCAGCATGGCCAGCAGGCTGACCAGCCACACCAGGAACAACGGCACCCACACGCCGTCGTCGACTAGAGGTTTGGCGCCAGCCACCGCTCGGCCTCCTCAAGCGACATGCCCTTGCGCTCCGCGTAGTCCGCGAGTTGGTCACGTCCGATGCGACCGACGTTGAAATACTTCGCCTGCGGATGGCTGAAGTAGAGGCCGCTGACGGATGCGGCGGGCCACATCGCGAAATTCTCGGTCAATGTGATGCCCAGCGCCGGCGCGTCGAGCAACTCGAACAGGGTCTTCTTCTCGGTGTGGTCAGGACACGCCGGATAGCCAAACGCCGGACGAATGCCGCGGTACTTCTCCTGCGCCAGTTCTTCGGCTGTGAACTGCTCGCCCTTGCCGTAGCCCCAGTCCTCGCGGGCACGCGCGTGCAGATACTCGGCGAACGCCTCCGCGAGGCGATCGGCCAGCGCCTTCGCCATGATCGCGTGGTAATCGTCGTGCTGCGCCTCGAACTCCTTGACCAGTTCGTCCACGCCGATGCCGGTGGTCACGGCAAATGCGCCAATGTAGTCGGGCGCCATGCTCGATTTGGGCGCCACGAAGTCGGCCAGCGATCGATTCGGACGCCCGTCCGCGATCGGCTCCTGCTGCCGCAGCATATGGAATCTCGCCAGCTCCGTCTGCCGCGCATCGTCCTTGTACACGATGATGTCGTCGCCCACGCTGTTTGCCGGCCAGAACCCGTAGACCCCTTGCGCCGTGAACCGCTTTTCAGCCACGATCCGCTTCAGTAGAACCTGCGCATGTTCGTAGAGATCGCGCGCGGCTGCTCCGTAGGCGGGGTGGTCGAAAATCGCGGGGAACTTGCCCTTCAGATCCCAGGCCGAGAAAAAAAACGTCCAGTCGATGTAGGGCACGATCTTCTCGAGCGGCTCATTCTCCAGAATCCGCTTCCCAACAAACCACGGGACCGCAATCTCCAGCGTGTCCCAATCGGTCTGGAGTGGATTCGCCTTCGCCTGGTCGTACGTGAGGATCGGGCGCTCAGTCCGGCTGCCGTATTTCACGCGCAGTTCTTCCTGCTCCGTGCGCACCTGCACTAGGTACTCAGGCCGCTTCTCGTCACTGAGGAGGCTCGAGACAACGTCGACGGCTCGAGAGGCGTCCAGCACGTGTACAGTCGGCCCCGAGTAGTTCGGCGCAATCTTCACTGCCGTATGCTGCCGGCTCGTCGTGGCTCCGCCGATCAGCAGGGGCAACGTCATGCCACGACGCTCCATCTCTTTGGCCACGTGCACCATCTCGTCGAGTGATGGCGTGATGAGGCCGCTGAGGCCCACGATGTCTACGTTGTGTTCCACCGCGGAAGCCAGAATCTTGTCGGTGCTCACCATGACGCCCAGGTCCACGACTTCGTAGTTGTTGCAGCCGAGCACGACGCCGACGATGTTCTTGCCGATGTCGTGGACGTCGCCCTTGACCGTGGCCATGAGGATGCGGCCCTGCGGCTTCATGTCCACGCCGGCAGCGATCTGCGCTTCCTTCTCGGCGGCCATGTACGGCTCGAGGTAGGCCACCGCCCGCTTCATCGCCCGGGCGCTCTTGACGACCTGTGGCAGGAACATCTTGCCGGCGCCGAACAAGTCGCCGACGATCTTCATGCCGTCCATCAGCGGCCCTTCGATCACTTCGAGCGGGCGCGCAAACTGCTGCCGGGCTTCTTCGGCGTCCACCTCGATGAAGTCCACCACGCCGTGAATCAGCGCGTAGGCCAGGCGCTCACGCACCGGCTTTTCGCGCCACGCCAGGTCTGTCTCACGCTTCTTGCCGGCGCCGCGTACGGACTCGGCAAACGTGACCATACGTTCGGTCGCGTCGGGACGCCGATCAAACAACACGTCTTCGACGTGGTCGAGCAGGTCCTTCGGGATGTCCTCGTACACGACCAGCTGGCCGGCGTTGACGATCCCCATATCCAGGCCGGCCTTAATCGCGTGGAACAGGAAGGCCGAGTGGATGGCTTCACGAACGATGTCGTTGCCGCGGAAGGAGAACGAGAGGTTGCTGACACCACCGCTGATACGCACGCCGGGACAGGTGTCCTTGATGATGCGCGTGGCTTCGATGAAGTTGATGGCGTACCGGTTGTGTTCTTCAAGCCCCGTCGCGACTGCGAGGATGTTCGGGTCGAAGATGATGTCGGTCGGGTCGAAGCCGGCCTTTTCGACCAGCAACTTGTAGGCCCGCTGACAGATGGAGACCTTACGCTCAGTCGTGTCGGCCTGACCCGTTTCGTCAAAGGCCATCACGACCACGGCCGCGCCGTAGCGATGGACCAATTCGGCCTTGGCGAGGAAGTCGGCTTCCCCTTCTTTCAGGGAGATCGAGTTCACGACCGACTTGCCCTGCACACACTTGAGTCCCGCCTCGATGACCGACCACTTCGAGCTGTCGATCATGATCGGCACACGCGCGATTTCGGGTTCCGTCGCGATATAGTTCAGGAACGTCGTCATCGCGGCTTCCGAGTCGAGCATGCCCTCGTCCATGTTCACGTCGATCAGGTTCGCACCGCCGCGCACCTGCTCGACGGCCACACTCGCCGCCTCGGTCCAGTTGCCGTCCTTCACCAGCCGCATGAACTTCTTGGACCCAGTCACATTGGTCCGCTCGCCGATCATCTGGAAGTTGCTGTCCGGCCTGATGATGAGCGGCTCAAGCCCCGCCAGCTTCGTGAATGAGCTCGGAGGTGATTTCCGGTCGTCGTTGGATCCGGACGTCACCTCCGAGCTCATTTTCCTGGGGGGCACTCCGGACACCGCTCTCGCAATGGCGCCGATGTGATCGGGCGTGGTGCCGCAGCAGCCGCCGAGGATGTTGGCGAAGCCGGAGGCGGCAAAGTCCTTGAGCAGGCGACCGGTTTCCTCGGGTTGTTCGTCGTATTCGCCGAAGGCATTCGGGAGGCCGGCGTTCGGGTACGCGTGCACCCAGCACTCCGCCTGGCGCGAGAGTTCTTCGAGGTAGGGGCGCATGTCGGTGGCGCCGAGCGCGCAGTTGATGCCGACACACCACGGGCGCGCGTGCGCGATCGAGATGTAGAACGCGTCGATGGTCTGACCGGAGAGGGTGCGGCCGCTGCGATCGGTCACCGTGACTGAAATCATCAGCGGCAAGCGCACGCCCTTCTCGGCCTGGATCTCTTCAATAGCGACGATCGCAGCCTTGCACGACAACGTGTCGATGATGGTTTCGACCAGCAGGAGGTCGACGCCACCGTCGATGAGTCCGCGAATCTGGTCGAGGTAGCCTGCCTTCAGTTCGTCGAATGTCAACGCACGAAACGACGGGTTGTTCACGTCCGGCGAAATTGACAGGGTCGTGTTGGTCGGCCCAATCGAGCCGGCGACAAACCGAGGCTTGTCCGGTGTCTGCTTCGTGAATTCGTCAGCAGCTTCCTTCGCCACTCTGGCGCCCGCGAGGTTCAGGGCGTAGACCTCGTGTTCCAGACCGTAGTCGCGCTGCGACACGATGTTTGAACTGAACGTGTTGGTTTCGATGATGTCGGCGCCCGCAGCCAGATACTGCCGATGAATCTCGCCGATCACATCGGGACGCGTCAGCACCAGCACATCGTTGTTGCCCTTGAGGTCGCGCGGGTGGTCCTTCCAGCGATCGCCGCGGAAGTCGGCCTCCCCGAGTTTGTAGCGCTGGACCATCGTGCCCATCGCGCCGTCCAGCACCAGGATGCGGTCTCTCATCAGGGCGTCTAAAGGGTTCATCGGTTCATTGGTTCCGCGGTTCATCGGTGCTGTTCCTGGTTCTCGGGTGCGGGGTTCCCTGGGTGCTGGGTGCTGGGTCCTGAGTCATTTGGTTCCGGAGGCGATGAGCACGGCGAAGGGATCCCCCGTCCGGCGTGCGCCGACACGCACGGTGGTGTGCGTGAAGCCGGCCTGTGTAAGCAGCGAGTCGAGGCCATCGGGCGTGAACCCGAGCCATTGGTCGCCGAGTTTGTCCTGCACCCAGGTTTCGTCGTGTTTGCGGAGGTCGAGCACGAGGACGCGTCCACCTGGACGCAGAATGCGCCACGCCTCGGACAACGCGAGCGCCGGGTCGTCGGCGTGGTGGAGCGCCTGGGACGCAATCGCAATGTCGACCGACGCATCTTTCAAAGGCACTTTTTCAAGCTCGCCGCGTTTCCAGACGATGTCTTTCGCGCGACGACGGGTGGCCATGGCCTTCGCGCGTTCAAGTACGTCCGTCGACCGGTCGATCGCATACACCTTCTTCGCCCATTGGGCCGCCTCGATCGTGAGGTACCCTTCGCCGCACCCAAGGTCTGCG
The DNA here is from genome assembly GCA_016871335.1 of Acidimicrobiia bacterium. GTDB lineage: Bacteria > Acidobacteriota > Vicinamibacteria > Vicinamibacterales > SCN-69-37 > SYFT01. Next base: position 33,690 of record VFZF01000018.1, read on the forward strand.
ACCTCAACGGCGGGCAACAACAGCCCGAGCGCGCGCGACCAGGCCGCCCAGCTGCGACCGGGCACCAGCTGGGAACGCTCGTTGCCGGCACCATGCTGATCGAAGTTCTCGCGACGCACCCGTCGCACCTCTTCCAGCCGGGCATCGTCGGCTCTTGTGGCCGCGGTGGTCTGTGCGAAAGTCGCCGAGAGCCAGGGCCACAAGGTCTCAAAAGTCCCGGTGCCCGCCGACACGTCGGACGACAAGCGGTACCACGTGAAGTGACCCGACTTTTCTTCACTGACCAATCGGGCGTCCTTCAACATGCCGAGATGACGCGACACGCCGGACTGGGCCAGCCCCATCACGGCGGTCAACTCCGTGACGTTCAGCGCTTCCTTGGCGAGCACCCGGAGAAGGCGCAGGCGGGCTTCGTCGCCCAGGAGCCGCATCAGCGAGGAGGCGTCCTTCATGGGCCCATAATATCCATAAATATAGATTTATGGATGTGTTCATTTCACACAGACAATACCAGGGTGTCCTCCGCGTCACCCACCCTCGTCCTGGCCCATGGCGCCGGTGCCGGCCAACACCATCCGTGGATGCGGCACGTTGCTGCGGGGTTTGAGGCCCGCGGCTTCCGGGTGGTCACGTTCGACTTTCCCTACATGGCGGAGGGCCGCAAGCTCCCGGACAAGGCGCCTGTCCTCGAAGCCGCCTTTATCGCGGCCTGGACCGAAGCGGCGCGGCAGACCAACGGGCCCATGTTTGTGGCCGGAAAATCCATGGGTGGCCGGATGGCCTCGATGGTCGCGGCCCGGAGCGGATTCGACCCGGCTCCCGCGGGACTGATCTTCTTCGGATACCCCCTCCACCCGCCGAACAAGCCTGCTCAGCGACGCGACGCCCATCTGCCGAGCATCGAGGTCCCGATGCTGTTTCTGCATGGCACGAAGGACCCGTTCGGCACGCCCGAAGAAATGACCGGGCTCGTCGCAGGTCTCCCCTTGGCGGAATTGCACCTTGTCGACCGGGGCGACCATTCCCTCATCACCGGTCGTGGCAAGCCGGTTTCAGAGGCGAGTCTCGACCACGCAGCGCAGTGGGCACAGGGGAGCATTGCCCGGTTGTGACGTCATTTGTTAAGGTCGCTGGCGAGTTGGCTTCTCTCTCGCGACTGGCACTCGTCGGCGTCACCATCATGTTCGCCGGATGTTCCGGCCCGAGCACACCACCACCGCCGCCGGCAGCACCGACGATCCAGTGTCCGGAGTCCCTGACCGTGTCCTCTCCGGACAACGCGCCGATGCCGGTCCCGTTCACTGTCCCAAGCGGGTCCGGGGGGCAGGCACCGCTGACCGTGTCGTGCACCGCCACATCAGGATCCAGCTTCCCCCTGGGTTCGACGGTGGTGACGTGCACCGTGCGCGACGGCCTGCAGCGTCAGGCGTCCTGCAACTTCAACGTCGCGGTGACCCCGACCCCGAGAATCTCCAGAACCTCATTTGTGGCCTTCGGGGACAGCATCACGTTCGGCACGGTACGCGATCCGATTGCGGCGACCCTGTATCGTCCGGAGATGGGCTTCTTCAGTCTCGGAGAGCCGCACTCCTACCCGTACAAGCTGAACACGCTCCTCACCAACCATTACAAGGCCCAGACGCTGACCATCAACAATGAGGGATGGCCGGGGGAACTGGCGTCCACCGTGTGGACGCCGGACAGCCGGCCAATTGGTGAGGTCAGAATCCATGACGTGCTGGACGCCCGCGACCCCCAGGTGCTGCTGCTCATGGAGGGGACAAATGACCTCTTCTTCTCGGTCGGGCGGGCATCCGACAACGGCATCCCGGACATCATTGACGCACTCGAAGGCATGATTGACGAAGCCCAGTTGCGATCCATCCAGGTCTTCCTGGCCACGATCGCGCCTCAACGAGTCGCCACCAATCCCAATCGCTCACGCGTGGCCGTCGTCATTCCGGCGCTGAACCAGGAAATTCGAGCGCTGGCTGTCCGGCGCAATGTCGTGCTGGTCGACATCTACGCGGCATTGGTCAACAACATGAATCTGTACATCGGCAACGACCATCTGCATCCGACCGAGGCCGGCTACCAGAAGATTGCCGAGACCTTCTTCGAGTCGATCAAGCAGCGGCTCGATATCACGCCGGCGAGCGCACTCAGCCGCCGCCGCTGACGCGCAGCAGGAACAGTCCCGCCGCCGCACGAAACTCATCCGTCCACTCGTGGCCGCCTGAAAACCGCACCAGATCGTGGCGGATGCCCCGCTCGCGCAGCCAGGTCAGATCCGATTCCAGTTTGTCGCCCGCGTACCACTCCTCGCGATCGCCGACGCCAATCAGCACCGGTGGCCACGCGGTCGACAAAACATCCTTCACGTCGGGAGGGATATCGCCGGCGAGGGCGATGATGCCGGCAGCGCGCACGGACGTGCGCAGCGCCGCGCGGTAGGCCATCGCGGCGCCCTGGGAAAAACCCACGAAGACACAAGGGCTGAAGCCCTTGTGCTCCATGTGCACCGGTGCACCTGTGCACACACTCTCCACGTACCCGATGTTGTCAGCAATCGCGAGCTCGCGATCCTGACGCGTCATCCAGCTCGCGACCACCCTGGAATCGCCGCGCGTGTAGAAGGGATGGAGCGCCTGGATGGACACCCGGGTCCAGCGATCGGCGCCCGGAATCAGGTTGAGCTGTTCGAGCATGTCCTCGGCGAGTTGTGCGTAGCCGTGGAATCCGACGAGTACACCGGTCGGATCAGACGTGCGCTCGACAAGGACGCGGCCATGGACGGACGTGATGGGGTTAAAGACCTCCATGTGGTCCTCGGGTCCAGGGTCCAGGGTTCGGGTCCAGGGTTCGGGTCCGGGGGTCCCAGGGTCCAAGGTTCAAGAACCCTGGAACCTGGACCCCCGACCACTAGCTCTTTACTTAATTTGTGGCGCCACCGTCAGCGTCACGCCCGACTTGGCGAGCGCCTGGCTGAGCGCCTGCGCGCGGCCGAGCAGCGTGTTCGCTTCGGTCACCGCACGCGGCAACGCCACGCGCACATCGGCGTACTGCGACATCAGCGCGTCGCTGGGCATGTCGTAGAACGACATGATCCGGCCCTTCACCGTGCCTGCGCGCGCGAGCAGGTTCGGGGATGGCGCACCGGCCGCGCCGCCGCCACCAAATCCGCCACGACCGCCGCCGGCCGCGCCCGCCGTCGCCGGCACTCCAAACTTCACGCGCACGGCGTCAAGTTCCTTCTGCACGGCCGCAAACTGCGTCTTCACCGCCTCCGGCACGTTCGTCATGCCCGGCAGCTTCGCGCCCAGCTCGTTCATCTGGGTGTGCAGCGGATTCAGCGCATTCGCCACCGCCACACCACGCCCCTGCAACCGATGCAGGTCCATCGCGATGTCGTAGTAACGACGCCGCTGCGCGTCGGTGAGTGGGTTGGCCGGATCCAGCAGCAGGCTCACCGGCTTGGTGCCCGCGTTCTGTCCGTCGACCACGAGCGTCACGTTGTACGTGCCGGGAAGCACCCACGGGCCCTGGTTCCCGCCACCGCCACCAAATCCGCCGCCGCCACCACCGCAGGGATTCCAGTTCGTCATCGGCGGCGTGACAGGCACCGGAATACCGGGCACCGCCGAACCTCCACCGCCGCCTCCGCGCGCACCACCGCCGCCACCGCCACCCCGGGCCGGAGCCGGCGGCGCGCCACCTGCCGTCACCGTCGGCACCGGATCAACGCGCATATCCCAGCACACAGCATGGATGCCGGCGACGTTGCGGTTCGCCGGAACATCGATGGTTCGAATCGTCGCACCTGCCGCATCAGTGATCCGCAGCGTCAGGCTGCCCACCGGCTTCTTCAGGTGGAACTGAATCACGGTATCAGCCGGCGGATTTTCGCCGACGAAGGTGTTGTGGCCCCAGAACTCGTCGTTCTGGTTGTCCATCATGCGCCACTGCAGCGTCGGGCTCACCGAGAACAACGTGGCCGCCGATGCCGCCGCCTGCGCCGCTGCAAACTCCTGCACCGGTGCAAGGTTGTCGAGAATCCAGACTGCCCGTCCGTGTGTGCCAACCACCAGCGAGTTGTCGCGCGGATGAATCACGAGTTCATCAATACGCACCGTCGGCAGATTCGCCTTGAGCCGACGCCAGGTCTTCGCGCGGTCAAGCGTGATGAACAGGCCCGTCTCCGTGCCGGCATACAACACGTCGCCGTTCTTCGTGTCCTCAAGCACCGTGCGAATCACTTCACCATCCAGACCCGTGATCGCCGGACGGAACGTCGCACCGAAGTCGTTGCTCACCCAGAGGTACGTCTTGTAGTCGTTGAGGCGATGGGCGTCGGCCGCCACGTAGACGGTGCCCGCATCAAACTTCGACGGCACCACTTCGGAGACCCACGCGCCTGCCGGGAACCCAGACAGGTTCTTCGTGATGTTCGTCCACGTCTTGCCGGCGTCACGCGACATGCTCACCACACCGTCATCTGTACCGGTGTAGTACACGCCGGGCGTGTTCGGGGATTCGGCGAGCGAGACGATCGTCGGCCATGACGTGATGCCGTCATTGGCGGCAATGCGGATTTCGTTGCCGCGCTTGCCCATGATCTCGATTTCCGTGCGGTCGGCATTGGTCGTGAGATCGGGGCTGATGACCGCCCACGAGTCGCCGCGGTCGTTCGAACGGAACACCTTGTTCGCCGCGACAATCAACGCCGTCGGATCGTGTGGCGAGAACACCATCGGCGTGTCCCAGTTCCAGCGGTACGGCAACGCGCCTTCTTCCGGTCCGGGACGCACCGTCTCGAAGCTGGGACGGATGTTTGTCGCCTCACCCGTCAGCGCGTTCTTGCGCTGGATGTTGCCGTTCTGCGACTCCGAGTACACGTACCGCGGATCGTTCTGGTCGATGAGAACGACGAAGCCGTCACCCCCCTGCACCTGATACCAGTCGCTGTTCAGGATGCCCTTGGTGAAGCGTGTCTTGCTCGGGCCGCACCAGTTGTAGTTGTCCTGCAGGCCGCCGCACACACGGAACGGCAGCGAGTTGTCGACGCTCACGTGATAAAAGAGCGCGAGCGGCAGGTTGTTGTGCTGGTTCCACGTCTTGCTCATGTCGTACGACACCGACACGCCGCCGTCGTGGCCGATCAGAATGTGATTGGGATTCGCCGGATTGATCCAGATCGCATGCACGTCGTCGTGCGTCGCCAGCGCTGCGTCGGTCGCGACCGTGCGGCCACCGTCGATCGTCATCTGCAGACCAACGCCGCCGTAGTACACGCGGTCCGGATTGTCCGGGTCGATGTTGAGCTGGCTGAAGTACATCGGGCGCGGATTGTTGGTGTTCACCTGCCTGAACGACGCACCGCCGTCGTCTGAACGCCAGAGGCCCGTGCCGCCGCTGAGGCCCGCAGGCTGCGCCGCGCCACCACCGCGACCACCGCCGCCTGCGCCCGACGGCGCTTCCACAAGCACGTAGACAATGTTCGCGGAACGACGGTACACATCCACAGCCATCCGGCCGAGATCACCGGTGGGAAGGCCGTTCTCGACCTTGGTCCACGTCTCGCCACCGTCGGTCGACTTGTGGAGACCGCTGCCAGGGCCACCACCGTTGAAGCAGCACTGCGAGCGACGCCGCTGATAGAGCGTGGCCCACATGATGTTCGGATTCGTGGCCGACATCGCGAGGTCATCTGCGCCGGTGTCGGCATCACCCGACAGCACCTTGCGCCAGGACTTGCCGCCATCGGTGGACTTGTAGACACCGCGATCGCCGCCGGGACCGAACGTCGCGCCCACGGCCGACACAAACACCACGTCGTCGTTCTCGGGGTGAATCAGGATGCGGTTGATGTGGTAACTCTGGTCGAGCCCCATGTGCGTCCAGGTCTCGCCGCCGTCGGTGGACTTCCAGACACCGTTGCCCCAGGACACACTCTGGCGATTGGCCGACTCACCGGTGCCAACCCAGACGAGATTCGGGTTCGTCTGCGACATGGTCACGTCGCCGATCGACATGTTGCCCTTGTCCTGGAACTGGGCCTCGAACGTGGTGCCGTTGTTGACCGTCTTCCACACGCCTCCGTGGCCGGTCGCCACGTAGTAGATGAACGGATTTTTGTCGTAGACGGCGAGGTCTGAAATACGACCGGACATCGTCGCAGGACCGATCGACCGGAAGTGCAGGGTGTCGAGGGGGTCAACAGCCGCCTGGGTCGCAGCGGCGGAGCGGCCGTACACGACGGAACCGGCAAACGCCACGCCGAAGACCAGCGCGGACAACACAAGGAGACGCAGGGACTTGATCAACTTCAACCTCCAGAAGGGCGCAATAGTGACGCGGGCGTGCGGATTATAGCTCGACGGGTATGATCGGTAGCCATGACCAGCCCCGTCGCACACCGATCCCGCAACCGCGCCGAGATCCCTGTGGAATACACATGGAACCTCGCGGATATTTACCCGGGCTGGGAGGCGTGGGAGGCGGAACGCGAGGTCTTTGAACAGCGGATCGGTGAGTACGCGGCACTCAAAGGCACACTTGGGCAGGGTGCCGGTCAGTTGCGCAAGACGTTTCAGCTCAACGACGCGATGGGCCAGCTCGCGCACCGCGTCTACTTCTATCCGTCGCTGCGGTACGACGAGGACCAGCGCGACAACAGCATCAACGCCAAGAAGCAGCAGGTGGAGTCCCTCTTCGCACGATGGCAACAAGCCACATCGTGGCTCAGCCCGGAACTGCTGACGATTCCGATCGAGACCGTGCGCACCTGGCTCGACCAGGACCCGGAGCTGGCGCTGTACCGGTTCGCAATCGAGGAAATCTTCCGTCAGCAGGAGCACGTGCTCGACGAACCGGGTGAGCGTCTGCTCTCGCTCGCTGCCCGCGTGACCAACGCGCCGAACGAGGCGTACTGGGCGCTCTCCACCTCCGACGCGAAGTTCCCCGAGATCACGCTCTCGACCGGGGAGACACAGACGATGTCGTATGGGCAGTACCGCGCGGTGCTGGCCACCAACTACAACCAGGCCGACCGGCGTCAGGCCTTCCTCGCGCACTACGGCACGTACGCGGCGAACCTCAACACCTATGCGTCGCTGTATCACTCGGTGTGCCAGCGGGACTGGTTCCAGGCGCGCGCACGCGGTTATACGAGCTCGCTCGAAGCGGCGCTCCATGGCAACGCCATTCCGACGTCGGTGGTGGAGAACCTGATCGAGACCACGCGCAACGGCACGGCGCCGCTCCAGCGATATCACGCGCTCCGACGCCGGTTGTTGAAGCTCGAGCGGTACCACCCGTACGACTTCACGATTCCGATTCTCCAATGGGATACGCGCTACGACTACCAGGCGATGTTGCCGGCGATCGTGGACGCCGTTGCGCCGCTCGGCGCCGACTACCAGGCGCGCATGAAGCGGGGGTTTGCGGAGCGGTGGATCGACGTCTACGAAAACGACGGCAAGCGCAGCGGCGCCTATTCGGCCGGTGTGTACGGCGTGCATCCGTACATGCTCATGAACTGGACCGAGACACTCGACGACGTGTTCACGATGGCGCACGAGATGGGCCACTCGATTCACACGATGCTGTCGCACGAGACGCAGCCGTACGTCTATTCGGACTACACGATCTTTGTCGCTGAAGTCGCGTCCACGCTCAATGAAGCGCTCCTGCTCGAGCACATGCTGGGTCGCGCGCAGAGCCGGGACGAACGCGTGGTGTTGCTGCAGCACGCGATCGATTCGATCACCAGCACGTTCTACACGCAGGTGATGTTCGCGGATTTTGAGCTGCAGGTGCATCGGCGCGTGGAACGTGACGAACCAGTGACGGCCGATGTACTCAACGGGATCTACAAGGACTTGTTTGTCGCGTATTACGGCGATTCCGTGGATATGGAACCGCTGACGCCCGCGACCTGGGCCCGCATTCCACACTTTTTCAACTCGCCGTTTTACGTCTACCAGTACGCGACCTGTTTTGCGTCCGCGGCGAAGATTGCGACACGAATCATGGAGGGCCCCGAGGACTCGCGCGAACGCGCCCGGGGCGAATATCTGCGTCTCCTGTCATCAGGCGGCAACGACCATCCGATGAACCAACTCGCCAAGGCCGGCGTGGATCTTTCGACGCCCGACACCATCCGTGCCGTGGTCTCGCAACTGGATCGACTCGTCACCCAACTCGAGCAGGCCTGAGGTCCGATTCCACCCGCTTGGATTCCTGATTCACCCGCCCGTATTCACGGCGACCGGCAGCGTCGTCACATCGCGGACACATCGGCCGTAAGTCCTTGTGTTTACACGGCAATCTGACGATGCCCCGCGCCCTCCAGAACGCGGCCCGTGTACGGCACAGGGTTTTCTTACGACGAACGCGAAAGGCCCCCACTCACACACATGGGAATTCTCGACAAGCTCAAGCCGCAGCCCCGCTGGAAGCACTCTGACCCCGCCGTTCGTCTCGAAGCGGTCCGGGAGCTTGCAGACGACATGGAACTAGCCGAAGTGGCCGAAACCGATGCCGATCCAAAGGTCCGGAGAGCGGCGGTTGCTCGAATTGTTGACCCAACAGTACTGGGCCGGTGCATCGCGGACGCCGACCAGAGTGTGAAGGATGAAGCGGCCGACCAGTTGGCGGCACTCGCGCTTGATGGCTCAGACCCGGCCCGCGCCGTGGCGTCAGCCAACCTGCTGACCGACAGCCGTCGACTCGCAAACCTCGCGAAATCAGCGACTTCCGAAGCGTCAGACGCCGTACGTGAGTCGGCACTGGCCCGAATCTCCGACGACCGTCAGCTCGCCGCCGTCGCCCGTCACGCCAAGGTGGAAGCCATTGCGATGTCAGCCCTTGGTCGTGTGACCTCAGCCGACGAACTGCTCGACACGGTGCTGAACAGCGACCACAAGGACGTCGCCCTTGCCGCGTTTGACCGCGTCGTGGACGCCAACGCGCCTGACCTGACGCAGTTGAAATCGATCGAAGGGCGCAGCCAGCAGAAGGCGGCTTCCAAACGGGCACGCACCATGCTGCAAGCCATCGAAGACGCCGAAAACGCCCGCCGCGCGGCCGAAGACGAACAGCGCCGCCAGGAAACGTTGCTGTGCGACGCCGTTGAAGGTGCCGCCGCGATTACCGACGCCGACCGTGCGGAAGCCGACCTCAGCCGTCTCGAAACGGCGTGGCAGGCGATTACCTCGCCGGATCCGGCCGCGGCCAAGCGGTTTACCGCCGGCGCCGCCGCCATTCGCGTCCGCATCGCTGAAAAACGTCGCGAAGTTGAAGCCGCTGCGGAAATGGCGCGTCAGCGCGGCGAAGCCATCGCGTCGCGCGAGGCACTGTGCCAGCGCGTCGAAACCATCGAAGGCGACGACATCCTCGCCCAGCTCGCTCCCATCGAAGAGGAGTGGGCCTCGCTCACACCACTCGTGGGCAACGGCCCGGATGCCACGCGACTCAACGACCGCTTCACCGCTGCGGTGGCGTCCTGCCGGAAACGTCATGCGCTCGGCGCAACGCTGGTCGAACATCGTGCGACCCTCGAAACTCTTGTCGTGGAAGCTGAAGCCCTGCCCGCCTGGGAGGATGCGGCGGCGGCCGGGACACGGTGGCCATCCCTCGCGCGCGAAGCCAGCGTGCTGGTGGATGCACTCGCCGGTGCCTCCCGTCCCGCCACCGACCTGGCGGATCGCCTGAGCGTCGTCTCACGCGCCTTCGAGGCGCGTGAGGCGGCGGCTCGGGAAACAGCGGCGAAGGCGCGTCAGGACCTGGCGGTCCGCGTGCAGCGCCTGACGGAACGCGCCAAGCGCGTGGCCGAAGCCGAAGCCGTCACGCTGCGCGAAGGCGAACGCCTGATGCGCGACGTCACGGCGATGCTCGACGAAGTGGGCACCGGTGAATCCTCCAAGGAAATCGCCGACGCAGCCGCCGCCCTCCGCGTGCAGCAGGAAGCCGTCGCGCCGAAGGTGAAGGAACTGCGCGACATGGACGAATGGCGCCGCTTCGCCAACGCCCAGCAGCAGGAACAACTGATCGCGATGGCCGAGGCGATCGTCGCCTCGCTGAAGGCTGATGAAGAAGCCGGCAAGACGTCCGAGCTGGCGGCCACCGCGAAGGCCCTGCGTGAGTTCCACCTGCGCTGGCAGGAAGTGGCTGATGCGCCGCGGCACTCCGCGCAGCGCCTCTGGGATCGCTTCAAGACGGCCACCGATTTCATCCGCAGCCGATGCGAGGTGTACTTCGCCAAGTTGAAGGAGGAACGCGGCGGCAACCTCGAGCGTAAGCAGGCGCTCGTCGAAGAATCCGAGAAGCTGGCCGAGTCCACCGATTGGGCCAAGGCAGCCGCGCGCTTCCAGGAACTCCAGACGGAATGGCAGGCCGTGGGCCCCGTGCCACGCGACGCCGCCCGTGATCTCGCACAGCGATTCCGCACCGCCTGCAACACCTTCTTCACCCGGCGTCGTGACGATCTGTCATCGAAGAAGAAGGAATGGAACGACAACCTCGAGAAGAAGGAAGCGCTCTGCGCTCGCGCCGAAGCTCTCGCGGAGTCCACCGATTGGGATGCCGCGTCCGCCGAACTGAAGCGGATGCAGGCCGAGTGGAAGACCATCGGTCCCGTGCGCCGCAACAAGTCTGAAGTGGTGTGGAACCGGTTCCGTGCCGCGGCGGACCTGTTCTTCGAGCGGTACCACAACCGGCACCGCATCGCGTTGCAGGGCAAGGTCGCGGAATACGAAGGTCTGGTCGTATCGCTCGAAGGCCTCGCGGCACTCCACGAGGCGCCGGCCGATCTCGCCGCACAGGTGCAGAACCTGCGCGCGACGATTCAGCAGAATCCGCCGGCACCAAGTGACGCTCTCAAGGCGCTGCAGGAGCGCTGGAAGACGTCTCTGGCCACGCTCACGCAGAAGTTCCCAACGGCATTTGCCGGCACGGACCTCGACCCGGCGGCGATCATTCAGCGCATGCAGAAGCTGGTCGCGAAGATCGAAGCGCTCATCGACGAAGACGAGAAGCCCGCATCCACGGCCGGCAAGTCGGCCACGGAACTTCTCGCAGAACGGCTGCGTTCCGCCCTCACCAGCAATGCCATGGGCAAACGTGCCGACGACTCCAAGTGGCGCATCGCCGCAACGGCGGTCGACGATGCCAAGGCTGCGTGGCATCGCCTGGCCCCGGTGCCGAGCGAGGAAGCCACCACGCTGGAGGCCAAGTTCAAGGCGGCCTGCAAGCGCGTCATGGATCAGGTGAAGCTCCACGTGAGCCCGCCTGTGGGGGCGCCCGGCGGCGGTTTCGGAGGAGGCCGCCCCGGGAATCCTTCAGGGTCCAGAGGTCAGGGGTCCAGGGTCCAGGGTTCGGGTCCTGGGTCCAAGGGTCCGCGGCGCGAAGACCGGGCGCTCTCGGCGGTCTGATCGCTCTACTTCCCCTGGTACACGACCTTGCCGCCAACGATGGTGTAAACGACCTTGGCGTCGCGGATCTCTGCGTCCGGCACGCGGGTGATGTCCTTGCTGAGCACGGTGATGTCCGCGAGTTTGCCGGGCACGAGTGACCCCTTGAGGTGCTCCTCAAAGCCCGCGTAGGCTGACCACAGCGTGTAGGACTTCAGACCATCAATTCGTGACAGCTTCTGTGCGGGAAAGAATTCAGAGCCGTCGGCCGTCTTGCGCGTGACCGTCGCGTGATAACTCGCGATCGGATCCACATCTTCGACCGGCGCATCGGTGCCATTGGAGACGACGGCGTCGCTGTCGAGCAGCTTCTTCCACACATAGGCTCCTTCCTCCGCGCGTTCAGCTCCGAGGCGGGTGACCACATAAGGCGCGTCCGAGGTGGCGTGAATACCCTGCATCGCGGCGATCACACCAAGTTGACCGAAGCGCGGAATGTCGTCGCGGTGGATGTGCTGCGCGTGTTCGATGCGCCATCGGAGGTCCTTGCCGTTCCGGTTGTTCTTGCGGAAGGCCTCCTCAAACAGATCGAGCACCTCGCGATTGGCGCGATCGCCAATGGCGTGCAGACAGAGCTGATAGCCATGGTCGATGGCCAGTTGCGCGGTCGTGCGCGACGGGTTGAGGTCACGACCAAGGCCGGAGCTGTTGACGAGATCGGAGTACGGCGCCAGCAGCCAGGCGCCGCGTGAGCCGAGGGCGCCGTCGATCGAGATCTTGATGGCCCGCACCGTGAGGTGCTTGTTGCCGTAGTCAATCAGGCGGCCACGCGCGAGCTGTTCGGGAGTGCCGCCCCCGCGAATCATCACCCAGAGCCGCGACTTCAGGCGACCGATGTCAATCGCACGCTTGAAGCGCTCGACGTCCTGAAAACTCGAGCCGGCATCCTGAAAACTTGTGACGCCCTTCGAGAGGATTTCCTGATCGGCGAGTTCGATGACACGCATCGCCTCGGCCTCACGCTCCTCGGCCGTCGGTGGCGGTTCGCCGGCGCCGCGACGGATCAGGCCCATCGCGGTTTCGTTCATCAGTCCCGTCGGATTGCCGGCTTTGTCCTTAAGGATCTCGCCGCCCGCAGGCGCAGTCGTCGCCCCCGTGACATTCGACAACTCCATCGCCTTCGCATTGGCAAACGACGCGTGACCCGACGCGTGTGTCAGCACCACGGGATTGTTGGGCGACACGGCGGAGAGCGCGGCGTGCACCGGGAATCCAGCCACATTGGGCTGCGGCACGGACGACCACTTCTCCTGGTGCCACCCGCGGCCGACAATCCACTGCCCCGGACGGGCTTTAGCCGCGGCATCACGCACCATGCCGATGATCTGTTCCCAGCTCGTCGTGTTCATCAGTTCCAGACCGAGCTTCGCCTGACCGATGCCATTAAAGTGGCCGTGACTTTCGACAAAACCCGGCATCGCCATCTGACCGTTCAGATCGATGACCTGCGTCTGTGGTCCCACATACCGGGCAATCTCGGCGTTGGTGCCGAGCGCCACAATGGTGTCGCCGTTGACGGCCATCGCCTGGGCATCCGGCCTGGCATCATCAACGGTCACAATGCGCCCGTTGCGCAGCACCAGCGTGGCTGGTGACGGCTGCGCTTGCGCCGCCTGGCCGGAGACGGTCACGTGGGAGATGGACGCCACAGCGACAAACAAGCTGGTGGCGAGCAAGAGCGAGGAGGCGCGCAGCCGTGAAGCCATGCGCAAGGATAAATCAGCGGTGCCCAAAGTCGAGCCGCTTTTCGACGAACAGGAAATATGGCACCGCGAGAAAGGCCAGAGCTGCGGCGATTCCGAAGGCGGGCCGGAAGCCAAACTGGTGGATCAGCCACCCGAGGCCCGTGGAGCCGCTGCCCACTCCCATGTCGAAGGCCGCGAGCATGGCGCCAAACGCGGCGCCGCGGCGCCACGCGGGGATGCGACCCATGATGTACGCCGTGTAGGCCGGGTACTGCAGACCAAATCCCGCACCAAAGGCCAGCGCAGCGATCACCAACGTGACCGGCCCCTGCGCCACCGCAAACAAGGCCATCCCCGTCGCCGTCAGGGGCAGGCAAAACAACAGCACCTTGCGATGTCCGATGCGATCGAGCACACGGCCCACGGTGACGCGTCCCACCAGCATCGCCACGGCCATGGACGTCAGAAACAGGCTGCGCGGCCACACCTGCAGCTCATCCGAAAACAGCGCGGAAAACGTCGTCAAGCCGCCATACCCAAACGCAATCAACGCCATCGTCACCGAAAGAATCAAGACGGGCCATTCAACGCTCAGCGAGTGGGCGGCTGGGCGCGTGGACGGATTCGCGCGATCGTCAGGGAGCCTCCACGCGATGAAGGCCATCAGCAGATTGAGGCCAGCGAGTTCGAGGCACAGCGCCGTCCAGCCGAATGAAAAGACCCAGAAGCCGAGCGGGGGTGCGACGGCGATGGCAATCACCGACGCGAGGCCCCAGTACCCGATGCCCTCGGCGCGGCGGGTCTCCGGAATGATCGACGTAATGTACGCACCGGACGCCGACAGCAGTCCCGACCAGAACAACCCGTGCAGGAACACGAGCGCGAGAAGCACTTTGTAGTTGTCGAGCAGCGCGTAGGTCGTCGAAAACGCCGCCAGAACCAGGCTGACGATGATGAGGACGCGGCGATGGCCGAGTCGATCAGCGAGTTGACCAGTGAAGGGCGCGGAGAGAGCGGACGAATACGTCAGGAACCCGAGGAACAGTCCACCCGCGAACGTTGTGCCGCCCAGCGCGAGCACGTGGTACGGCGCCGCCGGCAGCAACTGGAACAGTGACACGAACACCGTGAAGGTGTACGCGCACATCACGAAGAAGCGCGTGGTAAAAAGCGGCGACGAAGAAGACACCCCGAGGACTTACTTCACGATGGGCGTGATGACGATCTTCCGGAACGACGCGAGCGTGTGATCACCCTGAATCATGATCGGCCCGGGCGCGAGTTCGTCGTTGTCGAGTGCGCCGCCGGTGATGCCTTCGATCACCGCGTTGTCATGAATGCGCGTGCCGTTGAGCGTCACCGTCACGCGGTTCCCGACGAGCACGATCTCCGTCCGCTGCCATTCACCGGGTGGCAGGCTCGCGTTTGTGTCCGCCGCCTTGCGCCCGTAGATCGACATGTGACCCGTCAGCGCCGCAGGTTGCCCCGCGTCGTCGAACAGCTGCATTTCGTAACGACCACGCAGGTACAGGCCGCTGTTGCTCTTGGCTGAGAGGCGGTATTCCGCTTCCAGTTTGAAGTCGCTGAACTTCGCCTTGGACACCAGATTGTTGGCGGGCGGCTGGTTCTGGAGCAGACCTTCGACGACCGACCAGTTCACGGGACGATCGGGAAACTGCACGCCCCACGCGTCCATCGATGGCGCGGCCGCATCAAACAACACGACGGGCGTGCCGAACTTCTGCGGGGCACTGGCGTTGGCGGCAGGCCACGTCGGTGTCGGCACCCCGATCCAGTTCACCTGGCGTTCGGTCGGCGGCTCGCCACCACCTCGGCGCCCCCCGCCCTGTCGCAGCATGTGCCGGCCGATCAGGCGGCCATTCTCAAACTTCGCGCGGAACTCAGGTCCGGTGAGATTGTCCGGCCGGCCCATCTGAAATACGAGTTCGCCGTTCTCGATCTTCACGACGCCGAGAGTCACAGGGCTGCCGGTGCGATTCAGAAACCGCCCCGTCAGGCCGTCCGGCCCCTGCTCGACCTTCAACCAATACACAAAGCTCGCGTCATCGCCCGTCCCGGTCAGATTCCAGGACCCGAGAAACGGAGAGCGCTGGGCAGAGACGGACGGCGTCACGAGAACCGCGGCAAGGAGGCAGGCCGAAAGAAGGATGCGCATGGGCGTATGGTAACCCCGCCTCAGCGCGCTCCGCCAGGCGGCGCCTGATTATCGCGGGTGGTCCACTTCTCCCACCAGTAGCGCAGGTACAGCTGCGAGCGGAGGAAGTTGGACGGAATTGACGAGGTGCCATGCCACTCGCCGTTGAAGCGCAACATCGCCGTGGGCACCCCGACGACTTTGAGCGCCTGATAGAACTCCTCGGTTTGGCTCATGGGCGTGCGCATGTCCAGCACCCCGGTCATCAGCATCGTCGGCGTCTTGACGTTGCCGACGTACATGAGCGGCGAACGGCGCAGGTGTTCGCTGGGATCGACCCAGGGAAGTTTTTCGAAGTCGTCGTACCAGCGCAGCGGGTTGCCGTCGACATTCCCCACAAACGACAGCCAGTTGATCACCGGACATTGGGAGGACGCGGCCGCGAACCGATTGGTGTGGCCCACAACCCACGCCGTGAGCACACCGCCGCCGGAGCAGCCATAGACAAACATGTTGCGCGTGTCGACCGAACCTTGCGCGATGACGTGGTCAACGCCCCGCATGAGGTCGTCATAATCCTTTGATGGATAGGCGTACTTGATGGCATTGCCGAACGCGGAGCCGTATCCGGTGGAGCCACGCGGATTCGTGTAGAGCACGAGATAGCCGTTAGCGGCATGCTCCTGCCACGCGAAGTTGAACCCGACGCCGTACATTGCATGCGGCCCGCCGTGGATCGACAGCATCAAGGGATACTTCTTCTTCGGATCGAAATCCGGCGGTTTAATCAGCCATCCCTGGATCTTGTAGTTGTCGACCGAGTCGAACCACAGCTCCTCCACCTCGCCAAGCGTGACGCGACCCAGCACGTCAGAGTTCACGTCCGTCAACTGGCGCAGCTCTCCTGGAGTCGACAACGGAAACGAGACGACATCAGCCGGCTTGTGGAACGACGTCACCGTGGCCACGGCCTGCCCGTTGCGATTGACGTCCGACAGGGTGACCAGGTGCACGCCGGTCGTGACGGCGCGGATCGGACCGTCGAGTGGCGCGAAGTGGAGGTTGCGGCTGCCCCGATCATCCGCGGCAAAATAGATGCCGTTTGAATCAGGCGCCCAGGTCAGATTCGTGGGCGACCTGTCGAAGGACGCCGTCAGGTGCCGCCGGTTGCGCCCGTCGATGCCCACCACATGCAGTTCGTTGTCGATGTAGGTGTCGGTGGTGTAGTCGTAGCCGAGATACGCAATCCAGCGGCCGTCCGGCGAGATCACCGGATTGGTATCCGGGCCGCTGCGATCCGACAGCTGCCGCAGCGTGCCGGTCTCGATGTTGAGGGCGTACACATCCGACTGGCGGTACTCACGCTCGGCTTTCTCGCGATCCGGATCGCGATTGTCAGAGAAGATCACTTCCTTGCCGTCCGGTGACAGCGAAAATCCTCCGTAATTAAACGGCCCAGCCGTGATCTGTCGCTCGGTCCCTCCCTCGGCCGGCACCATGAAGATGTGTGAGTGGGTCTGATCGATGAACCCTCGTCCGTCGGCGCGGTAAGTGAAGCTTTCGATAATGCGCGGGGCTTCGGTCCATCGGGCGCCTTCCGGGCGCTCGGGCATGCGGATCGGCCAGTTGGTGCGGGTCGGAATGCTCATGGCGAAGAGCAGCGACGTGCTGTCGGGGGTCCACGTTATCTCCGACGGCGTCTGCTCCACACGTGTCACCTGGGTCTCGGCCCCCTCGTCGTCCATCCACCGTACGAACACCTGCGTGCCGCGCGGCTGTCCCTGTCTCGTAAAAGCGATCCGGGTGCCGTCAGGCGACCACACCGCGCCGGAGCCCTCCGTCAGTCGTCGACTCCGCGATCCGTCCGCGTTCATGATCCACATGTCGGACTGACGACGGTCGTTGACCTGATCGACCCAGCCACGGGTGTAGATGATGCGCTGGCCGTCAGGCGAGATCCGGGGGTTCGACACCGTCTCCATGTCGAAGAACTGTTCCAAGGCGAGCTTGGTGACGGGACGGTTCTGCGCCTGCAGGCCTACAGAAGCCAGCAGACCAACGGTAAGTCCGGCGATCAGGAACGTGCGCACCATACGGGGCCTCCGGGTGGAATCGAGCGTTTTGGTGGCGTGATTCTAACAGGGGGCCAGCACGGGCGGGGTAGAATGCGCGCCGTGCAAATCATCCGAAGCCGCGAGACGTATGACGTGTGCATTGTGGGATCGGGCGCCGGGGGCGGCATGGCCGCCAAGGTGCTGACCGAGTCCGGTGCGAAGGTGGTGATGCTGGAAGCCGGCGTGAACTGGGATCCGGAGACGGATCCCAAGATGTTCGCGTGGCCCTACGACTCCCCGAGGCGCGGTGGAGGTACGCCGGAGCGCCCGTGGGGTGAATTCGGCGCGTGGATCGGTGGGTTTGCCATCGATGGCGAGCCGTACACGACGGGTCCCGGCAGCAGCTTTCAGTGGTTCCGCACACGCATGCTTGGTGGCCGTACGAATCACTGGGGCCGTATCTCGCTTGCCTTCGGCCCTGACGACTTCCGGCGCAAGAGTCTGGACGGGCTTGGCGACGACTGGCCGATCACGTTTGATGACATCAAGCCGTATTACGACCGCGTCGATCGGTTTGTCGGGCGCTTCGGCACGGTGGAAGGTTTGCCGAACGAACCGGACGGCATCTTTCAGGCTCCGCCGGCGCCACGGTGTTGGGAACGCCTGATCAAGAACGCGTCGGATCGGCTCAACATCAAGTGCATTCCGTCGCGCCTGTCCATCCTGACGCAGCCGCTCAACGGCCGTGCGGCGTGTCATTACTGTGGCCAGTGTTCGCGTGGCTGTGCGACACATTCGAACTTCTCGTCACCGTCTGTGCTGCTGCGTCCGGCAATCGCGTCCGGAAATCTGACGATCATCACGCAGGCGATGGCGCGTGAAGTCACGGTCAACGCGCAAGGTCTCGCCACCGGCGTGGCGTACATCGACAAAACGACGGGGCGTGAGAATCATGTGTCGGCGCGACTCGTCGTGCTCGCGGCGAGCGCGTGTGAGTCCGCGCGCATCATGCTGAACTCGAAGAATCCGAAGTTCCCACAGGGTGTCGGCAACTCGTCGGGTGTCGTCGGCAAGTACATCACCGACTCGACGGGCGGCGGCGTGACGGCCTTCATCCCGAAGCTGATGGATCAGATTCCGCATAACGAAGATGGGGTCGGCGGCGCGCATCTCTATATGCCGTGGGTGCTCGACAACCGTAAGCTCGACTTCCCGCGCGGCTATCACACCGAGATCGGCGGCGGCCGCAACATGCCCAATGCGGGCTTCGGCGGCAACATCCAGCGCTTCACGGGCTACGACAGCGGGCGGGAGATCGGCGGGTACGGCGCGACGCTGAAGGATGACTACCGCCGCTTTTATGGCGCGACGGTGAGCTTCTCCGGTCGCGGCGAGATGATCCCGAACGAAAACAGCTACTGTGAGATCGACCCGAACACCGTCGACACGTTCGGCATTCCGGTGCTGCGGTTCCACTGGCGCTGGACGGACCACGAACACAACCAGGTCAAACACATGCAGGAGACGTTCCGCGCGATCATCGATGAGATGGGCGGTACGGCGATGAGCACGATGCCGACGCGCGAGCGCGGCTACGGCATCTCCACCGGCGGGTCGATCATTCACGAACTCGGTGTCACCCGCATGGGCAACGACCCGAAGACCTCGGTGCTCAACAGCAACTGTCAGGCGCACGACGTGAAGAACCTCTTCGTCACCGATGGCGGCCCGTTTGTCTCGCAGCCCGACAAGAACCCGACGTGGACGATTCTCGCGTTGTCATGGCGCACCAGCGACTTCATCGTGGCTGAACGCAAGAAGGGAACACTCTGATGGCGTCTCTCGATCGACGTACCGTTCTGCGCCTGATGGCCACTGCGCCACTGGCCGCGGCGTTCACGTGGTCCCACGAGGAAGCGATGCACGCCAGTGCGCTCGTGAAAGCCGGACAGGGCCAGGCGTTCAAGCCCGTCTTCTTCACCGACCACGAACTCGCCACTGTGCGCGTGCTGGTGGACTACATCATCCCGAAGGATGACAAGTCCGGCAGCGCGAACGATGCCGGCGTGCCGGAATTCATGGACTTCATGATGACCGACCAGCCCAATCGCCAGAACGCGATGCGTGGCGGTCTCGCCTGGGTCGATCTCGAATGCCATCGCCGCTTCGACAAACGGTTCATCGTCTGCACCGATGCCGAGCGGCGTCAGGTGCTCGACGACATCTCATGGCCCCAGCGTGTGCAGCCGGGCATGGGTCCTGGTGTGACGTTCTTCAACAGCTTCCGCGACCTTACGGCCAGCGGATTCTGGACCAGCGAGATGGGCATCAACGACATCCAGTACATGGGCAACACCTTTGTGCCCAAATGGACCGGGTGCCCGCCGGAAGTGCTGACGAAACTCGGACTCGAGTAGCTGGGCAGGTGGGCGGATGGGTGGCTGGGCGCGATGCGCTGACGCAGTCGCTTGGCCAGTTGCCGGATCGGTACCGGTGGCGTGGCCGGCCGGTGCGCAGCTGATGGCACAATAGACCAGATGTCGAGAACGGTTTTCAGAAACGTGGCCGCAGGTCTGTGTGCGATTGGTGTCGTGGGCGCCATCACCCTCCGCGCCTCCTTCCACCCAACCTCACCCAACCTCCACCCACCCTCACCCAACGCCCCCCAGGTCGACCCCGCCCCGCTGTACCGTTTGCATTGCCAGATGTGCCACGGCGCCAATGGCAAGGCGCCGATGCCGGAGATGGCGTTTGTCGATCGCAAGTGGACGCACGGCACGTCGTCAGCGCAGATGGCGAAGATCATCGCTGAGGGCGTCAAGGGCACGCCGATGATGCCGTTCAAGAACAAGCTGAAGCCGGAGCAGATTACGGCGCTGGCGAAACTTGTCCGGTCATTCGACAAGCGATTGAAGCCGGAGAAACAATGAGTGACATCAACGTCGCGCTGATTGGGTACGCGTTCATGGGCAGAGCCCATTCAAACGCGTACCGGCAGGTTGGACCGTTTTTCTCACCAAAGCGCGCGCCCCGGATGAAGGTGATCTGTGGCCGCGATCCGCGCGGAGTGGAAACCGCGCGCAAGGCGCTCGGCTGGGATGAGGCGGCGACCGACTGGAAGGATGTCATCCGGCGGGCCGACATTGAACTCGTCGACGTGTGCACACCGGGCGACAGCCACGCGGAGATCGCGATCGCCGCGGCCAGGGCCGGTAAACACGTGTTCTGTGAGAAGCCGCTCGCCAACTCGCTCAAGGATGCCGAGCGTATGCTCGCGGCCGTGGAAAAGACCGGCGTGGCCCACATGATCTGTCACAACTACCGCCGCGCCCCTGCGGTGCAACTGGCCAGGCAGATCATCGCCAAGGGCCAGATCGGCGAGATCCGTCACTACCGGGGCACGTACCTTCAGGACTGGATGTCCGATCCTGCGGCGCCGTTCAACTGGCGTCTCGATCGCACCAAGGCCGGCTCCGGAGCGCTCGGCGACATCGCGTCCCACTCGATCGATCTCGCGCGTTTCCTCGTAGGCGAGATCACCGAGGTCTCTGCGGATCTCAAGACGTTTGTCCCTGTGCGAGCTGAAGCTGGAAAACCCCGCTCCAAGCGGACCGTCACGGTAGACGATGCGGCGATGGCGCTGGTGCATTTCAAAAACGGCGCGGTGGGGACGATCGAAGCGACGCGCATGGCAAACGGCCGGAAGAACTACAACCGGTTTGAGATCAACGGCCGGCTCGGCAGCATCGCCTTCGACCTCGAGCGTCTCAATGAACTTGAGGTCTACTTCGACAACGACCTCAATGAACTTGAGGTCTACTTCGACAACGACCCGCCGCACCTGCGCGGGTTCAGGACGATCATGGTGACCGAGCCGGCGCATCCGTTTGTCGGCAAGTGGTGGCCGCCCGGACACATCCTCGGCTACGAACACACGTTCGTGCACACGGTGTACGACCTCTGCGAGGCGATCGCCACGAACGCGATTCCTACGCCGAACTTCGAGGACGGCGTCGCGAACCAGCGAGTGCTGCACGCGATGGAGCGATCG
>VFZF01000019.1 GCA_016871335.1 Acidimicrobiia bacterium
ACAAAGACTGCAAGCGCCAGACCAAACGAACTCACCATCGCGGCGATTTCGCTCCACGCGTTGATCCGCCACCAGAACCAGCGCAGCAGATACAGCAGCCCCGTGCCGGCGCCAATCGACAGCAGCAGGTTGAAACTCCCCCTCGCCGACTCCAGCACCATCGTCACCAGCGCAGCCACGAGCATCAGCAACGCCGTGACAATGCGCCCAACCATCACGTAATGCGCTTCGGTCTGCCCTGGCTTCAGGAACCGGCGATACATGTCGTGCACGAGGTAGGACGTGCCCCAGTTGAGGTGCGTCGAAATCGTCGAGATGTACGCCGACAACAGACCGGCCACCATCAGCCCGAGCAGCCCGGCCGGCAGGAACGTGAGCATCGCCGGATACGCCATGTCGTTCCCGAGCATGCCCGGGTCGACGTGCGGCAGCGCGCGACCGATATCCGCCACCTCAGGAAACACCAGCATCGAGGCCAGCGCCACAATGAGCCAGGGCCACGGCCTCAGTGCGTAGTGCGCGATGTTGAAAAGCAGCGTGCCCGACAACGCATCACGTTCAGACCTGGCCGCGAGCATGCGCTGGGCGATGTAGCTGCCACCACCGGGCTCTGAACCCGGATACCAGGTGGACCACCACTGCACCGCCAGCGGCACGATGAAGATGGGCAACGCCACACCCCAGTCGCTCAAATCCGGCAGCATGGCGAGCGTCTCGGGCCTGAGCTTCTCGATCAGCCCGTCGAGCCCGCCCACTTCAGGACGACGAAGTGCATACACGGCGGCGGCAATTGACCCGATCATCGCGATGCTGAACTGCAGGAAATCCGTCACCAGTACGCCCCAGAGTCCCGAGACCGCCGCAAAGGCGATGTTCAGCACGCTGCAGACCAGCAACGTCTGCCCCATCGGCCATCCCAGCAGCACATTCGCAATCTTCGCCGCCGCGAGATTCACAGCGGCCATGATCATCACGTTGAAGATCACGCCGAGATAGACGGCCCGGAACCCGCGCACCCACGTGGCGGCCGGGCCCGAGTAGCGCAGTTCGTAGAACTCGAGGTCCGTGACAACCCCGAGACGCCGCCACAACTTTGCGTAGAAGAACACCGTCGTCATGCCGGTGAGCAGGAACGCCCACCACACCCAGTTGCCGGAGACTCCACCCTCGCGCACGATGTTCGTGACCAGGTTCGGCGTGTCGGTGCTGAAGGTGGTCGCGACCATCGACACACCGACCAGCCACCAGGGCGCCGCGCGGCCTGACGTGAAGAACTCGGTCGTGCTCTGCCCGGCCCGCCGTGCCATCCACACGGCCGGCACAAACGAGAGGGCGATCGATCCGATCACAATCACCCAGTCGAGCGTCGTCAGTTGCATGGATTCTCCGTGGCCCTACCGGCCGGTGAACTTCGCCGGTCGTTTCTCCAGAAACGCCGTCGTGCCTTCCTGCTTGTCGTCGGACTGAAAACAAAGTGCCTGGGCCAGGGTCTCAATGAGCAACCCGGATTCGAGATCCACTCTGGCCGACGCATTGATCGCGGCCTTCGCCAAACGGATGGCGAGTGGCCCCCGCGAGAGGATGCGATCGGCCAGCGCGCGTGCAGAGGCGAGCACGTCCGTACCGGGCACCACCTGCGAGACGAGCCCCCACGCGAGCGCCGTCGGCGCATCGATCGGATCGCCGGTCAGAATCAGGTGTTTGGCACGACCGAGGCCGATAAGGCGCGGGAGCCGCTGTGTTGCGCCGGCGCCGGGAATGATGCCGAGGGCGACCTCGGGCTGTCCGAACTTCGCGTGGTCGGCTGCGACGCGGAGATCACAGGCGATGGCCAGTTCACACCCGCCGCCAAAGGCGAGGCCGTTCACGGCGGCGATGGTGACCTTCGGACACCGGTCCAGCAGTGCAAACAACGACTGATTGATGGCCGCCAGGCCATCGTCTCGCCCACGCGACCGGATGGCGTTGATGTCGGCACCGGAGACAAACACCGTGTCGCCGGCACCGGTGATGATGATCGCGCCGACCTCGTTGTTGGCGATGAGCGCGGTGAGCGCCGTCGTCATCTCCTGCACGGTGGCGGAGTCGAGGGCGTTGCGCACCTCCGGGCGGTTGACGCAGAGCGTCGCGACCCGCCCGTCGATGGTCACCTCAATATTCATAGACGCCCTTGCCGACCTTCTTGCCAAGGCGACCGGCTTTGACGTACTGCGCGAGCAGCGGGCACGGGCGGTACTTCTCCCCCATGCTGCGATGCAGGTACTCAAGGATGCTCAGGCGGGTATCAAGTCCGACCAGGTCCACCAGCTCAAACGGTCCCATCGGGTGGTTCAAGCCAAGCTTCAGCGCCTTGTCGATGTCACGGGCCGACGCCACGCCCTCCATCAGCATGTAGAACGCTTCGTTCCCGATGCTCGCGTTCACGCGGGTCGTGATGAACCCGGGCGCCTCGCGCACCAGCACAGTCTCCTTGCCCATGCGCTTCGAGACCGCCTCGATCGTCTCGAGCGCGCGCTCACTCGATTCCAGCGCCCGCACGATTTCGATGAGCTTCATCTTGTGCACGGGGTTGAAGAAGTGCATCCCGGCCACACGGCTCGGGTCGCTGAGTGTGCCGGCCATTTCGGTGATGCTCAACGCGGACGTGTTGCTCGCAACGATGGTGGACTTCGGCGCGTGGGCCTCGATGTCGGTGAAGAGCTTGACCTTCAGGTCGATGCGCTCCGGCGCTGTTTCGATGATCAGATCCACGCCACCAAGGGCGGACGCGATGTCTGATGTCGTCGAGAGGCGGACCATCGACGCGTCGGCGTCCGCCGTCTGCAGTTTGCCGAGTTCGACCGCCTTGCGAAGAATGCCGTCGATCTGCCCTCTGGCCTTCGCCAGCTGGGCGTCGGACACGTCATACAGGCGCGTCTCGAATCCCGACGAGGCTGCCGCATGTGCGACGCCGTGTCCCATGGTGCCGGCGCCAAGCACCGCGATGCTGCGAATCTCTGTCATTTGTCTCCGACCAGCTCTGCCAGGATCTCGACCGCGTGGTCGATCTCGTCTTCTGTGTTGTAAAAGTGCGGGGCGATCCGGATCCCGGCTCCGGGACGATAGTCCACGATCACATTCCGCGCAATCAGCGTCTGCGTGACCGCGGCGCCGTCCGGCACATCGATCACCACCGAGGCCCCGCGTTCGTGATCGTCGTCAGGCGTGTTCAGCCGCCAGCCACGTGCCGACGCCGCATCCATCAACCGGCGCGTCAGCCGCAACGACTTCTCCCTGATGGCGGGCACGCCGATCTCGGCCACGACCTCGTAGCCGCCCCGTGCCGAATACAGCGACGGGACGTTGGGAGTGCCGCTCTGGAAACGCTCCAGGCCATCCGCATACGCGATCGGCCCCGGCTCAAACTGGAACGGTTGCGCATGGCCGGCCCAGCCGACGACGGCGGGCTTCAGGTCGCGCATCAGGTCCGGTCGCACGTAGAGATACCCGGCACCCGGCCCTCCACACAGCCACTTCACGCTGCCACCCACGGCGAAGTCGATGCCCAGCGCGGTCACGTCGACCGGCACGGCGCCTGCGGCCTGGTACAGGTCGAGCACCACACGCGCACCCACCCGATGGGCTCTGTCGATGACCGGCCGCACATCCTGTAAATGCGCGCTCCGGAACAGCACCAGCGAGAGGTTCACAAACGCGGTGCGTTCATCAATCGCGTCCACCACCCGATCGATGCGACCGCGAACGCGGTCGTCCGAGGCCACCGTGACCACCGCGGCGCCGTAGCGCTCGAATCCGTGAAACAGGTAGTGATTCGACGGGAAGTCCAGATCCTGTACAACGATTCGGCGCCGCGGCCCATCAAACGAAAAACACGACGTGATGATTGACTGCGCCACCGTGGCGTTCTGATGCATCGAGATCGTGCCCGGCGCCGCCCCGATGGTCGGTGCCAGGAGGTCGCCGGTCACCCGGCCGACCTCCCACCACCCCTCATGCCACGCCCGCACACCCCGTGTGCCCCATTCCCTGGCAAACGTGGCCAGATGGCGCTCCGTCCTCGCCGGCATCGCGCCCAGTGAATGGCTCACCAGGTACGTGCACGTGTCGAGGATTGGGAACTCAGGGCGCCACTGCGAGAGGGGATCAGTCATAACACTACTGTGGTTCATGGTTCATCGGTTCATGGTTCATGGTGCTGTTCGGGGTGCAGGGTTCACGGTTCTGGGTGCCGGGTTCGTCGTTCAAGGTTCAAGGTCGGTTCGAGGTTCCTCGGAACCCCGAACCAGCACCATGAACCGATGAACCATGAACCGATGAACCCGCTAGCTGACGATGCGCAGCGGCATCGGCGTCGGTGCCATCACCTTGAAAATCGGCACCAGCGGCGGCGTAGCCGCCTGGCCGCCACCGCGGCCTGCACCGGCGCCACCCGCGCGTCCGGCGCCTGCCGCACCCGCCCCACGACCGCCACGACCACCACCAGCCGCCGCCTGAGGCGGCGCATCGTCATCCGCCGGGCCCGCCGCGCGGGCGCCGGGACGCGGCAGCCAGGCGTCCATGCGGTTCCAGTAGATCACGCTGTCGGTCGACTCGGGCTCGAGCAGGTGCACGGCGACGCGGCCCTGCATCTGCGCCGTCCGCACGATGTAGCTGCCCGCCGAGAAGTTCCGGGTGAGATTCAGCACCTCACCCACCTGGACGGTCGCGGCGGCCGCGTGGTTGTACTGCTGGCTGTACGACACGCCCGCAATCGTGTACGCGGCGATGTTGAGTGACGATGCCGCAGTCAGTTGTTCCACGGTGATGCCGTGGCGGCGCAGCAAGGCCACGGCCTCCGTGGCTTCACGCGGCAGCACGTAGGCATACGGCCGCGGTCGCGAAATCACCGGCACCGGCTTCTTCATCAGCTTTGCGCCCTTGACCTCGACGATCTTCCGGTTCTCGCCCTGGCCTTCGCCAATCAGATAGTTCACCAGTTCGTCTTCCGCTTCGTACCGGACTTCGATCGGCACGATGTCCCCGGGCTTTTCACCGAGGGCGATGGTCTCCCGGCGTGCGCGATCCACGGTTTCCCGAAGTGCGGCACGGTTCGCACGCGACCACTCGACGACGGCTTTGTAGCCGAGGATGCCGGCCTTCACGCCGGTTTCCATCGGCTGGCCGCCGGGCGACTCGAACAGGATACCGACCGCGTTCGCAAACGCGCCGTAGTTGCGGCCGATACGCGGCTCCGTGCCGCCCACGTTCCACTGCTCCGCGTTGCCGCCCGAGTAGTACCACGAGCGGAACTGCTCGGCTTCCAGTCGCTTGTCGATGGCGGGAAAGATGCTCTTGTCGCACAGCTGCGTAATCCGCATGTCGTGGGCCGCGTGGCTGCCGCACTGGTAGTTCAGGTTGTACGGAAACGAGCCGCCGTTGTGGCCGTCGATGAAGAGGTACGGCTGCCACTTGAGCAGGATGTTCTGCACGTAGCCCTGAATCTCGGGCTGCTCCAGCTTCATGTAGTCGCGATTCAGGTCCAGTCCCCACAGGTTCCCGCGCGTCGGATTCGGCTCAGCCGAGAACCCATCCGGGTTGATCTGCGGGACCACGATGATGACGAGGTCGTCGAGGTGGCGATTGGCCTCGGACTTCGGGTCGGCCAGTTCGCGCATCAGGATGAGCACCGACTCGCGCAGCGTGCGCTCGCCGCCATGGACCCCGGCGGCAAGCACGATGACCGGCTTGCCGAGCGCCCAGGCTTCCCACGGCTGCGTCACGGTCGGGCGGCTGTAGATCGCGTACGGCAGGGAGCGGCCCGAGTGCGTTTCGCCGTAGGCCCCCAGGCGCATCTCCAGGCTTCGGGCCTGCAGATCCTCCAGGTACTTCATCATGTTGACGTAGGTGGTGTACTCGGTGAACTTCGAGGTCTCCGCCTGCGTGCGCAGGTCCGCCACACCCTGCGTCTGCGCCCCCGGCGCCGCCACCAGGGCAAACGCCACCGCCACCATCATCACCACTGTTATTCGCACTCTATTCATCGCGCTATCCTCTCCTCACCGCTCTCCCACACCCGGCACGTGCTGCCGAATGAAGTTCCGGACGTTCGTGTTGAACACTGCCTGAAAAAAATTGGTTCCGGTGTTGCAGGCCACCGAGGACGTCGCCGACGTGATCCCGCCGATGGCCCACTGCCCGCCTTCCCGCAGCAGGATGGACCCGCCGGAATCGCCGGAACACACCGACGCCGACGGCGGCGCATAAATCGTCTGCAGGAAGTTGGCGTTTACAGCCGAGATAGTCGTGCTGCCGGCGCGCAGACTCGTGGTGACGTCGTTTTCGTCGCGCCCCCACCCGGACACCACGGCCGTTTCGCCGACGCGCCCTTCGCGGCTGGTCAGGATCGGTATCGGTGTGCGCGGAATGTTCTGGTCAAACAACAGCACCGCCACGTCAAAGGTGTTTGGCGTGTTGAAGACGAACCCGGGATAGAAGTGGATGGCGGTCGCCTGAATCTGATCGCCGCTGCCCAGGAAGATCAGCGCGGCCGTCACGTCCTCGTCCACACAGTGGGCGGCCGTCAGCACGGCGCGTGAGGTAATCACCGTGCCCGTGCAGATGCCGGCGGACGGACCGGACGCCGTCCGCATGTTCACGCGCACGACCGCCGAGTTGGCAGCACTGCAGGTCCCGCCGCTCAGCACGGCCAGACTGCTGCTGCCGGTCGTCGGTCCCAGGGCGGCGCACGCCTCGGCCACCGGAATCGGCGCGGGCACCGACGGCCCGGTCGGTGTCGCAGTACCGCTACACGCCGACACGAGCACAGCTGTGACGATCCCGGACACCGCGCATCGCATGCCGAACATCATAGCCGCTTCTACTGCTTGCCGGGCGTGATCTTGAAGCGCTCCACGATCGGTAGACCGGCTTCGAAGTCGAAGAACGTGACTTCCTTCAGCCGACGCAGTGCCTGCTGGTAGCCGCGATAGGCATTGAGCAGATTGGTGGCCGTGGTGGATTCCCTGGATAACGCCTGCATCAGGTCCGACAGGCCCACTTCCCCGGCGCGGTACCGCGAAATCATGGTCTCGGTGAGTTCGTGCGCCAGCCGCAGCGTATCGAGCATCGTCTGGGTCCGGCGGCCGTAGTCGTCGAGACTGCTGACCAGATTGCGGACTTCGGTCTCGATCTCGGAGAGCGCCTGCTGCTCGGAGAGATGAGCGCGGTCGAGCGAGAACTGCTGCGCCTGGATGCGGTGCTGCCGCTGGCCCCAGTCCCAAATCGGCACGGTCGCGTTCACCTCGACCGTGTAGCTGTTGCGCGGTTCGCTCCAGAGATTCTGGAAGCGCGGATCCTGCACCTCGCGCCCGTAGGTCAGGCCGAGATTCATGCGGAAGGCGTTATCGCCGCGCGTTTCATCCAGCCGGATCTCATTTTCCCGCGTGGCGATCGACAGCTGACGGATGCGTGGCGTCAGGGTCGACGCCAGACGGATGGCCTCCTCGACCTGCACCTTGACGGGCGTGATCTCCAGACTGGATCCCACAGTGACCGGCGTTGAGGGCGCCATCTGGATACGCTGCTTCACGGTCTGTTCGCGGTTGCGGAGGTTGTTCGCGGACTGGCTTTCCGCTTCCCGCGCGTTTGCCAGCTCGACTCGGAGCAGGTCGAGGTCACCGGCCCTCGTCGGGTTGTTCTCAACGACTTCGCGGACGGCCTCCATCGCCATCACGAGGTCGCGGGCGAACTCGCTGGCCCGCGCCTTGCGGAACGCATCACTGACCAGGTCCGCGTAGTCGGTGGCATAGTCGTCAATCGCTGCCACCACGTCGTTCGCATACCGGAGCTCGGCTTTTTCAAGATTGAGCTCCGCCGCCTCCAGATCGTTCTTCATGCGATTCGGCTGGAACAACGGCTGGTTGTAGGCGATGAAATAGCGGTTGTAGAACGTGGTGTCTGTGCTCTTGGCGTCCACCTGGCTGTAGCGATACACACGATTGTTGAGCGACAGAACGCCGTTGGTGGGATACCCGAAGAGAATCACCGGCTGGCGGATCGACATCTCCGCCTGAAACCGGCGCGTGTCTTCGCGGATGAGTTCGTTGCGCTGCAGCGTGGAGTTCCACTTGTTGTCCGAGATCTTCTGAAACTGCGGCGCGGAGATATTCAGCGATACCCGGGACTTCATCCCCGCGCGTTCCGCGCTGAGCAGACTCCGGGTGCGTTCCACCTCCAGCTGCAGGTGCCGCACCCGGTAACTGTCCCGCAGGCCCAGTTCCACCATGCGGTCAAGGGTCAGTTCCACCGGGGCCTCCTGCCCCGTCGTCTGCCCCTGCGCCGAGGCCATGCCCGGCACACAGAGGAGGGCCAGGACCCATCCGTACATTCGCAGCTTCACTCGCATCCCGACATTGTATAAGCTCCCTCCTGGAGCCCCCCCCCCATGGAACGCAAGACCGCTGCTGACTTTGATCCGGAAGTGCTCGTCCTGTTTGACGCCTACGTGCATGGCCATCTCGACCGCCGGGGATTCCTGGACCGCGCGTCCACGTTCGCCGTGGGCAGCGTCACGGCTGGCATGTTGCTCGACGCCCTGAGCCCGAACTTCGCCGCGGCCCAGAAGGTGGCCAAGGACGACAGCCGGATCAAGGCCGAGTACGTCGAATATCCGTCGCCGCAGGGTGCAGGCACCATGAAGGGGTATCTGGTCCGGCCCGCCACGGCCACCGGCACACTGCCGGGCGTCGTGGTCTTCCACGAAAACCGCGGTCTCAATCCCCACATCGAAGACATCACGCGTCGCCTGGCCCTCGACAATTTCATCGCCTTTGCCCCCGATGCCCTGACGCCGCTCGGCGGCTATCCGGCGTCAGGCGAGGACGAAGCGCGGTCGCTGTTCGGCACGCTGGATCGAGCCAGGACGGCCGAGGACATGCTGGCCGGCGCACAATTCCTGAAGGCGCACCCGGAGTGCACGGGCCGCATCGGCGCGGTCGGCTTCTGCTGGGGGGGCAGCACCACCAAGACACTCGCGGCGCGGATGCCGGACCTCGCGGCCGCGGTGCCCTTCTACGGCGGCGGCCAGGTCGCCGAAGCCGCCACCATCAAGGCGCCGATGCTCATCCACTACGCCGGGACCGACCCCCGCATCAACGACGCGTGGCCGGCGTACGAAGCCGCGCTGAAAGCAGCTGGTGTCCAGTACCAGATGTTCATATACGAAGGCACCCAGCACGGCTTCAATAACGATACGACCCCCCGGTACGACGAAAAGGCCGCGACGCTTGCGTGGTCACGAACTGTTGAGTTTTTCAACAAACACGTTCGTCAATGAGGCAATGGGGCTATGAGGCAGGGGGAAACACCTGCGGGGCGGGGGGCGTAAATCCCCCAGAAGCGTCTGCGTGTCTGTTATCCGGCCCGTCCTCTTTTCGCTCCTGGCCCTCTCCCTGAGCGCCGCCCCCCCCCGTTTGGTCGTCGAAGAAACGACGATCGGACAGGTGCACGCAGCATTTCAGAATCACACCATGACCTGCCGCGCGCTGGTGGATACCTACCTCGCCCGGATTGCACGCTACGACGACCAGGGGCCGAGGTTGAATGCAATTTCGAGCGTCAACCCCGAGGCCAAAGCGGAAGCCGCGCGTCTCGACCAGGCATTTGCGGACCGGGGATTGACCGGCCCCCTGCACTGCGTCCCCGTCATCGTCAAGGACAACATCCAGACTGCCGGGTGGGAAACAACCGCTGGGTCACTCGCGTTGAGGGGGTTTGTGCCCGACCGCGACGCCATCGCCATCACCAGACTCAAGAACGCAGGCGCGATCATCCTCGCCAAGGC
Source organism: Acidimicrobiia bacterium (assembly GCA_016871335.1). Classification (GTDB taxonomy): domain Bacteria; phylum Acidobacteriota; class Vicinamibacteria; order Vicinamibacterales; family SCN-69-37; genus SYFT01. Next base: position 9,821 of record VFZF01000019.1, read on the forward strand.
GAACATGCCGGACCTGGCGCTCAACGCGCTGGCCACCGTAAACCTCATTCACGGGGCGACCAGAAACCCCTACGCGCTGGACCGTGTGCCGGCCGGCTCGAGTGGCGGCACCGCCGTGGCTGTGGCCGCAAACTTCGGGCTGGTGGGTTTGGGCATGGACACCGGCAACTCAGTGCGTGGGCCCGCTGCCCACGCGTCGCTCGTCGGCATTCGGCCGAGTCTTGGACTCACCAGCCGCGCCGGACTGATTCCGCTCGATGCGCAGTCGGACACGGTCGGCCCCATGGCCCGCACCGTGGAGGACGCGGCGATCGTGCTGGATGTTCTCGTGGGACACGACCCGGCGGATCCCTCGACGGAGATCCTCCGGCAGTGGCCTGTTCAGCCGTCGATGCTGGCCACTGCGGCCGACGGGCTTGACGGCATCCGGATCGGAGTCCTGCGGCAGGCCTATCAGGGCGGCAACCTGCACCTGGATCCCCAGATCGCCCGGGTCTTCGCCAATGCGCTGAACGACCTCAACAGCCTCGGCGCCGAGGTGGTGGATTCGGTCTCGGTCGACTTTGTCCCCAGGGTGCCAGGCACGGAAGCCTGCCACGGCCTGAAGTACGATCTGAACGCCTTCCTCGACCAGCAGGGGGCACGCGCGCCGGTGTCGAGCCTGGCCGCCATCATCGCCAGCGGCAAGTTCCACCCCTCGGTCGCCGACGACATGCGGGCGCTGAACGCGATTAATTCCGAGGGCGACGGCAGCAACGCCTGCCGCCTCGCCAAGGCCTACCGCGAAGCGGTCGCCACGGCTCTCTCCGATGAGATGTTGCGACTCCATCTCGACGTGTTGGTCTACCCCACCTGGAGTCAGCTGCCGCAACTGACCTCACAAATCACCGTCGAAGAGGCGGGCCAGTCCCTGCGGTTTGCCACCTCCTCCGGCTTTCCCGCACTCACGGTCCCGATGGGGTTCACGCCGGACGCGCTCCCCATCGGCCTGTCGTTTCTCAGCCGTTCGTGGAGTGAAGTGGGCCTGATTCGCGTGGGCTACGCCTACGAGCAGGCGACGCGCCACCGCCGCCCGCCCGTCCTCGCCCCGCCAATTCCCTGCGTCTGCGGCGACGTCCGCTGACGGTCTGGGTCGCGCTACCGGTTGTCGCCGTCGAGCACGCGACCGAGCCCACCCAGCAGCGAACCCTCTTCCTTGCCGCCCTTCCCAAGACCCGGCACCGCGGCCACGATGCGGTTTGCGAGTCGGCTCAGCGGCAATGACTGCAACCAGATCTTGCCGGGGCCGGTCAGCGTCGCGAAGAACAGCCCTTCCCCACCAAACAGCGCCGTCTTGATCTTCCCGACGTACTGGATGTCGTAATTCACCGACGGCTGCATGGCGACAATGCAGCCGGTGTCGACACGAACAATCTCGCCGGAAGCAAGGGTGCGCTCCTGCAGCGTGCCCCCCGCGTGCACAAACGCCCATCCGTCGCCTTCAAGCTTCTGCATGATGAAGCCTTCACCACCAAACAGACCGACACCGAGCCGCCGCTGAAACGCGATCCCGACACTCACGCCCTTTGCCGCCGCGAGGAACGAGTCCTTCTGCGCGATCAACGTGCCGCCGATGTCACGTAGATGAACAGGGATGATCTTCCCGGGATAGGGCGCACCAAACGCCACCTTGCGTCGTTGGTGGCTACGGTTCAGAAACACGGTCATGAACAGGGATTCCCCCGTCAGGAGCCGCTTGCCGGCGCCCACCAACGCGCCCATGAAACCCGTGTTCTGCTGGGATCCGTCGCCAAAGATGGTCTCCATCTCGATCCCATCGTCCATGTACATCATGCCGCCCGCTTCGGCGACCACGGCTTCGCTGGGATCCAGCTCGACTTCGACGAACTGCATGTCGTCGCCGTAAATCTTGTAGTCAATCTCGTGCATACCAGCCATGTCGGACACACTCCTCGGCCCGGTAGTGTACCGCTGAGCCATGTGCTACGCTGTGCTACATGGGAACGGTCGGGGTTAGGGAACTGCGGCAACACCTGAGTGTGTACCTCGACCGTGTCAAGAAGGGCGAAGCACTCTCGGTGACTGAACGCGGGCAGGTCGTGGCCATGCTGCGTCCGCCCGAAGCGACCGGGAGCCTGACGGAGCGGCTGGTCAGTGAAGGGCGGGCCCGCCGCGCCACCCGACGGCCTTCGGATCTTCCGAAGCCCCTGCGAGTAACGTTGGCACGGCCCCTCAGCCGAATCCTTGATGACCAGCGGGACGACCGGTTGTCATGACCGCGCCGTACGCCTACGTCGACACGTCAGCACTCGTGAAGCTGGTTGTGGCTGAACCGGAGACACCCGCACTGGAAGCGACTCTGGCACAGCGAGCCGGGCTGCTCTGTTCGGCCCTGGGGGCCACCGAACTGCGCCGCGCGTGCCGACGCGCCTTGAATAGCCGTCAGTTGTCCAGGGTCGATGAGGTACTGGAAGCGCTCTTTCTGGTCGACGTGACGCCTGCGATTCTGGATGCGGCGGCGGAACTCTCACCCACCACTCTCAGAACGCTCGACGCCATTCATCTCGCGACGGTCCTGTCACTCGATGAAAAGGCCGTCGACGTGATCACATACGACCGCCGTCTCGCCGACGCCGCAACGTCCCACGGCCTGTCGGCTGTTGCACCGTGACCGGGGCAGGTCAGCGGACGACGTGACGCAGGCGCAGACGGCAGCCGGTGGTGCCGACTGCGCTGTCGATCACGGCATGGAGGGTGCCGCCATCCGCACCCACGATGGGGAGATTGAACACCGACTCATGCCGATGCGTGCGTGCTGGCGTGGCGCCGATCACTCGCTGCGGCGTCAGCAGCGTCGGCGTCTGGCCTGATCCACGCAGCCGCACGGCATGAATCGGCGGAGGATGCATCCGACCGGATGTTTGCCGCGTCCACAGTACGCCATCGATGTGTGGCTCAGGTGACGGTACGCGCACTCGGCTTACCGCCGTCACATGCACCTGCGAGTGCGTCACCTTCTGCCCCGGTGACTCCGGCGTCATGCGGAGGATCCGCTCAGTCGACCCGTCCGCGGTGACCTCAAAGTAGACACTCGTGGTGCTGACCGGCGTGATGCAGTGGCCGAGGCGTTCAGTGCCCTGCGGCTCCTGCGCACCGACGATCAGGGTCGAGGCGCATGCCGCGGTCAGCGTTGCGAGTGTGAGAAGACGTGTCTGCATAGGAATCTCCCCGCGCTCCGAACTAACGAAGTCGCGCGATCGTGCGCGCCCCCACGCGACACGTTCCCGTGGCCGAGCCGGAAATGTGAATATTAATGGCGCTGTTGAGGCCGTCACTGATGGCCTCAGCAACTTCCGCGGTTGTGAGGACACCGGACGGCTGGACAGCCTGCGTCACCACGGGCGCGATGCCCAGCATCAGCGCCGGCACCACCCACCCAATGGATTGCGCCATGGGGCGAGTCTACCCCAGCTAGACCTTCATCGTCTTGGCGTACTCCCCGCCGACGACACCGCGGGTGCAGGCGTCGGTGACCATGAATTTCGCGGAATGGAGGGCCTGAACGGCCAGGGCCTCCGCCACGGGAACGCCACAGGACGCGACCACGGTGTCGACAATCGCCTTACGAGCCACGGTCGTCGCCTGGCTACCGGCCGCCGGCAGGCCGGCCACGTCGGTCGGCAGACCACTCATGGCACCAGACTCAAAGGCGCGGCGCGACACACCGGCGTCCTTGCCGTTCGCCAGGTTCCACGCCGTCGAAAGTACGGCGTCCATCGATCCGGCGAAATCAACGAGCCAGCCCGTAGCCTGCGCTGCGGCCACGGGGCGACCACCCAGCAGGAGCGACAGGAGCTTCGGCTGTTGCCCACGCGTCGCCTTGCGGAAGGGCCAGTGGCAGCCTTCCATGCCCGGCACCACCGGCAACGTCACTTCGGGGAACCCGAGCTGTGTGCTGTCAAGCGCCACGACGAAGTGGCAGTGGGTCATGAGTTCGAGCATGCCACCCAGGCAACGTTTGCCCGTGATGACGCCGACCGACACCGTGAATTCGTCGTGCAGTCGCCGCGACGTGCGTGACCAGCCTTCCGACACCGACTGCCCCGCCTCCACCTTGTCAAGTGCCGGGAAAAACGCCGTCGTGTCGGCACCCACCATCTGGGTCGAGAGGTGAAAATCACCGCTCAGAATCACGCGCTCGATCTTCGCGGCCTTGAGCCAGTCGATCGCGCGATTAAGCTCGGCGTCAACGTCGTGCGAATAACTCTCGCGACTCAGGCTGATGACACCGACCGTGCCGTCGTGTTCCGCGTTCACATACAGCTGCTGCCACTCCGGCGTATTGATCCGTTCCAGCACCGCGGGATGCCAGGCCGACGAGGCCGCGGCTGGATGGAGAGCGTGGTACGCCTTCACCCGGGCGATCGCCTTCTCGGCGCCGAGCGACCGGATTGAGGCGAGCACCCCTTGCCGGAACTGGGCGCACAGCTCACCGATGGCGTTCATCTGCGTCAGGTGCGACCGCTGCTCAACCAGCATCAACGCGGTCATCTGAATCAGCGCGCCACCCACCCACGTCTGAAACACCTCTTCGTCATCACCCGCCATGGCAAAGTCGACCAGGGGGCGGAAGTGATTCGGCGGATACCAGTTCTGACCGGTGTCCTTGCGTTCGGTCAGGTCCTCCGTCGGCTCAAACAGATCGCCGTAGTTCGCGTGCAGGTGATGCAGACACGACCACGTCAGGAAATTCGCCCCCTTCGCGCCGATGGCGTCGTGGGCGCGCAGAGGATTCGGACCGAAGTACTTCCGGACGAACTTGTCGACCTTCCAATACGGCACGTTCGTCGCGCCGGCGTATCGCAGCGATGCATTCGTGACCCCGCAGAAGAGCACGTCGAGCACAAACGACCAGTGGTCACTGACCGGCATCGGCACCAGCCCCAGCGCCCACAGCAACCGGTTGATGTCCGACGACGTCTGCTCGACCGTTTCGTAGATCTTGTTGATCTCGTGCGGGAAGGCCGGATGTGCGATGCCGACGCCGAGTTCACGGCTCGGGAAACCCGAGGTGACCGAGCGGATTTCGATCTCCGGATAGGCGGCGCGGAACATCGCGTAATGCGCCTTCTTGACCTCGAGAATCTCCGGGATGGCTTCGACCAGCACCTTCGGACGGAAGTGCGCAAGCGCTGCCGGCAGCGTCTTCCCGTCGTAGTTCAGCCGGATGACGTTCGAGAACATCTCCGCCGCCCGATCACGGCCGAAGGTCGAGACCAACGCGTTGAACTTCGGTGACAGCCCATCAGGCGCGTTCGGAAAGTCGAGACCGACGATCGGCACACCGTACGGCTGCAGGCGGGCCCCCAGCTGCAGCACCTTGCCGGCGCCGACGATGCCGCTGGCGCCGGAGATGACGAGGGCCCCGCGGCTGCCTGCGGGGCCAAAGACCTTGTCCACCAGGGCATCGGTATCCACTGGGAGCCGACCGCGCTGAAAGATCTCAAAGACAGAGCCGAGCCCCAGAGTCTCGAGTGTGGACGTGCGCATCGCGTGAACTGAGGACGCCATTATTTCGCCCCCTTGTCGGTCACGTTGAACACTGCCGCGATTCCGATATCGCCCGCCGCACACCCAAACAGCAGCACGTTGCCACCCCCCAGCGCGACGGCCTCTTCGAGGCCTTCAATCAATGACCGCGTGAGCGTCGGGCCCTGCGGATGGCCCCACACCAGCGAACAGCCCGTCTCGTTCATCTTCTTCCAGTCGTAGTTGAGCACTTTGGCAAACACGGCGTCGTTCACGGCAAACGGATTGTGGTTCTTCACCACCGCCATCTCCGCCATCGTCATACCCGTCTTGTTGAGGAGCTTCTGCACGGCGATGGCCGGCGCTTCGGGCATCAGGCCAGGGTTGGCGCGCGCTTCGGCCTTTGCGACCAGTGTGATTTCGATCTCCGGACGCGGGCTCAGCTCCGCCGCCCTCCCGGGCGTCGTGACCAGCAGCGTGGCCATGCCATCGGCCGCGTGTGTCTGGCCACCGGCGGTGACCGCCGTTTCGAGTTCGCGCATCGCGCGCAGGCCCTCGGCGGTGACGCGACGAATCCCGAGATCCGCATCAATCCGGCCGAGCGGCTTGCCCTGCACGTTGAGCAGGTCGAGCGGCACACAGGTCTTCTCCAGGAGCCCGGCAGCCTTCGAGTTGAAGTACTGGTCGTAGCGATGCAGCGTGAGTTCGTCCACTTCGCGCCGCTCGATCTTGTGCTTGCGCGCCGCCGCACCGGCCGTGGCGAGCATCGAGCCACCGGTGGCGGGATCAAATCCGAAGTTATCCCACACATCACCGAGTGCGATCGTGCGTTCGTACGCGCGGCGCTCGGGAAAAACGCCGACCGGTGAGTCGCTCGTGCGGTCGAAAGTGAGGACGCCGACCACGTCGTGATCGCCGCTTTGTACCTGCGCGGCGGCCGCAAGTGTGGCCTGCAGACCGGTCGCACACGCCTGTTCGACGTGGTGACCGGGGATCCGCTGCCCCACAAGCGACGACAACATCGGCGCGTTCCAGAACTTCCAGTGCCAGGGGATCGTGGACCCAAGGACGAGGTAGTCCAGCTGACTCAGCGGCACCTTTCGCAGGCCCATGATCCGGGCCATCGATTCGGCCGCGAACTGGCCGATGTTCACCTCGGCGATCGCCGACGTCTGCCACGCCGGAAAATAACTGTTGCCCCACGTTCCGTACGGAATGCGGGCTTTCGAGAAAATACCGTCGCGTCTCATTCAGCCTCTCACCTTGAGAGTGCACCGGTGCACTGGTGCACCCGTGCACTTGTGCACCTTCAGCGCGCTACCACATCGTGCAAGGTAGCGTCCTTCTTGAACTGCGCCAACGCGTAGGGGCAGGTTGCCATGAGCCTGGTGTTGGTCTCGCGCGCCCACGCCACCAGCGCGTCGAGCAACTGGCGCCCCATACCCTGGCCCTTGAGCACGTCGGACACCTCGGTGTGATCGATGATCACCAGCGTGGGCGTTGTGCGCGAGTACGTCATCGACGCAAGGCGCTCTCCCTCGCGCTCGAAGTAGAAGGCGCCACGATTGCCGGTCTCTTCATGTTTGATCATCTGAACCTCTGAACCCCGGACCTACGGACCCGAACCCTGGACCCTGGACCCTCGACCCTGGACCATTACGCCAGGTCAACCCAAATCGTCTTCACTTGCGTGTAGTACTCGAGCGCATGCATGGACATGTCGCGTCCGAAGCCGCTCTGTTTGTAGCCGCCGAACGCCGCCGCCGTGTCGTAGACGTTGTAGGTGTTGATCCACACCGTGCCGGCCCTGAGCTTCGAGGCCACGTAGTGGGCCTTCTTGACGTCCTTCGTCCACACGCCGGAGGCCAGTCCGTAGATTGAGTCGTTGGCCTTGGCGATCGCATCGTCGGCGTCTGTAAATTCAATGGCCGCGAGCACTGGACCGAAGATCTCCTCGCGCGCGATGGTCATGTCCGTGGTGACGTTGCCGAACACGGTCGGCTGCAGGAAGAACCCCTTGCCGGTCCCGATATCCGCGCGCTCGCCGCCGGCGAGCAGCGTCGCGCCTTCCGTCTTCGCAGCCTCGATGTAGCCGAGCACCCGCTCCATCTGGGCCTTTGAGGAGATCGCACCAAGACGCGTTTTCGGGTTCAGCGGATCCCCGGCGACCATTTTCTTCGCCCGGTCCGCCACTTTCGCAAGGAACTCGTCCTTGATCGACGCCTCGACCAGCAACCGCGAACCGGCCGCGCAGACTTCGCCCTTGCCGTAGAAGATGCCCATCGTCGCACCACGCACGGCCGCATCGAGATCGGCGTCCGCAAACACGATGTTCGGGGACTTGCCGCCCAGTTCCAGGGTGACGTGTTTGAGCGTGTCGGCCGACGAGCGCATGATGCCTTTGCCCGTTGAGGTGTCGCCGGTGAACGCAATCTTGTCGATGCCGGGGTGCTCCACGATGGCCTGGCCGGCCGTGGAGCCCGAGCCGGTGACCACATTGAGCACACCCGGAGGGAACCCCAGAGCCGTCGCCATCTCGCCGAGCTTCAGGGCCGTCAGCGGCGTCTGGCTGGCGGGTTTGAGAATGACCGTGTTCCCCATCGCCAGCGCCGGTGCGACCTTCCAGATCGCGATCAGCAGCGGGAAATTCCAGGGCACGATCGCGGCAACGACCCCGAGCGGTTCACGCAGCGTGTACACGAGTTGGCCGCCCTTGACCGGCACGGTTTCGCCGTGGACCTTGTCCGCCCAACCCGCGAAGTACTGCAGGCACTCGGCCGCCATCGGAATCTCGACATGGCGTGATTCAGTGATGGGCTTCCCGTTGTGCAGCGTCTCGAGCCGCGCGACCTCATCGGCCTCCGCCATCAGCTGCTCGCCAAGCTTGTAGACCAGGCGTCCGCGCTCACGCGCAGACATCGTGCCCCACGGCCCGGTGAGCGCCGCTCGGGCCGCCTGCACCGCCGCGTCCACGTCCTCGGGCGTTGCCGATGCCACCTCGGCAATCACGTCCTCGGTCGCAGGATTCACCACCGGCTGCGTCCGGCCATTCGACGCATCCCGCCACTCACCATTAATCAGCAGCTGTTTCTTGCCTAACATCATCGGGAAACCTATAGCTCACAGCGAGACATGGAGGGCTGGGAGCAGATAGTTTTGAACTCCATGTCTCGTTGTGAATGCTATTTACCCTCGAATCGTGGTGCGCGCTTCTCGAGATTGGCCGCAATGCCCTCTTTGGCGTCGGCGCTCTGGAACAACAACTGCTGCAACTCGCGCTCCATGGCCAGGCCCTCGTGGAACCCGGCTTCCGGCCCGGACTGTACCGCGCGTTTGATGCGTCCCACGGCGAGACTCGCCTTGTGCGGTGGCGTGAACGTCTGCGCGTAGGCGATGACCGCGTCGAGGAATGACTTCCCCGCGAGTTTCTCGTCGCTCCAGACTTCGGTGACCAGTCCCGCCGCCAGTGCCTCATCCATGGTCATCAGGCGGCCGCTGATCATCAGCTCCATCGACTTCGCCTTGCCGAGCAGGCGCGCCAGCCGCTGCGTGCCGCCGGTGCCCGGCAACACACCCAGCGCCACTTCCGGCAGACCAATCTTCGACCCGCCCGCCTTCGCAATCCGCAGGTCCGCCGCAAGAGCCACTTCCAGGCCACCACCCACCGTGTGGCCATTCAGCGCCGCAATCACGAGCTTCGGCGTCTGTTCCAGCCGGTTCAGCGTCTCGTTGGCGTGCAGACAGAAGTAGTACTTGTACTCGGGCGCCGCCTCCTTCAGCATTCCGATCGTCGCCCCCGCGCAAAAGAACTTCTCCCCTGCGCCCGTCAGCACGATCACATGCACCGTCGGGTCCATCCGCGCATCCAACACCGCGCGATCGAGCGCCTGCATGAGTTCATAGGAGTACGTGTTCGCCGGCGGCTCGTTGAGCGTGAGCACCCGAACGCCCGAATGATCCGAAGTCACAACCTTGCTCATAAAAAGAAGACTCCCAGCCCTCAATGCCTCGCTGTGAACCCGCCTAGAGCTCGGTGCGCACGTATTCGAAATTGACCGGCGTCCCCTTCACACCACGCGCGGGGGGCACGATGTAGTTGGCGAACTTGCCGATTTCGTACACCGGCCGGCTCATGATCGACAGCAGATACTCCTTGTCCCTGGGACTCGGCAGCCACTCGTACTTGCGACGCAGCCACGTCTCTTCCGAGATCAGGGTGCCATCCGGGTCGGTGTGAATCGACGCGAACTGGCCGATACCGCGATTGAACTTGCGATCCGGCAGCCGGAGCCGATCGGCGATGCCGTACCGTTCGAGGATCTTGTTCCAGCGCGTCACACCGGACTGGCAGTCGTCCACATACCAGTCGCGCAGCACTTCGTTCATCGCGTTCCGCATCGGCACGGCCTGACGCTTGACCTGGCCATCCTCGACCAGATCAAGTTCATACGCGGTCTCCTTGACCTCGTGTTCCGACCACTTCGCCTCCTCCGCGCGGCCCTTGAGGCCGTTCGCGAAGTAGGCGGCCGCGTTGGTCGACACCTCGTTGCCGTGCAGGTCGAGACTGAGCGAGAACCACAGGTTGATATGCTTCTGGATCGTCGGCAAATCGATGCCGCCGAGCTTCCGCACGTCTTCGGAATAGCCGGTGTCCTTCATCAGCTGTGCAGTGCGTTCGACGATGCGGCCGATGCCGGTGTCGCCGACAAACATGTGATGCGCTTCTTCCGTGAGCATGAAACGGGTCGTGCGCGAGAGCGGGTCCAGCGCGCTTTCCGAGAGTGACAGCAGCTGCGACTTGCCGTCACGGTCGGTGAACATCGTGAACATGAAGAAGTCGAGCCACGTGTCGATGGGTTCGTTGAACGCGTCGAGAATGCGCGGCTTGTCGCGGTTGCCCGACTGGCGCGCGAGCAAATCCTCCGCCTCGTCGCGACCGTCACGGCCAAAATACGAGTGCAGCAGATACACCATCGCCCAGAGGTGGCGGCCTTCCTCGACGTTCACCTGGAACAGGCTGCGCAGGTCATAGAGACTTGGACACCGATGCCCCAGCCAGCGCTGCTGTTCGACCGACGCGGGTTCAGTGTCCCCCTGCGTCACGATCAGACGACGGAGCTGGTTCCGGAATTCACCCGGCACTTCCTGCCACACGGGCTTGCCGTAGAAGTCGCCGAAGCCGACCGTGCGGTTGATCACGGGGTCCGCGAGGAAGATGCCCCAGCGGTACTCGGGCAGCCGTACGTACTCGAAGTGGGCCCAGCCCTTCGGGTCCACACTGATCGCCGTGCGCACGTACACCTGATGAAAGTGCTGGAACCCCTGCGGGCCCATGTCCTGCCACCACTGGATGTACGCCGGCTGCCAGTGCTCCAGCGCCCGCTGCAGGCGCTTGTTCAAATGCAGATCGACGTTATTGGGGATTTTGTCTGAAGAGATCATGTCTGTTGTGGTCCAGGGTCCTAGGGTCCAGGGTTCGGTGCCAGGTGCTACGTGCGATTGAAATCGAACTCCGCGCGGTCAGACGTGCCGTAGGACGTGAGCGCCCCCTTCGGGCCGACGGCGTTCGGGCGCTGGAAAATCCAGTTCTGCCACGCGGTCAGGCGTCCGAAGATCTTGGTCTCCATCGTCTCCGGTCCCACGAAGCGGAGATTGGCTTCCATGCCGGTCAGCGCATCAGGCGACATCGCGGCGCGGCTCTCCACCGCCAGCCGCACCTCGTCGTCCCAGTCAATCGAGTCGGGCGCAAACGTGACGAGCCCGAACTCGAGGGCTTCCTGCGGATCAAAGGCGCCGTCGTGTGCGAGCGCTTCGTCGACCTGCGCGGGCGCGCCATAAAACCGCGTCTGCAGACGGGTGAGGCCGTTGCTCATCGTGAGCGGGCCGGCATTCATGCCTGACAACGCGATCCGGTTCGTCTGGTCGTCATCGTCAAGCAGATAGGAGCGGTCGGCGGCGAGCGCCAGTTCAAGGAGCGTACCGGCGAACGCGTTGCCCGGTTCGATGACCGCGAAGAAACTCTTGGCGGAAAGGTCGACGCGCTTGAGCGTGCGCTTGATGTAGTGCGTGATCTCGCGCACGAGCCAGTCGCCCTGATTCGCGAGCAGCACCTCGTCAGCCTGCAGCACCAGCGCCTGATCCCCTTCGGCTTTCAGCACCACCGTGCCGATCTCACGCTCGTTCACCCGAATGCGCAAGATCGCGTCGTCAATCTCGCGGAACACACGGAGCGGCCAGCACTGATCGCCCGCCTCGTGAATGGCTTCCGGCGTCGACTCCACAGGCGTCGTCGGCGCCTTGACCGTCATCACCGCAGACCGTTTCGCGCGATCGAACACAACACTGACCGACGAGTACGTGTAGCTGTCCTCGCTGATCGTCGCGTTCAGCGGACCGAGCGCAATCCCCTTCGCGCCGGACGGACGGTCCGACGACGCGGCCAGTTCGACAGCGCGCTTGTGCACGGCATCCTTGAACTTGCTCGACGGCGCCACGGCGTCGACCAGGCCCCACTCCACCGCGCGCTTGCCCTTCACGCCCTCGGCGATTGTGCCGAAGACGTCGGCGAGGTCGCGACGCACCTTGCGCTTGTCGACCACGCGGGTCAGGCCGCCGGTGCCGGGCAACACGGCGAGGAGCGGCGTTTCCGGGAGACTGACCGCCGAGTTGGAGTCGTCGACGAGCAGGATTTCGTCGCAGGCCAGCGCCAGCTCGTAGCCACCACCTGCGCAGATACCGTTCAGCGCCGCGAGAAACTTGAGGCCGCTGAACTCGGACGCGTCCTCCATCCCGAGGCGGGTTTCATTCGTGAACTTGCAGAAGTTCACCTTCCAGGCATGACCGGAGCTGCGCAGCATGAAGATGTTCGCGCCGGCGCAGAAGATGCGCTCCTTCAGGCTGGTCACCACCACCGTCCTGACCTCAGGGTGCTCAAACCGCAAACGCGTAATCGCGTCCGCCAGCTCGATGTCCACGCCCAGATCGTAGGAATTCAGCTTGAGCTTGTAGTCGGGGGCCAGGCCTGCGTCTTCCTGGACGTCCATGCCGAGGGTCGCGATCGGGCCGTCAAAACTCAGGCGCCAGTGGCGATACTTGTCGGGAGAGGTCTCAAACGAGACCGAGGGCGTCACAACTGCGGTATCTGAAGCTGCCATGTTGCCCCGATCGTAGTGGTCGCGCGCCGGACCGTCAAGGTCGGAGAAGCAGTATAGTGCTCAGTGCTGAGTGCTCGGTGCTCAGTGCCGGTGCAGAGTGCCATGTGCGGGGTGCTAGCCCGGATAATTCACCACAATTGATGCGCGAGTAGAAACACGAGCGGCCCGAGGCATGTACTGCGAAGTGATGAGCAACAAAGTGTCACACCGGAGACGTCCGTGTTGGCTGCGACGATAACACAGCCGCTGTTGTGTGAAGACGATGCCGTCGGCTCCCTCGAGTGGCGGTTCGATCAGCCCCATGCGAGTTCCGACGGCGGCGCGATCTTGCTGCGACGGGTCGATCGCCGGCTGCGGCTGATCGATCGCCTGGCCGCCGTGCTGCTGGACCCGCGCGAGCCGACGCGGGTCCAGCACACGATGCGCGATTTGCTGGCGCAGCGGATCTTTGGGATCGCCTGCGGGCACATCGACGCCACCGATGGCGATGCGCTGGCGCACGACCCTGTTCACAAAACGCTGGTGGAACGAGACCCCATCACGGGCACCCGCCTGGCGTCGCAACCGACCCTGTCGCGCTTCGAGCAGGTGCCGTCGCCGCAGGTGTTGTACGCGATGGGCGAGGTATTGGCCGATGTGGTGATCGCGTCGCTGCGTCGACGGTTCCGCGACACGACGGTCATCACGCTGGATCTCGATGCGACCGCCGACCCGACGCATGGCGCGCAGCAACTCTCCATCTTCAACGGGTGCTACGACACGTGGTGTTATCTGCCGTTGGTCGCGACGCTCGCCTTTGAGGGCGCCCCGCGCCAGCATCTGGTCGCCGCGCTGCTGCGCCCGGGCAACGCCGGCGGCACCATGGGGGTGCGTGGACGGCTGCGCCGCCTGATCCCGAAACTGTGGCGCGCGTTTCCACGCGCCCGGATTCGGGTGCGCCTCGATAGCGGGTTTGCCTCGCCGGCGATCTTCGCCGAACTGGAACACGCCGGGGTGGACTACGTCATCGGCATGGCGGGCAACGCGGTGCTCGACCGACTGGCCGCGCCGCATCTGGTCGCGCTGCGGGCACAGGTCGCGATCACCGGCGAGACGGCGACCAGCTACCACGACGCGATGTATCAAGCAGGGACGTGGCCCCACGCCCGTCGGGTCATCATCAAGGCGGAAGTGGTGGCGCACCCCGGTCGCGACCCGCGCGACAATCCCCGGTGTGTGATCACCAACCTGCGGCACCGGCCCGTCACCGTCTACTCGGACATCTACTGTGCCCGCGGCGACAGTGAGAATCGGATCAAGGAATTGCATGACGCCCTCGGCTTTGGGCGCACCAGTTGCACGCGGTTCTGGGCGAATCAATTGCGGGTTCTCCTCTCGGCCGCCGCCTATGCACTGCTACAGCACCTGCAGCTCTACGCGGACCAGACCACGCTGCGCGGTGCCCAAGTCCCGCGGTTGCGGCAAGCGCTCATCACAATCGGCGTGTGGATCGTCCGTCAGAGACGTCGACTGATCTGGCATGCGCCACGCGGCCACCCGGAGCAGCGCGCGTGGGCTCAGATTGCCCGCGCCCTCGGCGCTACCGCTCGATAACCCTCATCGCGCATCACCGATCAGCACTGGGCCCGCCGGAGGTGTCTCGCGATTTCGCTCGATCGCTCGCACGCCCCGCCAGCCCCCCACTCACACGCGCGCCTCACGCGCCGTCGTCGCTACATCAGCCATGTGTGGGACCTTGAACAAGCGATTTTGCTTGGTGCGTCCCTCTATGTGGATAAAGCGGGCTAGGTGAGTGCACTGAGCACCGCGCACCGGGCACCCAGCACAAGCACCGAGCACACAGCACTATAATGCTGCCATGTCTGTCCTCGCGTCCCTTGGCCACCGCGTCCGCGCGTCCCGCACCCGCGCCGGGATGACGGTGCGCGACCTGGCGGCGGCGGCCGACTTGTCGACGCGGTTTCTGTCGGAGGTCGAAGCGGGCCGCGGCAATATTTCGGTGACGCGACTGGCGGCGCTGGCGCAGTCCCTGGGCGTCGACATCACGGCCTTGCTTGCGCCCGATGAGCAGGCCACCACACGGTCGGTTGCGCTCCTCGGCCTGCGTGGTGCCGGGAAGACAACCGTGGGCCGTCGCCTCGCCCGCCGGATGAAACTTCCCTTCGTTGAGCTCGACACCCACGTGGCCGCGCGCGCCGGGATGGCCCTTGGAGAGGTGTTTTCGCTGTACGGCGAGGACTACTACCGCCAGATCGAGCGCGCGGCACTAGCCGATATCCTCACGGATTCTGGTCCGAAGGTCATCGCGACCGGCGGCGGCCTGGTCACCGCCGGAGAGACCTTCGCCCTTCTCCAGCGTCACGCCACCACCGTCTGGCTCAAAGCCAGGCCCTCCGACTACTGGAACCGGGTCGTCAAGCAGGGCGACCGCCGCCCGACCGACCATCCCCAGGCCCGCGAGGCCCTCCGCGACCTCGTCGCCCGCCGGGATCCCCTCTATCGCCTGGCCGACTTGACCATCGACTCGTCGGGCCTCACGATTGCCCAGACCGTGGACCGCGTCGTGCGGGCTCTGGACTAAGCAGTCTCCGACCCGGAGTCGTATTCAGCCCCGGTTGAAACCGTTCCCAGACCAGGGAATGAAGGAGCGCCCGTATATGACTGATGTCCTCTCCCGATTCCGACGCCAACTCGTGTTGGCCGCCGGCATTACTGCCCTGCTTGCCCCGTTTGCCGGTGACCTCGTCGCACAGTCCATCGGTACCCAGGCACCGCCGCCGACCGGCGCGTTGCTGAATGCCCCCACCGATCCCCGTCTCACGGGGTTCCGGTGGCGGTCGATTGGCCCGACCGGCATGGGCGGCCGCATCGACGATCTCGCGGTCGTGGAGTCCGACCCCAGCACCTTCTACATCGGCTACGCCGTCAGCGGCCTGTGGAAGACCGTCAACAACGGCGTGACCTACGAACATCTCACGGCACTCCCGAACCACTCGGTCGGTGATATCGCCATTGCGCCGTCCGACCCGAACATCCTCTACGTCGGCTCGGGCGAACCCAACAACCGCCAGAGCTCGTCGTTCGGCGACGGCATGTACAAGTCGACCGACGCCGGCAAGACGTTCACCCACATCGGACTGCGTGAAACCCAGTCCATCGGCCGCGTGATCGTCCACCCGAAGAACCCGAACATCGTGTGGGTGGCGGCGGTGGGTCACCTCTTCGGACCGAACGAAGAGCGTGGCGTGTTCATGACGACCGACGGCGGCAAGTCCTGGCAGAAGACGCTCTACATCAATCAGGATGTCGGCGCGACGGAACTGGTCATCGACCCGTCGAACCCGAACGTGCTCTTCGCCGCCACCTACGAGCGTCGTCGCACCTCGTGGGGTTTTGTGGGCGGTGGCCCCGGCTCGGGCATCCACCAGTCCACCGACGGCGGCAAGACCTGGCGCAAGGTGACCGGCGGTGGTCTGCCCGCCGGCACGATGGGGCGCATCGGGATGGATTTCTCCAGGTCGAACCCGAACGTGCTCTACGCACAGATCGAAGTTGCGCCCGACAAGGAACCCGTGGCGATCACGGCGGGTGACACACCGGCGGCACCGGCAGCCGCGCCGCAGGGCGCGCGCGGGGGCGGTGGTGCTGGCGGACGCGGCGGTGCAGCCCAGGTCGCAAACCCGAATGCGCCCGGCATCTGGCGCTCAAACGACAAGGGCAAGACCTGGACGTTCCAGTCGAACGAAAACCAGCGTCCGATGTACTACTCGCAGATTCGTGTTGATCCGAACAACGCCGACATCGTGTACGTCGGCGGCGTGAACCCGCGCAAGTCGATCGACGGCGCGAAGACCTGGATCAACCTCGAAGGGCACGGCCACGTCGACAACCACGCAATCTGGATCAACCCGCGCGACAGCCGCCACGTGATGTACGGCAACGACGGCGGTCTCGACATCAGCTGGGACGCCGGCGACAACTGGGAATCGGTCCGCCTGCAGGCCGTCGGTCTCCCCTACCACGTGTCGGTCGACATGCGTCGCCCCTACTGGGTCTGCACGGGACTGCAGGACAACGGCTCCTGGTGTGGTCCCAGCGCGCAGCGCTCGGGCGGCATCTACATGTGGAACTGGATCAGCGTCGGCGGTGGTGACGGGTTCCAGACCCAGATCGATCCGACCGATCCGAACGTGTTCTACACCGAGTCGCAGAACGGCAACATCAACCGCTACGACCTGAACAACGGCACCACCACCAACATCCGCCCCCGCCTCACCGGCGGCGCGCGTGGAGGCGGTGCACCCGGCGGCGCCGGCGCCACCGGCAACATCGTCGGCGAACTGCCAGAGGATCAGACGATGCAGTTCAACTGGAACTCGCCGATCCGCATCTCGCCCCACAACCCGTCGACCATTCTGTTCGCCGGCCGCCACGTCTTCATCTCGCGCGACCGCGGCAACACGTGGACGATGACGCAGACGATGGGCAAGGGCATCGACACCAACCAGCGCACCATCCTCGAACAGTCCTACAGCCTGCCCTCCTGCGGACGCGGCGGCGGCCCTGGACAGAAGTGCATTCTCTCGCGCCACGACGGCTACGTGGCCAACGAATACGGCACGGTGGTGGAACTGGAAGAGTCGCCCGTGGTCCCCGGCATCCTCTGGTCCGGCACCGACGACGGCAACCTGCAGGTGTCGCGTGACTACGGCAAGACGTGGACCGAAGTCGGCAGGAACATCCCCGGTGGCACGCGTGAGTACCACATCTCGGGTGTGCAGCCGTCCTACTTCGACGCGGCGACAGCCTACGTGTCGCTCGACGGTCACCGCAGCAACGACCACACGGCCTACGTGTTCAAGACGACCGACTACGGCCAGACGTGGACGTCGGTGGCGGGTGACCTGCCGCGCGGCAACGTGAACCAGATTCGTCAGGATCCCAAGGCGAAGTCGCTGCTCTACGCGCCGACCGAGTACGGATTCTTCATTTCGCTCAACGAGGGCACGAACTGGATCAAGTTCTCGCCCGGCCTGCCACACGGCCGTGTGGACGAAGTCGTCGTGCACCCGCGCGACAACGACCTCGTGCTCGGCACACACGGCTACAGCGTCTGGGTGATGGACGACATCACCGCGCTGCAGCAGCTGGCCAATGCCGCGCCGACGACGCCGACGCTCTTCCAGCCGCGCGAAGCGGTGCAGTGGAAGACCGACCGTCGCAACATGACGGAAGTGCCCGGCCAGAAGCACTGGGTCGGCGAAAACATGCCACGCGGCACGGCGATCTCGTGGTACCTGCCGCAGGCGACCACTGATCGGGTGCTCGTGACGATCACGAACACCGCGACGGGCACCGACGTGCGCACCTGCGTAGGCACCGGCGATGCGGGCATGAACCGCTTCCAGTGGGCACTCACCGGCAACCCCGCTGCAGGCGGCGGTGGCGGCGGCGGACGTCAGGGCGGCGGCCAGGCCGCGCAGGCACCGGCCGCGCCGGCAGCGCCTGCGGGACCGACGCCGTGTGCGGCACCGGCCGGCGGCGGTGGTCGCGGCGGTGGCGGCTTCGGTGGTGGCGGCGGCGGCATCGGCCCCGGCGTCTACAAGGTCTCCCTCTCCATCGGCGGCAAGGAGATCGGAACGCACACGTTCACCATCATCGAGGACGTCTGGTTGAACCAGAAATAGTGCTGGGTGCTCGGTGCTGAGTGCTCGGTGCGTGTGCTGCGGTGCCAAGTGCACCGTGCACAGTGCGCTGGGCACCCAGCACCGGCACACAGCACAGAGCACTCAGCACTGAGCACAACCGCCAGGTTCCAGTTCGAGCACCTCGATGTTGGTGCCCTTCAGATGCTCCTTGAGCATCCTCGGTGTGCCTGTCAGCAGCGGGAATGTGCCCCAGTGCATGGGCACCACCTGGCGAACACCGAGCCACTTCGCCGCGATGGCAGCAGTGTCGGGCCCTATCGTGTAGTGATCGCCCGAGTAGTAGGTGGTCGACATCCCGTCCTGGCGCAGCACGAATCCGGCAGCGCCGCCCGAGTACACGATCTGACCGCCATCGGTGTCATTCCGCGAGTGCACGGCATTCGTCATGGTGACCTTCACGCCCGCGACGTCCTGGGCAGAACCCGTGTACCCGCAGTGGTTTCGAGCAGAAAGGCCGAGTGGCCAAGCCAGGTGATCTGCAGGGAGGACGTGGGGAAAGTATACTGAAGGTGCACCAGTGCTCTCGTGCACTGGTGCACCCGAGCACATGAGCACTTTCCCCCTCCCCCTCATCCGCGGCCGCCATCAGCGGCAGACACCCCTGGCGAAAGAACAGAAGCCGGAGTGGCTGAAAGTGCGCGCGCCGGGGTCGGAGAACTACGTCCGCATCAAGGGGCTGATGCGCGACCTGGGCCTGCACACCGTCTGTGAGGAAGCGCACTGCCCGAACATCGGCGAGTGTTGGCACCACGGCACGGCGACGTTCATGATCATGGGCGACACCTGCACACGCGCATGCACGTACTGCAACGTCAACCACGGCACACCTGAGAAACTTGACACGAACGAACCGCACAAGCTCGCGCACGCGGTCGACACCATGGCGCTCGAATATGTGGTCGTCACGTCCGTCGATCGCGACGACCTGCCCGACTTCGGCGCCGGCCACTTTGCGGAAACGATCCTCGCGATCCACGCGAAGCGCCCTGCGTGTCAGGTCGAGGTGCTCATCCCTGACTTCCAGGGTCAGGAAGGTCCGCTCCGCACCGTGCTTGCGGCCAAGCCGAACATCCTCAACCACAACATGGAGACGGTGCCGCGCCTGTATCGCGTGGCCCGTCCCGGCGGCAAGTACGATCGCGCCCTCGAATTGCTCGACCGCGCCCGTCGCTGGGCGCCATCCATTCCGACAAAAACCGGCCTGATGGTCGGCCTCGGCGAAACGTTCGACGAAGTGGTCGACGTCCTCACGGACCTGCGCAAGATCGACACGCAGATCCTGACGATTGGCCAGTACCTGCGTCCCTCACTCGCCCACATCCCGATGGACCGCTACTACACGCCCGACGAGTTCAAGGAATTCAAGCGCATCGCCCTCGACCTCGGCTTCGGCCACGTCGAATCCGGCCCACTCGTGCGGTCCAGCTACCACGCGCACGAACAGACGAAGTCCTTCGAAGCCAAGCAATAAATATTCACGACGAGGCATGGGGGACATGGAGGTCTTCCTTCAAGAGGAATATGCTCCCAGCCCTCCGAGTCTCGTTGTGAATTGTTTTTGGTATCACATTCGGCGGGCCGCGCTGCTCAGCCTGGACCGACGATGGTATCGTCGTCGTCTTATCAGGCAGGTGCGGACATGAAGGAAGTCCTTGATCGACTCGATCGGATGGATGCCAGCTTCCAGCGGCTTGAACACAAGCTGGACACCAGCGTCCAACAACTCGAAAGCAAACTGGACACCAGCATCCAGGAACTTGACGGCAAACTGAACACTGGCCTCCAGAGGCTCGATGGCAAGTTCAGCACCAGTCTCCGCCAGTTCGAAGTCAAGATGGATGCAGGCTTCCAGAAGCAGGGCGTGCAGTTGGAGGCGTTGCAGGGCGACGTGAAGCTGGCGCTTGAAGGCATTGCCGGCAACCGGAAAGTCCTGGATGACAAGTTTGCCGAGGTGCTACAGAAACTCGACGAGCGCGGCCAGCCTGTGGAATTCGCGAGCCGACACTTCGCACGGACGCTCGCGGCGGCGACGCCCCGCGCTCGGGTGAAGCCGAAGAAGCGGGCCTGAATCGAGCCGATGGATAACTGCTGCTCGTCGAAGTACTGGGCCACGACCGCGAGGGCCTGCTCGACGCTCCGGATATCAAGGTGTCGCAGCAGGTACCGCACGTCGTCGAGGTCGTGAAACTCTTCGCCCAATCTGAGAGCGGCGCATTTCATGGCGAGAAGGTACGTGGGCTGGGCGACAAAGACCTTGAGGTGACTCAGGTCCAGAAAGCGATCAAACGTCCCTCGGCAATCAGGTCCGCGACCCGGACGGCCGACGCCGGCAATGCGCGCATCAGGACGTACGTCGACATGTCCATGCCGGCGCGAGGCGCTTGCCGCCGGAGGGCCGCCTTTTGCCCCGCAGAGACCCGAATCTGGAGCTGGTGCGACGTCGCCATGACATCTGTATCGTCGGCCCAGCCGGCGACCTCGGCAATACGTGTGTATTGACATCATGCGCGGCCTGGCGGACTACCATGCCCATGCGCACGCGCACGACGTGCGAGGCGTCGCGGGTGGTCACGGCCACGCGCTGGAATCCTGACTGGGGCGGGACGGCAATCTCGAGCAGATACGCGGAGGTCAACGACACCGCGGCGCGACGCAAGGGCTCGCCGCCGGGACCACCATCCCACTCACGCCGCTGCAGGGCGGACCGATTCACAAACGCGCCGCCGGTCGCCTGGGCCAGCTGCTCAAGGGGACGGTCGGGTCTCAACACGGCCAGCACGTCCCCCTGCTGCGCCATCCGCCCGACGGCACCCACAAACACGACACTGACCGGCACCCCCATCGCCATTGCGCGATCGGCCCCTTTGACGCGGATCGAAATCCGCTGCGATCCGCGGACGCCAGCCTCAGGCACAAACCCAATCAGGTACTGGCTGCGCAGTTCCTCCGCGACACGTGTAAACGTCGCCTCCAGATCGGCATCGTCTGCCAACTCGAAGCTTGCGCCTCCACTGGCGAGCGCCATCGCCACGAGGTCGGCTTCCAGCACCGGACGCATCACGAGGTTGTCCTTGATGCCAATCGCATACACGATGAGTCCCGGGTCGTTCAGCAGCCGCCCCACCTCACCAGGCGTGGCCCGGTACCCGGGCAATGTCCCCCCGGCCAACCCGTCGGTCATCGTCACGAGCACTCGACGCCCGGGTTCGTCCCTGAGCGACTCCAGCGCCGCTCCCATCGCGCCCCAGAGCGGTGTATATCCGCCGGGCCACAGTTCTTCGCGAAGGATCTGCTCGAGCACCGCACGGTCCCCGGTGAGCACGGGGCTGATCGCGATCTCGGCGCCAAACGTCCCAATGCGCGCACGGTCGTCGTCTTCGAGCGCCCGGACGAACTGAATGGCCCCCTCGCGCATCCGCAGGAATCGCCGATTCACACTGCCGCTCATGTCGATGAGCAGACACACGGTGATGGGCTGCTCGTCGTTGGAGAACACCGCGATCTCGGTCGGCCTGCCGCCCACGCGCAACTCGAAGTCGTGCTTGGAGAGGTGCGGCACAAACCGCCCCTGTGAGTCGCGCACCGTCGCCCACACGGAAACGGCGGACATCGCCGTCCGGAACACGGGTGCCTGGGCCGGCGCCTGCGGCTGCGGCTGCGCTGACTGACCGGACACCGTCATCACAGCGGCGACAACGACTATGAGAACGAACAGCATTGCACGGCGCATGTGGCGATTCTATAGGCACAGCGAGACGTGGAGGCGCCCTCCATGCCTCGTTGTGAAGTGCCCTGTCTCGGTAGAATAGGCGGGATATGCGCTCTGTAGTTCTCTTGGCGTTGGCAGTCTCGTGCTTTGTGCCCCTCGCCGCGCAACCACAGTCTGTTCTGCTCACCCCGGCCGCCTTGAACGCCACCGCCCCTGCCGAGTTCCACGCCATGGTGAACACGTCGGTCGGGAGCTTCGTGATTCATGTGAAGCGCGAATGGGCGCCGAATGGCGCGGACCGGTTCTACAACCTTGCGAAGAACGGGTACTACGACCAGAACCGCTTCTTCCGCGTGATTCCCCAGTTCATGGCGCAGGTGGGTCTCCATGGGGACCCGGCCATCGCGGCGGCCTGGAAGGATGCGACCATCGCGCCTGACCGCGCGATCATGAGCAACACGCGTGGCTGGGTCACATTCGCCAAAGGCACACTCGCGTCATCGAGAACGACGCAGTTCTTCATCAACTACGGGAACAACTCGCGCCTGGACATCGATGGCTTCGCGCCCTTCGGCAGGGTCATCACCAGCATGGTGCTGGTCGAGCGGCTCTACAGCGAGTACGGCGAAGGCCCTGATCAAGGCGCCATCATCGCCAACGGCAACGCATGGCTCACGCGGCACTTTCCGCGCATGGATTACATTCGCAGCATTGAGATTCAATGAGGCAATGGGGCAATGGGGCAATGGATGAAGCGTGACACCAACGCTTTTCATTGCCTCATTGGCTCATTGCCTCATTGCCCCATTTGAGACTCAGGCGACTTCGAAGATCCTGACGCGCCTGAGCAGCAGGTCCGCCGCCCACATGAGCGCAGCAAACAGCACGAGCCACGGCCACAGGGCGATGCGGGAAGCACTGGTGTCACCGGCACCGCGTTCGAGCGCAGCGGCTTCCGGCATGACCGTGCCCTTCGTGGAATCGGCGATGGCGGCGAGCAGTGAGGTATCGGGCTGCTGGAACCGGTATTCGGCGCCCTGGTCGGGCACAAAGCTGCGCGAGAGGCCCGAGGTGTCCGGCAACGACGCGTCCACGAGCTCGGCGTCGACCGGCACGGTCGAACTGATTGTCAGCCGCGCTTCGTAACGGCCCGGCGCGACCTGACGGGCGACAACCGTGCGCTCGATGTCGCCGGCGCGCACACGGATGTTGGGCCGCATGAGGTTGCGTGGTTTGCCCTGTTCGTCGCGCGCCTCGACGGTGAGGGTCACCGAACGACTGGTGCCACGCGCCGGCCCCACTTCCATGTCGAGCGCGAGCGGCACAGGACGCTGCCCGGCGAGTTCACGCACAACGGCCGAGAAGAACGGTCCGTACCCACGCCACCGCACCCAGTCGGCTGCCCAGCGATCCTTCACATCGGATGCAAACACCGCGGCACGGCCGGACCCGATCGGCCAGTAGGCCAGCAGCGGGTCTTCTTCCTCGGTACCGAGCATTTCCAGCGCGGTGTCCTTGATGACCGTCGCCGTCCGTCCACGCAACGCCGGCGCGCGCGAAAAGTCGATACCGTCCAGAAAACCGAGATGCTTGACGACGGGTTTGAGGGGTTTTTCGTCGAAGCCCGGCGACATCACGTCCTTGGCTTCCTTGACGAAGATTTGCGGCACGTCCTTCGGATCATCAGCGGCGTAGTTCCGCCCCTTGCCCCACTTCGCGATGTTGGTCAGCAACTCACGGTCAGCCGCCGCCCCCATGGCCACGGTGGACACGGTCATCTTCTCGGCGACCATCTTGTTGACGAGCGTCTCGTAGTCGTCGGGGTACGACCGACCGTCCGACAGCAGCAGCACGTGTTTCGCGCGCGCCTTCAACTTCTGCAGCGCGAGATAGCCTTGCTCAACCGCCGGGAAGATCAACGTGTGCCCGCTGGGTTCGATGCCGGCAATGGCCCTGGCGATGGACTGCCGATTCGGGCCAACCTGCTGCGGCAGCAATGTCCAGTCCAACCCGTCGTTGAACGTCACGATCCCCAGCGTGTGCTCGTCGTCCATGACGTCCACCGCGGCCTGGGCGGAGATACGGAGCATCTCGATATTGGTGCCGGCCATCGACCACGACTTGTCGAGCACCATGATGAGCGCCACTTCGGGCTCGTCCTTGCGCTCAAACGTCACCGGCAGCAACCGCTCGAGCGGGGACTCGCGGTACCCGTCCTCGCCGAACACGGCTTCACCACCGGCGACCAGCAACCCGCCGCCCGACTGCTCCACCCATTGGGCCAGCACCGCGATCTTCGAATCGGGCATGACCGACTTCGCCAGGTCGCTCAGAATCACGACTTCAAAGGGTGCGAGATCTTCCAGGGTGCCGGGAAGCCCCGCTGCCTGCCGTGTCTCCACGTCGAAGCCGGACTGATCCAGCGCCGTTTGCAGATACCGCGCGGACTGCGGGGTGCCCTCCACATACAGCACCTTCGGCCGCGGGGCGACCCACGCGGCCTGCAGCAGCCGGTTGTTCTCACGCAGCGGATCGCCACTGGCCGTCACCACCGCCTCAAACGTCGTCGCACCGGCGTCATCGAGTGAGACCTCGAGCGCGACAGGTGTCACGCCAACCGCAAGCGGGACGGTTTTTGTGGCCAGCACCGCGTCGCGATGCCTCAGTTCCACGACCGCACTGACCGCACGCTGACTTCCCACCTCAACGGTCACCGGCACCAGCCCTCCAGGGGACAGCCGCAACGGCAACTGCACCCGGTCCACCCACGTGTCGCCAATGTCGCGCGGTGCCAGCGGATACACGTGCACCGGAATGCCTGCCGCCGCCAGCTGTGTCACCGCGCCTGTGACATCCCCACTGGTCTGACGCGCATCGGTGAAGAGCACAAGTCGGGGCACGTGGCCAGGCGCGAGTTCAGCGCGCGCCGCCGCGAGCGCCGCCTCGAGATCCGTGCCTGTGCGGTCAAAGGTCGACCCCGCCGCCGGATCGGCGTCCACCACCTGCTGCAACGCCTGCACCGACTCCACCACCTGTGCACTGCGCGCGAAGGCGACAATGCGGGAGTGGTCGGGCCGCAGGCCGTCGTTGCGCGCGGTGATGCGGGCGCCGGCATCAGCGACGGCGGCCGAGGACACGCTGTAGGACGTGTCCACGAGATACACGACCGAGAGGTTCGACGAGCCCACCTGCATCACCGGACGGGCGAGCGCCACAGCCAGCGCAATCAACACGAGTGCCCGCACGACCTGCTGCAGCAGATGCTGGCGTGGACTGAAGTTCGTACGTGAGAACCTGCTGGCCACCCACACGAGGGGCACCAGGACCAGCAGCCACAAGGCGGAGGGCACGGTCCAGATCACACCGTGATCCTCCGATGCCAGGTCCACCACTCGACCAGCACCAACACAAAGGCGAGACCGACGATCCACGGCCACCACGGATCGTTGGCGCGGGCGGCCGCCGACTGCGCCTGCGCTTCTTCACTGAGCGATGTGCGATTGACGTTGGACACCTGCGGGTCGCCCACGTTCACGGCAAACGTCGTGCGCATGCCGCCACCTTCCGCGAGATACAGGCCGGGCCGCGGGAACCGCACCAGCTGCGCCTCCCCAAACGCGGTAATCGGCAGCGTCCCGCCATCGGCTGACATCACGCGCGTCAGTGCCGCATCCACGGCCACCACGCCGGGCCGCAGCTGGCCGGACAGTGTCGGACGTCCGAGCCATTCGATCGCATTCACCACAAGCACCGGGAACGCGGGCTGGAGCGCGACGTTTGATTCGGCTTCAAGGAATCCGAAGCCGAGCATGACACCGCGGGTTGAGGTCGACTCCTGCACGCTGACCAGCGGCACACCCGTCGCCGAACGGGCCACCGGCGTCCACGCGTCTGAATCGACCGACCGGGCGCGTTCGAGCATCACGGTTGCCGGATCCACGCCACGCAGCACCGCGTGACGATCCGCCGTCGCCCACACAGGTTTGGATTCATCACGCGACGAACCGAGCCAGTCCGTGCCGGGGGTCACCATCGGCGACACATACAGCGCCGGCTTGGTCGGCGCGGTCGGCGGCACCCAGTGGTCAAACACCAGCACGTGTTCAGCGCCCTGTCGTGGCCGGTCGTAGACACCAGGCGCGATGTACGTGACCCGCATCCCCGGCAGGCTGTCGAACAACACCTTCAGGAATCCGGGCTCCGGCGTGACCACCGTCACCGACAACTGCTCGGCACGGGCGATCCACGCGACCGCTTCATCATCAACCGCCAGCGCGTTGTTCGGCGCGGTGATGCGGGCGCGCACACGCGCGTCGCCTTCGGTTCCGAGCGCGACCACCTGCCGCACCGCTTCACCGGCCGCAAGATCAATCTGCACATCGCCGACTTCGCGGGTGCCGCGAGTGACGACCAAGCGCGCCTGTTGCGGCTCGGCGCTGTAATTGGCGAGTTCCAGATACCCTTCCGCCTGCGCAGTCGGATCGCCGGGTTCGTACACCTCAAAGGCGGTAATCGCCACGTTGGGCGCCGCCTCGTAGACCGACTGCACCACAACATCCGCGCCCGTCGCTTCCAGGTCGGCCATGGCCCGCGGCACCGTGCCGTCGGTCAGGAAATGCACCTTGGAGATGTTCGCGAGTTTCGGCCAGTCGCTGTCTTCCCCGCCGGAGGGCGCGAGACGGTCGAGGGCCGCTTCGAGCAACACGGCGTCGGTGGACGGGCCTTCGACGAGTCCATCGGCCGTCGTGGCCACTGCGACCTCGTCGCCGGCCGACGACTGAATCAGCGCGCGCGCTTCGGCAATCGCGCGTTCCCACCGGGTTTCACCAGCCGACGTCTCCGCGCCCATCGACCAGGACGAATCCAGAATGATGAGTCGGCGTCCACCGCTGGCGGCGGTCACACTCGGCGCCGGTCGCATCACGGCCAGCACCAGCATCACGCCAATCAGCGTGATGACGATCCACGACACGACCTTGCGGATGCGTTCCCACAAGGTCATCTCGCGCGCCTCATCGAGCACGCGCTGCCACAGGAGCAGCGACGGTACCGCGACACGCGGCGCGCGAATCTTCATGAAAAACAGCCAGGAGAACAGCCCCGCCGTTGCGAGCAACGCGAGCCAGGCCTGCCATCCCGCCAGGGCGCCAAAACTCATGCGACGAACCGCCCCTGCCGGAAGGTCTGCAGCACGATTTCTTCAACCGGCCGTTCCACGTCTGCGCGGATGTATCCGATGTTGTACCGGCCGCAGAAGGTCTGAAGCTCGTCGGTGTGTTTTTCCCACGCGGCCGTGTACGCACGCGCAAGCGCCGGCGTCACTTCGACGTCACGAATCTCGCCGCTTTCGGCATCCACAAACCGCACGTCTCCAAGCGCGCCTGGATCACGATCCTTCTCGGACGCCATCTGCACCGCGTACACGTCGTGCCCGCGCGCCTGCAGCATCTTCAGCGGCTTCTCAAATCCCTTGGGATCGAGGAAATCCGAAATGACCACTGTCAGACCAGCGCGACGGCCGCGCCCAGCGAAGTTCTTGAACGCCTCCGCCATGTCGGTTGTGCCGCCGACCTGAAGCTGTTCGAGCATTTCGAACACACGGAAGATGCGTCCCTTGCCCTGTCCGGGCGTCCGTTCCTCGCGCACCGTCGAGTCAAACGGCATGATCGTCACGCGATCAAGATGCGCCAGCCCGATGTAGCACAGCGCGGCCGCGAGACGCAGCGCCTGTTCGAACTTCTCCGGCCCCTGCCCCGCCGGTGCCATGGAGTGGCTGGCGTCGATGAACAGGTAGATCGGCAGGTCCTGTTCTTCGTCAAACAAGCGCAACAACAGGCGGCCAAGCCTGCGGTACGCCTTCCAGTCGATATGCCGGAAGTCGTCGCCAGCCGAGTACTGCCGATAGTCGGCAAACTCCAACCCACGCCCACGTTTTGGCGTGAGCCGTTCCGCACGAGCCTGCCCTGCAAACGCCTTCTTGGAGACGACGTGCAGGTACTCGAGCTTCTTGAGGAAGTCGCTGTCGAACCCTATGGCCACGGTGAAAAACCGTCTTATGCGTCGGGGGAGACGCCGGCCACCAGTTCGTTCACCATCACGTCGGCATCGATCTGTTCGGCTTCACCTTCGAAGTTCAGCAGCACACGATGCCGCAGGGCCGGCAACGCCACCGCGCGGATGTTGTCGGGCGACACAAACGCCTGCCCGTGTGTCAGCGCGTGAATCTTGCCGGCCAGCACCAGCGCCTGCGCCGCGCGCGGACTCGCGCCGTAGCGCACGTACCGCTTGATCATCGGCGTGGCATGTTCCGAGCCCGGGTGGGTCCCCATCGCCAGGCGAATCGCGTACCCCTGCACCGGCTTCGCGATCGGCACCAGACGCGCCGCATGGCGCATCTTCAGGATTTCGTCGCCGTCCACCACGCGCTCCACCTGTGCGCTGGTCGCCTGCGTCGTCCGCTCCAGGATCGTGTGCATCGCGGCTTCGGTCGGGTACTTCACCTTCAGCTTGAAGAAGAACCGGTCCAGCTGCGCTTCGGGCAGCGGATACGTGCCTTCCATTTCCAGCGGGTTCTGCGTCGCCATGACCAGGAAGGGCTGGTCGAGTTTGTAGGTCGTCTTGCCGACCGACACGCTCATTTCCTGCATCGCTTCGAGCAGCGCCGACTGCGTCTTCGGCGTCGCGCGGTTGATTTCGTCCGCCAGCACGATGTTCGCGAAGATCGGGCCCGGCTGGAATTCGAAGAACGTGCCGCCCGCATCGTGCTCCTGCACGATGTTGGTGCCGACGATGTCGGCGGGCATCAGGTCGGGCGTGAACTGGATGCGCGAAAACTTCAGATGCAGGACGTCCGACAGGGTGTGCACCAGCGCCGTCTTGCCGACGCCCGGGATGCCTTCGAGCAACACATGACCACCGCCCAGCAGCGCCGTCACCGTGTTGGCGACAATGTCCTCGTTGCCGACGATGCGGCGCCCGACTTCCTTGGTGATGCGAATGAAACGTTCCTGAAAGTGATCGATGTGGTGTTCGACGGCTGTGCTCATTGGCGGCGTTGAAAGTAGCGCTGAAGGAGCGACCGGTGAGCCTCCGGAACTGGAGGCGGCAGGGCCGCGCGGCTGCGATCAAATGTGGTGGGCGCGGGCACGCGGGTGAAGCTCACCTTGGCCTGGCTCTGTTCGGTCTTGCGTCGAAGTTCGGTGTCGATGTTTTCGCCGAGCTGGTCGGTCTGGGCCTGGATCATTTCCTGGCGCAGCGCCTGCGCGAGCGCCTTGAGATCCACGGGCCCCTGGCCGCCCTGATTTCCGCCGGCGCCGGGCTTCGAATCGCCGCCCATCGCGCCGCCGCCGCCCTGCATCATCTGGCCTTCGGTGGCGTCGGACGCAGCCTCGCGCACCATCTGCATGCCGGCCGCCTGCTGCATCTGCGACGCTTCGGCGCCTTCGCCGGCATTGCCTTTTTCGCCGGTCTGCTCGGAGGCGGCCTGATTCTTTTCGTTGGTCGGAGACTGGTTCTCCTTGGCGTTGGCCAGCCGGTTCGCCAGATCTTCCAGCGACCAGCGCACATCCTCAGGCAGCCCGGCGTTGGCGTCGGCCGCATTTTCGGCCTTGGCGGCCATGTCGCCCGGGTCGTCGCTCGGCTTCTCGCCACCCTGTGCGTCGGCGGCCTCGCCCTTGCCCAGTTCCGCTTCCTTCTTCGCTTCGTCGAGTTTGCCGAGCAGGTCGCGCAACTCGTCCATCTTCAGGCGCGCCTGATCGTCGGTCAGGCCACCCTCGGCAATTTCGCCGAGCAGCGCATCGATCTTGGCCTGGATGTCGCCCGGCAACATCTCGCGCGCCATCGCGGCTTCAATTTCTTCGGGCGAGAGTCCCTGGCTGGCGAGAATCGCTTCGCGTGACCGCGGTCCGACCACCAGCGCGATGATTGCAACGGCGACGAGCGCGCCGCTTGTCAGCCACTGGCGGGTCGCCTGAACCGGTGGATACAGGGCGGTCCAGTCCACGGACTGGATATGGGCCGCAGCCTTCGTGAGATGGAATGCCGACCACGACGTGCTTTCCGAGGTGTCAGCGTCGGGAAGCGGACGACCTGCAAACCAATGTGCGCTATGGAGTTCGCCCGCGAGGTTCGCGTCCTGATCGATCGAGGCTGCGGCAGCGTCCGTGACCGGCAGTTCGCGCCCGCCCCACCACGCCCAGGCAGCCAAACCGACTGCAACCAGCACCAGAGCGATAGCCGGCACGCCGGCCGTCCACCCAAACCAGCGGCTGGCCAGGGCCAGAATCAGCGCAAATCCCGCCGCATACGGCGCCACCTGCGCCACCCGCGCGCGCACCGCCCGCGCCCGGCGGCGCTGGTCAATCGCGGCAACTGTGGCTCTGAGCGTGGGGTCGGACTGCATCGGTGCACCCGTCATGGCAATCTAGGCTGCATACGATATCCGAAGACCCGCCATTTACGCACACGGGTGGGATGGAACCCTTGGTTACTGGTTCCGCGGTTCATGGTTCAGGGTTCAGCACGGATGAACCATGAACCGATGAACCAGACGCAGGACGTCCGCTCAGCCGGGGGCGCTAGCCTCCGGCCAAGCGGACGTCCTGCGTCTTGCGTTCGCCGTCTGCAAGCGTCACCTTGAGTGCGGCGCCGATCAGCGACTCCAGGAACGCGGCGCTGGCGAGTTCCTGTGTCTCAAGCCCGGTGACGGCCGCGAGGTAGTACTCGCCGGCCGGAAGGCCCGCGATCACATAACTGCCATCCGTCGCCGGTTGCGCGGCATGGGTCCGGCGCGACCCGGGTCCCCAATGCGCACGATTCGTTGAGAACACCACAAGCGGGTACGCCGAAAACGGCTGGGCCGCTCCGTCGAGCACCCGGCCCGACAACTCCGACGGCCGTTCCGTCAACGTCACGACAACCCCGCTCAGGTCAGTGCCCCCTGTGAGGTCCACCCCGTCGTCTGCCAAATCGCGATCACCGAGCCGCACCGACTTCACCAGCCAGCCCGTGCCCGGTTCGGTCGGCGTCATCCGGAGGCCGGGCATGGTGACCGAGAGCCGGAAACGCCCCGGCACAAGCCCGGCGACCTCAAACGTGCCGTCAGCCTTCGCGGTGCCGCTGGACTGCCCCCTCTGCGCGAGCGCAAACGCCGGAATCTCGCTGTTCGAGGCCACGTCCGCCAACCCAAGTCGAATGTTTGTCAGCGTCGCCGGCGCCGTCCCCTCAAACGCGACGGTGCCCGAGATCTTCAGCCCTTCGCGCAGCTGCACCCCCAGCGGCCCAATGGCCAGCCCGTTCACCTCGATGGGTTCACGCGCCCACCACGACATCGCGTTCCCAGCGCCGCCCATGATGCCGGCCATCATGCCGGCCAGCATCGCCTGCTGTGCCGCCTGGGCGTTCAGCCCTTCTCTCGACCCCGGCGGTGCGGGAGGCGCGGCGCGCACCAACAGGTCGTACTGCCCTGGCGGTACACCGTTGATCACGAAGCTGCCATCCCGTCCTGTCGTCGTGCGGCCGGTGCCGATCAGCTGCGTCAACATGTCTTCCTGCGACTGCGTCGACGCGGTCAGCGTCACCATTGCGCCTGCCGCCGGCGCCCCATCCACCCCCGTCACACTCCCGGAAATTCTGGCCGTCGGCACACGCTGAATCTCAAAGTCCACATTGAGCCGTTCCTCCGCCGCGCGCACCACAATCGGCATCGCCGCCGAGAGCGACGATGTGCCGGGGAAGAAGGTGGAGGCATAACTCACCGTCGGGCCGGGCTCCGGTGCCGCCCCGGACGTCGCCTGCGCCAACAAGGCCTCAGCCCAGCGCACATCCGAGGGCGTCGTCTGTCGCAATTCCTGCGTCTGGGTCGGCAGGAACTGCGTACGCACCTGCACCACGTACTCCCCTTCCGACAGTCCGAAGATCCGATACCGCCCCTGATCGTCGGTGGTGCCCGGCACGACGGTCATGGTGGTGGAACGCCGCCCATCGACCCGCATCGATCGCAACGCCTGCACCGACATGCCGGCGGCCGGCCGGCCTCCGGGCAGCGTAATCACGCCGCTGATCACCGCCCCTCGCGCCATCGGAATGGTGATGCCGCCGACGGCCTGGCCTTCCTTGACCGCCACCGGGATGCCCTGGCCCTGCCCCAGCGTCGTGCGCACCGCCTGCGAGGCCGGCACCCACGCGGGCTTGGTCGCCGTCAGCAAGTAACTGCCGGCGGGAAGGTCCGTGAATGTAAACCGCCCCTGCTCATCCGCCACGGCCATGCGTGGCACTGAGACCAGGCCTTCAGACACCGACACGGTCGCGTGGCGCACGGGTTGCGGGGACTCGCCCGTGGTCATCACCACGCCTGAGATCGATGCCGTGCCGGTTCGTACGGCTTGCGGCGTGACCGCGCGATCGCGCGCGGGTGGCTGCTGCACGAGCGAGAGAAGCAGAACGGTGAGGACGGGAATCATCGCGCCACCTGCGTCGTCTTCAACGTCACGGTGCGCGTCCCACCGTCGTCGAGGCTGACCGTCGTTGCGGCGCGGGCCAGTGCCTCACACTGCGTGGGGTCCTGCATGTCGGGCTCCTGTTCGTTGTCCACCGCGAGAATCAGATACTCGCGCGCCGGCAATCCGGTCACCGAGAACACGCCCGTCGCCGGCGTGCGAATCACACGCGTCAGTTGCGGCGTCATCCCGCCGGCGATCCACTCGCGCCATTGCGACGGAAAGATGACAACGGTGGCGGACGTCCCCGCTGTGGTGGCCGAGGCGTGCACCGAGCCGCTGAGCGTCGTGCGTTTGTCGGTGAATGTCACCACGACATCGGAGAGAGCGCGCCCCTCCAGATCAAAGGGTGCATAGAGGGCATCCCGTCCGCCAACCGTGGCCGACTTCAGAAACCAGTTGGGCACCGCGCGGCCACCGACCGAGATGGCGTACCGTCCCGGGGGATAACCCGCGGTCACGAATGTGCCGTCGGGTTGCACCTGGCCACTCGCACCGGCGCCGACCGTTGGCGTGGTCGTCCACTCGGCGCTGATCGCCTGCAACACGATCTGTACGTCGGTGGCCTCGGGTACTGCCGCGACGCCGTCAAACACGAGGCGTCCACTCACTGTGGCGCCGGTGGACAACGCGATCGTCACCCCCGCCACATCGCTCTCGAGTGTGAGGGGCAGTTCGGCGAATAAGGTCATCGCGTCGTTGGCGTTCGGCTCCGCGAGTCCGCCGAGCATCGCCTTCAGCTCCGGCGGCATTTGCGCGAGATCCGCCGCCGTGGGTCCACGACGCGGTGATCGCAGCACCCGCGCCACATAGTTGCCCGCGGGCACCGTCGGCATCAGGAACGTGCCGTCCGCGCGCGTGTTGGCGGTGGCGACGTCCCCTGACTGATCCGACACCAGCGTTTCGTTCGCATGACGCAGGCGCACCGCCACGCCTCCCACCGGGCCATTCGGTCCGGTCACGATGCCACTCACGCTCACCGTCGGCACCAGCGTGAGATTGAGATCAACACCAGTGCGCTCCTCACCCGACTCGAGCGACAACACGGTCGCCTGGGACGGGACGTCCACCCCGGGATGAAACCGCGTTGAGTACACGCGCCAGCGGCCATCGGCCTGCGGGATCGGCATCAGCCCGCCCTGCGAGCCGACCATGAGGTCTCCCATGCGCACGCCTGCCGTCAACATCACGCCGCCACTCGCGGCCATCTCCATGCCCGCCGTGATCAGCGCGCTCATGTCACCACCCGCCGCTCCACGAATCGCTGTATCCAATGTGGCGGCCGGCATCGCCATCTGCGTCTGCGGAGACACGACAACGTAGTCGCCTGGTGTGAGCCCGGCGATGCGGTAGCCCCCACGGTCGTCGGACTGCGACGAGGTGAAGATCGTGCCGGCGTTCATCGTGAACCGGGGCTGCCCACGCGTAAACGTGCGCCGCATCGCGCGCACGACGATGCCGGGGCGAGGCTCACCACGTTCGTCCACCACCACACCGGTGATCGAGGCGGTCTTCCAGACGCGGACTCTGACGTCGACCACCTTTGCGCCCTGGGGAATCGTGTACGGCTGCGGCGCGCCGCCAGGGCGCGTCTGCCCATAGCCCCCGTTCACGTATCCCGGCGCCATCGTGGAGATCTGCGCGTTCCCGACCGGCACATCCCGCACCACAAACTTCCCGTCGGTGCCCGTCAGCACTTCCACCCGATTGCCCGCCCCGCCTGCGCGTGCCGCGGGCGCCGCTGCCGTGCGCACCGCCACCGAGACCACGACTTCCGGCACCGGCTGCCCCGTCGCCGCATCCACCACCTGCCCAAGGATGACCGTCGTCTGCGCAGGCGCCTGTCCGGCCACACCAGCCGCCGTCACCACGAACGCCGCCACCACGGCCATCGATATCGGGGATTTCATGTGCGAAAGCGTAGCACCCGCCCCCGTCCGCTGACGGACACGTGGTACATAATTCGGCAGGACTGCGGACCGCGGACTGTTTAACGATCTCTTCACTTCCGTCCGGTCTTTTTTTTTGCGAGAATCAATCCATGAGAAATCGACTGACCGGACTCGTCGCGGCGATGGTGCTGGCGACAGCAGCCGGGCATGCGTCACCGCAGGTCTCCGTCTCGACGTCGCAACAAGGTGTGCCCCAGATCATGGGCGACCTGCCCGGTCTGCAGGGTCCCAACACCAAGCCGATGGAAGCCGGCGGCGGCCTGATCGTGGGACGCGTGGTGGATGGCGTCGAAGGCTCCGGGGTGAGCGGCGCGATTGTCACGCTCACGCTCGCCGGATTCACGCCACTGCGGGTGCAGGCCGACAGCGACGGACGCTTCGCGTTCCGCGCGTTGCCCAAAGGCTCCTTCAACATCAGCACGTCGCGGCCGGGGTATGTGGATGGCGCCGCCGGACGCACTCGACCGGGTGGACCGGGACGCGGCGTCACACTCACCGACGATCAGCGCATGGGTGACGTGGAGATTCCGATGTGGCGCTTTGCAGCCATCACCGGGCTGGCCCCCCAGAAGTAGGTCCGAGTGCCAGAGCTGGACGTATAAATGTACTATGCGCCGGTACTCGGCCGGTACACCGCCAGGTCGGTAATCCCGTCTGCGTCATAGTCACCCGGCCCCGCCCCTGACTACACCATCGTCGTGTTCCCGGAGGACAGGACGTTGTGGGTGTCACAGTGGCGTGTGCGCACGACGCGCCCGGGCACGGACGGACGGTTCACCATCCTCGGGCTGCCGTCAGGAACCTATCGCATCGCCGCCGTCACCGACATCGGCCCCGAAGAGACGCGCGACCTCGCCCTGCTCGAGGAACTCGCCGCCGCCTCCATCGTCTTCACCCTCGGTGACGGCGAGAAGAAGGTGCAGGACCTGCGCTTGGCTGGGGGTACGTAGGGCCCGCTGGTCCGTAGCGGGCCAACGTACGTAGGGCCCGCTGGTCCGTAGCGGGCCAACGTACGTAGGGCCCGCTGGTCCGTAGCGGGCCGCACTCGGCGCGCTCCAGTTCAGCGCGCCCTACGTACCCGGGCCGCGTGCTAAGATACGGCCACTTTCCCAAGTGTCCGGAGGCAATTCCATGCGAGTAGTTCGACGAAGTGTGATGTTGGCCGCGGTGTTTGTGGTCGCGTGTTTTGCCAGCCAGTTCCGGGCGTCTGCCGCAATGGTCGGCTTCGGCGGCACGGTGCTGGTCGGCGACAACGAAGTGTTCTCCGCGGAAGCGGCGAACCAGTTCCGCCCGGGCATGGTGTACGTCTACCGCAAGACCGGCGGGTCGTGGCAGGAGGCCGCGACCCTGACGGCGCCCAACGCGGCAGTGCTCGATCAGTTCGGCGTCTCGCTCGCGCTGAACGGCTCGACGCTGTTTGTCGGGGCGGGCAATCAGACGGTACACGTCTTCACCAAACAGGGCACGACCTGGACGCACAGCGGGATGGTGTCAGCCGCGTCCCTGCCGGGTGCGACCGCAGAGACGCCCGTGAATTTCGGCACGGCCGTGGCCGCCACCGGCGAGTGGTTGCTGGTCGGCAAGCAGGTGGTCGGTGCGGGTCGCGGCGGACGCGGCGGCGCGCGTGGCGGACAGGCCGCTGATGCGCCACCCATTCCCGGCGGCGCGGTGTTTGCCTTCCGGCGCGGTGCGGACGGCCAGTACGCGTATCACTCCACCATTCAGTCGGCCGACGCGAACAACGCCGCTGACGAGTTCGGCGCGTCGATTGCAACACAAGGCCCGATCGTGCTCATCGGCGCCACCGGTCAGTCGGGCCGCGCGGGCGTCGTGCATGAATTCGCCTTCGCCGACCCCGCGTGGGTCAGCCAGCGCACGTTCGCGCCGCTGGGTGTGAGCGGGAACGAAGCGTTCGGCACGCGCCTGTCGCTCACCGGCGATCAGGTCGTGGTGACCGCGCCGGGAGATGCGGGGGGCTACGGCGCCGCCTACGTGTTCCGTCGCGCACCGCAGGGGGGACGTGGTCGCGCCGGCGGCGACGCGCCGCAGGGGGGCAACTTCACCTGGCAGGAACTGGCGCGCCTCACGTCGCCCACAGGGCTGCGCACGGATCGCTTCGGTGTCGCACTCGCAGCCGACGACAAGGAAGTGTGGGTCGGCGCGCCGGGCGCGGGCGGCCCCGGCCGCGTGTTCGTGTTCACCGGCAACGCCACGGGCTTCAAGGCTGACGGCCTGCAGCTGCTCGGTCCGGGACTCGAAGAACCCGCCGCCGCCGGCCAGAGCATCGACATGCGCGGCAACCTCGCCGCCGTCGGTGCAGCCGCCGCGCGCAACAACGGTGGCGCGCTCTTCATCTACGAACGGGACGCCAACGGGTCATGGACCGAACAGCCGATGCTGACGACGCCCATCGATGAAATCGCGGCGATCAGAGGCAGCGAGCGCCGCTGCAGCGGCACCGGCAAGGTCGAGATTTTCGACTGTGGCGCGGCTGACCTTCAGTCGTTCCTGCCGCCGTCGACACTCACGCACGACGGACACTACATCGAGATGAACGACGTCTGGGGCTGGTACGACCCGCAGACGAGGAAGGAATGGGCGATCGCCGGTCGCCGTGACGGCACGACGTTTGTGGACATCACCAACGGTCTGCGCCCGATCCCCGTGGCCGACCTCCCGCTCACCGAAGGCGCGCGTCCCAACTCCTGGCGCGATATGAAGGTCTACAAGGACCACGCCTACATCGTCGCCGACGGCGCCGGTCCGCACGGCATGCAGGTGTTTGACCTCACGCGTCTGCGCAAACTCGCGCCACAGGCCAACGGCCTGCCCGTCAAGATCGAGGCGGACTACACGTATCGCGAAATCGCCAGCGCCCACAACATTGTCATCAACGAAGAGAGTGGATTTGCGTATGCGGTCGGCTCCTCGGCCGGCGGCACCACATGTGGAGGCGGTCTGCACATGATCGACATCCGCGAGATGAAGAAGCCGACGTTTGCCGGCTGCTTCTCCGACGCGGGCACCGGTCGCGCCGGCACGGGCTACTCACACGACGCGCAGTGTGTCACCTACAAGGGGCCGGACCGTCGCTACCGCGGCAAGGAAATCTGCATCGGCTCCAACGAAACGGCCGTGTCGATCGCGGACGTCACCGACAAGAAGGCGCCCAAGGCCGTCTCGCGCGTGACGTATCCCAGTGTCGGTTACACACACCAGGGCTGGCTGACCGACGACCACAAGTTCTTCTTCGTGAACGACGAGCTGGATGAAGGCCGCCCGGGCATCGACAAGACGCGCACGCTCATCTTCGACTTCACGGACCTCGAGAATCCCAAACTGCTCAAGGAACACATGGGCGTGGAAGCGGCGTCCGACCACAACCTCTACATCAAGGGCAACCTGATGTATCAGGCGAACTACCGGTCCGGCCTGCGCATCCTCAACGTCAGCGACCCGGCCAACCCGAAGGAAGTCGCGTTCTTCGACACCGCGCCGTACACAAACAACGGCCCGGGCTTCAACGGTGCATGGAGCGTCTATCCCTACTTCCGCTCCGGCAACATCGTCGTCAACAGCATCGAGCAGGGCTTGTTCATCGTGAAGGCCTCGGATCGATGAAGAGCAGACTGACGCTGTCGGTGGCGTTGGTGGCGTTGGTGGTGTGGGTGACAGGCGCTGTCGCCGCCCAACCGCTCATCCCACCCGGCAGTGTGTTCGTGTGTGTCCAAGATGAGGCAAGAATCGCCATCGTCGACTCGGCAACGCAGACTGTCGTCGACACGGTGGACCTGCAGAAGCTAGGCTTCCCTGCCACGGCGAAACCACACTTCATCGTAGTGGAACCCGATCGGCGGCACTGGTATGTGTCGCTGATTGGTGCGAACACGGTGGTGAAGTTCAACGCGGCGAACGAGATCGTCGGGCGGTTCACGATGGAGACGCCCGGGATGCTCTCCTTGTCGTCGGCGAATCAGCTCGTGGTCACGCGCTCGATGAGCGCCGTGAATCCGCCGAAACGTGTCGCGGTGATCGATCGCGCAACGATGGAAGGCAGCGAAATCGATATCGTGTTCCCGCGCCCGCATCCGATGGCGGTGGCCGGCACGTTTGCGTACACCGGCAGCCTCGGCACCAATCAGATCGCCAGTGTGAACCTGACGAACGACCGCGTGACCCTCGTCAACGTGGCCGGGCCCACTCACTCGTTCGTGCAGTTCGCCGTGTCGCCTGATGGCAAGACGATGGTGGGGTCGACCGAAGTGTCCGGGCAGTTGCTGGTGTTCGACCTTGCGGATCCGGCCCGGCCCGCACTGAAGTCGTCCATCCCGCTCGGCAAGATGGTGTTTGATCCCGTGTTCACGCCAGACGGCCGTTCGGTGTGGGTGCCGGTGAAAATGGAGGACACGATCGCGGTCATTGATACGGCGACGTGGAAGGAAACGCGGCGCGTCACGAGCCCGTCGTTCCAGCAGCCGCATCAGATTGTGTTTTCTGCCGACGGGAAGCTGGCCTTTGTGACCAACAACAACAAGATGGACCACATGGCCGATCCGGCGCACGCCGGCCACGTCATGCCCGGCAGTGACGCCGCCGCGGCGGTGTCGGTGATCGACGTCGCCACCGGCGCGACGGTCACGTCCCTCGTGCTGGGCAAGAACCTCACCGGCATGGGCATCGCGCGATAGCCGCCTGTGTTGGTCCGGTTCCTCGTCTTCGCGATCGTTGTATTCGGCTCGGAGCAGCCGGGCTTCAGCCCGGCTGTATTCGAGCGCGTCGTCTCCCCCTTCCCCGTCTTCGACGCGGAGGGGCGTGAGCATGCGCTGCCGTTTGTGGGCGGGCTGGATGTGCCGCGGCCGCAGTTTGTGGACATCGACGGCGATGGGGACCTCGATCTGTTCATCCAGGAGTATTCGAGCCAGCTGTGGTTTTTTGAGAACACGGGCTCGGCGAAGGCGCCGCGCTACGAGTGGCGCACGAACAATTACCAGAACATCAACATCGGCGAGTGGTATCGCTTTGTGGACATCGACCAGGACGGTCTCATCGACCTGATCTGCGAGAAGCCGTTCAGCCACATTCACTTCTACAAGAACGTCGGCACAAGGACGGCGGCGAAGTTCGAGTACGTCGATGTCCTGCGCGACAGCGACGATGAGCCGGTGTTTATGGATCGGCAGAACATCCCGTGGCTCGTGGATGTCGACTGCGACAAACACCTCGATCTGTTTGTCGGCCGCGTGGAGGGCACGCTGGCGCGGTTCGAGGCTTCCGCGCCCGGGTCCACCCGCTTCGACTTCATCACTGAGAACTTCGAAGGCATCGAGATCGTCGGCCGCGTGGGCAATCCCACCACCCGTCACGGGGCGAATGCGATTTCGTTTGCCGACTTTGACGGCGACGGGGACCAGGACCTGTTCTGGGGCGACTTCTTTGAGCCGGGAGTGCTGCTCATCGAAAACATCGGGCGCACGTGCAGTTCGCCGTCGTTTGATGTGGAGCCCGTGTTGCTGCCGTGGGCGACCGCCATCCAGACGTCCGGCTACAACGCGCCGATGCCGGCTGACATCGACGGCGACGGGGACCTCGACTTTTTCATGGGCGTCATGGGGGGCGCGTTCAACCCGGTCGGCACGTCCGCCAACAATTTCTTCTTCTGGGACCGCATCAGGGAGAACGCGTTCGAGCTGCGCACGAAGCGCTACCTCGACATGATCGACCTTGGCAGCGAGACCGTGCTGGCCTTTGGCGATATTGATGGTGACGGCGACCTCGACATGGTCGTCGGCAACAAGCTTGATCCGGTCGAGGCCGATGCCGGTCGTCTGACCACCTTCATCAACGAGGGCACGGCCACCGCGCCGCGTTTCCGCCAAACCACCTCGGTGGCGATGGCGGGCGCGTATCATCTCGCGCCCGTGCTCGCCGACCTGGACGGCGACGGCGACCTCGACATGCTGCTCGGCACATGGAATCAGGACATCCTGTATTTCCGCAACGAGGGCACGAAGACCGCACCCCACTGGGTGCAGGACGAGTCGCGCACGATCGCGCTTCCGCGCGCCAGCAACACCATCCCCACGCTCGCCGACATCGATCGCGACGGCGACTTGGATCTCTTCGTCGGCACGTCCAACGGCGTCGTCGCTTTCCTGCGCAACACCGGCTCACGCACCAATGCCAAGTTCGAGCTCGTGACCGAGCGGCTTGACGATGTGAAGGCTGTCCGCCGGAGTGCGCCGGCGCTGTATGACATCGACGGCGACGGCCTGCTCGACCTCGTGCTCGGGCAGGAGGCCTCCCCCACGCTCGCCTTCCGCAACACCGGCTCGCGCACCAACCCGAAGTTCGCGCCCTACGACGGCTTCGCGCTCGACCTGCCGCACGTCTCCACCCCGCGTTTCGTCGACCTCAACGGCGACGGCAAGCTGGACGTCATGTCCGGCTCCGTCAGCGGCGGCCTCGTCTTCCTCCGCGGCAAGTAGGGCCCGCCGTACGTAGGGCCCGCTGGTTTTAAGCGGGCCGCCGTACGTAGGGCCCGCTGGTTTTAAGCGGGCCGCCGTACGTAGGGCCCGCTGGTTTGGAGCGGGCCGCCGTACGTAGGGCCCGCTGAACTGTAGCGGGCCAACGAAATCTGGCACGCACTTCGCACGACCACCCGCATGCGCCCCGCTCGCCTTCCCGGGTTCCCGTACACCGGCGGATACCGGTATTTCCTGACAATGTGCTGCCGGAATCGCCAGTCGGCATTTGTCGACGCGGTCTTCGTGTCCCGTGTGGCCTGTGAAATTCCGCGTACCGCTCACCAGCATCAGTTCGCAGTTCTTGCGTACACGTTCATGCCCAACCACCTGCACATCCTGGTCGAAGGCGCCGACGAAGATGCGAGACTGCAGCGGTTCACGAGCCTGTTCAGGCGCAGAGCCACCCTGGCGGCCGAACGCACGTTTCCGAATGGACTCTGGCAGAAGGGTTATTACGAGCGCGTCCTGCGCCGGGACGAAGACAGCGCCCAGGTGATCGGCTACATTCTGGCGAATCCCGTCCGCGCTGGAATCGTCGACGACCCGCTCGCGTACCTATTCAGCTGGAGTGTGCTGACGCACGAGGACACTGGCCCGCTACAACCCAGCGGGCCCTGCGCACGGCCCTCGTAGGGCCCGCTGAACTGCAGCGGGCCTTTTTCGGCGCGCTCAAGTTCAGCGCGCCCTACGAGGACCCCGCGCGCCCTAGCACGCGCGATGGGCGCGGCGAATGCTGTCTACCACAGCGTCTGGTACCTTCGCGGTGGCGGCGAACTCGGGCCACGACGGCATTCCTGAAACTCGGCAACAGGTGATACAGCGCGGGTGTCAGTCGTGCCGATTCGCGTTCCCGTGAGTCTGACGAGGAATCGGGACCGAGGCTCGCGGTGCCGGTAATCACTTTGATCGGCGCTTCGAGGGAGCCCTTGAACGGCGTGCCCAGCGTGGAGACTTTGTCGACCCGGGCGTCCTTCCCTTTCATCTGCAGGTAGCCGGCGATGATCAGGCCTCCCATCGAATGGCCCACCAGGCTCACCTTCGGATCGTCTGCGTACCCGGCATCGTAGTAATGCCGCATCAGCGACGTGCGTGCGATCACTTCGTTGATGAACGCCTCAAGTTGGCGTTCGATCATGTCCAGCGGCTGCCGCCAATCGTAGGGAAACGGATACACCGGCACTGGTTTGTCGCGGTGTTCGGTCAGGTTGTGGCGCAGTTCCTTGATGAACGCGTCGTAGGGTGTGCCGAACACGGCAGACGCCTCCACGCGCGCCGGTTCGTCCAGTTCATACCGCAGGTCGTCCGGGTGCAGCAGGATGCGGTCGTAGTCCTTGTTCAGTAACGTCGACCAGACCGTCTCCGGTGGCACGGCGTACGCATCGCGCAAGTCACTCGCCGTGATGCCGGGAACCACGACGACGGGGTTCGGTAGGGCCATGGGTGCGCTCCTCTGGCTGGGGGGAGGCAGAGTAGCACGGGTGGGCGGATGGGCGCCTGGGTGGATGGGCTGCTAGAAGATCAGCGGCGGCACCGCCGCAATCGCTGAAAACCGCACCAGGCGGCCGATGAAAGCCGTGATGAGAAACATCCCCAACGGTGCGCGGACGATACCCGCGGCGATGGCGGTGAGGTGGAAAGGCGGTGTGGAGATGGTGGCGCTGGCGAGCATCACGCTGATGCTTGCGGTGGGGTGGGCGCTCACCACCGTGCGCGCCTGGTCCAGCCGGCGGCGCAGGCCCGGGTGTGTGACTCGTGCTTCCTGGGTGCCGAGGAAATACCACACGGCCTTCCCTCCCACGTGTCCCACGGTGAAGACGACGAGCACGATGGCGCGATGGGTGAAGTCGGGCACGGCCGCTGCACCGAGCGCGCTGGCTTCGGCGAAGGCGATCGGCAGCAGGCCTGAGGTCACGCCCGCGACAAATGCGCCCGCCGCCTCAAGCACGCTTGATGGCTTTCACTTCGTTCAGGATCTCGGTCATCAGCAGTTCGTTGCGTGTAAATCGTCGGTCCATCGTCTGCGCCATGCCGTCGACTTTGCCTTCGAGACTGCCGACCCTGCGGTCGAGACCGTCGACCTTGTTTTCGAGACTGCCGACCCTGCGGTCGAGACCGTCGACCTTGTTTTCGAGTCCGCCGACCCTGCGGTCGAGACCGTCGACCTTGCCTTCGAGCCCGTCGAACTTGAGCTCGAGACCGTCGAGGCGGCCCGTCAATCGCCCTTCCACGTCGCGGATCTCGTCCCGCAGCTTGTCCGAGCAGAACAGGGTGAAGTCACGTTGGTCGAGGAACGCTTGCGTCACCTCGTCAAATCGTTCGTCGATTGTCTTCGCCCGCTGTTCCGCCATCGCCGTGCCTCCCCCGGACCGACGAGTCTAGCATCGTCAGTTCCTGCCGGCGCCGCCGCTGGTACATCAATCGTGTACACACGAGCGACTGGCCTTCATTGCGGCCCCAGCGCCGCAAGAATTGTGCTCGGTCCGGACCGAGCCTATCCCCTACA
>VFZF01000020.1 GCA_016871335.1 Acidimicrobiia bacterium
CGCGCGGCTGGTGGGCTGCACACGCTTGATGAGGTCCGCCAGCGGGAATCCGACCCACGGAATGACCGCCGACCACGCTTCCACGCAGCGGAAGCGATAGATCCGCTCCTCAAGCTGGTGCGGCTTGACGAGATCCTCAAACGCGTAATCCGCGGGTTTGGCCACGTGCCCGTCGATCTTCACCGTCCACGGCTTCACCGTCAGTCGACCGGCGTAGCGGGCCGGGTCCGACTTGTTCGTGCCGAACTCGTAGAAGTTGTTGTACTGCGTGAGTTGCTCCCAGGTGTGGGGCTTCTCGTTGGTCGACAGCGGCGACGGCTTCACATTGGGGATGGTCGCCTGCGCCGACAGGTCCTCGCCCAGAGGGCCACACGCCACGGCGCCGATCGC
Organism: Acidimicrobiia bacterium; assembly: GCA_016871335.1. Classification (GTDB taxonomy): domain Bacteria; phylum Acidobacteriota; class Vicinamibacteria; order Vicinamibacterales; family SCN-69-37; genus SYFT01. Next base: position 391 of record VFZF01000020.1, read on the forward strand.
CCCCACGGCCGCGGCTTTCATGAAGTCGCGCCGCGACCGGTACACCGGCTCGGGTGTGATCTCGGACGAACGGATATCAAACGGCTGGCCGATCTTGATCACCATCTTGGAACTCCCTGACGAATTCTACCCCCGGCACGCTCACAGGAGTTACGGAGGCCAGGAGAACACGGATGGAGGTTACAGGGAGGCACAGAGGCACGGAGGATTCTCTTTTTAAGGCCCGCTCTTCCAAAACCTACTCCGTGGCTCCGCGCCTCCCTGTCAGGAACTCCAGACTCTCTGTGAGGATCGTGTGGATTGACGTGCTGAGTTGGTGGCCGTCCGCCAGCATCCGGAGGTCCACCAAGGGCTGACCATGGGCCCAGGCCTGGACCATCCCCGGGGTCACCACATCGTCTTTCGTGCCCTGAAATACGAGAGTCGGTCGTGTGACGGGCAGCGTGAGGGCATCGTACCTGCCGGCGTCTTCGTAGAGCGCGTAGCCGATCTGGCGGTCACGCTCGTCGGCGTAGTGGAACACGGTGAGGCTGCCCGCACGTTTCCAGTCTTCAACGGAGTGCTCCCAAAGGTGCGTCAGCCGGTTGCCGCCGAAGTCCAGCGCCGGCGCCAGCAGCACCAACCGGTCGATCCTGCCGGTCGTGTCCTCGTGTGCAGCCAGGACCGCCACAAACGCACCGAGGCTTGATCCCACGAGTGCGACCGGCCCGCCGGGCACTCCCGCCACAATCTCCCGGACCTGGGCCAGCATCCGGCTGGTGGTCAGCGTCTCAAACGCCGGCTGATTCAGGTCCGGGCAGGTGAAGCCAGTCCCTTGAGCTTCACACGCGTCGCGGAACTGTTCCGCCTTCCCTGACGCGGGCGATGAGGCGAAGCCGTGGAGGTAGATGACGTGGCGGACGGAGGTGGGCATCCTCGTCACATCGTGTCAGATTTTGTTCGTGCAGTTCGGGCGGCACCGGCAGTCCATGCCCGCCTCGCCATCCGTGTTGTAGTCGTACGACAACTCGGCGCCCTTCGGAATGTTCTTCGAGGCGCGGATCCACACGACATCGCCGATCACTTCGGAGTAGCAGCTGCCTTCACAGGAGTGGTTGATGAACCGCGCCGTGGAGCCGCCGACGTTGCCGTCACGGAACCAGCGCCGGTTGAGCGTGAAGCACCAGATCTGCCCCTGCTTCCGATACTTCGTTTCGCGCCGATCGGCCTCCGCCGACGAGATCTTCTCGCCGGTGTAGGTGATGATGCGCTTGTTCTTGTTGATGGGCTCGGCGGCATAGACGCCCCAGCCGGAAATCCGCGACTTCTTGCGGATGATCTTCACGCCCGTTTCAGTGATCTCTACTTTGGCCCGCGGAGTCTTCATCAATCGGGCATTTTAGCATCCGGGATCAATGAAAGTTACGCGCCTCGGGTTGTGGCCCGGTCTCTCCCAGTGCTTCCAGACGCTCCGCCTTCACCGAGATGGCTCCGTCCTGGTTCTGCAACAGCCCCTCAATCAGCAAGTACGGCGCGTCCACCGCCGTGCGTTTGTAGGACGAAAACACATCCGGAGTCAGAATCGCGTTGGCGATGCCTGTCTCATCTTCGAGCGACAGAAACACAAACCCTTTCGCCGTGCCGGGCCGCTGGCGGGTAATGACCGCCCCCGCCACGCGTACCCGGCGTCCCGGTCGCCACAACGCCAGATCGCTCGCGCGCAATACCCCCCTGGCCGCCAAGCCGCGACGCACCAGCGCCATCGGATGCGGCCCAATCGTCAGGCCCGTGGCCGCGTAGTCGGCGCCGACTCGCTCGGGCAATGACATGGGGGGGAGCGGGGACGAACAAATGAGCTCGGAGGCGATTTCCGGAGAAATCGCCTCCGAGCTCATCAACAACGGGCCGGCGGGCCGGGCGGCGCGTTCGGCCTGCCACAACGCCGACCGGCGATCGCCGCCAAGGGTGGCCAATGCGCCGGATTCAGCGAGAACTCGCAACTCGTCGCGGCGAACACCGATGCGGGCCACCAGATCGTCCATCGACTGAAAAAGCCTCCCGACGTCTTTTTCGCGAATGCGCGCGATCGCCTTCCCCACTTCGGCCCGAAGGCCCTGGACGTACATCAACCCCAACCGGATGGCGCCGTCATCCTGAATGGTGCAGACCCAGTCGGACACCTGCACATCCATGGGGGCAAATCGCACACCTCGACGCTGGGCATCCTTCACCAGCGTCGCCGGCGCATAAAACCCCATCGGCTGGTTGTTGAGCAGCGCCGCATAAAATGCCGCGGGGTAATGCGCCTTGAGATACGCACTCGCATACACGATGAGCGCAAAGCTGGCCGCATGCGACTCGGGAAATCCATACAACGCAAACGACGTAATCGACAGCACGATCTGATCGGCCGTCACGCCGGTGATGCCATTGCGCGCCATCCCTCCGCGCAGCCGCGTCTCGATCTGCTGCATCCGCTTGACCGATCGCTTGAACCCCATCGCGCGCCGCAGTTCCTCGGCTTCCCCGCCGCTGAACCCCGCAATCACCATCGCCATCCGCAGCAACTGTTCCTGGAACAGCGGCACCCCCAACGTGCGCTTCAACACGGGCTCGAGCGACGGGTGCGCATACGCCACAGGTTCGTCCCCACGCCGCCGCTTCAAATACGGATGCACCATCTGACCGACGATGGGCCCGGGCCGGATGAGGGCGACTTCCACCACGATGTCGTAGAAGTGTTTGGGCTTGAGTCGCGGCAGGGTCGCCATCTGCGCACGGGATTCCACCTGGAAGATCCCGACCGTGTCGGCCGCCTGCAACATCCGGTAGACCTCCGGATCGTTTTGCGGGAGATGCGCAAGATCGATTCCGGTCAGGGCTACGGCCTCCTCAAGCACGGCCATCATGCCGAGGCCCAACAGATCCACTTTGACAATGCCGAGGTCCGCGCAGTCGTCCTTGTCCCACTGCACCACCACCCGGCCGGGCATCGATGCCGGTTCCAGCGGCACCACATCGTCCAACCGCCCCTTACAGATGACCATGCCGCCCGAGTGCTGACCGAGGTGCCTCGGTAAATCCTGCATCTGCGTCCACAGTCTGGCGAACTGGCTGTAGACCTCACGGTGTGTATCGAGGCCGGCATCTTTCAGGTGCTGCGTCACCGTCTCGTTCGGGTCCACAAATTCGAACCGGCTCATCATCTTCGCGAGCCGGTCGATCTCGTCCTCCTTCATGCTGAGGACCTTGCCGACTTCACGCGCGGCACTCCGCCCGCGATAGGTGATGACGTTGGCGGTCATGGCCGCCCCAAGCGCGCCGTACCGTTGATAGAGATACTGAATCACCCGTTCGCGACGTTCACCACTCGGCAGATCCAGATCGATGTCCGGCCACTCCTCGCGTTCCTCCGACAGGAACCGCTCGAACAACAACTCCATGCCGATGGGGTCCACTGCCGTGACCCCCAGCGAGTAACATACGGCACTGTTGGCGGCCGAGCCTCGCCCCTGCACGAGAATGCCCTGCTGACGACAGAAGTTGACCAGGTCCCAGACAATGAGGAAGTAGCCGGCCAGATTGAGTTTGTCGATCAGATCCAGTTCACGCTGGATCTGCGCCTTCGCCCTTCCGCCAAACGCCTCATCCAGCGGGTGATATCGATCACGCGCGCCCACCATGGTGATGCGTCGCAAAAACGACGCCTGTGTTTCTCCGGCCGGCACCGGGTAGTCCGGAAACTGATACCCAAGATTCGCGAGCGTGAAGTCGAGCCGTTCGGCCAGCGCTTCCGTGCCTGCCAACGCTTGCGGCAAGTCACTGAACAGTCGCGCCATCACTTCGGGGGGCTTCAGGTAACTCTCAGCATTCACACTGAGCCGGCGCCCGGCATCCTTCAAGGTCGTCTTGTGACGCAGGCACGTAAGCACGTCATACAACGGCCGTTCCTCGACCGTGGCAAACCGCACGCCGTTGGACGCCATCACCGGCACCCGGAACGCGGCGGCCAGATCGAGCAACGACGCGTTCGCCTCTTCCTCATCACGACGCAGGTGCCGCTGCAGTTCAATCCACACCTGCTGCCGGCCGAAGATCCCGACCACCTTGTCCACCAACCCGCCCACACCATACCGGTCCGCCATCAACGCCTGCCGGCCGACCAGCGCAATCAACCCACTGGTGTGCCCGTCGAGATCCTCGAGCGTCAACCGCGACTCACCTTTGGGGACGCCACGTTTTGCCTGTGTGATCAGACGGCACAGGTTTCGATAACCGTCAGCGGATGCGACAAGAACCGGAATAGTGCTGAGTGCTGGGTGCTCGGCGCTTAGTGCGGTGCTGGGCTTGCCCGCCGAAGCCTTGGCGGAGGCGGGTGCTCGGTGCTGGGTGCCCAGTGCGTTGCTGCCGATTGTCAGCTCGGCGCCGACAATGGCTTTGAGGCCGGCGGCTCTGGCGGCGCGATAAAACTGCGGCGCGCCGTAGACGCCGTCGCGATCGAGCAACGCCAGCGCCGGATAACCCAGATGGGCTGCGCGCGCAATCAGCGTCTCGGGCAGCGAGGCGCCGGCCAGGAACGAAAACGCAGACGCGGTGTGAAGTTCGAAGTACACGGGTGCTGGGTGCAGAGTGCTCGGTGCTGAGTGCAGTGCTCGGTGCCGGGTGCACAGTGCTCGGTGCGTGCACGGTGCACCCAGCACAAGCACCGAGCACCGAGCACTCAGCAGCCAGCACCACTAGTCCACTTCCCCCTCGACTTCCCAGTGGTCGGTCTGGCGATTGCGGGCGAGGCGATAGACGACGCCGGTGTCGAGGGCGACGTCCCATTCATCGCGATCCCAGGTGTGCCCGTCTGACGACCACCAATGGCCCGATGTGCGCCAGGGGCCGGCGGCGGTGGTGACCGTCGCAACTCTCGAGTCGCGATACGCGGCGCGCTCATTCAGCGACACTTTGACGGGGCGTCCCTTCTCCACGCGCACACGGACAGGCGGGGCGGGACGGAAGCGGCGGATTGTGGTGCTGGGCTTGCCCGCCGAAGCCTTGGCGAAGGCGGGTGCTCGGTGCCCGGTGCTCGGTGCGGTGCGAAGTGCTGCGTGCTGGGTGCTGAGTGCGAAGGGCTTCATTGATGAGATGCGCGGATTGTGGGTATCCACCACGACGGGCGCGCCGACGCTGGTGTCGCCGACCAGCGCCGACAGGCGCGCGAGGAGCGTGGAGAGGTTCTCGGGCGTCGGCACCGTAAAAGCGAGGAGGGAACCCTGCACGATACGGCCCGGTGTGACGCCACATTCCACTTCGACCACGTCAATACCTGCCGGTGCCGGATGGGACTCGAGATCGAGCAGGATGAGGGTGCGCAACGTCTTGCTATCGCGCATCGGCGACGGCAACGTCAACGTGCGTTCATGCGTCGTTTTTGTCACCAGCTGTAATCGTGTGGTGATGGTGACCGCTCCCCGATCGGCACGAGCCAACGACGCGGACAAGCCGTCACACACCCGCGCGAGCACAAACGACAGCGGCTCGAGACCTTCCACCGGCCACTCGAGTTCCATGCGCTCGACAAATCGCGGCGTTTCGTCCGTGGGCACCAGCGGCGCGTCATCCTCACCACAGGCCGCCTGATGCAGACGCTGCCCCACCCGGCCCGTGCGCGTGAGCACATCCGCACGCGGCAGACGCGCAAGATCTCCGAGCGTCGCCAGTCCCCAGCGTTCAAAGATGGCCAAGGTATCGTCAGTCCGCAGCTTGCCCGCCGTAGCCTTGGCGAAGGCGGGGCCGCAGTCCGCAGTCCGCAGTCCGGCAGTCCGCAGTTCGGGCAATGAACGCAGCGCGGACAACGGCAACCGCTCGAGCCGGCGCGCTTCCTCTCCGGCCGGCACGATCGTGGTGCCCGGCCGTGCGTGCGCGAGCAGCCACGCAGCGGTTTTTGATTCGGCAATGGCCACGCGCACGCCGACTTCCCGCTCCCACGCCATGCGCCGCATTTCTTCGGCGATCACCGCCGGCATGCCGATCACACGCGTCAACCCGCGCGCATCACACACCACCACATCCTGGCCGTGTGGCTCCACACGTGGCGAGCAGGCGCGAGCCACCGCCTCGAGCACTCCCGGGCGTGACGGACTCAAAGAGTCGCGGACAAGGCAAACAAACATGGCGCCTCCTCCTTCCGATGTCCACGGACCCGGCGAATCCGCTGCGACGCCTCAGGCGTCACGGCCAATCCCGCCAGGCGGCGACTCTGCAGACTGCGGCCCGCCCACTCACTTCTGGCCCGCAACGTCAGCGACACACCACCCGCACTGCGTCCGAGCGGTTGCGCACCGACGAGCAACCCGACCGTGTCGCGCCCTTCCAGCACGTGTCCCAGGCGGAACCAGGTGGCAGCCGGCAGTGACTGCAGATGCCGCACCGGCACATCGGCCACATCCATGGCCACCACCGCGATGCCGCCCGCCCGCGCGATCAAATCAAACGCGCGCAAGCCCCGCTGCACAGCGAGATCCCCCACCGTGCGCTGCGACGGACTCCACGACACGTTCGGCCCACGCACCCACAACACACGATCCAGGTCCACCCCCGCCGCAGACGCCGACGCCGGATCAAAACGATCCGCCACATCCACCCACGCCACGACGCCGCCCTGCCGGGTCACCGCCGCCATCGTGGCCATCACCACCGACGTGCGGCCCGACGATGCGGGACCAACGACTTCGGAGAGATGCCCTTTTGGCCAGCCACCGGCCAGATGGTCATCCAGCACGGATACACCGGTTTTTGTGCAGGGACGGCCTGATTCAAGCGGCCGGGTCACTGTGCCGGCAAGCTGTTTTGAATCAAGTAGTTGCGTGAGATGAGATAACGCGGCTGATGCCATATTTTCGCTCTACTTTCGCCTTATGGGGCGAAGTATGGCACAAACCGCAAATGGCGATCAAGTGGCGAAAATCAGCGCACCGCACACTCGAGCGCCGCGATTCCCTCGGCGCCGTCATGGGCAGCGAGGTCACGGGCGGCTTCGATGGTGCGATCGGTCGAGATGAGCTGGAGACCGCGCTTCGCGAACTCGGCGTACCGCTCGCGGCCGTCGCGAGCGAATCGGCCATCCCACGACCGGTTGGGATTGCCGAGGGTGCCGAACATGGCTTCCACATCACGCGCGGCCAGGGCGCGGTTGAGCTCGGCATTCACCGTCTCCACGCCCGTCCACGCGAGCACACGGGTGAGCGCCACGCCGCGTTCTTCAAGGGCATCCAGTGCCGCGATGTCCTCGATCGACACCGACAACATCATCTCCGGCGCGAGGCCATGCACACGTACGGCGGCATCGGTGCTGTAGGTGATGAAGATGACACGCGACATCGCGTCCGCCTCGCGCACTTCGGCGACGACGTCTTCATACGACACACCACGTTTGACGTCCAGTTCCAGGATGGCCTTCCCGTTCGCCCAGTCAAGCGCTTCGCGCAACGTCGGCACCCGCGCGTCGAGCACGGCACCGGTTTCATCCCGCAACCGCAACGCCCGAATCTCCTCGAGTGTGTGCGCCCGCACCTCCCCCGTCCCCGTCGTCGTCCGATCAAGCGTGTCGTCGTGCATCAACACCAGCACGTCGTCTTTGGTGCGGGCGATGTCGATTTCGAGGAGGGCGGGCACCATGGACGTGGTGTAGGCGAACCCTTCGATGGAGTTTTCGGCATACCCGGGGACGGGTCCGCCCCGATGGGCGGCCGCAACCGCGTGGCCACGCTCCCGCAGGCAGTCGAAGAACGCGCCGATGTCCGACGGCGCCAGCGCCGGCGCCTGGGTCACAGGTGGTGACGTGGGCCTGCAGGCCATCAGCAGCAGCACAAGCACGAGTCGGGACCGAGCCATGGCTGCTAAGATACCGTGGTCTTGTCCACGCCCGACGCGTCCCCAGGAACTCCACCTGTCGAAGCCCCGCGCAGCTGGGCCGGACGTGTCGCGGGCGCCCTCACCCACCGCGACTTCCGGATTGTCTGGCTCGCCGCACTGGGATCCACCATCGGCACGTGGATGCAGAAGTTCGCGCAGAGCTGGCTGGTTCTGGATCTGACCGACTCGAACTTCTATCTCGGGCTCGACGACTTCCTCTCGCAATTGCCGATTTTGCTGTTCATGTTGATCGGTGGCGTCGTCGCGGATCGGTATGACCGTCGGAAGCTGCTGACCTGGTCGCAGTACGTGCAGGCGTTCACCGCGTTTTCGCTGGCCGCCGTGGTCTTTCTGGATATCGTCACGATCTGGCACGTCCTGACGCTGTCGTTCATCTCGGGGCTGGGGCAGGCGTTTGGGGGGCCGGCCTACCAGTCGCTGCTGCCATCACTGGTGCCGCGCCGCGATTTGCCGAATGCGATCGCCCTCAACTCGACCCAGTTCAACCTGTCGCGCATTCTCGGCCCGCTGGGCGGCACGGCGATTCTGGTCTCGCTGGGCATGGCGGCCTGTTTTTTCCTCAACGGCCTTTCGTTTTTTCTCGTGGTCGTGGCGCTGCTGATGATCAAAGCGCCGATCCCTCTGCCCCAGTCAGGGCCACGTCGCGACATCATGACGGACCTGCGCCAGGGAATCTCCTACGTGCGCCACCAGCGCCTCATGATGACGCTGATTGTGCTGGTGGTCATCAGCATGGCCCTGGCCATGCCGCTCGTCACCTTCCTGCCGACGTTTGCCAAGACGGTGATGGCCGACGCGGGCGGCACGCCGGAGACGCGCCTCTCGTTTTTAATGGTCTGTCAGGGACTGGGCGCCATCACCGGTGCGCTGTTGATCGGATCGGCAGGCGGCAAATTCAAACACATGGGACGCATCCTGCTGGGCGTGCAGTTTGTGATGGGTCTTGTCATCATGGCGTTCGGCTGGTTCACCACGCCGCTTCTGAGTTACATCCTCATCTTCTTTGGCGGCATCGCCTTCATGATGCTCTTCTCGATGAGTTTCTCCATCGTCCAGCTATCCGTGCCCGAGGAACTGCGTGGACGAGTGGTCAGCATCTACATGGTGGCCGTGCGCGGCGGCGGCCCCATCGGCGCGCTCATTGCCGGCTACTTCGCCGACATGTACTCGGCGCCGGCGGTGATGATCTTCAACGGCGCCGTGCTCTCGCTCATCACGCTGGGCGCGATCGTGTCCGGCAAGGGGTCGAGTCTGAAGACCATTTAGACAGAATGCACAACGAGACGTGGAGATGTCTCGCTGTGACACTAGTACCCGCGATCGAGGTCGACGACATTCTCGAGCGGCGTGCCGGCTTCGAAGCGTGCCCAGTTCTTGAGAAAGAAGTCGACGGCGGGCGTCCAGTAGTCGCCGTCACACGCACCTGTGTGCGGTGTGATGATGGTGCGCGGCGTGGACCACAGCGGGCTCGACTCGGGCAACGGTTCCGTCGCAAACACATCCAGGCCGGCGCCGCCGACCCGTCCGGTATGCAACGCGTCAGCGAGGGCGGCCTCATCAATCAGTGACCCACGCGCCACGTTGATCACCAGCGCGGTGGGCTTCAACAGCGCGAGCGCGTCCGCGTCCAGCACCTGCCCTGTCTCCGAGGTGTGTGGCAGCGCCAGGACGACGATGTCCATCTGCGGCAGGAGTTCACGAAGTGCCGTCATCGGTACCACGCGGTCGACGCCAGGCGGTGAAGGCCGGGTGACGTCACGGCGTACGCCGATCACCCGCATGCCCATGCCACCGGCAAACCGCGCGACCTGTGTTCCGATCCCGCCCAGTCCGACCACCAGCACGGTCGTCGCACTCAGACGCGGCACCGGAATGGCCGCCAGTTCCTCCTGCGCCCACTCCCGCGCGCGCCGGCGTTCGTCTCCGGCCGGGAACTGCCGCCGGAGGCCGAGGATCAGGGCCATGGCGTGTTCCGCAAGGATCTCGGCATGCACACCACGAACGTTCGTGACCGGAATCCCCCGGGCCGCCAAATCGGCAAGGGGCAGCCAGCCAATACCTACCGCCGTCGAGTGCACCCAGCGCAGCCGGGAGGCGACGGCCAACGTCGCGGCCTGCATCCGTGGCACCAGGGCCACGTCGGCGTCGACAATCGCCGCCTGCACCGCCTCGTAGTCCCTGATGTCAACGACCTCCACATGCGGGAGTGCCCGCCGAATCCGGTCCACCTGCGACACCGGCAAGGACCACATGGGGAGATCGTGGACGTGGACAAGCAATCTCATATCTGCCATCTAGCATCTAACATCTGACATCTAACATCTGACATCTAACATCTGACATCTAACATCTGACATCTGCCCACGCCATGGGGGTAGAATGCGCGCATGGCCGAACACACCGCTCGTCGTGGTTTCCTGAAGACCCTTGGTAGTTTTGCGGCCGCGGCTGCAGCCTGGCCCTCGTTGCCCGCCCTGGCGGGCGCCCAATCGTCCTCCCCAACGCGGCGGGCCGGCGCGCAATATCGCGGCGACTTTGCCGCGCCGAAACTCGACAAGGTGCGTGTTGCGCTGATCGGCGTGGGTGCGCGTGGTTCAGGCCACACGACCCAGTTGTCGGCCATCGAAGGTACCGAGGTGGTCGGCATCAGCGACCTCTACGAGGACTGGGCGCGTCGCGCGGAAAACCGGGCGAAGGAGAAGGGTCACACCCCCAAGGTCTACTTCGGCGATCCCAACGGCTGGCGGACGATGCTGAGCGAGACGAAGCCGGATGCGGTGTTCATCGCCACGCCGTGGGAATTGCATGCGCCGATGGGTATCGCAGCGATGCGCGCCGGCGCCCATGCCTTCATCGAGATTCCGATCGCCGTCACCCTGCAGGAAATGTGGGACCTGGTGGACACGTCCGAGCAGACGGGCCGCCACTGCATGCTGATGGAGAACGTCTGTTACGGCCGCGAAGAGCTGCTGTATCTGAACATGGTGCGTCGCGGCCTGCTCGGCGAACTCCTGCATGCCGAGGCGGCCTACATCCACGACCTCCGCGCGCAGATGAAGGAAGTCGAACGCGGCACCGGATCGTGGCGCACGTATCACTACGCACAACGCAACGGCAATCTCTACCCGTGTCACGGACTCGGTCCGGTGGCGCAGTACATGAGCCTCGCGCGCGGAGAGGACCAGTTCGGCCGCCTGTCGTCGTTCTCCTCGCCCGGCCGCGGCCGCACCTTGTACGGCAAGGAACACTTCGCCCCCGACCACAAGTGGAACAAGCTCGACTTCAGCCGCGGCGGCGACATGAACACGTCCATCATCAAGACCGTGCAGGGCAGAACGATCATGGTCCAGTGGGATGAAACCTCCCCGCGCCCCTACACCCGGCACAATCTGATTCAGGGCACCAGAGGCACGCTCACCGGCTTCCCCAACCGGCTCTCCATCGAAGGCCTCAATCGGGCGCACCAGTGGGCGCAGGGTGAGGAGTTCGCAAAGATCACCGCCGAGTACGAGCACCCGCTCTGGAAGCGTGCCGGAGAACTCGCCAAGACCATGGGCGGGCATGGCGGGATGGACTTCCTGATGCTGTATCGCATCATCGAATGCCTGCGCGGTGGACAGCCGCTCGATCAGAACGTGTATGAAGGGTGCGCGTGGTCGGCTGTCGGACCGCTGTCGGAGAAGTCCGTCCGCGAAAACGGTGCAGCGCAGGACTTTCCGGACTTCACGCGTGGCGACTGGAAGACCACCAAGAGTCTCAGCGTAGTCCAGTAGTTCAGGGTCCAGGAGTCCTGCGGTCCAAAGAGCACTGAAGAAGAAGGCGTACGAGAAAGCGCTGGAGCCGCTGGAGGAGGAGTTGAACAACCTTGTCCGGTGGCTGAAGCACACCGGACGCCGGTCAATCCGTGCTGTTTGAGCGGAGCTGGTACAACCGGGCCGGCGTCGAAAAGGTGATGGATTTCTGCTCCGACGAGCAGCACATCCGCCTCCTGAAGGAGGTCCCCAGCTTCGAACAACTGCTGGCCGACGACGGCATCATCCTGCTGAAGTACCGGCGGGCGGCGGATCAGGAGGAGCAGGAAGCCCGCTTCGCCGAGCACGCGGCGGCCCCATTCTCACTGCCGCCGCTGGCGGGCAATCCGGCGAAAGAACGGCATCGCGTCATCAAACCCGTAGAATGATTCCGTGGCCAGCATCCTTGTTGTTGAAGACAGCCCCGATATCGCCGAACTGATCGAACACTATCTGAAGGGCGCGGGCCATACGGTGATCGTGCTCGGCAACGGCAGCGACGGTCTGCGCCAGGCGCGTCACACGCCGCCGGACGCCGTGATCCTGGACCTGATGCTGCCCGGCATGGATGGACTCCACGTTTGTCAGGCGCTGCGCGGCGAGGCCTCGACTGCGGCGATTCCGATCATCATGCTCACGGCGCGCGGCGAAGAAGCCGACCGTGTCCGCGGACTCGAACTGGGGGCCGACGACTACCTCACCAAACCCTTCAGTCCGAAGGAACTCGTCGCACGCGTCGGGGCGCTCCTGCGCCGCGTTCAGCGCCCTGTCTCCACCACGAAGCTCCTCACCTATGGCCCGCTCGCCATCGATCTCGACCGGCATCTGGTGACGCTCGGCAGTGAGGAGATCACACTGACCGCCAAGGAATTCCTCCTGTTGCAGTACCTCATCGAACACCGCGGCCGTGTGCTCTCCCGCGACCTGCTGTTGACCGACGTGTGGAGTTATCAGTACACCGGCGGCACTCGCACGGTGGATGTCCACATCCGGCGGCTGCGTGAAAAAGTGCCCTACCTGGGTGCAGCGATCGCCACGATCAAACAGTTCGGCTACAAGCTCGAAGACCCTGCCCCGGTGCCGTGACATTCCGCACCCGTACATTCGTCGCCCTGCTCGTCGCCTGCACCCTGGCGCTGGCCGCCTCCACGGCGCTCGTCACCACCTCCCTGCGCCGGACCATGACGACGGACATCGAGGCCTCCCTGCTGCGGCAGGTCCGTCTGATGGCTCCGCTGGTCGCCGCGTGGCCGGACGCCTCCGCGGCGCATCGCGAGGCGGCAGCCCTTTCATCGCTGGTCTCGGCGCGCGTCACACTCCTGCTTGAGGACGGCACTGTCGTCGGCGACTCCGACGTCGACGACCTGCGTCTCTCCTCAATTGAGAATCACCTGGGTCGCGAGGAAGTGCAGTCCGCGTTCGCCACCGGCACCGGCGTCGCCATCCGACAGAGTTCCACCACCGGAATTCAGACGATGTATGCGGCAGCACGAGTGCCGAGGGGCCCTATCCGCATTGTACGGCTTGGCCTCCCGCTCATTGGAGTGGATGCACAGATCGCCGACGCGCGCAGATTTGTCTGGATGGGCCTTGCCGTCGGCCTGATCGCCGCCGTGCTGCTCACGTGGGGCACGTCGGTGTGGCTGAGCCGGCGGGTGCAGGCCATCGCGACGGTCGCCGGGCAATACCGGGCCGGCGATTTTTCGACGCCGGTCCGCGACTTCGGACGCGACGAGATTGGCGCCGTCGCGCGCGTACTTGATGAGACCGCACGCGATCTGGGTACGCGGCTTGAGGACGTCGCGCGTGAGCGCGCCCACATGGCCGCGATCCTTCAGGGCATGGTCGAGGGCGCGCTGCTCGTCACTGCACAGGGGCGACTCGTCGTCTCAAATCCGGCGATCCGATCGATGCTCCGGCTGACCGGCGACCCGCGCGGGCTGCACATCCTCGAGATCGTGCGACACCCCGACATTGCCGCGCAGCTCACCGCTGCCCTGTCGGGCCAGACGCCCTCCCCGATTGAGGTCCAGCTCGATCGCGACTCCCGCCGGTCGTTTATCGCCCGCGTGGTTCCCGTCGAAGCTGCGCGGGGCGGCGGCGCCGTCCTCGTGCTGCACGACATCACGGATCTGCGTCGCGCCGACCAGGTCCGCCGCGACTTTGTCGCGAATGTCTCCCATGAGCTGCGCACACCACTCACGGCGATTCGCGGCTACGTCGAAGCCCTCACGGACGGCCCATCCGACGCCGCGCAGACACGGACGTTTCTTGGCATCATTGCGCGCCACGCCTCGCGCATGGAACGGCTCGTGAACGACCTGCTGCGCCTGGCGCGCCTCGACGCGCGGCAGGAGCAGATCCAGCGCGCGCTGATTCAGCTGCCGGCGCTGCTCAATCAGGTGTGCGGCGACATGGAAGCCACAATCACCGCCCGGGGGATCACCGTCCAGGTCGATGTGGCACCGGATGCAGCGGCATGCAATGCGGATCCCGCCAAGCTGCACGACGTGTTCCGCAACCTGCTCGAAAACGCCGTGAACTACAGCCCGGACGACGCGCGAATCGACATCACCGTCACGCGGTCCTCCGACGCTGTCATCGTCGAGGTACACGACCGCGGGCCGGGCATCCCGGAGACGGAACTCCCGCGCATCTTCGAACGGTTTTACCGCGTCGACCGATCGCGCACGCGCGATCCACGCGATCCCGGCGGCACCGGGCTGGGGTTGTCGATCGTGCGACATCTGGTCGAGTTGCACGGCGGCCGGGTGTCCGCGCGTAATCGTGACGGAGGCGGTGCGTCAGTCACGGTCGAATTGCCGGACGTCACGTCAGCCTGACACGATGTTCAGCACGTACTTTGCGTTGACTGCGGCCCTGGTCATCACACCGGGCGCGACCACCGCCGTCATCGTTCGCAACGCACTGGCCGGCGGCTGGCGCAGCGGGGTGTGGGCCGCCATCGGTGCCGCAGCGGGCAACAGTACCCATGCGGCCGTCGCAGGACTCGGGCTCGCGGTGGTGCTCACCCGTTCTCCGCGGCTGTTCGCCGCCATCCAGCTGGCCGGCGGTCTGTATCTCGCCTGGCTCGCGATCCAGAGTCTTCGACGCGTCATCAGTCATCGGGCGCTGCCCGCCTCGAGCGCCATCCTGGCCTCGAGCGATCCCATTCGGGCCCACCACGCATGGCGTGAAGGCCTTTCCGTGAATCTGCTGAATCCGTCGATTGCGACGTTTTATCTCGCGGTTGTGCCGTCGTTTGTGCCCGCGTCGGCGGACACCGGCTACTACGTGGGGCTGGCCGCCACCCATGTGGGTCTGGCCTTCGCCGTGCACACCGCCTGGGCGGTCTCACTCGATCGACTGCGGCACGTGCTGGCGAGCCCCCGCGCGCGCGTCATCCTGGAGGGCACCACGGCGGTGACGCTGGGCCTGCTGGCCGTGCGGGTGATTCTGGCCGCCGCCTAGCGGGCCCTGGGCGGACTCAGGCGTTACGTCAAATTAACGGCCACGACACGTCCCGGAAACCGGGCCTTTCTACTCTGAGCTGGCAATGCCAGCCACCAGCCCGACCCGAATACTTGTTGTTGACGATGAAGTGGATATTGCTGGGTTGATCAAACACAGCCTGGAACGTGCCGGTGATGTGGAAGTCAGGGTGGTCAACAGCGGGGACGCGGCACTGAAGTCGGTAAACGAGCAGATCCCGGACCTGATGATTCTCGACCTGAACCTGCCGGTGATGTCAGGCACCGAGGTGTGCCGGCTGCTGCGCGCCAAGCCGGCCACGGCCCAACTGCCCATCATCATGTTGACGGCCAGGACCGGGGAAACCGACCGGGTCACAGGCCTCGATCTCGGAGCGGATGACTACATCACCAAACCGTTCAGCCTCCGTGAGCTGGCCGCCCGCGTGCGCGCCGTGCTGCGCCGAAAGGCGAACGAGGCCGGCAGCGAGGCCCAGGTCTATCAGGGCGCGCATCTGTTTGCGGATTTTGATGCGGTGGTTGTCGCGGTGGACGGCGAATCCGTGCGGCTGACACGCCGCGAGTTCGAGCTGCTCAAGTGCCTGGTCGAGAACCGCAATCGCGTGTTGTCACGGGATCGACTGCTGGAACGCGTGTGGGGCTACGACCATTACGTGGAGACGCGATCGGTGGACGTCCACGTCGGCCGCCTTCGTTCGAAACTCGGCGTCGTGGGACCGCAGATCGAGACCGTCGTGGGCCTCGGTTATCGATTCGTGGAATAAGCCGGCAACGCCTGCAGGTCAAACACCTGCAGGGCACGCTCGACCCGGTGCCAGTCCGTGTATTCCTGGGTGCGCACGACCGTCCGGTCATGCGTTTCCCGCACCTCCCACCCATTCGCTGTCTTGGTCACGATCAGCATCTCGGTGTGGCCGGAGGTCGTGCGTTCGCGGGTTTCCATCTGTGCTCCTTCTCGCTCGTGTAGTGCGTTAGTTATCGCAGTACACGAGCCTCCCGCATGTAAACTCTTCGTAACAAGTCAGTGACGCTCAGTTTCGGCCCGGAAACAGGCGTTCCCACGCAAAGAGCGCAAAGTTCTTCGCGTTCGAATTCATCGCGACGAGCACACCCTGAGGGAACCCCGGCAGTGGCGCTGATGTCACTTCGATGCCGTCCGTGGCGTCGGCTGTCGTCCGCGCCTCCGCGATGACCACGTGCCGGTGGGGGGCATTTGGCTCCCCTTCCCGACGGTACAACTTGAACGTTGAGCCACCGGGAACCTGGTCAGTGGACACCAGGTAGCCGGTGCCGTCCGCCTTCACGTACAGGGCGAGCCCTTCGCGATCCATCTGGTAGTTGTCGAGCCCAAACACCGCCAGTTCACGCGACGCATCGGCGTGATCCGGATCGGCATGCCACTTGTGGATCCCGTGGCGCTCGTCCGCGTAATACACATACCCCAGCGCATCGTCCACTACGATCGCCTCGATCTCGCCGGCCTCGCCTGGTTCGGCGCCTTTTTCGCTGAAGTTGCCGAAGCGTCTGACGAGCGTGCCGGTCACGCCCCCACCTGCCGTGCCGTCAATCCGGTATTGCCACAGATAGTTCGCGGCGGGTCCCAGCTTCGGAGCCACGACGGCGAACAAGACACCGTCAGACGGACGTCTGTAGAGCCCGATGCCCATGGGTTCGGCGAAGTCCCCCGACTGTCCGTCGAGTACCGGGATGATGCCGAGTTCGGCGAGTCCCGAGCCGTCCTTCAGGATCTCGAACACGCGCAGCCGATGCTGCAGGCGCTCGGTGGTGATCGCGACATCGATGGTGCGACCATCGAGCGTGACGCCGTGTTCCATATCGACGTTGTTCGGCCGATCGATCCCCGCCACGGTCTGCCGCATGGCGCCATCGAGGCCAAACACCACGAGCGCCCCGGTCGGAGCAGCAACCTTGTTGGTGCCAATGATGAGGCTGCGCGAGAGGTCTGCGGGATGCAGCCAGATCGCCGGGTCATCCGCATCGTCCGTGACCGCGGCGGTCACGCGGTCTGGAGTGATGGGGGCGAGCGGAGTGGGCGGAGCGGGTTCCCCCCCGCCGCACGATGCGGCCGCAACCACGACCAGTCCCAGCCACATCACGTGTACACGGTGCTTCATGTGGGCATGGTATCCGTGGCCTGTAACAGGAACGTCACAGCCAAGCTTCCCGGGGATAGAATGACGCCGATGCAGGACGTGCTGACGATTGTGCTCGGGGGTGGCCGTGGCACCCGTTTGTTCCCGCTCACCCACCTCCGGTCGAAGCCCGCTGTGCCGCTGGGCGGCAAGTACCGGTTGATCGACATTCCGATCAGCAACTGTCTGCACGCCGGGCTCAAGCGCATCTATGTGCTGACGCAGTTCAATTCGGCGTCGCTCAATCGGCACATCGCGCAGACCTATCGCCTCGACAACTTCTCGGAAGGCTTCATCGAGGTGCTGGCCGCCGAACAGACTCCGGAAGGCGAACAGTGGTTTCAGGGCACGGCCGATGCGGTGCGCCAGGCCACGCGGCACTTCCGGAACATCGACGCGGATTACTACCTGATTCTTGCCGGCGACCATGTGTATCGCATGGACTTCGCCGAGCTGATCGAATCCCACATCGATCGCAACGCCGACATCACCATTGCCGCGCAACCCGTCACGGCCGAAGACGCGACGCAGATGGGTATTCTGCGCTGCGACACAGAAGCGCAGGTTGTGGGGTTCGACGAAAAACCCAACGCCGAGCGGCTCTCACAATTGCACGCGTCCATGCCGTCCGGCCCGGCTGCCGGGCTGAGTCCCGACAAGCCGTTCCTCGCGTCCATGGGCATTTACGTGTTTTCGCGCGACGTGCTGCACGAAGTGCTGGCGCGCGATCGCGCCGTGGACTTCGGCAAGGAAATCATTCCGCACGCACTCGACACACATCGGGTGCAGGCGCACTTCTACCGGGGCTTCTGGGCGGACGTCGGCACCGTGCAGGCGTTCTACGACGTGAACCTCATGCTCACGCGTCGCGGCGCGCCCTTCAACTTTTTCCACCCGACGCGGCCGATCTTCACGCGCCCGCGTTTCCTGCCGGCCTCGCGGATGCACAGCTGCACGATCGACGAATCGATCATTGCCGAGGGGTGTTATCTCGACTCCTGCACGATTCGCGAGAGTGTCATCGGTATCAGGACGGCCATTCGCCACGGAGCGACGGTCTCGCGGTCGGTGCTGCTGGGGGCCGACAACTATGACGAGCGGCTGTCCGATCTGCCGCTGGGCATCGGCAAAGACGCCGTGCTCGACAAGGTCATCGTCGACAAAAACGCGCGCATCGGGGATGGTGCGCGACTGGTGAACGAACGCGGCATTCAGGACGTGGACGGCGACGGCTATCACATCCGCAACGGCATCATCATCGTGCCGAAGGGTGGCGTCGTGAAACCCGGAACGTTGGTGTAGGTCCAGGGTCCAGGGTTCGACAGGGCTGCCGTCAATCCGCCAGGACGAGCTTCGGCGTAACGAGCCACGCGAGCTTCCCCTCACCGGCCGCAATGCCGTCGGCAAAGTCCACACGCGCGACCCCGCCCTTCTTGAACGGCAGCGGCGCCTCGGCGCCAATCATCCACGCGGCGAGCGCGCCCAGTTGGGGTTCGTGGCCCACGAGCGCGACACTCGCACACGGGGGACGCGCGGCCAGCGCTTCCCCAGCGCGTGCGGGCGCACAGCCGGTCGCCAGTTCGGCCACCTCGTCCACCACACGCCCTGTGGTCCACAGCGGCGCGAGCAGGTCCGCCGTCTGACGAGCCCGGAGGATTGGACTCGACCAAATGCGCTCGACCTGCACGCCACGATCGGCGAGGCGGAGGGCGATCTCGCGCATGCGTTCAATACCGCGCGGCGTCAGGGGACGGTCGTCATCCACCGGCCACACCGGGCCGCGAGGTTCCGCGATCGCATGCCGCACAAGGTACACCCTCATCGATTCGCCGCCTTGGCCAGCCGTGCCAGCGCCGGGCACATCGCCAGGATCAGCGCGTGGTGTGCCCGGCACTCCCGCTCCAGTTGCGCCGCCATGTGCTTGAGGTCGGAGGTGGTGAGACGCGGCCAGTCGCCGGACCGTCGAAGCCGGTGCAGCCGCTCCTGAAGAATGAGCACGTCGTGCCACGCGCCAAGGGCCTCCTGCGCCTTCTCCAGCAACCGCCGTTCCCGCACCCAGGCTCTGCGACCGACCTGCTGCTCCCACTCCAGCGCGTACCGCAGCTTCTTCGTCGCCAGGCGGACTGCGTGCAGCTGGTCCGGCACGTACAGCGTCCCGAGGTGCCGCAGGTGTTTTGCCAGCGCGGTCGCGCGGGTGCGGCGCCGGTGCACGGCCGCCTCGCTGACGGCCCGGCGGGACTCGGGGGTGGAAATCTGCGGCAGGAGCGATTTCACCTGCGCCACGGCCCGGCGACGACGTGTGTTGGCGAGCACACGGAGCAACTCCCGGCGGCGACGCTTCCGATCTTCCTGCGACGACTGGAGCACCTGTGCGACGACAGTCGCCGGCCAGTCATGACGCGCTGCATACGTGCCGACGAGCGCGATGGTCACGTCACACTCGCGAACCGCGCCCAACGCCCGCGCCATCTCGCGGAGCGCCCGCACCGCCCGCCGATGCTCATCGTCGGGCACCACGGCCTCGAGCGCGGCGAGGCCTTCACGCAGTCGCCGGGACGCGACGCGTGATTGATGCACACCACGCACGGAGCCACGCCGCGCGCCGGCGAGTTCCCGGGAGAACTGCGTCAGCCGTGGCACGAGTGCGCGCGTCAGGACGTCTGGAACCATCGTGGTAGCATGCCCATTCTGTCCGGATCCCGTGTAACGAAAGCGTAAACAATGCGTTTGGCGGCCATCGACATCGGCACTAACTCCGTGCACATGATCGTGGTTCGCGTACGGCCGGACCTGTCGTTTGAAGTCGTGGACCGCGAGAAGGAAATGGTCCGGCTCGGAGCCGGCGGCCTCGATGGCCGGCGCCTGGCCCCCACCGCAGTCACCGCGGCCTACGAGACGCTGGCCCGCTTCAAGCGGCTGGCGCAGACCCACGAAGTGGATGAAATTCTGGCGACCGCGACCAGCGCCGTCCGGGAGGCCGAAAACGGCGGCGACTTTGTCGCGACCGTGCGGCGGGAGCTCGGGATCCGCGTGCGCATCATCTCCGGCAAGGAGGAAGCGCGCCTGATTCACCTGGCGGCCGCCTATGCTGCGGGCGTCGGCGGCAATGCCTCAGTCGTGGTGGATATCGGCGGCGGCAGCGTGGAGATCACCTACGGGACCGCGGCCCGGATGCAGATTGGAGAGAGCTTCAAGGTTGGCGTCATCCGCCTGACGGAACGGTTTGTCACGAGCGATCCCCTCTCCTCGGCCGACGAAGAGAAGATGGTGCGGCACATCCGCCGGCAGACGGCCGGCCACATCAAGGCACTCGTCCGTCGCGGATTTCATCGAGTCATCGGCACGTCCGGCACCATTCAGGCGCTGAGTGTGCTGGCCAGCGAGCGGCTTCGAGACGGGGGCGACCTGCGGAACCGACGCATTCCCGCGAAGGCATTCGGACGTGTCCGGCGGCAGTTGACCTCCCTGAGGCTTGAGGAGCGGCTGGCGCTGCCCGGGCTCGACCCGCGGCGTGCCGATGTGACCGTCGCCGGCGCCGTCCTGCTCGACACGTTGCTCGAGAGCCTCGGCGCAGAGGCGTTGACCCTGTGCGACTTTGCGCTTCGCGAGGGGCTGATCCTCGACTACATCAAGAAAAATGGCGCCCACATCCGCACCGTGGAGCGCTACCCGGACGTCCGGCGCCGCAGTGTGATCGAACTCGCCGAACGCTGTCGGTACGTGGTCCCACACGCGCAGCAGGTGGCACGGACGGCGCTGGCGTTGTTTGATGCGACGCAGCCGGACCACCAGCTTGGCGCCGACGCGCGTGAATGGCTGGAATTCGCCGCCCTGCTCCACGACATCGGGGCGCACATCAGTTACGAACGCCACCACAAACACTCGCAGTATCTGATTCAGCATGGCGACCTTCGCGGATTTGATCCCGATGAGATCCAGTTGATGGGGCTCGTCGCGCGGTATCACCGGCAGTCGCCCCCCAAGAAGTCGCATGCCGACTTTGCGGTTTTGCCGCCCACCAGGCGCCAGGCTGTTCGCGTGTTGGGCGCCCTGCTCCGGCTGGCCGAGGGGCTGGACAGGTCGCACGCCCAGGTGGTCGAGGACATGGAGACCGAGCGTACCGAGACCGATCTGCTGGTCCGGCTGCGGACGTCCAGTGACCCCGAACTCGAACTCTGGGCCGCCAACCGCCACGCCGCCCCCCTGGCCAAGGTGCTGAACCGGCCGATTCGTTTCGAAGCCGCGCCGTGTAACACGAAATTTACACGTTCGAAACTGGTGCGAAACCGGATGCCGGTACGCTCCTCGGCATGAGATTCCGACTCCTCGTCGCCACAGTATTCACCTCCGCCCTGGTCGCCGCCTGCGGCGGCTCCACCACGGAACAGTCGCCGGTGATCGCGCTTGACGGCTCCAGCACGGTCTTCCCCATCAGCGAAGCGGTCGCCGAGGAGTTCCAGATTCAGAACGCCGGCATGCCGGTGACCGTCGGCACGTCCGGCACGGGCGGCGGCTTCAAGAAGTTCTGTCGCGTCGAAACCGCGATCTCCAATGCGTCCCGGCCCATCTCGGCGTCCGAAATTGCGGAGTGCGCCAAGGCCGGTGTCGAATTCATCGAACTGCCTGTCGCCTACGACGGCATGGCGGTGGTGGTGAATCCGAAGAACACCTGGGCGAACGACATCACGGTGGTCGAGCTCAAGCGCCTGTGGGAGCCTGATGCCCAGGGCAAGATCCTCAAGTGGAGTCAGGTGCGCGCCGGCTGGCCCGACCGTGACATCCGCCTCTACGGCGCCGGCGCCGACTCCGGCACGTTCGACTACTTCACGGAAGTCATCAACGGCAAAGCCAAGGCCAGCCGTGGAGACTTCACCCCGAGCGAAGACGACAACGTGCTTGTGCAGGGTGTCGCCGGCGACGAACTCGCCCTCGGGTTCATGGGGCTCGCCTACTACGTCGAAAACCAGGACAAGTTGAAGCTGCTTGGTGTCGACGATGGAAATCCGGACAACGGGGTGGGTCCCATCCAGCCGTCGTTCGAGACTGTTCGTGGCGGCACGTATCGTCCGCTCTCGCGCCCGATGTTCATCTATGTCAACGCGGCGCAACTTGAGTCGCGTCCGGAAGTGCGGGCCTTCGTGGACTTCTACCTGGCCAACACGCTCACGCTGACGAAGGAAGTGGGCTTCGTGGCGCTCGCCGATGCCGAAGCGGCTGCGGTGAACGCGCGGTACGCCTCGCGCACCAAGGGCACCATGTTCCCGGCCGATGACCACACGCCGAAAACGCTTGAAGAGCGGCTGCAGGGCGGCACCCGGTGACACGTCCCTGGCGCAGACGCCTCGAGTTCGTGATCGAGCGTCTGCTCTTCGCGTGCGCGGCGGCGTCGGTGGTTGTCACCGCCGGTATCATCGCGGTGCTCGCGTTTGAAACATTCGAGTTCTTCGGCGACGTGCCGGTCACGGACTTCCTGTTCGGCACGGTCTGGACCCCGCTGTTCTCGGATCAGCAGTTCGGCGTCCTGCCCCTGGTGGCCGGCACCATGCTGGTGTCGGCCATCGCGATGCTCGTCGCACTGCCCACCGGCGTGCTCGCGGCCATCTACCTGAGCGAGTACGCGCCAGCCGGCGTCCGGCGCGTCGTCAAGCCCGTCCTCGAGGTGCTGGCGGGCATCCCGACGGTCGTGTATGGCTACTTCGCGCTCCTGTATGTCACGCCGCTGCTGCAGCAGCAGGTGTTCCCGTCGATGTCGGCGTTCAACGCGCTGAGTCCCGGCCTGGTGATGGGCATCATGATTCTGCCGCTGGTCTCGTCGCTCTCTGAGGATGCCCTGCATGCCGTGCCGAACGGACTGCGGGAGGGGGCCTACGCCCTAGGCGCGACCCGGATGCAGGCCGCCTTGCGCGTCGTCGTCCCGGCCGCGTTCTCGGGGATCTCGGCGTCGTTCATTCTGGCGATGTCGCGGGCGATTGGCGAAACGATGATCGTGGCGATTGCAGCCGGCCAGCAGCCGCGCATGACGCTCAACCCGCTGGAGTCGGTCGAAACGATGACCGCCTACATTGTTCAGGTCAGTCTGGGCGACAGTCCGTCGGGGTCCCTCCAGTACCGGACCATCTTTGCGGTCGGCATGTTGCTGTTTCTGATGACGTTTGCGCTCAACATGGCCAGCAACTGGCTGCGACGCCGGTTCCGGGAGGTGTACTGATGGGTGACCGTCTGTTACAGGCCGCGGGACTATTGGTCCTGGCGCTCGCCCTGGTCACCCTCGGCGCGCTGCTTGCCGACGTATTTTCGGATGGTTCGGGCCGCCTGAGCTGGCAGTTCCTCACGGACCCGCCGTCGAGGTTTCCGGCCTCGGCCGGTATCTATCCGCAACTGATTGGCAGCCTCTACGTCATGGTGGTCACCGCCGCCCTGACGTTGCCCATGGGCATTGGCGCGGCGATTTACCTTGAAGAATACGGCGGCGGCGGACGCCTTGCTCGCATCATCGAAGTGAACATCGCGAATCTCGCCGGTGTCCCTTCGGTCATCTACGGGTTGCTGGGTCTGGGCTTGTTCGTCCGGTGGATGAACCTGGGTCCGAGCATTCTGGCTGGAGCCGCCACCCTCGCGCTGCTGGTGCTTCCCGTGGTGATTCTGTCGACTCGTGAGGCGCTCCGCACCGTGCCGATGTCGGCGCGTGAGGGGTCGTATGCGCTCGGCGCGACCAAATGGCAGACCATCTGGCATCAGGTGCTGCCGGGCGCGCTGCCGGGGATTTTCACCGGGCTCATTCTGGCGATGTCCCGCGCCATCGGCGAAACCGCGCCGCTCATCACGATCGGCGCCCTGACCTACATCCCCTTCGCGCCCACCGGCCTGGACTCACGATTCACCGTGTTGCCGATTCAGATCTACAACTGGGTCTCGCGCCCGCAGGCGCCGTTTCTTGAGAACGCGGCCGCCGGCATCATCGTGTTGCTGCTGGTCCTGCTCACCATGAACTCGATCGCGGTGGTCCTGCGCGACCACTTTCAGAAAGCCCGGACATGACGACTCCGCTCCGCTCCCTGTCAACGCTGACGGCCGGTCAGGCCAAACCGGACACGCCGGTGAAGATTGCCGTCACCGGCATGAACTTCTTCTACGGGGCCACGCAGGCCCTGTCCGATATCTCCATCGCCCTGAACGCCAATCTGGTCACCGCGTTCATCGGCCCCTCGGGCTGCGGCAAGAGTACGTTCCTCCGCACGCTGAACCGTATGAACGACATCATTCCGGGCACCCGCGTTGAGGGGACGGTCACCATCGATGGCAAGGACATCTACGGCCCGGGCACCGACGTCGTCGACCTCCGCCGCCGGGTGGGCATGGTGTTCCAGAAGTCCAATCCGTTCCCGAAGTCGATTTTTGAGAATGTCGCCTACGGCCTTCGCATCAACAACCTGGCGACGAACCGGGGCGAACTGGAAGGCCGGGTCGAAGAAAGCCTCAAGGCCGCCGCCATCTGGGACGAGGTCAAGGACCGGCTGCACGCCTCCGCGCTGGCGCTGTCCGGCGGGCAGCAGCAGCGCCTCTGTATCGCGCGCGCGCTCGCCATCCAGCCGGAAATCCTGCTGATGGACGAACCGGCGTCGGCCCTCGACCCGATTGCCACCCAGCGCATCGAGGAACTGATCTACCAGCTCAAACGTGACTATACGATTGTGATCGTCACGCACAATATGCAACAGGCCGCGCGTGTCTCCGACGCCACCGCGTTCTTCTGGCTCGGCGGGCTCGTGGAATACGGGCCGACCGAAACAATTTTCACCAATCCTGCGGAGAAATTGACCGAGGATTACGTTACTGGGCGTTTCGGTTAAGCCCGCGGGGAACAGTATGGAACGCCACGTTCGGCACTTTCAGGAAGAACTCGACGAACTCAAGGGCCGGCTGCTCGAAATGGGTGGCCTCGCCGAAGACCGGCTGCGCCTGGCCGTACGCGGGCTCGTGGAACGCGACGGCCCCCTGGTCGAGAAGGTCCTGGTCGGCGACGCCGCGATCAACCAGCTCCACATCGACATCGACGACCGGTGCTTCAAGCTCCTCGCCCTGCACCAGCCCATGGCCGTCGACCTGCGCGCCATTGTCGCCGCCGTCAAGATCAACACCGATCTGGAGCGCGTGGGCGACCTCGCGGTCAACATCTCGGAGGCCGTCCGCCGGTATCTCCAGCACCCGCCCGTCAAGGAACTCATCGACATCCCCCGGATGGCGGAGCTGGCGCAGGACATGCTCCGGGACGCGCTCGACGCCTTCGTGCGCCGCGACCCCGAGCTGGCCCAGCACGTGCTCACGCAGGACGATGCCCTGGATGAGCTGAAGACGGCGGTGTTCCGTGAGCTGCTGGGATACATGCTGCGGGACTCGGCCACCATCGAACCGGCGCTCGACCTGATCCTCATTTCCCGCCATCTGGAGCGCATCGGGGACCACGCCACCAACGTCGCCGAGGACGTGATCTTCATGGTCTCGGCAAAAGACGTCCGGCATCAATAACCCCAGACCCGGTTCTGGTTCTACAATAGGGGCATGTCGGCACTCACGTGTGTCTACTGCCGCCAGCAGCCCATCGACAGCCAGTGGCATCCGTTCTGCAGTGAGCGGTGCCGGATGGCTGACCTGGGACGCTGGCTGCAGGGAGACTACCGGGTGCCGGGTCCCTCCGTTGCCCCCGATCAGGAGCCGTCCGACGAGGACGCTCCGCCGGGGTCGTTTGATTCGTAAAAGGCGCGCGCGTTCCCTATGGCCGACACACTGACAATCACTGACAACCGCACGGGCAAACACTACGAAGTGCCCATTACCGACGGCACCATCCGTGCCATGGACCTGCGCCAGATCAGGGCGTCCGCCGACGACTTTGGCCTGATGACGTACGACCCCGCCTTTCAGAACACCGCGTCCTGCCGGAGCAGCATCACCTACATCGACGGGGACAAGGGCATTCTCGAATACCGCGGCTACCCCATTGACCAGCTGGCCGAACACAGCACGTATCTGGAAACGGCCTACCTGATTCTGTTTGGCGAGTTGCCGAACGCGGCGCAGCTCGACTCGTGGACGCGGGAGATCACGCTGCACACGATGCTGCACGAAAACATCAAGAAGTTCATGGAGGGGTTCCAGTACGACGCCCATCCCATGGGCATCTTCCTGTCGACGGCCGGCGCCCTCTCGACCATCTACCCGGACGCCAAGAACATCAGTGACGCCGATTCGCGGCGCCTGCAGGTGCGGCGGCTGATTGCCAAGGTGCCCAGCATTGCGGCCTACGCCTACCGGCACTCGATCGGCCGGCCGTACATCTACCCGGACAACGACCTGAGCTTCACCGGCAACTTCCTGAACATGTTGTTCAAGATGACGGAGCTCAAGTACAAGCCGCACCCGGTGCTCGAGCGGGCGCTGGACGTGTTGTTCATCCTGCATGCCGACCACGAGCAGAACTGCTCGACCAGCGCGATGCGCGGCATCGGCAGCTCACAGGCCGACCCGTATGCGTCACTGGCGGGCGCGGCCGCCGCGTTGTACGGCCCGCTGCACGGAGGCGCCAACGAGGCCGTCCTCCACATGCTCAAGGAGATTGGCTCGGTCAACCATGTGCCCGAGTTCATCAAGCGCGTCAAGGGCGGCGAGGGCCGGCTCATGGGCTTCGGCCATCGTGTCTACAAGTCCTACGACCCACGCGCGCGCATCATCAAGGAGACGGCCGATCGTGTGTTTGAGGTGACCGGCCGAAACCCGCTGACCGACATCGCCCTTGAACTCGAACGGATTGCGCTTGAGGACGACTACTTCGTCAGCCGCAAGCTGTATCCGAACGTGGACTTCTACTCGGGCCTGATCTATCAGGCCATGGGATTCCCGCTCGACATGTTCCCGGTACTCTTCGCCATCCCCCGCACGGCGGGCTGGCTGGCGCAGTGGGACGAGATGCTGCGGGACAACGACCAGAAGATCGCGCGCCCGCGGCAGATATACACCGGCTCGGCACGGCGCGACTACGCCACACTGACCGCGCGCGGCTAAAGGCCCCTGAAGGAGGACGCAGATGGTTCGAGGATTGTTGGTGGCGGTCGGCGTGTTGGCAACAACCGTCTGTGCGTCGGCCTCACAAGCGCCCCAGGCGCCCGTCAAGGCGACGTTCGACGGCGCCCGGGCCTTTGAGCACCTCAAGGCCCAGGTCGCTATCGGGCCGCGTCCTGCCGGCTCCACGGGGATCCGGCAGACCCGGGCGTATCTCACCCGCCAGCTCACCGCGATGGGGCTGACGGTGGAGGAGCAGCCGTTTGTCGCCACCACCCCCATCGGCCCCGTGGAGATGGTCAACCTCGTCACGGTCCTGCCCGGCCGCCGTCCTGAACGGATCCTGCTGACCGGCCACTACGACACGAAGCTCTACAAGGACATCGTGTTCCTGGGTGCCAGCGACGGCGCGTCAAGCGCCGCGCTGCTGGTCGAACTCGCGCGGGTCCTCAAGGACCAGCCGCGGGAGTTCACCTACGAGTTTGTCTGGTTCGACGGCGAGGAAGCGATTGTCGAATGGGACATCGACACCGACTCGACATACGGCAGCCGGTACTACGTGCAGGCGGCGCAGAAGGCCGGCGCCCTCGCCCGGATCAAGGCGATGATCCTGGTCGACATGATCGGCCATCGCGATCTGCAGATCGAGCGCGACAGTCATTCGGCGGTGTGGCTGACCGACATCATCTGGAGCACCGCCCGCCGCCTCGGGCACGGGAACATCTTCCGCGATGTCCTCACCACGATCGAGGACGACCACGTGCACTTCGTGCGTGCGGGGATTCCCTCGGTGGACATCATCGACCTGAATCACTTCATCGCGCGCGGCCACTGGCACACGGTCAGTGACGACCTCAATGCCGTCTCGGCACAATCACTCCAGATCGTCGGCGACGTGCTCGTCGCGGCGTTGCCGGACATCGAACAATACCTCGGAGCCCAGGGGCTTTAGCCCCTGGGACTGACACAAGGGCTGAAGCCCTTGTGCTCCGTACAAAAAACAAGCGGCGGCTGCACGAGCAGCCGCCGCGAGTCGTGTCGTCGAAGACGACGGGCTTACTTGAGGTGCTTGCCGACGAGCTTGGTCATTTCGAACATGTTGACCGTGTTCTTTCCACCGAACACAGCCTTCAGCTTGTCGTCCGCCTTGATGTTGCGGCGGTTGACCTTGTCCTGCAGGTTGTTCTTCTTGATGTACGCCCACAGACGCTTGGTCACCTCGGTGCGCGGAATCGGCTTGTCGCCCACGACCGCGGCCAGTGTGGCACTCGGGGTCACCGGACGCATGAATGCCGCATTGGCCTTCCGCGCCGTCTTCTTCTTCGCCGCCGGCTTCTTCGCCGCCGCCTTCTTCACGACCTTCTTCGCGACTTTCTTTGCAGCCTTCTTCGCAGCTTTCTTCGCCATCTCGTCTCCTTGGAAGACGCGTTACGCGTCGGGATAGTCTCGCACGAAAAGCAGGTTTTTTTGAGGGAAAATCACGCCGTTCCCCTCTGACGTCAGAGGAGCGCGCGCATCTCGGACTCGGTCAGCACCCGGCGGGCCTTCTTCGCGACAGCAAAGATCCGCTCGACGCGGGCCTCATCCGCCGCCAGGCCGTGCCGCTCCAGCCAGTACACGACGTTCGATTTCCCCGACATCGGACCGATCTCAATCTCCTGTTCCCGCCCCACAAGCGAGGCCGGCACCCCCGAATACACCGCGTCCACAAGCGCGGCGTCCTGCTTCTTGTAGGCCTTGAGCACCGCGGCCGCGTGGACGCCGGTGGCGGTGCGGAAGGCGTCTTTCCCCAGCACCGGATAGTTGGGCGGCATGGGGACGCCACAGGCCTCGGCCACCACGGCCGCGTAGGCTGTCAGGTGCGTCAGATCCGCCTCACGGGCGCCCATGAGCACGAGATTCACCAGGAGCG
Source organism: Acidimicrobiia bacterium (assembly GCA_016871335.1). GTDB lineage: Bacteria > Acidobacteriota > Vicinamibacteria > Vicinamibacterales > SCN-69-37 > SYFT01. Next base: position 29,696 of record VFZF01000020.1, read on the forward strand.
CATCCATGGGCGTGTTCCCGACCCGCTCGCCGATACCCAGCGCCGCGCCATGCAGCCGCGTGGCCCCCGCCTCCCAGGCCGCCAGGGAGTTTGCGATCGCCAGGTCACGGTCCCGGTGGCCGTGCCAGTCGATTCCGACCCCGCCCCCGCACGCGTCCACAATCGATTTGATGAACCGTGTCACCGCCGCCGCACCGGCCGGCGTCGAGTGCCCGACGGTATCGGCGATGCAGACTCTGGAGGCGCCCGCCCGGATCGCCGCCGTATACAGCCGCTGCAGCGAGGCCGGGTCCGCCCGGGTCGTATCTTCCGTCACATACATGACGGGCAACCCCTCCTTCACGGCAAACCCGATGGCCTCCTCGGTCAGCGCGACCAGTCGATCCAGCGTCCAGTCCTCGGCGTACTGCCGGATGGGACTCGACCCGATGAACGCGCAGCACTCGATGGGCAGTCCCACCCGCTGCGAGATTCGCGCAATCGGCTCGATGTCCGCGAGCACCGTGCGCGCGGCGCAGTTGGCCTGCACCCGGAGCCGGTTGTCGGCAATCTCGCGCGCCAGACGCTCGACATCGGCGACCACGTGAGGCCCGGCCCCAGGCAGCCCGATATTCGCCGTGTCAATCCCGAGGGCGTCGATCAGATGGAGGATGCGAATCTTGTCGTCGATCGACGGCGTCTGCACGGACGGCGACTGCAGCCCGTCACGCAACGTCTCGTCGTCAAGTTGGACCGCCGGGCGCGACGGCGTGGGGTCCACAGTGTTCCAGTCGTAAATCAAAGGGTGCATCGTGCTCTCGTGTCCTACGTCTTCATCCTCATCCAGGCGATCGTCAGCCAGCCGGCGGCAGACACCAGTCCTCCCCACGTCGCGGCGCGCACCAATCCCGACTGACGCGCGTCAGCCATCAGGGCAGCGAGCGAAGGCTCCGGGCCGCGTCCCAACTCAAACTGCGCCACGCGCAGCTGGAAGTCGCGAATGGCACCGCCCATCCACCAGTCAAAGACGGCGCTGCCCACCACTACGCCGACCAGGAGCCAGACCACCAGCGGCCCCGCCACCCCGCGACCACGCTCGCGCTTCAGTGGGAGCCTCCCGGTCCGAGGTATCGAATCACCATCGCCGTGATGTCGTCGCCCTGCGCCGTGCCGGCGGTGAAGGCGCTGACCGCATCAAAGACCTGTGTCACCAGTGCCTGGGCATTGGTACCAGCGGCAGCCTGCAGCGACGCGAGCACCCGGTCGTCGCCGAACTCCTCGCCTGCGCTGTCCTGCGCCTCCGACACGCCGTCGCTGAAGACCAACACCGTGTCACCGGGAACCAGCTGCACCTCCGCCTGTGCGTGCGGCGCACACTCGAGCAATCCGACGACCGGTCCACCGTCCTCAAGACGTCGCACGCCTGAGGGACCCATCACAAACGGCGGATTGTGCCCTGCGTTGGTGTACGTCAGCACGCCATCCACGGTGACCACGCCCATCATCAACGTGACAAACCGCGACTCGATCCCGCGGCGGCACAACACCTGATTCGCCACGGTGATAAACGGGGCTGGCCCTTCGAAGCCGTGGACCTGCGATGCAAACATCCCCTGCATCAGGGCCGACAGCAACGCGGCGGGCGGCCCCTTGCCGGCCACATCCCCCAGCGTGAATCCAAACGCCTTCCCGTCGAAGTCGAGGTAATCAAAGAAGTCGCCCCCGATGGATCGACAGGGAATCGATGCCGCGGCCGCCTCGACGAACTTGAGCGTCGCGAGCGGCTTGGGCATCAGGGCCTGCTGAATCTCAGCCGCAATGCGTATCTCCTGCTCCATTTTCGACTTCTCAAGCTTTTCGCGGGACAGCTGCGCACTCTCGATGGCCACCGACGCCTCGGACGCCAGCGTCTCCAGCGCGCGCTGCGTCACTTCCGAGAGCAACGCTCCCTTCTCGCGGCTGTCGAGGTACAACACGCCGATCCGCCGGTCCTCGCTCTGCGCATCCGCCGCATCCACGTACTGCACGAGGTTGAGGGGCACACACACGATGTGTCGAATTCCGAGCGGCACCGTCCCCTGGTGCACATCGGCAAGCCCGCCGTCGAGCAGGTCGGTCACCACGCGACGCTGGCCGACGCGGAAGACTTCCTCGGGAATTTTCTGGCTGACGCTGAACGTGGAATCGGTCAGCGAAATTTTGCCGCGGCTGCGCGCCAACTTGAACTCCAGCCGGCCTTCGGGGGTCGCCAGCATGATGAACGCGCGTTCAGCGCCTGAGAGCTCGATCGCCGCGTCCAACACAAGCGCGAGCACTTCCTGCAACACGCGCCCCGCCCCCAACGAACGGAATCCATCGAGCAACGCCGTAATCTGCCGGAGGTCGTCACGGGCGCCGGTGTTCGACCGCGACAGCGAAATGGTGTCGGTCCCGATGTGGCACGCCAGGTCTGCCCCGCCGCCCCGGCCGAGCCGGATCCGATCCCCGGGCGAAATGGTCTGCGTGGTGACCTGGACCTCGTTGCCGAAGGTGCCGTACCGGGACTCCAGGTCCCGCAGCACGTAGACGCCGTCCTGAAGGTCAATCGTGGCGTGTTCCCGGGAGACTTCACTGCCGTTGAGTCTGAGGTCGTTGGTTTCGCGGCGGCCGATGGTGAAGGGCGTGTGGTCCACCAGCACCACCCGCGTCCCGAGTGTATCGGCCACATCAAGTCTGAGCGGTTCGCGCATCATCGCCGTCGCAGTCTACTTGAACACGGCCCACAGCACCGCCGCCAGCGCCGCAAGGGCGATCACCACCGCCACCACAACCCTGGGTGAGACGCCGGCGGCTTTCGGAGTGCGCGATACTTCCGGGCCCTCCACGGTCGGGGTCCCGCACTTGTAACAAACGATCGCCTTCGCAGCGATAGTGGCCCCACACTCACGACACGTCATACGATTACCAGTCCCGGCCCTGCCCGGGCCTTCAAGTATGCGCTTTCCTCTGCGCGACGTAATCCCGTCGCGATCCCGTCCCGTGCTCACCTGGGTGACCGCCACCCTCGCTGCGCCGTTCGTGCTCTGGGCCGCACCGACGATGTTGACCGCCGGCCTCCTCGGGCTGACAACCGTCCCGCTGCTGGTGCTGGGAGAAACCGTGGAGGATCAGTTCGGACGCGCACGGTGTTTTGTCATGCTGGCCGCAACTGCCGGCCTCGGTGCGTGGTTCGGGGGCTCGCCGATGGCCGTCCTCGCCGCGATCACCGCCGGTGTCTCGGGCGCCCACATCGCCCTGTTTCCGACGGCCAGAATCCTGCTCTCTCTTGGCGTTGCGCTCATCGAGATCCCGGCCTTCTTCATCGCCGGAAGCTGGATCATGACGCTGCTGATCGCCCGTGTGCCGCTTGTCGGCGCTGCCGTCGCGCTGGCACTGGCGGCCGCCACGGCCCGTGTTGTGCGCCCACGCGACCACGCGCGATGGGAGCACTTCGACACGGTGGGCAGACCTTAGCCTCCGCCCTTCTTCCTGATTTCAGCCCCGAGGGTCGCGAGATCGATCATCAACTTCTCCCACGCGGCGTCGTACTCCGTCGAGGGCATCGTCGGCTTCTTGCGGCGCAACTCGTCCACCTGCTGCGTGAGGAGGTCCTGCCGCTGCAGCAACATCTGCAGCGCCGGATCCGTGGGCCGCGCTTCCACCTTCGCATCCAGATACGTCATTGTCGCCAGCATCCCATCGTCGCCGGTGACCGAGGCGGCGTCGCGGCCGACGCCGTCACCGGTGTCCTCGATGAGCGCTCGCTCTGTGGACAGCAGCCCCTTCTGTTCGAAGTGCTCCTTCTGCAACCGTGAGGCGTAGGTAAACGCCTCCCAGATCGACGTACGACCATCCTTGTCGAGGTCCGCCTGTGGCGCCGTCAGGGCCTGCGCAAAGCTGCCGGCAAAAATTGTGGCGTAGCGTTGGGCCGGCTGCGCCGTGGACGTGATGATGACGCGGCGATCCCCGGTGAGACCGGCCGCAAACGGAAAGCTGACGCTGGCGGTGTTCACAAACACCACGCGGCCCTTAATCGGAGTCAGGAGCGCACTCCACTCGGCGACGGTCAAGTCGGGGCCCATCAGGTTGAATTTTGCGGCCGCCCCTTCTCCGGTGCCGTGGCCCACGAGGAACACGAAGACGATGTCCGTAGCAGCCGTTGTGGAGGCCAGGCGGGCAAACGTCGCGCGGACCTCCTCGGCCGTGGCGCGGCGCTCCCCGTCCTTCGGCTGTTCAGTAAGCACGTGGATATGGTCGGGCGCGATGCCGTACCCGTCCCTCAATGCGCTGGCGACCTGGTCCAGCCATCCGCGGTGCTGTGTGGCGAACTGGGGCTCTCCCGACGCGCCCTGAATGAGGACGGCGTGGCGGGAGGGTTGAGCGGTCGCAGCCGAAGCGACCAGGGAGAGACACATCGCGCTGACGAGACACCACGCGCGCATTACAGACCTCCAATCGCGGCGAGCAGCAGGTCCTGCGCGCGCGAGTATGTCGGCGCCTGTTCCAGCGCCTTGAGTGCCGCCTTCCGCGCGTCGTCTTTCCGGCCGAGGCCGAGATAGGCCTCGGCGACGTCGGCGTGCGCCTCGGCCAGATTGGGCGGCCCGAGCGCCAGCGAGGCGAGCAGTTCCACCAGCGCCCCCGCGTAGTCCTTGCGTGCCAGCGCCTGTTGCGCGAGCGCGGCGTGTGCGGACGCGTCAAACGGATCGGTGTCGGCAATCACGCGCAACGCGACCGCTTCGGACGCGTTGTCCTTCGCCGAGCGCGACAGCGTGACGAGGCGGCGGGCGGCCACGACGTTGTCGTGATCCCACGTCAGGAGTTGGCGGAGTTCTTCACGGGCCCGGGTGGTGTCGCCTTGTTGCTCGGCGATGTCGGCCAGAAGTGCGCGCGGACTCGCCTCCCCCTGCGCCATCGGCGCGAGGGCGGCGGCACGCTCAAGGGCAGGTCGCGCGGCGCCGAGGTCGCCCGTCTTGTGGAGCGCCTGTCCGTACGCGAGTTGCACGGAGAAACTGTCCGGGTGGTCCTTCGCGAGCACGGCCAGCGTCTGGATCGTCACCCCTGCAGTCTGCTGGGCGGCCTTCGGCACGGCCATCGCCCGCGCGAGCGCGCCGTACTCGGCGTCAACGAAGGCGCTAAACGATGTGTCCACTTCGTCCACGGTCTTTCCGAACGCCTTCGCGAACGCCTCCGGATCCTTCGCGCCGCCCGCATAGGCCGTCAGGAGCGCACGAAGCCCTGCATCGCCGTGGAGTGCCACCAGGTGCTCGGTGAGCAACGATGCTTCGAAGTACGCCAGCCCCAGGTCACGCGGACGCTGGAACGCATCAGACAGCCCCTTCACACCGAACGTGCGTTTCGCGGACAACGCGTGCGCAAACTCGAGGGCATTTTCGCGCCCCCACGCCTTGTTGAACCGATGTTCCTCGTAGACGGAAATCCCTTCGGTCAGCCAGCGCGGCACCTTGTAGTTCGACGCCTGCAGTGAGAACACGTGGGCAATTTCGTGCCACAACGTCGCCTGCCAACTGAATGTGCCCGGGGGCCGCGCTGAGGGGGAACTTATGGCGACAACGCGTCCGAAGCAGGCCCCGAGGGCGAACTCCAGCCCGGGCAACCCCATGGTGCGCACGGCGAAGTCATCGTGCTTCGGGAAGATTTCAATCAGGAGTGGCCCTCGGGGAGTGAGCCCGTACCGTTCAACAAAGGTCGTGTACGCCTGCTCCGCCAGCGGCACGGCGTACGGCTTGAGCACGTCGGCTTCGTGCTTCGCAAACTTGAACACAAACGGGCCCGTCTCAAACTCCACAAACGACGCCATCGTATCGAGCAGCTGCAACAGGTTGAACGTCACCGTGTTGAACGGATCGAGCTGGAACGCGCGCTCAAGTTCCTGCCGGGCCTGCGCCTCGTCTCCGGTACGCATCAGGTACAACCCGAGATCCGCGTGTGCGTTGGGGTGGTCGGGGTCGAGTGTGACCGCCTTGCGCGCATAGGCCGCCGCATCCGCAAAGCGGTACGCGCGGGCAGCCTGGGTCCCTAGACTCAGATAGCCGCGAACGAAGAACGGATTCGCGGCCACGCCGCTGGCGACGATGCCCTCGGCGGCCTCAAGATCGCCGGCAGCGTACGCCACTGCGGCACGCAGGGCCATCTCGTCGTAGGTCCCCGGTCGCACGGCTGCGACCGTGTCGAGTGCTTCCGCCGCTCCGCGGCGATCTTCCGCCATCAGCCGGCGTTCGGCCGTGAGCAGCCAGACGTCCGGGTGATTCGGCGCGAGTGTGCCGGCACGTTCAAGTGCCTCATCGGCCGCCTGTGAATCCTCGGTGGCCATCGCGCGCGACAACCCGAGGTATGCGCGCACCCACGCCGGATCGGCCTCCATCGCCGCGCGATAACTGCGGACCGCCTCACCGAACTGGTAGCGCTCAAAAAGCATGTCGCCCCAGGAGGTTTCCAACTCCGCCTGCTGGAGCGGCACCGGTCCGACACGCTGAAACAGCGTGTTCGCCTGACGAATGTCATCGAGCGCATGCGCCGCCCGCGCCATCCGCAGCATGTGCTCGGGTGTCATGTTGCCCCCCTGCTGCAGCAGCTGCGACAGCCGACGGCGCCCCTCGACCCGGCGCCCCTCGCGCAGATCAAGCAGCCCCAGTTCGAGCAACGCGTCCCCCATGTCGCCGGCCTCAACGAGCGGCGCGAGACGCTGTCGCGCGGCAGCAGACTTCCCTTCGAAGAGTTCCACAAGCGCTACACCGATTTCGCGCGTGGCAGGTGGAGCGTCGGTACTGGTGGCGATCGTTCGTGCGCGGTCCAGTGCCCCTCGCCCAAGGGCCAGCTTCACGTGACGGACAAGTGTTTCCGCCGTGAGCGGCACTTCCTGCCCCTGCCGCGCCGGCACCGCTCCCGGCGTCGAGACCAGCGCCAGCACCACAAGAGTCGTCAGCAGGAGAACACGTCGGGCGGACCGCGGCGGTGTCGTCATGGGGGCGTGCTCACAATCTACCATGAGATAAGATCCGCTCATGGCGCTGAACGAGCGGGACTTCTTCACCGAAAAGACCGAGAGCAAGCCGATGTCGCTGTCGTGTCCACAGTGCCGGCATCGCGACGACTATCAGATCACGTGGCTGCGCCGCACCAAGAAGGACCGCATCCCCAACGGTGCCGATTCCCGCGATCGGGCGATCTTCGAGAAGGTACGCGATCACCTCTACCGCGTCGACGACTTCGTCAACTGTGCCAGATGCCGCCGCCGCTTCGAGATCCCATCGCACCAATCCATGGTCTTCCTCTAGGACCGCAGACTGCAGACTGCGGATTGCGGGCTGAGACATGTCGATTGCCTTCTACATCTCAGGCCATGGCTTCGGCCATGCCTCGCGGGAGACTGAGGTCATTCACGCCCTGGCGGCGCGGCGGCCGGAGTGGCCAATCGTGCTTCGCACCGCCGTCGCCCCGTCGCTGCTCACGCGCTCCCTGCGAGTGCCCTTCACATTGCGCGATGGCCCCTGCGACACCGGGCTTGTGCAGCGTGATTCGGTCACGAACGATGACGAAGCCACCTCGCGCGAGGCGCTGGCATTTTATGCGACGTTCGACGAACGCGTCGACGCGGAATGCCGGCGTCTTGCCGGTCTCGACGTGCGGCTCATCGTCGGAGACATCCCGCCACTCGCCTTTGCCGTTGCGCATCAGCTCGGCGTGCCGTCGGTGGCGATCGCCAATTTCACGTGGGACTGGATCTACGAATGGCACGACGACCTGAGCGCAATCCCCGGCTGGCTCGACCGGATTCGTGACGCGTATCGCCACGCCACGGTGGCGCTCCAGTTGCCCTTCGCGCCGTCTCTTGCGGTCTTTCCCCGCGTCGAACCACTGCCGCTCATCGCACGCGTCTCGCAGCAGCCGCGCGACGCAACCCGGCGCCGCCTCGGCATCCCGTCGTCACGCAACGTGGCACTGTTGTCGTTCGGAGGCTACGGGCTTCAGCGCCTTGATGTCGCGGGCCTTGACTGCCTGAATGACTGGACCGTGCTGCTCACCGATCGCATCGCCTCGTCAGTCGCGCCGAATCCCAACGTCGTGTACCTCGCGGAGGAGACGTTCACCACGGGTGAGGTCCGGTACGAGGACCTGGTGGCGGCCAGCGATGTGGTGGTCACCAAGCCGGGTTATGGCGTGCTCAGTGAATGTGCGGCCGCAGGTACGGCGCTTCTGTACACGTCCCGGGGCCGCTTCAGGGAATACGACCTGATGGTGCAGGAGATGCCGCGTTTCCTCCGATGCCGCTATCTCTCCCAGGAGGCACTGTTCGCGGGTCAATGGAAGGCCGCACTCGAGGCGCTCGTCGCGCAGCCGTCTCCTCCAGAACAACTCACGACCACGGGTGCGGCGCGTGCAGCCGAGTGGATCGATCTACTTGCGTACGGTCACCAGTGACCACATGCGCGGCCGGTTGACACGCTCGACCGAGGACGGCCAAAGGCCGGCGTCCCCGAAGAGTGCGTCCCGATCCACATCCGACTTGAATCCTACGTGCACGGTCAAGGGCGACAGCCAGCGTTCCAGCCGCGACAGCACGGGCCACTCGCTGCGGAAATGATTGAGGACAATCAGTCGGCCTCCTCCCGCACAGACACGGTGCATTTCCTTCAGCACGATCAGCGGGTCCGGCACGACGGAGATCACGTACGGCGCGTAGACCACATCAAAGCTGTTGTCGGAGAACCGCAGATCGGCGGCATCCATCTGGAAGAGGCGCGCATCGAGGCCTTCACGCGACACGCGCTCCTCGGCACGGCTGAGCATCCGCTGCGAAAAGTCGATGCCTGTCACCTGACAGGCCTTCGGATACAGCGAGAGATTCAGTCCTGTGCCCACGCCGACCTCCAGGACTCTGGTGCCGGGGCCGGGGGCCATCACGGCCATGGCACGCAGACGCCCCGGCTGGAGGATCGGACCAAACGCCACGTCGTAGACCGACGAGATCTTGTCGTAGACCCGTTCGACGAACGCGTTCTCAACCCCGGCGACCGACACTTCGCTGGGTGGCTTCATCACGCTCATCGACGACTCCATCCCAGCACATAGGCGGGCGGCACATTCCGCAGCACCAGATGCCGCGTCGGCCGGCGCCCGAGCCGCGCGCTCATGTCCCGACGGAATGCCCTCGCCAACGGCGACGGATAGCCGTGCACGTACTGAAACGTGGTGAACGTGCCACCTGGCGGCAGGACGGCCACAATCGCATCGAGCACAGCAGATGTGACGGTCGCCGGAAGAGAGGCAAACGGCAACCCGGAAATGATGTGATCCACACGGTCGAATCCCGCTGCGGTCGCGTGCGCCTGCAGATCGGCCGCTGACCCACAGACCGCGTCCACTCTCGGACATCGCCGATGCAGTTGCTCCACGAAACCCGGGTCGATATCAATGGCGAGGCACCGGGCGGTGGGGCCGAGACGCCCGGCTATTTCGCGTGTGAACACCCCGGTTCCAGGGCCCAGTTCAACCACTCGCACCGGACCTGAGAGATCGAGATCCGCCACCATGGCCCGCGCCAACGCGCGGGAGCTCGGTGCCACGGCACCGGCCGTTCTGGGGCTGCGGACAAAGCGCCCGAGCATGGCCAGGTGCTCGTTCATCGGTCGGACTCTACCCCGTTTCGCGCAGTCAACCGGCTCAGCAACCGATACGCCGCGTCCGACGAACCGTGCAGCGAGCTCACTCGCAATCCGTGCCCGCGGGCGCGCAACGCCTGGGCAGTGGCGAGTGACCACACAAATCCCGCACCGCCCTCATCAGGCGCGGATCGCAGTGCTTCGAGCAGGCCATCGGGCAGCCGGACACCGGTCACTTCGCTGGCATGGAACTCCACCTGCCGGGCACTCTCCACCGCCACCACCGCCGTCACCACCGGCAGACCTGTCGCCTCGAGGCGCGGCCACACGGCGTCAAACGCCGCAAGATCGAACACCGGTGGCGTCAGCAGGTACTCCGCGCCGGCCTCGACCTTGAACTCGAGTCGCCGCCACTCCGCATCAAGATTCGGCGCAAACGGGTTCACGGCTGCGCCGACGTGGAACCGCGTCGTGACGCCAATCGATTGCCCGCCGATATCGATGCCGTGATTCAGACGCGTCGCCATATTCAACAAGCCGATCGCGTCCACGTCAAATCCCGACGTCGTATCCGCGTATGCGGACTGCGGCGCCGGATCACCGGTCGTCAGCAGCACGTTCCGGATTCCCATCGCATGCGCGCCGAGCAGATCCGACTGCAATCCCATGAGATTGCGGTCGCGACACGACACGTGCAGGATCGCGTCGAGTCCGGTCTCACGCTGAATGTGCAACGCGAGTGCGAGCGCGCTCACTCTTGCGCCGTTGCGCGGATAGTCCGGCACACTGACGGCGGTCGCTCCGGCGGCCGCCAGCGCCCGCGCGTGCGTCGTCGCTGGCGTCAGATCCAGCCCGCGCGGTGCCGCGGCTTCCCCGGCATACACAAACGTCCCTGCCGCGAGTTGACGCCCAAACGCCGACTTCTCGCCACGAGGCGCCGCCGGAAGTTCCACGGCCGGGCCCGACGTGGACACATGCCGCACCGGCGCCGGCACCAGCACCGCCGCGCGCACCGTCTGCGCGATCTGCCGGATATGTTCCGGTGTCGTGCCGCAACACCCGCCGACCAGGCGGACGCCCGCCGCCAGGAATCGGCGCGCGTAACTGGCGAGGTACTCGGGCGATCCCAGATACAGATTGCGTCCGTCGACATCGCGCGGACGGCCGGCATTCGGCTGGGCGGACAACACACAGGACGTCAGCCCCGCCATCCGCTCAATCGTCTCGAGCATCGCGGCCGGTCCCACGCTGCAGTTCACGCCGATCACATCGGCGCCCGCACGCTCCAGCGCCGGGGCAAAGGTCTCGGGCGGCGTCCCATCCAGACTGTTACCATCATCCTCGGTCGTCATCTGCGCCACGATGGGCAGGCGGCTGACGCGGCGCACGCCGGTGATGGCCGCCACCAGCTCGTTGAGGTCGCGGAACGTCTCGAACACGAACAGGTCGACGCCGCCTTCGGCCAGCGCGGCCGCCTGTTCCGCGAAGATCTCTTCCGCATCGCTGACGCCGGTCCGTCCCCACGGTTCGATGCGCACACCGAGCGGACCGATCGCCCCTGCGACAAAGACGGCGTCGCCGGCAGCGCGGCGCGCAAGCGTGGCTCCGGCGAGGTTGATCGCATGGACGTCGCCGGACAACCCGAACGTGCCGAGTTTGATCCGGTTTGCGCCGAACGTGTTGGTCTCGATGACGTCCGCACCTGCACGCACGTAGTCCTCGTGCACATCCGAGACCAGTCCGGCGTGTGTGAGGTTCAGTTCATCAAAACAGCGGTTAAGGAAGACGCCGCGCGCATAGAGCACGGTGCCCATCGCACCGTCACACACCAGGACGCGTTCCCGGAGCGCGTCGAGAAACGCGCGAGCCACGGTCAGCGTGCCTGGCTTGCGGGGGGCGTGCCGGGGGCGGCCACGAGCAACTCGGTCTTGTCCCAGATGAAGTCCTGGTTACTGTACACCGCGAGTTCGTAGTCCTTGCCCATGAAGATGGCCGACACCGGACACGCTTCTTCGCAGTAGCCGCAGAAGATGCAGCGGGTCTTGTGAATCTGATACAGCTCGGCGTAACGCGGCCCCGCCTGCACGGTGCCGTTGTTCTCGGCGGCTTCAAGGTAGATGGCATCGGCCGGGCACGCGACGGCGCACAGGCCACACGCCACACATTTCTCGAGACCGTTTTCGTCCCGCATCAGCACCTGTTTACCGCGATACCGTGGGAAGGTCGGCACCTTCTCATCCGGATAGTTGACCGAAATCGGTTTCCGGAACATGTGCTTGAAGGTATTCGCGAACCCCTTGATAAACGGCACGATCATGGCTGTCATAATATCAAATGGGGCTGCACTGGACGCTCCGGCCCGCAAGGTGACAAACTTTCCGTCAGGCACGTCTAAGATCACGAATTACAAAGGAGCTGTGCCTTGGACCACCCCGAACGCCACCCGGACAACCTGCTGACACCCCCTGCCGCACCGACTTCCCCGGAATGGCCGCGGATGGTCGAGCCGGAGAGTGATGAGGCCTGGATGGCCCTGGGGATTCCCCCTCCGCCGGCCGCCCCTCCCACGGTGCCGCGCCCAACCGGACAGGACACCGCCCGTGCGAAGCTCGACCGCCGGTCCACCGTGCTCGGCCGCATCGGCGAGGAAGTGCTGGCCTGGACCAAGACCCTGGCCTCTGCCGCCGTCTACGCCACGCTGATTGTCACGTTCGGCTTTCAGGTCGCTCGCGTCGAAGGCCAGAGCATGGCGCCGACGCTCGAAGACCAGGACCGCCTGATCGTCAACAAACTCGCCTATCAGTTCGACGATCCGGCACCCGGCGACATCGTGATGCTGTATTACCCGAAGGACCCCGACAAGTCGTTCGTCAAACGGGTCATCGCCGAACCGCTCGACACGGTCCGCATCGTGGACGGCAAGGTCTACGTGAATGAGGTGCTGCTCGAGGACGCATTCGTTCCCGAGGAGTACCGCATGAACGACAACCTAGGCCCCGACCTCGTGCCCGAAGGCTACTACTTCGTGATGGGTGACCACCGCAACAACAGCTCCGACAGCCGTCACTGGGGCCCCGTCCCGAAGAAGTACATCCTCGGCAAGGTGCAGCTGCGGTGGTGGCCCTTCAGCCACGCGAAAGTCTTCTAGGCACGGTTCACAGGAGGTCCGGAGGCGTTGGGTACCCGCCCCGGAAATACTCCGTGCCTCCCTGTCCATAGATGGACGCGATCTCATCGGCATACATGGTATCGATGACACGACGTTTCACTTTGAACGTGGGCGTCAGCTCTCCCGTGCCGATGCTGAATTCGCGCACCAACAGCCGGAACTGTTTCAGTCGTTCGAACTGCGCCAACCCCTGATTGACCTCTTCGACGAGCGCCGCGTATACCGCCTGCACGTCCGGCTGCGCGAGCCATGCGCGAGTGGCGTCAACGCCGACGGGAGCCTGCGTGCCGAGACGCGCGGCCAGCGCGGCAAAGTCCGGCACGATCAGGATTGCCGGAAAATGCCGCTTCTCGCCAATCACCACCGCTTCGGTGACCAGGGGTGAGGCTTTGAACTTCGCTTCGATTGCGGAGGGTGCGATTTTCTTGCCGCCCGACGTCACAATCAGCTCCTTCTTCCGGTCAGTGATCCGCAGGTAGCCGTCTGCGTCGAGCGTGCCGATATCGCCGGTGTGGAACCAGCCGTCGCGGAGCACCTCCGCAGTGTCTGCCGGACGGTTGTAGTACCCCGTCATGATGTTCGGCCCCTTCGCCAGAATCTCCCCGTCGTCGGCGATGCGAATCTGCACGTTGGGAATCGCCACGCCGACGGCCCCGAGCCGCACATCGTGGTAGGGGGTCACGGTCAACACTGGTGACGTTTCGGTGAGTCCGAAGCCTTCGATGATGGGCAACCCGACGCCGAAGAAGAAGCGGGCGACATCGGCATTCAGCGCCGCACTCCCCGAGACTACAAACCGGAACCGTCCGCCGAGGCCCTCACGCACCTTGGCAAACACGAGACGCTCCGCGAAGGCTGACTGCAAACGGAGCCCGAGAGGCATCGGCTTCCGCTCCGGCACGTACGGCCCCCGCGCATGCGCCACGCCCATCGCCCAGGCAAACAACTTCCCTTTCAGCCCAGGCAACGCGAGCCCCTTCTCCAGAATCCGTGACTGGAGCTTCTCGAACACCCGGGGCACACCAGTCATCACCGTCGGATGCACCTGCAACAGGTCGCGCCCAATCGTTTCGTTGGATTCCGCGAACGCCATCCCGACCCCATTGGCGATGTACACCCAGGTGACCATGCGTTCGAATGAATGCGACAACGGCAGGAACGACAACGCCGTGTCCGACTCGGACACCGGCAAAACCGCACAGATGTCGCGGAGGTTCGACGCAAGATTGCCGTGCGTCAACATCACGCCCTTGGGCTCCCCGGTGGTTCCCGACGTGTAAATGAGCGTCGCCAGATCATCCGGCGTCACCGTCATCGATACGTCATCCCCGCCCACCTGCCGCCCCCGCGCAGCGACATCCGCCAGCGACAGCACGGTCATGCCTTCATGGACCGGCAACGGGTCGGGTGCGTCGATCACAATCACCGTGGTCAGCGCCGGCACACCGGAGGCCACCGACAGCACCTTCTCCAACTGCGCCGCCGTCGAGACCACCACAATCGCGGCGCCACAATCACGCAGGATGTACGCGACCTGTTCCGGCGCCAGCGTCGGATAGATCGGCGCAGTCGCAGCACCGGCAGTGAGCACCGCCAGGTCCGTGATCACCCACTCCGGGCGGCTCTCACACACCATGGCCACCCGGTCACCACGCTGCATGCCGAGTGAACGCAGCCCATGGCTGACCGCCTGCAGTTCAGTCTGCAATTGGCGGCCGGTCAACCAGTTCACCCCCAGGGCGCTGCACCTGGCGATGATCGGTCGATCGGGATAACGCCCGGCCACAAAGCCGGGGACCAGGGCAATCGTCGGCGGCAGATAGGGAACGATGTCAGCGGCCATTGCGCAGCAGTCTACGATAGACGCCGCTCCGACCGCCGGACTTCCGCGTCAGGCAGATTCCGGTGATTTCCATGGCCCGATCCACCGCCTTGACCATGTCGTAGACGGTGAGCGCTGCGACAGTGACGGCTGTCAGGGCCTCCATTTCGACCCCGGTGGGCCCGGTCGTCCGCACAGTGGCGGCAATGGTGTATCCCCACCGGCGCGGCGTGAGGGTCACATCGACATGGGACAGCGCGAGCGGATGGCACAACGGGATCAAATCCGCAGTCCGTTTGGCCGCCATGATGCCGGCCAGGCGCGCGGCCTGCAGCGGATCCCCCTTTTTGACAGCTCCGGATCGGATGACGCGCACCGCCGCCGCACTCATCCGAAGCTCCCCCACCGCCGACGCTTCGCGCATGGTCGCCGGCTTGTCAGCGACGTCGACCATGGTGATGCGACCCCGCGCATCCACATGCGACAGTGCGGAGGGCTTAGGCCTCTTCGTCATCACCGGACTCCCCGCGTGCGAGGAAAAAAGACAGGCTCTCGAGCGAGACGGTCAGGTCGACATTCTTCAGCTTCACACCTGGCGGGACCTTGAGCGTTCCCGGGGAGAAATTCAGGATCGCGCGAATGCCTGCGGCTACGGCGGCATTGGCCACATCCTGCGACGCCGATGCGGGCACCGCCAGAACCACAATATCGATGCTGTCGCGCTTGACGAGCTTCCGGAACTCCGACATGTCGACGATGCGCACGCCGCCTCGCGACTTGCGTCCGACCTTCTCCTGCTCCGCATCAAACAGCGCGGCAATCTCGAACCCTTCCTGTCTGAATCCCGGATAGTCTGCCAGCGCCAGACCAAGGTTGCCCGCACCAACGATGGCCACGCGCACAGTGCGGTCCAGGCCGAGAATCAGGCGCAGATGGCGCTTCAACTCCCGGACGTAGTAGCCGACGCCTCGCACGCCGAACTCACCGAAGTAGGCCAGGTCCTTCCGAATCTGCGCGGCATTGAGATGAAACTGCTCGGCAAGCGTGCGCGACGAGACGGTCTTCACCCCTGCCGCATCCAGCGTGTTGAGGCAGCGCAGGTACACCGACAGGCGCCCGGCCGTAAGCTCCGACACCTGTTCCCCGCCGGTGCGCACCTTGTTCCGCATCGTCACAAGCAAGGGATTCTACCCTGAGCTAACATCGGATTCATGGGGTTCCGGCGCACTGCTGGCGTACTCGTGATCGGCCTCGCGCTGCTGGCCACGCCCAGCCACGGCCAGTCGCTCTCACGCATGGCCACCACCGTACAGGCCGTCACGCGGTATCCGGTGTTCTTTCATGACAAGGCACTGGCCCTGGTCAACACGACCGTGCCGGTGGCCGGAGGCGCCCTGATCGGTTTTGCAGTGGAAGCCCCACGCACCTTCGTCATCGCTCCCCGCGCTGGCGAACCGCCCTCGCGCGTCTCGGAATTTCGTGGACGCCTGGTCGACATCGGCCGCTTCCTCTCGGACGACTCCAGGCTGGGCCCGCTGAACCTGCCCGCCATCATCACCACCGTGATGGGCGATCGGTGGCCGGCGCGTGAGCAGTTGTTCGTCCTGACGGGGACGACGTGGTCGGATCCTCCGCAGGCCAACGACAGCTCCATACGGGCGATCGCGCTGAACCCTGCAGCGTTTGAAGGCCGCACCGTGACGCTCCGCGGCCGCTTTCGGGGGCGCAACCTGCTGGGCGACCTGCCCGCGTGGCCCCGGCAGAGCGAGTGGGACTTCGTGCTGCAGTCCGCAGACGCGGCGATCTGGATTCTCGGCCGACGGCCCCGGGGGAACGGGTTCGATTTGAGCCCCACCAGCCGCGCTCAGACGGGACGCTGGCTGGAAGTCACCGGACGCATTGAAATCCGCGAGGACCTCCCTGTGCTCATCGCCGACGCCATCCGGACGTCCGAGGCTGACGTGGAGGTCCTCGACGAGCAGGAACCGTCTCCACCCGCGCTCCCCCCACCGGCAGTCGTGTTCACGGCCCCGACCGAGGGTGAGTTGCTCGTCGCCAGAGACGTGGTGGTGCGTGTGCAGTTCTCACGCCCCATGCGCGGCTCCACGTTTGCCGATCGCATCCGCGTCACCTACACCGGCTCGTCCATGGCGGTGCCGCCCTGGACCGTGACGTATCGTACTGGTCCGATGGCGATTGAGATCCGTTTTGCGTATGAGCTGGCGGGTGGGGTCGAGGTGCTGGTCGAGCTGCTCGACGGGATCGTCTCAGCCGATGGCGGTGCGCTGCCGCCTTCGCCCCTTCGGTTCACGACCGCGGGGCTTTAGACCGGCGGCAGACGCGCTTCAATCGCGCGTCGAACGTCCCTGATGATCTCGTCCCGTTGCGTAAACGCCATCCCGGCGGTCGGCACCGGCGCGGAGAATTCCACGGTCACGGTGACGGGCCACAACAGCGGGCTTCCTTTGCGCATCGCGTCCCGCGCGCCGGTGATCGTGACCGGCACCACGGGAACCTGCGCCGCGATGGCCATGACAAAGCCGCCCTTCTTGAACGGCAGGAGCGCGCCCGTCTTGCTGCGCGTTCCCTCGGGGAAGATCATGAACGACTTGCCCGCCTTCAGGGCGTCCGCCGCCCGATTGACGGCCGGCAGACTCTGACCGGGATTGGCCCGTTCCAGCGGCACAAAGCCCGCGGCGTCAAAGACCCACACCATCACTGGCAGGCGCCTGAGTTCGGCCTTGTAGAGGACCGCGACCCGCGGATAGAGCGACCGCAACGCGAGAAATAGCGCCGGTGGCTCGATGTTGCTCGCGTGGTTGGCGGCATACACTGCCGGCACACCCGTCTGAATGTGCTCGGTCCCGAGAACACGCACTGAAATCCCGGACAGCCGGAAGCCCAGGCGCACGCCGCCGCCACCGGCCAGGTACAACAGACGCGGGTTGCAGGTGATGACGGTCCACAGCAGAGCTGGTGGCGCCACGAGAAGGACATAGAGCGAGACCCCGGCCAAAGTGGCCAGGGTCCGTACCGTCGCGATAAGCGTGGGAATCACGCGCTCGGAAGATTACGACGCGCGTGCCGCGCGGGTGGCCCGGGCGGGCGCCGCACTGGCGACCGGAGTCGCCGCAGCCTTGGTCGCACGCGTGGCCTTGGCGGCCTTGGCGCGCGCTTCGTTCTTCGCCTGCGTGTTGAAGCACTGTTCGAGCGACGAATCGACGCGTTCGTCGATCACCGGCACCTTCTCACCCATCACCTCGGAAATCTCCGAGACGACCAGAAACTTGGCCCGATCCAGCATGCGCTTCTCGCGGAACGACAGGCTCTTCGACTTGGCGAGGTGGCTCAGGCTCTTGAGCACTTCGACCACGTCGTAGATGGACCCCGTCCGCATCCGATCGGAGTTGTCCTTGAAACGGCCCTTCCAGTTCTGATGACTCTCGATGTTGCCATCGCCCAGCAGGTCGAACAGCCGCTGCACTTCCTCGTCAGTAATGGCCCGTCGGAGTCCGACGCCGTCGACGTTGTCCACCGGCACGAACACAGTGGTTTCATTGGCCATGCGCAGCTGGTAGAAGCCGCACGTCGTGCCCATGATTGTCTTGGTCTCAATCCGCTCGACGATGCCGAGCCCATGATTTGGGTAGATGACCTTGTCGCCGATCTCGAATGCCACGTGCCCCCCGGTTACTGAAACAGCGAGAGGTCATTATAGCCGACAGAAGCGTAACCGGCAACGAAACAGACTACAAAATCTTATATTTCAATCACTTAGCCGTATCCACCCTTATTTCACGATCATCCCGACGTGTCCCTTTCCTGTACGGGGTCCCAGATTGTCCCGCACGAGTTCACGCTGGCTGTCCGCCACTGAGAACCCGGCTTCGTAGACCATCTGCGCGATCCGCTGGAGCTTCGGGAAGATGATCTTGTCCACTTCATCGCCCGCACCGTGGTAATCGGGATGTGTACCGGTAAAGAAAAATGCGACAGGAATCCCCTTGGACGCGTAGCTGTAATGGTCTGACCGCGTGTAGAAACTGTTCGGATCGCGCGGGTCGTTGTATTCGAAATTGAGCGCCAGCGGCTCGGCCGTAGTCAGGTTGGCGTCAACGACCATGTTGTGCAGGTCGGTCGAAATGCGATCGGCCCCGATGACGTACACGGTGCTCGCCTCGGACGGATTGTCGTCGCGGTTGCGGCCAATCATGTCGATATTGAACTGCGCCTGAATCGATTCCAGCGGCACCGTCGGGAAGTCGGCCATGAACCGCGAGCCCTGCAGGCCCCCCTCTTCCCCGGTGTGCCACACAAACAGCACCGACCGCCGGGGCTTGGGCCCTGTCGCAAACGCCTTGGCGATCCCAAGCATCCCCGTCGACCCCGACCCGTCATCGTCGGCGCCATTAAAAATGAGATCCGGTGGACCCGCCGAGGCGGCCCCGGCCCCACGGCCACGCCCTCCGAGTGCGGCGGCAGACGTGCGATAGCCGATGTGATCGAGGTGGGCGCCGAACATCACGTACGTCGACTTGAGGACCGGGTCGCGCCCTTCGACGATGCCCACCACGTTTTTGGTCAGACGGGTTTCAATGATGGCGTAGGTCGCGTCGATGTTGACGGTGACCTTGACGCCCGGCACGGTGAAAGTCGGGAGCGGGTCGCCGGCGGTCGCCGCTGTGCGCAGTTGCGCGAACGGGGTCGGCGCTGACGCCAGGAGCGCCTCGTACACCCGCTCATCGGCGGTGAACTGGGGCGGCACCGGATTGTCGACCCGTTGCACCGACGTCAGGTCGGCCGGCACTGCGGGCGCGGCCCCACGGCCACCCGCGCGGCCGCCAAGACCCGCCGGTCCCTGGGCGGACGCCGCCTGCGCCTGCGTCACCGCGAGCGCCGCCTGCTGCAGCGCGGTCTGGGCCTGGGCGAGCGCTTCCTGCGCCGGCGTGGGTGGCGCAGGGGCGGCGGCAAAACTCATCGCCGCGCGGGCACCCTTGATTTCGATCGCAAACCGGTTGCGGGCCGCGGCGCCGCCACGTCCGGCCGCCGGCACGGTGGATGGTCCAGTGCCCATCCACACGGCGAGTTTGCCCTTCACATCCCGGCCCGCGTAGTCGTCGTGTGTCGGCTCGGTGACCGAGAGGCCGTACCCGAGGAATTCGACGCCATCAAACGTCAGCGTCTGCCGTCCACCGACGTTGGTCGCGAACGTGACACCCTGGCCGTGCCTGAACGTGACAGCCGGCTTGCCGGGCCCCTCAATCGTGAGCGTCGAGTTATTGGTGATGCGGTAGGCGTGTTGCTTGACGGACTGGAAGTACGTCCCGTTGTCCCCACCGGGTTTGACGCCGGCTTCCCTCAGGCGTTCGGCGACATACTGGGCGGCCAGCCCGTACCCTTCTGTGAAGATCTGGCGCCCTTCAAGCGCATCGGCCGCGAGATACGTGAGCCACTGGCGCAGATCGCTCTCGGCGATCGTCGCCCGTCTGCCTCGTTGTGCTTCGGTGATCTGCTCCGCCGGTCCCCACGTCACACCGACCAGCACCAACGCCAACACGACCATTCGCTTCCGCATGACTATCGTCTCTCTTCCTTGCGCGCGGCACCCTGCAACACGCTGGTGATGACCGCACTGATGAGGCCCACCAGAAGGGCGGCCACAAACGTCGTGAAATGGCCCGTGACCTCAAACCCCTCAAGGAACCAGGAGGTGAGCCACAGGCAGAACGCTGAAATGACAAAGTAGAACAGCCCGAGTGTGAGCAGCGTGACCGGCAACGTCAGGATCACGAGGACCGGCCGAACCACCGAGTTGATGACGCCTAGCACTGCGCCGGCGACGATCGCATCCTCCACCGAGTCCACGCGCATGCCGGTCAACAGCGAGGCCACCATGTAGATCGCGATGGCGTTGGCGATCCATCGCAGTATCAATCCGGTCATCAGGCCCTCCGTCTCCCGAATGTTATACTGCCCGTTCGCCGCCGGAGTGGCGAAACTGGCAGACGCGCGAGACTCAAAATCTTGTTCGCTTAACGGCGAGTGTGGGTTCGATTCCCTCCTCCGGCACCATAAAATCAACAACTTACAGGGATTTTCGAAAACGGCCAGAACCCGCGATTTTGGCCGATTGTCCCTTTTTTGTCCCTGTCCGCAGTTTTCCGAGCGCCGAGCGCACATCAGTGTCGGTCGTGATGTCGTATCTGTCGAAAACCGAGCGCGTCTTGTGTCCCGTGACCATCATCGCGGTCTTTTCAGGGACACCGGCACGGACCAGGTTTCGCACGGCCGACCGTCGCAGGTCATGGGGAATCCGTCCGGGGTATCCCGCCTTCAGGCACGCGGTATCCCACGCCTTGCGGTACGACTTGATCGGCTTCCCGCTGCGATGGAACACCCGCGCGACGATGCTCCCCTGCTTTACGAGCTTCTGGCGCACTGCCCACGCCGTCTTGATCACTTGCTCAAGGTCGGGCAGGTCCGCATACGGCAACCGTCGCCCTTCCTTGTTTTTGGACTGCTCTCGCGTCAGTGTCACGACCTTGTTCACGCGGTCCACCTGTCCCCATGTCAGGGACAGCACTTCGGATTTAATGCGCCACCCGGTGAGATACGCGAACGTGAACGCACCCCGCAGGTCATCAGGCAGGTGACCGGCCAAACTCTCGAACTGCTCACGCTCCAGAAACCCCGCCCGGACATTCGATTCGGCCAGCATCGGCACATACGGCACCTGCGCCAACTTCCCCGCCCGCAGCGCCAACCGGAATGCCCGCTTGAGTGCCGCCAGTTCCCGATTGATTTGTGCATCGGCCGCGCCCGCCTCCTGTCGCTGAACCACGTAGCGCGTAATCTCCGCCGTGCTGATAGCCGCCATCCGCCGGCCGCCGAAGTAGGGCTTCAGGTGAAGGTTGATCTTCCGCTCCACATCGTCAAGGGACCGCAGCTTACGCATCTGGTAGTCCTTGACGACATCGGCCGCCGCTTCGTCAAACGTCATGCGCCCCATTGCCGGAGTGACGGCAATCCCCTTGCTGATGTCGCCTTCACGACGACGCAGCAGG
>VFZF01000021.1 GCA_016871335.1 Acidimicrobiia bacterium
CCGCGACCGTACCGTGTCACCCAGTCATGTCGCCGACGTTGCCCGCGCGACCTGTGACCTCCTCGAGCGCAAGGCTCCGGGCGGCATCTATCACTGCGTCAACACCGGCATGGCCACTTGGCTCGAGATTGCCGAGCGCCTCCGGGAGTGGTCCGGCCACCCCATGGCCACGATCGAGCCTGTCCTCACCACCGACGTGGTGCTGAAGGCGAGGCGCCCCCGCTTCTGCGCGCTTTCCAACGCCAAACTCCTCGCCACTGGCATCACCATGCCCACCTGGCAGGAAGCTCTGAGGTGGCACGTCGCATCCTGAAGGTTCCTGCCGGCGACTCCGAAGGCGGATGATCGCACGGCCCGATAAGCGGCGGGCCATACGTCCAGCCCCCTGTGGTACGCTGACGGCGGAGTGAGCGTAGCCGCATGAAGTATCTGATCACCGGGGGCGCCGGATTTATCGGGTCCCACCTTTCCGAAGCCCTGCTCGACGCCGGTCATCAGGTCGTCGCACTCGACGACCTCTCCACAGGCTCCATGCACACGTGCCGTTCCGCGAAGACTCAAGCCTCGTCATGGGCGCCACGTCGAAACATCGCTGGGCCTACGCGTGCAGCAAAGCCCTCGACGAATTCCTCGCCCTGGCCTACGCCCGCGAACGCCAACTCCCCGTCATTGTCGTCCGTTTCTTCAACACCGTGGGGCCGAGACAAACAGGACAGTACGGCATGGTGGTACCGCGCTTCGTGCAACAGGCACTGGCCGGAGAGCCGATCACGGTGTACGGCGACGACACACAAACACGCTGCTTTACGCATGTGCAGGACGTGGTGGCCGCCCTGCAAAGCCTGATGGCCTCGCCCGACGCGGTCGGCCAGGTGGTGAACATCGGCGGCCAGGAAGAAATCTCCATGATGGATCTGGCGAAACGCGTGAAGGCCCTGACAGGGAGCGCATCACCCATCGTGCTCGTACTCTTCAGCGACGCCTACGACGAAGGCTTCGAAGACATGCCGCGCCGCGTGCCGGATGTGACGAAGCTCACGCGCCTCGCAGGCAAAGCACCGTCCGTCAACCTGGACGCGATTCTCAAGGACGTGATCGGGTATTTTAGCTAGCCCCGCCGCAGACTCGGCGAAGGCGGGTCAGACCCCGTAGCGCTTCAGGTCCGCGTCCACCATCATCGTCACCAGCCCCTTGAAGTCCACGCTGGGGGACCAGCCTAGCTGGGCCTTCGCCTTCGACGCGTCGCCGATCAGATGATCAACTTCCGCCGGGCGCAGGAAGGCCGGGTCGATGACGACATGCTGCTCCCAGTTGAGACCGGCATGCCCGAACGCAATCTGCACAAGTTCCCGCACTGAGTGGCTCTCCCCGGTGGCGATGACGTAGTCGATCGCCTCCTCCTGCTGGAGCATCAGCCACATCGCGCGTACGTAATCGCCCGCAAAGCCCCAATCCCGCTGCGCATCCAGATTGCCCAGGCGCAATTCCTGCGTGAGCCCTGCCTTGATCTTCGCCACACCATCCGTGACCTTGCGCGTCACAAACTCGAGCCCGCGCCGAGGCGACTCGTGGTTGAAGAGAATGCCCGACACGGCGAAGAGGTCGTAACTCTCGCGGTAGTTGACCGTGATGTAGTGCGCAAAGACCTTCGACACCCCATACGGACTGCGCGGATAAAACGGCGTAAGCTCGGTCTGCGGAATCTCGCGGACCTTGCCATACATTTCGGATGACGACGCCTGATAGATGCGGATCTTCGGATCGACCACTCGCACGGCTTCGAGCACACGCGTCACACCCTGCGAGTTGAACTCGCCGGTGAGCATGGGCTGATCCCACGAGGCGGGCACAAACGACATCGCCGCAAGGTTGTAGAGCTCGTGCGGCTGCGACTTTTCGATCGCGCGAATGAGCGAGAGCTGGTCGAGCAGGTCGCCTGGGATCAGCGTGATCCGGTCGAGGATGTGCTGGATGCGCCAGTAGTTGCTGGCCGACAGGCGACGGGTGAGGCCGAAGACTTCGTACCCTTCGTCGAGCAGTAGCTCCGCGAGATACGAGCCGTCCTGACCGGTGATGCCTGTGATAAGCGCGCGCTTGGAAGCCATGCGGGACTCGACGATAACACACCACAGTCCGCGGTCCGCTGGTCCGCGGTCCGCAGTCCGCTAGGCCCAGGCCCCGAGCATCCATTCATACGCGGCTGTGATCTGAAACGTCTCGTGCGTCAGACTCGCGACGCCGTCACGGTCGAGCACAAGCAGAAGAGGCCTGGCCCGTGGATGGAGCACGGCGGCCTCTGTGAGGGCGCGCAGCTCGCGGGTCCTGGTGCGGTCGTCGGCCGGGTCCGCACAGACCTGAATCAGTTCCTGAGCGCCGTCCGGATAACGAGCGAGAAAGTCCACCTCGGAGCCGCCCTCCGTCTTCACGTAGCCGACCTCCGCGCCCCGCCGCTCCAGCTCGTTGAACACACAGGTTTCCAAGGCATGCCCCACGTTCGAGCGACCACTGGCGTCAAACGCGCGGATGAGGCCTGGGTCCGCCGGGTACAGCTTGCGGGAATTCGAATTGCGCTGCCGTTCCGAGTCCGTGGCCAGGGGGACGGCGCCCAGCAGAAAACCGTCAATCACGTGGCCCAGCATCATGTGCAACGCGTCCTTGGCCACGCCGTGTCCCTGGGACTTCAGATCCTGGTGCAGCCGGTGGACGCTCATGTGGCCGGCGGGGGCGCGCAGACAGTGCCGAACCAGCCACCGCAGCGCCGCCACCTGCGATATCCCGTAACGCTCAATCACGTCGCGGAAGAGCACGGTATCCACGTAACCCTGCAGCAGTTCCACTCCCAGCGCCAGAGGCAGACCCTGCACTTCAGGAAAGCCGCCGTGCAGAAGAAACTCCCGAAAGCGTTTCTCGATGGCGGACCGGGTGCGCGCGGTCCATGTTCGTGGATGGTCCGCCGGCTCTTCGCCGCGATGCCGCAGGAACTCCCGGAAGCTGAACGGGCGGATCACGGTGGCCAGACCGCGGCCTCGCAGCGAGGTGTGCACTTCCCGCGACAACATCCGGGCTGAGGAACCCGACACCACGATCTCCATCCGTTCGGAGTCCAGGAGACGGCGGACGAATCGCTCCCACCCAGACACGAGCTGGATTTCGTCGAGGAACCAGTGCACCGGTTCGCGCCCGCGCAGCTCCGGATGACGCCGGAAATATTCCTCCAGCAGAAATCCGAGCTGAGCCAGTTGAAGCTCGGCGAGCCGGTCGTCATCAAAGCTGAGATACACCGCACGCTCCGGAGGCACCTGAGTGCGCTGGGCGTCCATCAGTTGGCGAAGGAATGTCGTTTTGCCGGACCGGCGCATGCCGATGACCGCATGCACCTTGTTGGGGACTGGTGCGAGGCGAGCATCCCGTGGTGTGGCGGTCGATCGGACGCCCGGTAGCAACGCGGCGTTGAGCTTCTCGAGTAGCACGGGGTGAAGAGCCACGGGATGAGTATGGGCCTGATGTGTACTTTTTGCAAGGACACATTCTATTGGATCAAGCCTTCTATCGAGTCCTGGTCCGCAGTCCGTAGTCCGCAGCGCCTCGTGATGTATTTGTTCTAGATTTGACATCATCTAGCCGCAGAAGCATCATTTCGTCATGAGGACGACGCTGACAATTGATGATGATGTGGCCGAAATTGTGGCACGACGCGCCAAGGAGCGTCGTCAGTCCCTCGGCCAAGCGGTGTCTGAACTGGTCCGGCGTGGTCTGAACGCACCGACCGCATCTGTGGAGAAGGATGGGTTGGTGGTCTTCAAGTTGCCGGCCGACTCTCCCACTGTGACGCAGGAGGATGTGCGCAGACTCGATACCGAGGGCGCATGACGCCATCCCTGCTCGATACGAATGTGCTGATTGCCCTGTTGTGGCCCAGTCATCTGGACCACGAAACAGCCGTGCGTTGGTTTGCCGCCAATCGGTCGAAGGGCTGGGCGACGTGCCCGGTCACTGAGGCGGGTTTTGTCAGAATCGTGTCGAATCCCGCGTTCTCAAGGGATGCGGTCAGCCCGCGGGAAGCGACGGGCCTGCTGGCCGCAAATACCTCGGCAGCTGACCACGTATTCTGGGCCGCCGACAGGCCGTTTGCGGAGGCCACCGCCTTCGCCGACGCCCGTCTGGCAGGGCACCGGCAGGTGACCGATGCCTACTTGCTCGGACTGGCCGTCGCACACGGTGGACGCGTGGCCACAATGGACCGCGGCCTTGCCGCGCTCACGCGCGAGGGCTCCGAGGAACGCGCGGCGATCGTCATAGTCCGTAGCGTTTGAGACGCCTGACCTCCGAACTCGCCGAGTGGCCGGGCAGGGGATTGAAGAGTAAGCAGTCCGCTACCTGGTCCACTCCAGGGTTCGCCGCAGTCCCTCGCTGAATTCCACGACGGGCTGATAACCCAGCAGCCGCGCGGCCTTCGTGATATCCGCCTGCGAGTCCTGCACATCCCCCTCCCGCGCAGGGCCAAACGTGGGTTCCGCCGTCGCGCCGGTCTGCCGCCGCAGTGCCTCCCACATCTCGAGCAGTGAGATGCGACCGCCACTGGCCACATTGATCACCTCGCCTGCCGCCGGAGCAGTCACGGCACGCAACACCCCATCCACGACGTTGTCGATGTACGTGAAGTCGCGCGTCTGCCGCCCATCACCGTGAATCGTCGGTGACGTGTTGGCCAACGCGGCTTTGATGAACAGGGAAATGACGCCCGAGTACGGAGACGTGGCGAGCTGCCGCGGGCCAAACACATTGAAGTACCGCGTCGTCACCGTCTCAAACCCATACAGCCGCGTGAACATCTGGCAGTACTGCTCACCGGTGTACTTCTGGAGCGCATAGGGCGATCGCGGATTGCCCGGCATCCCCTCATGTTTGGGCAGCGTCGGCGTGTCGCCATAGGCCGACGATGAGCCGGCATACACGAGGCGTTTGCAGCCGGCATCCCGCGCCGCGATGAGCACATTCAACGTGGCATCCACGTTGGCAAGATGAGACGTCAGTGGGTCTCTGACCGACCGCGGCACCGACGGAATCGCCGCCTGGTGGAGCACGTAGTCGCAGCCGTCCACGGCTTTCCGTGCCGCCTCGATGTGCGACAGATCCAGCTCGCGAAACTCCGCCGCAGCCGGTACGTTTTCCCGCCGCCCCGTGACGAGACTGTCGGCCACCACCACCTGATGCCCCTGCGCGATCAACGCATGTGCGAGATGGGATCCGATAAACCCGGCGCCGCCGGTGACCAAGTACTTCGACATGGAAGCGTGATTATCGCATGCGGAGCGCCATGGCCCGCTACAGTTCAGCGGGTCCTACGTACGGCGGGCCCGGCGCACGGCGGGCCCGGCCTACGGCCTGCCCTGTGGTACGCTGGCAGGCGGAGTTGGCTGAATGCGATTTCTGATTACAGGCGGCGCGGGGTTCATCGGGTCCCACCTTTCGGAAGCCCTGCTCGACGCCGGGCACCACGTCGTCGTACTCGACGACCTCTCCACGGGCTCCATGCGCAACATCGCGCACCTGAAAGACCGCCCCGGCTTCTCCTACACCATCGACACGGTCACCAACGAACCCCTCACCGCTGAACTGGTCGACGATGCGGATGTGGTGGTGCATCTGGCCGCCTCGGTCGGCGTGAAGAAGATCGTCGAAGAGCCGGTGAACACCATCGAAAACAACGTCAACGGCACCGACGTTGTCCTCCGCAAAGCCGACAAGAAGAAAAAACTCGTGGTCGTCGCGTCCACGTCAGAAGTGTACGGACTGAGCACGGACGTGCCGTTCCGCGAAGACGCGAGCCTGGTGATGGGCGCCACGTCCAAACACCGCTGGGCCTATGCGTGCAGCAAGGCCCTCGACGAATTTCTCGCCCTGGCCTACGGCCGCGAACGCAAGCTTCCGGTGATCGTCGTCCGCTTCTTCAACACGGTGGGCCCGAGACAGTCAGGCCAGTACGGCATGGTGGTGCCGAGGTTTGTGCAGCAGGCCCTGGCCGGAGATCCGATCACGGTCTACGGCGACGGCACACAAACACGCTGCTTCACCCATGTGCACGATGTGGTCGCCGCCCTCCAGAGCCTGATGGCGTCGCCACAGGCGATTGGTCAGGTGGTGAACATCGGCGGCCAGGAGGAAATTTCCATGATGGACCTGGCCAAACGCGTGAAGGCCATGACGGGCAGTGCGTCCCCGATCGTGCTCGTGCCGTTCAGCGAAGCCTACGACGAAGGCTTCGAAGACATGCCCCGCCGCGTGCCGGACGTCACCAAGCTCACACGGCTCGTCGGCAAAGCCCCAGCCGTCAACCTGGACGCGATCCTCAGGGATGTGATTGGGTACTTCAGCTAGCCCCGCCGTAGCCTTGGCGTAGGCGGGTCCGCGGTCCGTTTGTTGAGCCAGCCGGCGAGGGTGTTGCGGCCGGAGGCAAACGTGCGGAGTTGTTGCCGCTGGGTGGGAGTCAGCTGGCGCCAGCGCCGGCGATAGGAGGCTGCGAGCTGGAAGGGCCTTCGCCAGCCGGTGAGCCACGCGCGGTCGCGCGCCAGCCGCAGGCGGGTGCGCCAGGGGATGGCCGCATCAAACAACGACGTCAGGTGCGTACTGATGACCGTGCCGTCTGCCGGCCGATCGAGGTGGGCCTCGGCGGCCTCCCGCACGGCAGGGGGAATGTCGATACGTGTGAGGACCGTGCGTATCGGAGCGGGCACGGTGACGTCCGTGTACCGCTGCGCGAGATCCAGCATCAGCGCAAGCCCGGGGGCAACACCCCAACGCTCTGCGCGGGTCCACAGTTCGCCGGCATTCACAGTCACACCCCGGCGGTCGCACCAGCCAAACACCGCAGCGAGGTCCCACACACTGGATAACCGCGTCTCCAGGAGGTGCACGTGTGCAGCGTG
The DNA here is from genome assembly GCA_016871335.1 of Acidimicrobiia bacterium. GTDB lineage: Bacteria > Acidobacteriota > Vicinamibacteria > Vicinamibacterales > SCN-69-37 > SYFT01. Next base: position 6,927 of record VFZF01000021.1, read on the forward strand.
TGCGCAGAGGTGCAGCAGCAGGTCGTTGGGCGCGAGCCCGAGCACCTGGACGGTGCGAATGGTGAACGGCTCGGCGCGGGCGAACAACTGATCGTGGCCGTCAGGTCCGCACAGGCCGAGCGCCGGCGGCAACAACTGCCAGTGGATCTCCAGGTCGACGCCGCCACGCCGCAAGGGTGTGAAGTGGTGCGCAGTCCCGAGTTCGCGGTCCAGTGCGGTGGACGCCACAGGCACATACCCGAGTGCCCGCGCGATCTCCCAGGCTTCGCGCGCGCGAGGCCGCGGCACCAGCACGTCGATGTCCCCCATGGGGCGGAGTCCGGGTGAGGGATACACAGCCGACGCCAGATGGATGCCCTTGAGGGCGATGAGCGGCAGGTTCCGCGTGGCACAGGCGGACGCCAGTTCGGCACACGCAGCCTGGAACATGAGTGACCGTCGCGCCGTGTGTGATTCGGCATCCACTGCGGCCCTGACCACGGTTGACGGGACGGTGTTGAGGGGGGCCGCCCGTCTGAGGGCATCCGAAAGCAGAGGGAGCACGCCGTGGACCTGCGCGCGTTCGAGCACCTCCGGCCACAGTCCGGCCGGGACGGCGGTCCACACCGGGGTCTCGGGCTCCACAAGCATGCGGGTGAGCCATGTTGTGGCAGGCTGGGGCCCAGGCACACGATAGGATACCGCGCATGGTTGGTGACTTGCTGGAGAGCCCCGTGTGGGATGACCGCCGCGGTGCTCTCTGGTACGTGGACATTCCGACCGGTCGCGTCCTGATGTGGACGCCGTTGTCCGGGGCAATCCGCACGTGGTCCTTCGGCGCGCCGCTCGGGTCACTGGCGCTGTGCGACGACGGGACGCTGGTGCTGGCGGGGGAGTCGTCGTTGCGACACTGGGATCCCGACACGGATACATTGCGGGTGATCGCGAGAGTCACCCATGCCGCACCCGGCGATCGCATGAACGACAGCGGGTGTGATCCGCAGGGACGCCTGTGGACCGGCAGCATCAGCGCGAGCCGCACACCGACCGCAACGTTGTACCGGCTTGACGAACAGGGACTGGTGCCGGTGTTGACCGGCGTGACCAACTCCAACGGCCTCGACTGGAGTGAAGACGGCCGGTTGATGTATTACGTCGACACCGCGACGCGACGTATCGATGTCTTCGACTTCGAGGCGACGACTGGTGCCATCACCCATCGCCGCCCGTTTGTCGCCATCGACCCTGCCGACGGCAAACCTGATGGCCTCACCGTGGATGCCGAGGGCCATCTCTGGGTCGCGTTGTGGGGCGGTGGCTGCGTACATCGATATGCGCCGGACGGCTCACGCGATCGTGTGTTGCCCGTGCCGGTGCCGAACCCGACAAGCGTGGCGTTTGGTGGACCGGATCTGGAGGATCTGTACGTGACGGCTGCCGCGTCGCACGTGTGGCATTTCACACCCGGCGTACGCGGGCGCGTGCCTCGACGCATCCGGGGGTGCGTGGTATCCTCGCTGGCGTCTCTATGAAGGCGCAGGTGCTCATCACCACAGTTCCATTCGGTCAGAAGGATCGCGCGCCGATCGAGGCCCTGGAACGTGCGGGTCTCTCCTACGAAATCAACCCCTACGGCCGCCGGCTGACCGAAGCGGAGCTGGCCGGGCTTGTCGGTGACGTCGAGTGGATGGTCGCCGGCACCGAGCCCATCGGCGAACTGGTGTTTGCTGCGGCGCCGAACCTGAAGCTGGTGTCACGCGTCGGCATCGGGTTGGACAACGTGGATTTGCTCGCGGCGCGGCGCCGCGGGATCGCCGTCGCCTACACGCCGGACGGTCCGTCGCCGGCCGTGGCGGAACTGACGATTGGCCTGATGGTGTCGCTGTTGCGCGGCATTCACCACGCCAACGCCGGCATGCACCAGGGCACGTGGGGGCGCATCATGGGCCGCCGCCTGGCCGAGGTGACGGTTGGTGTGGTGGGGGTGGGCCGGATCGGCAGTCGCGTCCTGAAACTCGTGACGCCGTTTGGAGGACGCGTGCTCGCGCACGATGTGGAACCACGCGATCTGCCGGCGGGCGTCGAGGCGGTGGACTTCGACACGTTGTGCCGCGAGTCGGACGTGATCTCGATCCACGTGCCGCTGACGGCCGCCACCCGCGGCATGTTCAGCGCAGACGTGCTCGCGAGGCTGAAGGCGGATGCGGTGCTGATCAACACCGCACGCGGCGGCATCGTCGACGAGGCGGCGCTGGCCACGGCGCTGCGCGGCGGCCGGTTGGGCGGTGCGGCGGTGGATGTGTTCTCGGTCGAGCCGTATGCGGGCGAATTGATCACCATCAACAACTGTCTGCTGACCAGCCACATGGGCTCGATGTCGGAAGACTGCCGGTTTGCGATGGAATACGACGCGGTGGATGCGGTCGTGCGCTTCGCACGAGGTGAAGTGGTGCCGCAGATGGTGCCGGAGTCGGAGTATCTGCTGCGCGAAATGGATTCCGGGGGGCGCTCGTGAGTGCGGTGACATCGTGGAAGGGCCTGCCGGTGCTGGTGACCGGGGCCGGAGGTTTTATTGGCAGCCATCTGGTGGAGTCACTGGTGGCCAAAGGCGCAAAGGTGCGCGCGATGGTGCGGTACACGTCACGCGCCGACATCGGCACACTGGCGTTGCTCCCGGATGACGTGCGCGCGAGAATCGAGATCGTGCAGGGGGACCTGAAAGCGGCCGACTCCGTGCGGCAGGCGGTGCGCGATCAGGCGGTGGTGTTCCACCTGGGGGCGCTGATCTCGATCCCGTTTTCGTACGTGAGTCCTGACGAGGCCGTGGACGTGAACGTGCGCGGCACGGCGCACGTGTTGTCGGCCGTGCGTGACCTGGGGGCCGCGCGCCTGATCCACACGTCCACCAGCGAGGTGTACGGCACGGCGCGGTATGTGCCCATGGACGAGGCGCACCCGCTGCAGGGCCAGTCGCCCTACTCGGCCAGCAAGATTGGTGCGGACAAACTCGTCGAAAGTTTCGTGAAGTCGTTCAACGTGCCGGCGGTGACCGTGCGGCCGTTCAACACGTTCGGGCCGCGGCAGTCCACCCGCGCGGTGATTCCGACGATCATCACGCAGCTCTACAAGGGCGAGACGGTGCGGCTCGGCAGTCTGCATCCCCTCCGCGACTTTACGTTTGTGTCCGACACGGTGAGCGGGTTCATCGCGGCGGCCGAAGCGGCGTCGGTCGAAGGTGAAGAAGTGAATCTGGGGACGGGGCGTGAAATTTCCGTCGGCGACCTCGTGGCCCTGATCGGCCAGCTCATGAAGTGCACACCGGTCGTCGAGTCAAGGGACGAACGCATCAGGCCCGAGGCCAGCGAAGTGGATCGCCTCTGCGCCCAGAACGAGAGGGCGCGGCGCGTGTTCGGCTGGTCGCCGCAGGTCACGCTTGAAGAAGGCCTGCAGCACACCATCGACTGGGTCGGCGCCAACGGCGGGTTCTACCGCACGGAGTCCTACCATCGCTGAGATCAGCCGGGCCGTCGTGCTCGCCGGCGGCCGGGGCACCCGCCTGCAGCCCTTCACGATCGCGTTTCCGAAACCGCTCGTCCCGGTCGGCGATCACCCCATCGTCGAAATCCTGCTGCGCCAGCTGAAACGCGCCGGAGTGCCGCGAGTCACGATGTCGGTGGGGCATCTGGCGGCGCTGATCATGGCGTATTTTGCGCAGCGGCCGGTGGATGGACTTGCCATCGATTATTGCCATGAGTCCGAGCCCCTGGGCACCGCCGGACCACTCAGTCTGATCCCCGGCCTCACCGAGCGGTTTCTGGTACTCAACGGCGATCTGTTGACGACGCTGGATTTTGGAGACATGGTGCGGGCGCATGTGCAGTCCGGTGCCGTCGCCACCATCGGTGCGTACCGGCGGGAACATCAGATCGATCTCGGTGTGCTCGAGAGCGACGCCACCGGACGGCTGACGGGATACATCGAGAAACCGACCCACAGTTATCAGGTCAGCATGGGCGTGTATGTCTTTGAGCCCGAGGTGCTCGCGTACCTGACGCGTGGCGAGCGGTGCGATCTGCCGCAACTCATCACGCGTCTGATGGCGGCCGGCCAACAGGTGCAGCTGTATCCGTTTGACGGGTACTGGCTTGATATCGGCCGCACCGAGGACTACGCGCGGGCGGTGGACGAGTACTCCACGCTGCGCCCGCTCCTGTTGCCCGATGACTAAGGCGCCCCGGCTGTCGCGGGTCCTGCTGACCGTGCTGTTTGTCGCGTGTGCCCTGGAAGGCGGCGCCCGGCTGTTTTTTCTGGCGACGTCGCGACTGGTGCCCGATCCCCGGGCGAAGGCGGCCGGATACGCGGGGGCCGAGTGGCCGGCGGAGTTCTTCCGCGAGCTGCGCGCCGCGCCCGTGCGCTGGCATCCCTACATCACCTGGAAGCAGGCCAGGTTCACCGGGCAACACCTCAACGTGAATGAGGAAGGTGACCGTGCGACGTGGCAGGGGGACGCGATCGAGGCCGACCTGCCGACGGTGGTGATGGTGGGCGGGTCCACGGTGTTTGGCGTCGGGTCCCGCGATGACCAGACGCTGCCGTCCGCGGTCGCGCGGCACCTGGTCAACTCCAGCGAACCGGCGCGTGTACACAACTTCGGTCAGGTCGGTTACGTCACGAGCCAGGATCTGATCCACCTCCAGTTGCATCTGCGTGCCGGCCTGCGGCCGGACGTCGTGGTGTTTTACGGCGGCGCGGGTGATGTCGTCGCGGCCTGGCAGAGCGGTGTCGCCGGGGTGCCGCAGAACGAAGAGAACCGCGCTGTCGAGTTCAACGCCGGCCAGCCGGCCAGTGTCGGGTCGGCGTGGCGCATCGCGACGTCCGGCACCCGGCGCCTGCTTGGTGCGTTGACGGCGATTCCGCGCGAGGAGGATGCCGCTGCCACACGCGCGCTCGCGACCGAAGTTGTCGCGTCGTATGCCGCAGACCTGCGCGCGGCCCGCGCGCTGGCCGTGGAGTACGGGTTCGAGCTGGTGGCGGTGTGGCAGCCGGTGTCGCCGACGCCGCGGTTTGCGACGATGTGGCCGTTGTATGAGGAAACACGCGCCGCGCTCCGCGACGGCGCTGTGGTGCCGGCGTCTGTGCGATGGGTGGACCTGGCCGGTGTGATCGCGGCAGAGTCGCCGATGTTCATTGACGCGTTCCATGTCACCGAAGAGGGCAATGCGGCCCTGGCGGCTGCGCTGGCGCCGGTCGTCGCTTCGCTCCTGGCCGGACGCCGGCCTCAGACGCCGTGAATTTCGCCTCGATTGCGTTTGTCGTGTTGTTCGCCCTGGTGTTCCTCGCCAGGCTGACGATTGGCAGACGCCGGACTGAGCCGGCGTTCATCGCGGTGCTCGTGGTGGCCAGCACTGTCTTTTACGCCTGGCACGTGCCGACGTACCTGGCGTTGTTGTTATTGAGCGCCGGCGTCGACTACATCGCCGCCCGGCGGATCGCGGATGCCGCGCCCGACGCCACCAGGTATCGCCGGCTGCTGCTGATCGTGTCTTTGTCGGCCAATCTGGGCTTGCTCGGATTCTTCAAGTATTTCGAGTTCCTGCTGCGGTCCGCCGTCGATGTGTTGAGCTGGTTCGGACCTGTCGCGGCACCGCCTGATCTCGGCATTGTGCTGCCGATGGGCATCAGCTTCTACACGTTCCAGTCCATGTCGTACACCATTGACGTGTACCGCGGCGTGTTGCAGCCCTACCGATCGTTTGCGCCGTTTTATCTCTTCATCAGTTTTTTTCCTCAGCTTGTGGCGGGCCCGATCGTGCGGGCCACGGAGTGGGTGCCCCAGGCGGCGAAACCGCGGCGGCTTCGTCTGGTGTCGTTCTACGAAGGCGCGTGGCTGATGGTGCTCGGGTTCTTCTTCAAACTGGTCGTCGCCGACAATCTCGGCGCGATCGTGAACACGCAGTGGGCCGCTGCGGCTGTGCCTGGTGGCGCGGCGTGGCCGGCCCTGCTGGTCGCGTTGTTGTTCTCGGGGCAGATCTTCGCGGACTTCGCGGGGTACTCCGGCATCGCCATCGGTCTCGGGTACCTGCTGGGCTTCCGGTTTCCCGAGAATTTCCGTGCGCCCTACATCGCGGCGTCATTCCGCGAGTTCTGGACGCGCTGGCACATCACGCTGTCGCGATGGCTGCGTGACTACCTGTACATCCCCCTTGGCGGCAACCGGAAGGGCAGAGCCCGCACGGAGATCAATCTGCTGCTGGTGATGTTGCTCGGCGGCTTGTGGCACGGTGCGGCGTACCGGTTCATCATCTGGGGCGCGATTCACGGTGTGGCCCTGGCGGTGGAGCGGCAGCTCGGCATGGACGGCGCATCGCGGCGCCGCGGCGCCCTCGCCACCGTGGGGTGGTTCCTCGTCGTCCAGGCCGTGGTGCTGGTCGGGTGGGTGTTCTTTCGCAGCCAGACACACGGGGAAGCCCTGGGCCTGCTCGGGAACATCGTCAGTCTGCGAGGCGGCGATGCGCCCCCATGGGGTTTTGCCGGCGTGATGTTCCTGATGCCGCTGGTGGTTCATCACGTCTGGTGGTGGGTCACCGAACATCGCCTCGCCCGCCCGCTCGGTGCACGTGGCCGCACGATCCTCGCGGCACTGATGCTGATGGCCATGGCGACGATCTCGGGCTCGGCGGGGGACTTCCTCTACTTCCAGTTCTGATCTTTCCACCATGGGGGACTTCGTTTTCACCATGGGGGACATGGGGTTCCATGGAGGAGTCCGGAGACACGGGGTTGAGCGCCCGGCATTCTGCCGGGCGCAGTGCGAGGGGGGCGTGGTCCAGAGCGAAAACACCACTCGCCTGAACCATCAGGTGATTTCGTTCTGGACCACCCCCCCCCTCGCACCGTGCCGCTGACGCGGCACTCAACCCCTCACCCCCATGGATCCTCATGGCCTCCATGGTGAGCCCTTCTGGTACACTTTCCCCAGATGTCCCGCGAGCCTGAGGAGCAGGAACCGAGTTTCATGGACGACCTGCGCGCGTATCTGGGCCGCAGTCGCAGCTGGTTGACGACGCCGCTGCTCATCGTCCTCGCAGTGCTAGTGTTGGCGTTGCTCTGGGGATCGCTCGAGGCGTTGCCGTTTGTCTACGACATCTTCTGAGCGCCCCTCGTTTCGGCGGCGCGTGCGGCGCCTGGTCATCCGTCTCATCGGCCTCACGATGGGAGGGCTGGTAGTGGTGCTCCTGGCGGCGGTGATTGAAGGCGCGTCGTGGGGTGTGCTGACGGCGAAGGGCAAGATCACGGAGCCGTTTGGGAGCCGATATCAGCCGAGGACGTCGTATCAGTACTTCCCCTACATCGGGTACCGGTACGCGCCGTTCCGGAAAGACGTGCGCACCGGGCTGGATACCGATCGCCACGGGTTCATTCACAATGGCGACGCCGATCGCGACTTGTCCACCAAGGCGCCCGGCGTGTATCGCATCTTTCTCGTCGGCGGCTCCAATGTGGCGGGGGACACGGGCGGCCCAGTCACGATTTCGGGGCGGCTTGAGGCGCGGCTGAACGAGACGGCGGAGCCAGGGCGCCGGTATGAGGTGGTGAATGCCGGCGTGTCGGGCTGGTTGTCGTCGCAGGAACTGGCGTTCATCACGTATTACGTCGCGGACTTTCAGCCGGACCTGATCATCTCGTTCAATGGTTTCACCGACGTCTATCAGGCCATTCGTGCGCCGCGCGAAGGGTATGGGCCCAATGCCAACAACCACCTGACGTCGGCCGCGCGCGCCGCGTTTGTGCATACGTACTCGGTGCGTGGCACGTTCGCGCAGGCGTTGGGCCTGTTGACGGCGCGTTCGTATGTGACTGAGGTTCTCGATGAGCTGACCGCGTCGGTGCGGTATCGGGTGGGCGGTACTCCGGCGCCTGAGGCCGATGATGCGCCGCCGCCTGGTCTGGGATCTGATCCGTTGCGTTACCACCGGCAGAATCATCGGCTGATTCTCGCGGCCGCATCCGCCTTGCGTGTGCCGATTTTGTCTGCTCTGCAGCCGACAGTGCTGCGCTCAAAGTCATTGGACAAACCGTACCGGCAGGTGTTCATCCAGGAAGTTGACATGAGCTGGAGCCGCATCGACTTCTGGTCCGAGAAGGACCGGTTGTATGCCGAGGCGAGAGCACAGGTTGCGGCCGCGGCGGCAGAATGGCCGGCCGGCTGCCAGCAGCTGGTGCGCGACTATTCGACGCTGTTTGATACGGAGACGGAACCGGCGTATCCCGACCAGGGGCACTTCACGGTGTGGGCGAACGATCGGATTGCGGCCGCCATGGCCGACGACCTTCGGATGTGGAGGCAGGGATGTTGAAACGACTCGCGGTGCGTGCCGTCGCGCTGGGGCTCGGGATTCTAGTCGTGCTGGTGATCGGATTGCTGATCGAAGGCGCGTCGTGGGGCCTCCTGCGCGCAAAGGGCAAGACGACGGAGGCCTTCGGCCGCCGATACCACGTGAATGCACATGTGCGGTACCGGCCGTGGACCGGCCCGATGTACAGGCCGTATCAGAACGAGGTGCGCACCGGGCTTGGCACCGACCGTCACGGGTTCATTCACAACGGCGATCCGTCGCGCGACCTTACCACCAAGGCCCCGGGCGTGTATCGCATCTTCATCCTTGGTGGATCCCCGGTGGCCGGCATGTGGAGTGGGGATGTCACGATCGCAGGGCGGCTTGAGGTGCTGTTGAATGCCGGACCCGATCCCGCCGGTCGCCGGTTCGAGGTGGTCAACGCCGCCATGGAAGGCTGGAACTCATCGCAGGAACTGGCGATGTTGTCGAACTATCTCCCGGAGTTTGCGCCTGATCTCATCATCGCCATCAACGGCTTTAATGACGTGTTCCATGCGATCCGAGCGCCGCGGGAAGGCTACGAACCCAACATCTCGGGCCATCTCACCCAGTTGGCGAATGCTGCGTTCACCCACACCTATTCCGCGTCGGGCACACTCTCGCAGGCCCTCGGCATTCTGATCAACCGGTCGTACGTCAGCGGGGTGTTCGACGAGGTCGGCGGCATGATTCGCGCGCGCACGGGCGCGGCCGACCTCGACCCGAATGCGCCGCCTCCGGCCGGGATTGGTCCGGACCCACTGCGGTATTACCGGCGGAATGTCGCGATGCAGATGGCCGTCTCCAGGGGACTCGACTTTTCCCACATGGCCGTGCTGATGCCGACAGTGCTCGCGTCCAATGGCGACGGGAAGCCGGACAGGCAGCCCTATATCGACCAGAGCCGATCGAGCTGGGCCCGCATCGACTATTGGGCCGAAAAGGAGCAGCTCTACACGGAGGCGCGGGAGACGTTCCGCGTCTATGCGGCCCGGCACGACGATGGTCGCCGAATGGTCGTGCGGGATTACTCCGGCTTGCTCGATGGCGCGGTGGACGCCTACATCGACCAGTCCCACTATTCGAGGGCGGGGGCGGATGCGATGGCCCGTCGGCTCGCCGAGGACATGCGGGACACGATCCTGCGATAGCGAAATCCCTGCAAGTGATTGACATAATGGGCATTTCCAGCGCACAATGACGAGCGTTCACGCCGTGAACGCTCTGTAAGTGACGGGCACGAAGTGCCTCGCGATGACCTCCCACGATTCCCACACCCGGCGCCTCCTCACCGAAATCGAGCGGCGTGAAGGCGTCACCCAGCGGCAACTGGCCGAAGAGCTGCACATCGCGCTGGGACTCACCAACCTCCTCGTCAAGCGCATCGTCTCCAAAGGCTGGGTCAAGGTCGTCAACGTCAAGGCGAACCGGCTCAGCTACCTCATCACGCCGGCCGGCATTGCCGAGAAGGCGAAGATGACGCGCGACTACTTCAACAACACGGTCAACCTGTATACGGAGACGCGCGAGCGCCTGCAGGAACGGTTGTTTGAACTCGAAGCAGAACTGGAAGGCGACGACAAACGCATCGTGTTCTACGGCGCCGGGGAAGTGGCAGAGATCGGGTACATCAGCATGCAGGGCACCGGCCTTGAGCTGGTCGGGGTGGTGGACGATCGCCCGAAACGCCGCGACTTCTTCGGGGTGCCTATTCGCCCGGCGTCGGCGCTCTCGAGCGGGCGCCAGCTCGATGGGACGCCCTTTACTCGCCTGGCGGTGATGTCCTTCCGCAACGCCTCGAACATCCGCGTCAGGCTGGACGCGGTGCACTTCCCAGCCGAGAGTGTGTTCTGGCTCTAGCCCGGAGATTCCCGCATGAAGATTGGCCATCACGACCTTGCCTCCCGCGCCCTGCTCATCGCCGAAATCGGCGTCAACCACGAAGGTGATTTTGACAAGGCCCGCGAACTGGTGGGCCTTGCGGCCGACGCCGGTGCGGATGCGGTGAAGTTCCAGGCCTACTACGTGCGCGATATCCGGTTCGTCTCGCCGTCGGCCGATCCCGACCGCTTCGGCCGCATGCAGAAGAACGAACTCACGTGGGAGCAGTTTCACATCCTCGCGGACGATGCGAAGAAGGCGGGCGTGACGTTCCTCTGCACATGTTTTGACGTCGAAACCGTGCAGGCGCTGAACGACGTGCTGCCGGCGTTCAAGGTCGCATCCGGCGACCTGACCAACGACGAGTTGCTCGACGCCATCGCAGCCACCGGCAAGCCCGTCATCCTCTCGACCGGCATGGGGAGTGACGACGAGGTGGCGCACGCACTCGAGATCCTGGGGACCGATCGCGTCGTGGTGCTGCAGTGCACGAGCAGTTACCCGTGCCCACCCGAGCAGGTGAACTTGCGGTCGATGACCTTCATGGGGACCAAATACGGCGTGCCGTACGGGTATTCCGATCACACGCTCGACCTGTCGGCGTGTCAGGCGGCCATCGCCATGGGTGCGTGTGTCATCGAGAAACACTTCACCGATGCGAAGGAAGGCCGCACGTTCCGCGACCACGCGCTCTCGGCGGAAGTGTCGGACTTCAAGGAACTCGCGCGTACGACCCGGCTCATCGAGACGTTGCGTGGTGTGGATGCGAAGGCTGTGCAGCCGGCTGAAGACGGTGCGCGCCTGCCGATGCGCCGCTCGATGGCGGTCCGTCGCGATGTGCCTGCCGGTACGGTGCTGACGCCCGACATGCTGATCGCCTTGCGCCCGTCGTCGGGCTGGCCGGTGCGTGACCGCGCCGCGCTTGTGGGCCGCCGGCTCGCGAAGTCGCTGTCGGCCGGCGACCTGGTCACGGCGGATGCGCTCGCCCCGAAAGGCGCCTCGGCCTGATGTACCGCGTCGGCCTCGTGGGGTGCGGCCGGATCGGCGCGGATATCAATCCGTCCGGTGTCGGATCGTCCCGTCTCGGTTCACACGCAGCCGCCTGCCGGGCGTCGACGCGCGTGACGCTGGTGGCCGCGTGTGACCCCGACGAGTCTCGTCGCCTTGAAGCCCAGCGCCGCTGGCAGATTCCAGCCGTGTATGCGTCGCTCGACGCGATGCTCGAGGCCGGGCAACTCGACCTCGCCATCGTCGCCACACCGGCAGTCGGACGACCCGCTGTGTTGACCACACTCGTGCAGTCCGGCCGCGTGCGTGCGGTGCTGGCGGAAAAACCCATTGCCTCGTCGGTCATCGCGGCTGAAGCGATGGAAGTGCTCGCCGCGGAGCACAGCGTGATTGGTGCCGTGAACTATGTCCGGCGTTTCGCACCCGGCTACCGCTCTGTGATTGCCGACATCCATGCCGGCGCCATTGGCACCGTGCAGACGATGCGCGGCGTGTATACGAAGGGCGTGCTGAACAACGGCGGCCACCTGCTCGACCTGATGCGCTGGGTGGGTGGCGACGGGATGACGACGACAGTGACGGCGGCAATGGCGGGGTTGCCCGACGATCCCACCGTCAGCGCGACGGTGTCGTGGCCCGGAGGTCTGTGCGGCACCATGACCGGACTCAGTCATGAGGCGTTTACCATTTTCGAACTGGACGTCATCGGCACCGAAGGGCGTGTCACATTCGGTGACCTTGGTCATCGTGTGGATCGCTGGGCGGTGGAGGACACCAGGGCCAGATTCGGGTTCCGCCAGCTCGGTCCTGCCATGACGAGTGATCCGGCGTTGACCTCGGCGTTGTCCGGTGCGCTCGACAATCTCGCGGACTGCCTCGACGGCACCGCCACGCCCCACTGCACGTTCGCCGATGGCCGCGCCGCCCTCGGTCTCGCACTCACGGTGCGTCGTCAGGCGCACGACGCGTTTCCGGAACTTGCCGAATGAAGATTGCCACCATCATTGCCTGCCGCATGGGTTCAAGCCGGTTGCCCGGCAAGACCGCTCTTCCGATTCTTGGTGTCCCGATGATCGAACGGATGGTCGAACGGGTGCGCCGGTCGCGTCATGTGACCGACGTCATTCTGGCGACGTCGATCGATCCTGATGACGATCCGGTCGAGGCGATCACGAAACGCATCGGTATCGGGTGCTTCCGCGGGTCTCCCGAGGACGTGCTTGATCGCATCGACGGCGCGGCGCAGTCCGCAGGGGCCGACCTCATCGTCGAACTGCTCGGCGATAATCCCCTGGTGCATGCCGACCTGATTGACGACGTGATTGACTATCACAAGGGGAGCGGCAACGATTACAGCGCGAGTGTGACGGCTGAGTATCCGCATGCGGGACCCGAGGTGAAGAAGTTTCCGGTCGGCATTCGTGTGCAGGTGTTTCCGCCGGCGATTCTGCACGACAGCGCCGTGCGCGCAACGGACCCGTACCATCGCGAGAATTCCACGACATTCCTCTACGAACATCCGGACCTGTACAGGCTCGGATACCTGCAGGCCGAGGGCAAGTGGGCGGCGTTGCACCGACCGGAACTGACGTTTGCGGTGAACTTCAGGCGCAACTTCGATCTGGTGTCCGCGATCTTCGAGCGCAACTATTCGCGCGATCCGAACTTCACGTTGTTTGATGTGATTCGAACGTTTGATACGGATCCGGCGTTGAAGGCATTGATGGGGAACGAGTGATGGGCAAGGCGCTGTTCAGCGCGCCGTACTCGTTCCTGGGGCCGGTCAAGGATGCGTATGAGTCATTCTTGCCGACGGAGTTTCGCGAGATCTGGAAACGGCCCGAGTTGACGCCGGACCCTGGGCTGACGGTATGGGCGCCGAACCCCGGGCAGTCGTTCATCATCGACGATGCGGCGCTGGCGTTGTTTCCGGCGCTTGAGGTGGTGGCGACACCCTCGACGGGGTCGAACCACATCGACCGTGCCGCGTGCGCGCGTCGTGGTGTCAGCGTCTACAGCCTGCTCGATAACCGCCCCGGCCTCGACCGGATTTCGGCCAGCGCCGAGTTCACGTTTCTGCTGCTGCACAACGCGATGCGCCGGCTTGACCGCGGGTTGATCGAGGTTACCGAAGGGCGCTGGCGCGCGCGTGAGGATTTCTTGCGCGGCAACGAACTGCAGGGCAAGACGATCGGGCTGATCGGGTACGGCCGCATCGGCCACCGGATGAAGCGGTACTGCGAGGCGTTTGACGCCCAGGTGGTGTGCCACGACCCCTATGCGGAGGGCGTCGACATCGCGGTCTGGCCGATGGCCGACATCTTTGCGAAGGCCGATGCGGTGGTGGTGTGTTGTCAGCTGACGGAGGAGACACGGGGGATGATCGGGCGGGACCTGTTTGCGTCGATGCGCCACGGCGGGGTGCTCGTGAACACGTCCCGCGGGGAGGTGCTCGACGAAGCGGCCCTGGCTGAGGTGCTCGCGGCACGCCCGGATCTCCGGGTCGGGGTGGATGTGCTGGCGGGGGAGGTGACGGGGCAGACCGGCGCGTCGCCGCTGCTGCCGTTTCACCGGAGCGGGCAGATGGTGATTACGCCGCATATTGCCGGCGCGTGTTACGAGTCACAGAGCAAGGCCGCGGCGGCCACGCTGGAGTTGCTGTTGCGGCACTACGAGGGGAAGGACCAGCGATGATCCAGGTCTGCAAGTCGTGTGTCACGCCCAGCACCAGGCCCGGCATTCAGTTCGACGACCATGGTGTATGTCTGCCGTGCCGGGTGGCCGAGGAGACGCCGCAGATCGACTGGGCGCTGCGGCGCGAAGAACTGACCCGGATCGCCGACTGGGGCCGCGAACACACCAGGCTCGGGTACCATTGCATTGTTCCCGTGAGTGGCGGGAAAGACTCGACGCGCCAAGCGCTGTATGCGCGCGACGATCTGGGCTTGCGGCCGCTGCTGGTGTCGTGCACCTATTCGCCGCAGCAGCAGTCAGACGTGGGCGCCCACAACATCGCCAATCTCATCGAACTCGGCTTCGACACCATCATCGTCGGCCCCGGCCCGCAGAAGTGGAAGACGATGATGAAGCGGGCGTTCTACAAGTACGGCAATTGGTGCAAAGCGACGGAGCTCGCGTTGTATTCGATTCCGCCCAGGGTGGCGATCGCGTACCGGATTCCGCTGATCTTCCTCGGAGAAAACAACGCGATTACGTACGGCGATCTTGGCGGATCCATGGGAGGGGACGCCAACCGGATGAAGTACAACAACACTCTGTCCGGCGGCACCCCGGACGCGATGATGGGGGACGGCATCACCGATCGCGATGTGTTGTGGTTCCGGTACCCGTCGGATGCTGAGATGGCGAAGGCGCACCTGCGCGTCGTCTACATGGGCTACTTCATCGAGGACTTCAACCAGCACACCAATGCGCGGATTGCGATCGAGCGTGGCCTGCGGGTCCGGGAGACCGAACCCGAGGATGTCGGCGCGCTCAATCAAGTCGAAGACCTGGACGAGGACTTCGTCCACGTCAATCAGCTGCTGAAGTTTCTGAAGTTCGGCTTCGCCCGAGTGACCGACGAAGCCTCGCAGTTGGTGCGGCTCGGGATGATGACGCGCGACGAGGCGATCGACGCGGTGTCGAAGTACGACGGACGGTGCCACCAGCGTTACATCGATGCGTATTGCGAGTTCCTCGGCATTTCGGTGGCCGAGTTCTGGCGTGTCGCCGATGGGTACCGTGGCGCGTCGGTCTGGCGCCACAACCCGGATGGTTCGTGGACGCTGAATGCTGACCTGCCGACCGCGGCCTTCGGCCGACGGCCGGCCGAAGCGCAGGCGCAGGAGATCTAATCGATGCCACGCAAAGTGTTAATCGTGGACTACGGCATGGGCAACGTGAAGTCCGTGTCGAATGCTCTGACGGCGGCCGGATGTCTGCCTCTGGTGTCGGCCGACCCTCGCGATGTGGTGCTGGCGGACGGCTTTGTGCTGCCCGGCGTCGGCGCGTTCGGCGAAGCCATTCGGAACCTGCGCGCCAACGGCATGGCCGATGCATTGACGCACGAAGTGATGACACGCCGCAAGCCGATCCTCGGCATCTGTCTCGGCATGCAATTGCTCGGGAACGAGTCCGAAGAAGGGGGGCGTCACGCCGGGCTCGGATGGATAGAAGCCCGGGTCCGCGCCCTTCCGGCAGAGCCGGGGTTGCGAGTGCCGCACATGGGGTGGAACGACATCCACGTGCGGACCAAAGAACCGCTTTTTGCGGGTGCCGACGACGCCCCGACGTATTACTTCGCGCATAGCTACGTCATTGAATGCTCGCCTGATCTGGTTTCGGCGACCTTCCAGTACGGCGGCGAGCAGGTGGGCGCACTTCAGCAGCACCATATCTTCGGCACACAGTTCCATCCCGAACGCAGCGCCGACGCCGGGCTCGCGTTGTTCCGCCGCTTCGCGCAGAGAATCGAGGCTCCGCATGTTGACTGAGCGTCTGGTGGCCACCGTGGTCGTCCGCGACGGGTGGGTGGTCCAGAGTTTCGGGTTTCAGCGCTACCTTCCGGTCGGTCATCCCGAGGTGGCGGTTGAGTTTCTCGCGCAGTGGAACGTGGACGAGATTGTCCTTCTCGATATTTCCGCGACACGTGACGGGCGCGGACCAGACTTCGCGCTGGTCGAGCGGGTCGCCCGCCGGTGTTTCGTGCCGCTGACGGTGGGTGGCGGGATTCGGCACCTCGACGATGTGCACGACTTGACACATGCCGGCGCCGACAAAGTCAGCGTGAACACCACGGCGTTGGCGCGTCCCGCCCTGCTTGAGGAAGGGGCCTCCCACTACGGGCGGCAGTGCATGGTGGTGTCGATCGACGTGCGCGGGGAGGGGGCGGCCGCGCGCGTGTGGTCCCGGTGCGGCACGGAAGCCACCGATCGCGGTCCGGTCGAGTGGGCGCAAGCGGCTGAGCGGTCTGGCGCCGGCGAAGTGCTGCTGACGTCGATTGACCGCAATGGAACGAAGTGTGGCTACGACCTAGCGGTCATCCGCGCGGTTTCGGAGGCCGTGGGGGTTCCGGTGATTGCGAGCGGCGGCGTCGGCCGGCCTGAGCACTTCGTCGAAGGCCTGCGCGAGGGGAAGGCCTCCGCCGTGGCCGCAGGGAATTACTTTCACTTCACGGAGCACTCGGTGATGGTCACGAAGTCCGCGCTGCTGGGCCAGGGCGCCGCCGTGCGGATCAGCGGCGGTCGGCCGTATGTCGCCGCGCCGGTGGATGGTCAGGGCCGTGTCGGTCGTGTCGCCGACTTCACGTTTGACGAGCGGAGCTGAGTGATGCGTTATTGCACCCGATGCGTGTACCCCGCGAATCATCCGCTGGGACTGACCTTCGACGAGGAGGGCGTCTGCAGCGGCTGTCGGATTCACGAAGAGAAGGACCAGTTGCCCTGGGCCGAGCGGTTCGAGGCACTCCGGGCGATCGTGGAGTCGTATCGCGACCGTACGGGCCGTCACTTCGACTGCATCGTGCCGGTCAGCGGCGCGCGGGACAGCCACTTCATGGTGCATACGGTCAAACGTGAGCTGGGGCTCAATCCGCTGCTGGTGTCGTACAACCGGCAATACAACACCCGGGTCGGCATCCGGAATCTGGCGTATCTGCGCACCAGCCTCGACTGCGATCACATGAGCCAGTCGCCGAGCCCGGCACTGCTGCGGCGCATCCTCCGGTTCACGCTGAACGAGGCCGGCAGCATCTACTGGCACATTCTCGCCGGTGCCACCGTGTTCCCGGTCCAGGTGGCGGTGCGCCTCAAGATTCCGCTGATCATCTGGGGCGCTCATCAGGGCGTTGATCAGGTGGGCATGTTTTCGCACCTCGACGAGGTCGAGATGACGCGCAAGTACCGCAAGGACCACGACGTCCTGGGGCTTGAAGCGGAGGATCTCGCCGTCGCGTCAGGGATTCCGATCGGGGACCTGGAACCCTTCCGCTACCCATCGAACGAGGAGATTGCGAGCGTCGGCGTGCGCGGGATCTATCTCAACAACTACATTCGCTGGGACGCCAAGGCGCAGCACGAGCAGATGATTGCGACGTACGGCTATGAGTCCGCGCCGCAGACACGCACGTTCAACACCTATGAGGATGTGGACTGCGTGCACTACTCGGGTCTGCACGACTGGCTCAAGCTGCTGCGTTACGGATTCGGCAAGGTCAGTGACCACGCGTCGCGCGAGGTGCGCCTGCGGCGGTTGACGCGCGAGCAGGCGATTGACCTGGTCGCGCAGTATCAGGATGTGCCGCCGGCCGACCTCGACCGATTCGTCGGCTGGTCGGGCATCTCGCGCGAGGACGTGCTCGCGGCCGTCGAGCGCCAGCGCAATGCCGCCGTGTGGACGCGCGACTCCGGGACCTGGCGGCTGGGCGACGCCGTCACCGCACATCGCGGGGACGCGGGTGTCGAGGCCGTCCGGCTGGGTGTCGTTGAGCCCTGTGACTATCGGGTCACGCCGTCGCGCGAACCCGGCGTCCCCGATGATCGCTACATCACGATTGGTCGCGGGTATGTGGATGCGGCCCCGGCCCAGGGGGTGGTGCCGCTGTGATCGCCCCGAAAGTCACGGTCTACATTCCCGCGCACAACTACGGGAAGTACCTCGATCGATCCATCGGCAGCGTGCTGACGCAGACGATGACCGATTGGGAGCTGATTGTCATCGACGACGGCTCGACGGATGACACGCAGGTGCAGCTCGCGAAGTTCCGGTCGCATCCGAAGATTCGACTGGTCGAGCAGGAGAATCGCGGGCTCAACGTCAGCAACAACATCGCGATCCGGCTGGCGACGGGACGGTACGTCATGCGGCTGGATGCCGATGACTACCTTGACGAGAACATTCTGACCGTATTGTCGTCGGTGCTCGACAGCAAACCCGACGTCGGGCTCGTGTATCCCGACTACTACATCGTCAACGACCGTGAAGAGGTGGTGGAGATCATCCGTCGCAAGAAAGTGGGAGAGGAAGATGAGATCCTCGACTTGCCGGCGCACGGTGCGTGCACGATGGTGCGCCGGGACCTGCTGCTGGCGGCCGGCGGGTACTCCGAGGACTTCACCTGCCAGGACGGGTACGACTTGTGGCTGAAGATGACGGCTCGGCACCTGCCGTACAACGTCAACGTGCCGTTGTTTTATTACCGGCAGCACGGGACGAACCTCACCCGGGGACAGCGGAGAATCCTCGACACCCGCGGCGAGATCAAGCGGAAGTTCGTGGAAGGGCACCTTCGGGATCAACAGCCGAAAGTGCTCGGCCTTGTGCTGGCCGTCGGCCGTTCTGTGCATCCACAGAGCGAGCCGTTTGTGTCGCTGGCCGGCCAGCCGCTGTTGTGGCACACCCTCTCGCATGCGAAGCGGTCGCAGTTGCTCGACCGGCTGATCGTGTCCTCAGAGGACGACCGTGTACTTGAGTACTCGGCCGCGTTCCCCGGCGTTGAGGCGTTCAAGCGGTCGGCGTCGTTGACCTCGGCGACGGCGCGGACCGAGGCGGTGGCCATGGAAGTCCTCCAGCGGCTGCAGACCGAGGAGGGCTACCGGCCCGACGCGGTCTGCATGCTGTTTGTGAACACGCCACTCCGCCGGGCCGAGCATATTGATCGATCGATTGACGCCCTCACCATTTTCAAGGCCGATTCGGTGATTTCGGTGCAGGAAGAACTGGCGCAGCTGTTCCAGCACCGGAAACAGGGATTGGCGTTGATCAACGAAACACATGGCGAGCTGCGCCTCGAACGGGAGGCGCTGTACCGGGGCAACGGCGCGATCCACTTGTCGCGGACGGACGTGCTGGAATCCGGGCGTCTGCTGGGCGATCGGGTCAGCCACATCGTGATGCTGCCCGAAGAAAGTCTCAAGATTCACAACGAGTTTGACTTGTGGATGGCCGAACGCATTCTGGCCGACTGGCCAGGGAGCCAGCGGCCCCGCACCAATCAGAACAGGGGATGACCATGAGTGATGTAGCTGCGCGGATCGAGATGGGGCTCGCAACCGTGCGTCACCGGCCGATGGCGGAATGGCCGCAGACGACGTTCGATGAGCTGGGAATGATGAACCCGTTCACGACTGGCAACCTGAAGCAGTGGCGGAAAGCGATTGCCGCCACCCGCCACCTGCGTGGCGCCATTGTCGAGTGTGGCACGTACCGCGGCGAGAGCCTGGGTCCGCTTGGATGGTTGTTGCGTGAAGAGGGCGACCCGAGACACCTCATCGGCTTCGACTCTTTCCAGGGCTTTCCGAGCATTGCCGACGAGGATCGCGCCGAGGGGACCTACCTCGGGCGTCCGGACTACTTCACCCGCACCAGCCAGGCCGACGTGCAGGCGTTTGTCGACGCGCTTGGACTGCAGGATCGGGTGACGCTTGTTGGCGGGTTCTTCGAAGACACCCTGCCGCGCACGGCGGTGGGTCCGGTGTCCGTGCTGATTCTCGACTGCGACCTGTATGAGTCCTACCGCACGTGCCTGCGCGAACTGTATGCACTGGTCGAGCCGGGCGGGTGGATTCTCTTTGATGAGTACTTCAACAAGAAGTACCCAGGCGCGCGAAAAGCCGTGGACGAGTTCTTCGCTGACAAGCCGGAAAAGCCGTCACGCGATGAGGAACTCTTTCTGACGGACTTCTTTGAGCGTTGGTACGTCGTCAAACAATGACGCCCTCGGGCGGAACGTGGGTGGTGTTTGAAGCGTTTTCGGCCGCCCATGTGATCGGGGCGCGCCGGGCGGTGCGCAGCGCCCGCGGGATCATCATCAGCCGTCGAACGCCGTTTGAGGATTCCGATCCGGCCGAGCGCCGCCGCGCCTTGCGGTGGGCACGTCGACTCAATCCGTCCGTGGAGATCAAGGAACTGTCGATTGACGATGTGCTGGATTACCTGCCCCTGAACAGGGCGGCCATCGATCAGGTGGCGGCGCTGGCGCCGGCGATCATCGCGACGCCGGCCTATCAGCGGCTGCGCCGGGTCATCCGCGACGATCGGCTGGTGCGGTACTTTCAGGCGGCCATCGTAAGGTCTGCCGCGAACTGGCGGTTGTTTCCGGCTGTCTGTGCGCGGCTGGCCGAGGCCATGCCGATCGTGGCCGTTCCGGACTGGGAGACAGCTGCCCACTGTCGAGACGCGCCGCCCAATGCCGGTGCTCGCTGGCGGCGGGGGGTGCGGGTGGTCAAGGCGCGCTGGGCTGCAGTCGCGGTGCCCCTGGTGTTGACGGCCCGAGCGGTACGTCAGGGATGGGTCTCGACGCCGTCCGGGCCATTCGCGGCGGCGATGCCGGTCGTGTGGGGCATGTCGGACCCGGCGGTCAGCCAGCCGGTGGTGCGTCCACATCAGGACGACTATTTGTACGGTCGACTTCGTCCCGGGCAAATCATGCATCTCTTCGGGGACTGGAGTTTTCCGCTCCCGGCTCAGCAGGCGTTCACTAAGGCGTTCTGCGCGCGTGGGTGCGCGGTCGCCGATAAAGCGCGTTTCGCCTTCGGACCGAGGTTGCGACGAGCGGCGGTCCGCGCGCTGGCCGCCATGGTGCCCGGCGTGTGGCAGCCCTCGCACGGGTGGCTCGATGATCTCGTCGTTCTCCATACACCAAAGGCGCTCTATCACTACCTGCGCAAGCAGCGCGAGCGGGACAACGTCACGGCCGGCGTCGAACTGGTCCGGGACGACTACAACCCGGGGCACGTGGTGGCGGGTCTGGCGTCTCACGAACATGGTGTCAAGACGGTCGCTGTGCAGCACAACGCGCTGCCGTACGAAGCGCCGCAGCTGGCCTTTGTGACGGCGGATTACCTGGCGTCGTACGGCGAGTTCTACCGCGCAGGGTTTGCGCCGCACTGGGATGGGGTGAACGTCAGGATGACCGGCCGCGAAAGCCTCGACTGGACGCTCAACGCGGCCAGAGCAGACGGGGCGTCGGCCGGTGCGCGGGAGCGCTGGCGTCAGCATCGGCCGGGCGGGCGTCCCATGGTGCTCGTTGTGTTTCCAGGGGACCGCGACATCTGCATCGTGCCGCAGTGGGACGCGTTGTGCGACGGACTTCGGCGGTTCGCGACAGCCAATCCCGGCACCGACATCGTGTTGCGGTTTCGCCACCGCGAGTCGCTGCGGAGTCCGCACGTAGCGCAGTTCACGCAGTTGTCGGAGACCCTGCCCAACTGCGTGACCGTGTGGAGTGAATTTACGACGTACGAACTGATGTCGCTGGCTGATGTGGTCGTGTCGCATGACGGGTCCTTCACGGTGAATGAAGCCATCGCGCTCGGACGGCCGACGTTCTCCTTCGAGTTCGTCTGCGCCGGCCGGTACTACTTCGGCACTCGGTATGGGACGGACTTCGTGCTGACCACCGCTGATGATTTGATGCGGGTGTTGACGGCGCACGCCGCCGGTGCACCGGTCGACTGCGACTGGGGCGGGCTTGCGCGCGATCTCAACGCGCACACCGATGGCCGCAATCAATCGCGGCTGCGCGCGGTCGTGGAAGAGGCGGCCGGGATGCCGCCGGCAGGAGTGGCGTCATGACGATCCAGGGCCGCCAGCGGTTCATCCGGCTCGCGTGGGATCACCTGCGCGAGTTCCGGTGGCGCGTGGCCGGCAGCATGGTGCTGATCCTCGGGGCGTCCGTCTTTGAACTCGCCGGTGTGGTGCTGGTCATCCCGCTGCTGGAACAGATGGGTTCGGCCGCCGGTGATTCCACAGTCTCGAATCGCGCCAGGCAGTTCGTCGAGGCCCTCGGGCTGCAGGACAGTTTCACCGGATTGTTAATGCTGTTTACCGCACTGGCGCTGGTGAAGTTTGTCCTCACCGAGTGGGCGGCGTTTTCCGGGCGTGTCTTGAGTGCCTCGTTGCGGTTCCGCATGCGCCAGCGCATGTTTGCCAACCTGATGGACCTTCCGCTTGGGTTCTTTTACAAGACCAAGCCGGGGGATCTGATTTCGAGCCTGGATACGTCGACGACCGAGTCGTCCGCGCTGGTGGAGAACCTCGTTCGCATCGTCAACGTCGCAGTGTTCTCGGCGGTGTACCTGCTGGTCCAGTTGCTCGTGTCGGCCTGGATGACCGTCGCCGTGCTCGCCTTTACCGTGCTGTCGTATTTCTTGGTTTCGCCGCGATTTTCGATCTCCTTTGTGCAGGGGCAGGAGGCGAAGCGGCTGATCGACGCGACGGTTTCGTTCCTGCAGGATCGACTGGCCGGCATCAAGACGATCAAGGCGTTCGGCAACGACATCGTGCATCGCCGTGAGTTCGACCGCCTGGGATCGGAGTTGCGCGCGCTCGCGATCGGCATGCAGCGCAACAAGATCGTGGCGCACGCGTTCGGCGAACCGTTTACCACGGTCGGTGTCGTGGGCATGCTTGTGCTGGGTGTGCAAGTGCTGGGACTGGGCGTGGTCGAGCTGATGACGTTCTTCTACGCCTACAGTCTGCTGGTGCCCCGCGTGAAAGCGTTGACCTCTGAGGTGCTGATGATCGTCGAAAAGCTCGGGCACTTCGAGAAGGTGCAGGAGCTCATCACACGCGACGACAAGGTGTACCTGCCCAAGGGGACCCTCGAGTGTCAGGGACTGGGCGTCGGCCTGGAACTGCGAGGGGTCTCGTTTGCGTACGGGGCTGACGGCCCACCGGTGCTCGCGGGAATCAACCTGACCATTGGCCGGATGCAAACGGTCGCGCTGGTCGGTTCCTCCGGCGCCGGCAAGACCACGCTGGTGGATCTCATCCTGCGCCTGCATGATCCCACAGGAGGCGCGGTACTCGTCGATGGTCACGACTTGCGCGACTACGACCTGGAGACGTGGCATCGGCGATTGGCCGTGGTGGAACAGGACCCGTTCTTGTTCAACGATACGGTCGTCAACAACATTCGATACGGCCGGCCCGATGCGACCGACGCGGAGGTGCGCGAGGCCGCGCGCCTGGCGTACGCCGAACCATTCATCATGAAGTTGCCGGGGGGCTTCGACACGGTCGTCGGTCAACGCGGGATGGCATTGTCGGGCGGGCAGCGGCAGCGCGTGGCGCTCGCCCGCGCCTTGTTGCGGCGGCCGGACCTGTTGATTCTCGATGAGGCCACCAGCGCGCTGGACTCGGAGTCGGAGAGTCTGGTGCAGGAAGCGATCCAGCAGGTGCGACGTCAGTGCACAGTGATTGTCATCGCCCACCGGCTGTCCACAATTCTCGGCGCCGACTGGATCGCGATTATTGACGGCGGCCGGGTCGTCGAAGAAGGCACTCACCGGCAGTTGCTCGATCAGCAGGGACTCTACCACCGATACTACACGCTGCAGACGGCAGCGGGTGCCCAGTGAGCCGTTCGCAGGGAGACCACCAATGAAGTGCGAATCCACAGTCAACTTCGTCCAAGGACCCATCGTCGGCTTGCGGGTGCTCGGGCCGGCAGATGTGCCGCAATGGGCGGCATGGTTCAATACGCCGGCGGTCACGTCGCATTTGAACAAAGGGGCCTTTCCCAATACCCAAGCCGCGCAAGCCGAATTCCTGGACAGACTCTCCCGCAGCCGGAACGACGTGCAGCTGGGGATCGTCGATCAGACGGCGTCACTGATTGGCATCGTCGGCTTGCATCACATTGATTGGGTGCATCGGCATGGCGACATCAGCATCGTCGTGGGGGAGACGGCCGCTCACGGACGGGGTGTTGCCACTGAGGCCATTGGCTTGATGGTGCGCCACGCCTTCCTCAAGCTCAACCTGCACAAGCTGACGGCGGGAATGTGGGCGACAAACACCGGATCGCGACGTGCGTTTGAACGCAACGGGTTCCAACTGGAGGGCACCCTGCGTCAGAGCTTCTGGCATGGTGACCGGTTCGTGGATGAGATCCGGCTTGGGCTGCTCCGCGCCGAGTGGGAGACCCGCGCGTGACCGAGCGGGAGTTGTCCGTGACCGAGCGGGCCCTGGCCGAGTCGGCGGCAGCCGACCTTCGGCAGGCGGGGCTGGTCATCGTCGCGGACCATGGGCGTGCGGGCAACATGTTTGTCAAGCGCACGTTCGATCTCCATCCAGAGGTGCTCTGCGTCACGATGGTCGGCTATCTCTATCGGGCCATCTTGTCGGTGTTTGGCGCGCACGCGCGTCTGACGGGAGGGGCGGCCTACGACGGCCTGATGGCCGGTACCAACGTCAACCTGGTGGCCGAGGATCTGTCCCCTGCGGTCGAGCAATCTCTGCGCCGGACGGGAGACGATCCGTCGGCGGCCATTGATCGTCCGCTGGTGCGTGCCGTGCTGCGCCACCTGCTGACGCGGCACGAGACGACGACGCCGGTCGAGACGCTGGTCGCCGTGCACGCGGCGTTCGCCGTCGGGACCGGCCGGCCGACCGCGCCGATCCGGTACATGCTGGTCGACGACACCGTCAGCTCAGACGCCGATCTGGCCGCGATCGAGGCCGCGACACGTGACGTGCCGAACTGCCGTGTCGTGCATCTGGTGCGGGATCCGCGCGCGGGATTTGCCTCCATCAGGCACACCTACGTCGAGCTGTACGGGTCGATGTACCCGCTCCGCCTCCCGGCGGCGTGGGAGGCGTGCGGATCAAACGGCATCTGGTTGTGGGCTCTGGCGTCGACCACCGCCGGCGCGCGCGCGCTCACGGCGTGCCGGCACCGGCTGGGCCCAACGCACGCGCGCGTGCTGCGAAATGAAGACGTGAATCTCGACTTCCCGGCGACGATGCGCGCTCTCGCGGAGTGGCTTGGCGTGGGCCACATGTCCGCCTGGGACGCGCCCGACTATGCGCCGACCTCGTGCGGCCGTCTCTGGCAGGGGATCTCGGCGTACAGCCGGCAGTATGTACCGACCGCCAACGGGCCTCTCAAAGCCGACCCGGATGCCACCGCCCTGCACCCCGGGCCGAGCCGCATGAACGTTGAGCGCTGGAAGAAACGACTGCCTCCGCATGAGGTGGCGTTTGTCGAGGCGGTGTACTTCGACGAGATGCGGGAGCACGGCTATGTGCCGCTTCACGTCACGACCGACAGCGACCGGCAGCGAGGTCTTCGACAGGTATGGAAGCCGTTTGTCGGAGAAGTCCCCGGCCTGCGATGGTTGGCCGCGATCCGGCCGAATCGCTGGGCCAAAGACTCGATCATTCGCGCGGCCTACTACCCGTTGCTTCCGATCGCGGGGCTGTGGGCGCGCGTTCAGTTTTTCCGGCTGCTCTCCTCCGGGCGACTCCGGACTCAGGCCGTCGTCTCTCCAAAGGTGGTTCGGTAAATGGTGATCTGGATAACGGGCCTTTCGGGGGCCGGCAAGACCACGTTGTGTACGGAGCTGTACCGCCGGCTGAAGCCGTCCGTCCGGCACCTCGTCCAGCTGGATGGCGATGCGTTCCGTGACGCGTTTAATGACCTGGGTCACACCGAGCCCGAGCGGTTCAAGCACATTTCACGGGTGCAACGCATGGCGAAGTTGCTCGCGGATCAGGACCTGGTCGTGCTGGTGGGTGTGGTCTATGCGAATCCGGAACTGCTGGCCTGGAACCGCGCCAATCTGCCGGGGTATGTCGAGGTGTATTTGCAGGCCCCGTTCGAGACTGTGGTCGCCCGCGACTCGAAGGGACTGTACGCGCGGGCGTTGCGTGGCGAGATCCGGAATGTCGTCGGTGTGGACATTCCCTGGGTCGAACCAGTGGCGCCTGATCTGACCCTCGACGGGAGCGGAACGGTCACAATTTCTGCGCTGGCCGACTTGGTGCAGTCGGTCCTGCCGGACGTCACCCGATGAACACTCCCGCGTTGACGCTCAATCAGCGGCAGTACCTCGAGCTGGAGAAACTCGCCTTTGGCGCCTTTGCGCCCCTCGACGGCTTCATGGACGCCACGACGTTCACGCACGTCGTTGATGGCCTGCGCCTGCCGTCCGGCGCCGTGTTTCCGTTGCCGGTTGTGCTCGACATGACGGCCGAGGATGCACGCCGGTGCGCGGACGCGACCGGCGTTGTCCTGCAGTACGAGGGGGTGGACGTGGGCTGGCTTGAGCCGACCGGGGCCTACCACTGTGATCGCGAGGCGGCGGCACTGGCGGTGTATGGCACGGCGGATCGCGCGCATCCCGGGGTTGATCACTTTCATCGTCTCGCGGAGTGTTTTGTCGGTGGCCGTGTGCGACTCGATCGCCGGGCTGCCTTCGAGTTCGCGCAGTACGAACGGACGCCGGTGGAGACCCGCGCACTGTTTGCGGCACGCGGGTGGTCGACGGTGGCCGGGTTTCAAACGCGCAATGTGCCGCACCGCGCCCATGAGTATCTGCAACGCCTGGCGCTTGAACATGTGGACGGCTTGTTCATCCAGCCGCTGGTGGGTTCGAAGAAGGCCGGCGACTATGCGCCAGCAGCGATTCTCGCGGGGTATCGGACGCTGATTGACCAGTTCCTTCCCGCCGACCGGGTGTGGCTGGGCGTGCTCTCCACCTCAATGCGGTACGCGGGCCCTCGCGAAGCGGTGTTCCATGCGCTAGTGCGCCGCAATTACGGGTGCACCCATTTCATCGTGGGGCGGGATCACGCCGGTGTCGGCAGTTATTACGGCCTGTACGAGGCTCAGGCTCTGGCGCAACGTCTGCAGGGCGATCTCGGAATCACGATCCTGAACTACGCGGGACCGTTTTATTGCGAGGCGTGTGACGGCATGGCGACCGATCGAACGTGTCCGCATCTGTCGGCGGCTCCCCACCTGACCCATCAGGTCAGCGGCACGCTCATCCGCAGAATTCTCGCCGAAGGTGCCATCCCGGATCTCCGGTATATCCGGCCGGCGGTGGTGGAGAGCCTGTACGGCCTGCCGTTGTTCATCGAGGAGGGGCAGATCTGATGCGTCGCGTAAAAATCGTGTGCACCATCGGGCCGGCGACCTGTCACGAGGCCGGGATTCAGGGGCTGCTGCAGGCCGGCATGGACATGGCGCGCTTGAATGGGTCTCACGCCGACCTGGCCTGGCACGCTGCGGCGATCACGCTGATTCGGACGTGCGCGCCGGGCATTCCCATTCTTCTGGACATTCCAGGGCGGAAGATCCGCACCGGCACGCTGACGGTCGAACCGGTATTCGAGGTCGGATCGACGATCATTCTGACGACCAATCCAGGTGATGACGGGACGCGAGCGGTGCCGGTCAACCGCCCGGACCTGCACGACCACATCAAGGTCGGCGACGCCATTCTCGCCGACGATGGCACGCTGCGGTTTACGGTGACAGCAGTGCGCGGGCGCGATCTCGTTTGTCGCGCGGAGACATCCGGTACGTTGCGCAGCGCCAAGGGTATTAATGTGCCGGGTGTGGCGATGGGCCCCCAGGACCTGACACCACGGGACCACGCCATGATCGCGTTTGCGGTTGAACACGGCGTGGACTTCGTCGGCATCAGCTTTGTGGAATCGGCGGCGCACGTGGAGGCGGTACGCCGGTTGACCGGGCCCTCGGGACCGCGCATTCTCTCGAAGGTCGAGAACCTCGGCGCCATGTCGAACCTGAGTGAAGTGGTGCGCACATCCGACGCGATCATGATCGACCGGGGCGACCTGTCGGTCGAAACCAATCTCGAGGAAGTGGCCCTCATGCAGAAGAAGATCCTGCTGGCGGGACTCGAGCACGCCGTGCCCGTCATCGTCGCCACCGAGATGCTCCACTCGATGATCGACAACGCGGTTCCGACGAAGGCGGAGGTCAGTGACATCACCAACGCGGTGATTGACGGGGCGACCGCGTTGATGTTGTCAGGTGAGACGGCGGTCGGGCGCCACCCGCTCGCGGCCGTCGCGCTGATGCGGCGTGTGGCCGACACCGTGGCCGAGTCCGTGCAGGCCGGGATGGATGCCGCCGAAGGCTCCACGATCCCGGAAGCGGTCGGCGAGGCCGTCGCGCTGCTGTGCCGCCGCCTTCCGATTACGCGCATTGTGGCGATTACCATTTCCGGCTACGCGGCTCGGATGGTCGCCGCGTGCCGCCCACGCCAGGGCATCATCGCCGTGACAAACGATCCAACCCGGGTCCGGAGCCTCGGCCTTCTCCACGGGACCGAGGCTGTCCTGCTGCCCATTGTCTTCTCGCGAACCAGCACGGATCACATCGTCGAGTGTTTGCGCTTGTTGTGGTGTGAGGGCCGGCTCGGCGACGATGATCTGGTGCTCGTGACGTCGGTCGGGTACCCGCGATCGGGCACCCGAATGAACCTGATTCAGACACACGCGATTCGGGACCTCTCGGTCGGATTGGGCTGGCAGCGGTGACCAGTGAGGTGTTCGGGGGTGTCGCCCTGGCGGTGCTGGCGATCGTCGCCGCCGGACACATCTTCGGTCACGTCGCAGTGGCGTTGCGCCAGCCGCAGGTCGTGGGTCAACTCCTCGCAGGCGTGATCCTGGGGCCGGAGATGCTCGGTCGGATCGCACCCGCCATTTCGACGTCGCTTGGCGTCGGCGCGGCTGGCGCTCAGGGCGTCGTCGTCGGATTCCTGTATCAACTCGGCTTGGTGCTGTTGATGTTTTCGTCAGGCACCGAGACCACCGGGCTGTTCGGGAGAGAGAATCGCCGCGAGGTGGCGTGGCTCGGCGCGATCGGAACCGGGCTCCCATTTCTGGCGGTGATGGCCGCCGCCACGGTGGCGCCGCTTGACTCGCTGCTGGGGCCGGCCGGTCATCGTCCGGCGCTGGTCATGGTCCTCGGTATTGCCGTGGCGGTCACGTCGATTCCATTCATCTCCCAGATCTTTCATGACCTTGGAATTCAGCGCACGCGATTCGCGCGCCTGGTGCTCGGGGTTGCCGTGGTTGAGGACGTGATCTTGTGGGCGGTCCTCGCGGCCACGACATCGCTCGTGGCGGCCGGCACTGCTGGCGGTGGCGCGGTTGGGCATCTGAGTCGGACGGTCGGGTTTTTTGCCGTCGGACTTCTGTTGATGCCACGGGTGATGCAGGCGGTGACCAGCGCACCGTGGAACGTGCTTGCCAGAACGTCGCCACTGGCCTACATCGTGCTCGTCCTGCTGGGGTACACGGCGTTAGCCGCCGTCACGGGCGTGAGTCTGGTGTTTGCGGCCTTCCTCGCGGGCTACGCACTGACGCATGACTCCCGGCTGGCAGAGGCGACGTCGACGTTGGGCCGGGTGGGGTTCGCGATGTTCGTGCCGATCTACTTCGTCATGGTCGGGTTTCAGCTTCAGCTGAGCCGCGGATTCTCTCTCTGGCTGTTGCTGGCGTTCCTCGTTCCGGCCGTCATCGTCAAGGTCCTCGCCGGACTGGCCGGCGCGCGGGCGGCGGGATTTGGCTGGTCGGCCTCGATGAATCTGGCAATCGCGTTGAATGCCCGAGGCGGTCCAGGCATTGTGCTCGCGACGGTTGCCTGGGACGCTGGAATCGTCAGTGCGGAATTCTATACGGCGCTCGTGTTGACGGCTGTGGCCACGACGCAGTTCAGCGGGGTGTGGCTCGGGCGGCTGGTGCGCCTCGGACGGCCGCTGCTGCCGGGGTCGGGTGATGATGCCGGCGGGCTCGCGCCCACTGGACCAGGAATTGGGGGAGGCGGACGATCATGATTGCAGCGTTGCTACTTGGCCGGAAGGGGAGCGTGGGCTTCCCCGGCAAGAATACCTACCCGGTGCTGGGCCGGCCGATGGCCAGTTACCCGATGATGGCAGCGCGTGAGGCCGCCTCGGTGGACCGCGTGTATATCTCGACCGATGACGAGGCCCTCATGGCCCTCGGACGCGAGCACGGGGTGGAGGTGATTGTCCGCCCGCCACATCTGGCCACCAAGGCCGCGCTGGGGGAACACGCCTACGTGCATGGCTACGAGGTCATCCGCGACGCGGCCCGGGCGCGGGGGGAGGACGTGGAGTTGATGGTGCTGCTCTTCTGCAACGCGCCCACCGTCTCCGCGACGATGATTGACGACGGCATCACCGTGCTGCGCGACCATCCTGACTACGACTCTGCCGTCTCGGTGTCGGCGTACAACATGTGGAGCCCGCTCCGGGCGCGCCGGGAAACGGCCGAGGGCCTGCTCCAGCCGTTTGTGCCGTTTGAGACGTTCGGCGATCCAAAGACGCTCAACTGCGACCGCGACTCGCAGGGCGACGTCTGGTTTGCGGACATGAGCATGTCGATCGTGCGGCCGCGCAATCTTGAGGATCTCGAGTCTGGACTGTTGCCGCAGAAGTGGATGGGCCAGCGGATCGCGCCGATCAAACAATGGGGCGGGTGCGACGTGGACTTCGAATGGCAGATTCCGCAGGTGGAGTTCTGGTTGAAGGCCCACGGCGTGACGCCGGCGTCAACGGGAGGTGCGCGATGAAGGTGCTGGTCACCGGCGGATCGGGATTCCTCGGCAGTCACGTCGCCGATGCGTTGACAGAGGCGGGGCACGCCGTGACGGTGTTTGATCTGAACGCCTCGCCGTATCTGCAACCCTCGCAGCGCATGGTCGTCGGCAGCATCCTCGATGAGGACGCCGTGCGGCAGGCCACTGAGGGACAGGAGGCCATCCTGCACTTTGCCGGGATGGCGGACCTGGATGATGCACGGTCGCGCGCGAGCGAGTCGGTGCGGCAGAACGTGCTGGGGACGATCAACCTGCTCGAAGCCGGACGCGAAGCCGGCATCACGCGGTTTGTGCACGCGAGCACCATCTACGTCTACAGCGAACGCGGCGGGTTCTACCGCTGCAGCAAGCAGGCCGCAGAACTCTACGTTGAAGAGTTTCAGCGGCGGTACGGCATCGACTTCACGATCCTCCGCTTCGGAACGCTCTACGGTCCACGCGCCGACGAACGCAACAGCGTGTACCGGCTGCTGCAGCAGGCCCTGAGGGACAAGCGCCTGTCGTGTGACGGCACCGGCGATGAGATGCGCGACTACGTGAACGTGCGTGATGCCGCCCGGCTCACCGCGCAGGTGCTCGATCCGCAACACCGCAATCATCACGTCATCATCACGGGCCCGTATCCGCTCCGGTACCGGCAGTTGGTGGAGATGATTGCGGAGATCATGGGCGGCGACGTGCCAATCAGCTTTGATGAGTCGGATCGTCCGGCCCACTACAAACTCACCCCGGTCACGTTTTCGCCGAAGATCGGGTACAAGCTGACCAGCGACATGCACCTCGACATGGCCCAAGGCCTGCTCGAATGCCTGCACGAAATGCATGACCACACCTCCCATGGCTGACGCTCAGCCGCCGGTCGTCCGCACCGTCGTCTACAGCTTTGTGGTGGCCGACCTGCTGCACTATGGCCACCTGCAGCTCCTGCAGACGGCCAAACAGCTGGGTGACTTCCACATTTGCGGTGTGCTGACCGACGACGCGGCGGCCAGTTACCGCGCGCGGCCGATCACGAACTTCGACGAACGCGTGGCGATCGTGTCGAACATGCGTGTCGTGGATCGGGTGATGGCCCAGGAGCGGAGAGACCCCACCGAAAATCTGAAGCGCGTACGCGCGGAATACCCGGACGCCGAACTCGTGCTTGTGCACGGGAATGACTGGAAGGAAATTCCCGGCCGCGCGTTTGTGGAGTCCGTCGGTGGTCGTGTGGTGCAGCCGGAGTATTACCGGCGGCTGTCCGACAGTCATATCCGGCAGGAACTGGCACAGGCCTCGCCTGGTGGTGCCGTCCACTACGAGGCGTTCACCGAACATTTCCGCATCGACCATCTGCACGTGTTTGAGGCGGACCAGCGGCCGTTCGTGTTGTCCACCAAGGCCAACACCCTGCGCGCCCTCGCCCCGCTGGTGCAGAAGAGTCGTATCGAGCCGATGCTGACGTTCCGCGTGGCTGAGTGGGGCGAGAAGCGCCCCGAGATTGTCGCGCGCATCCGCAAGGCCTTCGGGCCGGGCCGGGTGGTGGTGCGCAGTTCGGCGATCAACGAAGACACGTATCACCGGTCGCAGGCCGGCTGTTTCGAAAGCCGCGTCAATGTGCCGACGACGCCGCGAGGGCTGGCGGCGGCGATTGATGCCGTGGTGGCCTCGTACCCCGCGAAGGGGAACGGCAACCCGCTCAATCAGGTGCTGGTGCAGCCGCACACGCCGCATGTGCGCACGAGCGGCGTGGTGTTCACGCGTGAGCCACGCAGCGGCGGCGCGTATTACGTCATCAACTACGACGACCGGACCGGCAGTACCGAGAGTGTGACGAGCGGCGTCGAAAATCAGGCGCTGGATGTGGCGCACCAGTGTCCGCCGGCGCGGTGGCCCGAGGCCTGGCGCGGGTTGCTGGAGGCGGTGCGGGAAGTGGAAGCGATGATCCCCGGGACGCCGCTCGACATCGAGTTTGCGATCGATCGGCGGGGAGCCGTGGTGATCTTCCAGGTGCGGCCGCTGGCCGTTGGGCCGCTGCCGTCGGGTGTGCGCGAGGCCGGCGCGCAGATGCTGGCCGAGGCGGCGGCCGATGTCACGCGGTGGTCGGCACCAGTGGCCCATCTGGCCGGCGCGACCAACATCTTCAGCGACATGGCGTTCTGGAATCCGGCAGAGATCATCGGGGATCGGCCGAAGGCGCTGGCCGAAAGTCTGTACCGCCACGTGATCATGGACGCCGTCTGGCACGAAGCGCTCGCCCCGCTCGGTTATACGGCCGTGGGACCGGCGCCGTTGATGCGCTGTTTTGGCGGCAAGCCGTACGTGGACTTCCGCGCCACGGTGAACGCGCTGCTGCCGGCCGGCCTGTCGAAGGCGCTGCGCCATCGGCTGGTTCGCGATGCCGTGACACGGCTCCGGCAGACCCCGGAGCTGCACGACAAGATCGAATTTGCGATCGTGGACAACTGCTGGTTCTTCACGCTTGATGCCCATCTCGCCTCGATGCGGCGCCGTGGCTTCTCCGAGCGTGACACGGCGGCGTACCGTGCCGGTCTGGTCGGTGTCACGAACCGGGCCTTTGCCTACAGCGATCGCATCGAGGCCGAGGTCGCGCACTCGGCCGCGGCCCTGGCGAAGGCCAGAGCGCGGGCGATGGCGACGGCGGGTGGTTCGGCAGACGCGGGGACACTCCTCAAGGCCGCGGCGGCCCTGCTCGACAATATTCGTGACAGCGGGACACGTCCGTTTTCGCTGATGGCGCGGCTCGCGTTCATCGGCAAGCGTCTGCTTCGCAGCGTCGTCGAACGCGGCTGGATGTCCGAGCGCGACTACGACGCGTTCATGGACCACGTTCGCACGGTGGCCACCGAAATCAGCGAAGACGATGCGGCGGTGACGGCGCAGCGGTTGAACCGC
>VFZF01000022.1 GCA_016871335.1 Acidimicrobiia bacterium
TGGTGTGTCGGTGGTCACCTTCCTCGCGAGCCTGTTCCTGTGGACGGGGTTCGACGCGACGTCGGCGGACTTCCAGTTTGTCGAACGGTATACGTGGCTGCCGGATTTCGGCATTTCGTATCACATCGGTCTTGACGGCATCACGTTGTGGCTCGTCATTCTGACCACGTTCCTGACGCCGATTGCGCTGTTGTGTTCGTGGGAATCGGTCACCGACCGCGTGCGCGAGTTCTCGTTCTTCATGCTGCTGCTCGAAGCGGCGATGATCGGCGTGTTCGTGTCGCTCGACCTGTTCCTGTTCTACCTGTTCTGGGACGCGATGCTGATTCCGATGTATTTCCTTATCGGCATCTGGGGCTACGAGCAGCGCATCTATGCCGCCATCAAGTTCATGCTCTACACGATGGCCGGCTCGGTGCTCATGCTGCTGGCGATCATCTGGGTGGCCTACTACCACCAGAGCGCCGTGGGCGTGATCAGCTTCGACCTGCTCGACCTCTACGCGCTCGACATCCCGGCCAGCCTGCAGACCTGGCTGTTCCTGGCGTTTGCGCTGGCGTTTGCCATCAAGGTGCCCGTGTTCCCGTTCCACACGTGGCTGCCCGACGCGCACGTGCAGGCGCCCACCGCCGGCTCGGTCATCCTCGCCGGCGTGCTCCTGAAGATGGGCACCTACGGGTTGCTGCGGTTTGCGTTCCCGCTGTTCCCTGACGCGGCCATGCAGTTTGCGCCTTACCTCGCGATTCTCGCCGTCATCGGCATCGTCTACGGCGCCCTCGTCGCGATGGTGCAGCCGGACATGAAGAAGCTCGTGGCTTACTCGTCGGTGAGCCACCTCGGCTTCGTGGTGCTGGGCATCTGCGCGATGAACGTCATCGGTGTGCAGGGCGCGGTTTACCAGATGCTGGCGCACGGCGTCTCCACCGGCGGTCTCTTCCTCATCGTCGGCATGTTGTCCGACCGGCGGCACACGAAGCTGATTGCCGAGTACGGCGGGCTGAAAGCCGTGATGCCGAAGCTGGTGGCCATGTTCCTGCTCATCACGCTCGCGTCCATCGCGTTGCCCGGCATGAACGGGTTCGTCGGTGAGTTCATGATCTTCGTCGGGTCGTTCCGGGAAGCCGCGTGGCTGACAGCGATTGCCGCCACCGGCGTCATCCTCTCGGCCGTCTACATGCTCTGGCTGTTCCAGCGCGTGAACTACGGGCCGCTGACGAATCCGAAGAACAAGGGCCTCCGCGACCTGAGCGTGCGCGAGTGGATCGTCATCGCGCCGATTGTCGCCATGTGCATCATCATGGGTGTCTTCCCCAATATTTTCCTGAAGCCGATGGAGCCCGCCGTCAAACGCGCCGTCGAGTACGTCCGCGGTGCGGCCCCGGTGAATGCCGAAATGAGCTCGGAGGCGATTTCCGCTCCGGGTTCATCGGAAATCGCCTCCGAGCTCATTTCGGACAGTGCGCCGCAGGCGCTCCCAGGAGGTGCGCGATGAACATGGCCGATTTTTCGTCCATCGCGCCCATCCTGATGGTGAGCCTCGCGGCGTGTGCCACGATGCTCGCCGAGGCGTTCCGCAAGCAGGACGACCGCGCCGCCGGTGTGTGGTTCGGAGTGTTTGGTCTGATCGGCCTGGCCGGGGCCATCGTGACTTCGATCTTCAGTCACTGGAACCACAGCATGCTGGGGTTCGGGGTCATCTCGATCGACAACTTCACCGTGTTCTTCAACGTGATGTTGTGTGCGATCGGTATCCTGACAATCCTGCTGTCGATCGGCAACGCCGAGCGCGACCACCTGCCGTCGGGTGAGTACTACACGCTGATGTTGTTCGCCATCGCGGGCATGATGATGATGGCGTCCACCACGGACCTGCTGGTCATCTTCATCGCGCTGGAGGTCATGTCGCTCGGCGTGTACGTGATGACCGCGATCAAGCGATCCAGCGCCGAGGGCGTCGAGGCCGGGTTCAAGTACTTCGTGCTCGGCGCGTTCTCGAGCGCGTTTTTCCTCTATGGCATTGCCATGGCCCACGCCGTGTCGGGCACCACGAAGCTCGACGAGATCGGCATGCGCATCGCCTCGTCGTCGCTCGACCCCAGCATCCTGCTGATCCTGTCGATGGTGCTCCTCATCGTCGGGTTTGCCTTCAAGGTCGGCGCAGTGCCGTTCCACATGTGGGTGCCGGACGCCTACCAGGGCGCTCCGACGCTTGTGACGGGCTTCATGTCCACCGGCGTCAAGGTCGCGGCCATGGCCGCCTTTGTGCGGGTGTTCCTGTCGGCCTTCGAACCGCTGCGCATCGAGTGGATTCCGATCCTCTCGGTCATTGCGGCGCTCACGATGATTCTGGGCACCGTTGTTGGTGTCGCACAGACGAGCGTCAAGCGCATGCTCGCGTATTCGAGCGTCGCGCATGCCGGCTATCTGCTGGTCGGCCTGGTGGCGGCCAGCACGGCTGGCAAGGCGGCGATTCTGTTCTACCTGGTCGCCTACAGCGTGACCAACCTCGGCGCGTTCGGCGTGCTCGCGGCCCTCACGTCCGGGGACCGGCCGCATGACGATGTGCGGGACTTTGCAGGGATGTGGAAGGAACGCCCGGGCCTGTCCGCGTTGCTGACGGTGTTCCTGCTGTCGCTCGGCGGCTTCCCCCCGATGGTGGGATTCATCGGCAAGTGGTACATCTTCAACGCTGCGATTCAGGAGGGGATGTACACCCTCGCGATTCTCGGTGTGCTGACGTCGGTTGTGTCGGTGTTCTTCTACCTGCGCGTCGTGGTCATGATGTACATGAGTGATGAGACGGCGCCTGAGCACCGCCCTGCGGTGTCCGCCGTGACGACGGCCGGCTTGCTGCTGGCGCTCATCGCCGTGATCTACCTCGGTGTGTTGCCCGGCGGGCTGCTGTCCATCGCGGCTGACTCGGTGGCATCTATCTTTTAACCCATGGCTAATGCCGCGGTCGTCCTTGCCGGCCTGGTGTTCTTCCTCGCCAGTGTGGGTGCCCGCGCGCACGTCCTGCTTGACTGGCCCGCACTGCGGACCGGACTCGATACGTTCTTCCAGTTCGCCGCATTCGGCGCCTTTCTGGTGCTGCTGGTCCGGCGTCCGCTCTGGGCGATCACCCTCGGACTGACGTATCTGCTGCTGCTGACCAACGCCTTCTGGTCGCTCTACTGGCCGTCGCTCCGGCCGGGCATTCCCGTCCAGGACTTCCTGCTGGCCAATGACGTCTCGGCGAATTATTCGTGGGACCAGGCCGTCGTGTACCTGAAGACCACGGGCGTCATGTTGACGATTGGGCTTGCGGCCAGGGTCTCGTGGCCCTTTGCGGGACCACGTGCCCGCGCATTGTTTGCCGCGACCGTGTTTTCTGCGATCGGTCTGAACCTTCTGGTCATCGCTATTCAAGGAGCCGTAGACGTTCAGTGGCTCGCGGCCGGCAGTGGAACTGCGGTTGGGCATGGCCGGACCTCCGGGCTTCTGGAAGATTCGGGCGCGTCGACCGTGTATGCGGCCGCAGTGCTTTCCGGCACTGTGTTTGTGGCCATGTTTGCCCGGCTCAGCTCGTTCACCAGGCTGTTCAGCGGCGCTGCGGCTCTTGCGGGAGCAGCCGCCGGTGTCGCCACCGGGGGCATGGTCTATTTTCTGTCGCTCGCGGCGACGGTCGCCATGGGCGTCGGCCTGTTGCTGATTCGGTGTATCACCACACTGACTGGAAGACTGGGTCTGGCGGCGGTGGGGCTGGCCGGACTTGGAGGTGGGGCGTGGGCCACTTTGGGACCCGCGGCTCTGACGAATCCTCTGCCGGCGATTCACGCGGGACTGCTCGCGCTTGATCCCATCCGCTTGGCCCACCAGAAGGTGATGCTACGCGCATTGTGGGAGCATCCTTGGCTGGGAACCGGGTTTGGCTGGTTCTACGCCAATCTCCACGAGTTCGGCCCGTGGGCGGTGGCTTCTGGCGGTGCGTTCTTCTCTGACGTGCCCACGTCGATGTATCTGATGCTTGCCTCAGAGCTCGGGGCTGCCGGCATCCTGGCGGTGGTCGCAGGATTGGGCTGGCTCGCGACGCGGTGCGTACGGCTGACACGGGCGACTGCAGGTGAGGAGACCGATGTGTGGACGGCGTTCGCCGTTGGGGCGTCCGTCAGTCTGGCCGTCAGTTTCCTCGTTGGGATTCACCTGATCTTCTGGTCGGTACCGGCGCTGGCGATTCCGATTGCGATCGGTGGCGCGACGGAAACGGTCCGCGGTCGCCGGTGGTTCGCCGCGGTGTGGGGCACGGCGCTTGTGGTCATCGCAATCTCCTGTGTGAAGTTGTGGGCGACGGCGCCGAGAGCCCCGGAGTTCCGGTGGAAGGAACGTGGCACGCCGCAGATTCCCGTCAGCCTCGTGGTGCCCATCTGGCCGGCCGGTCTCGAGGGCATTTGGGCATCATCGGGCGCGGAGTTTCTCTTCGAAGGGAAGCCGCTCTGGTTCCACATCGAACGTCCCGCCGAGTTTTATCCGATGACGTTCACCATTCAGGTGTTCGATCGCGGGGGCCGGCAGGTCGCGTCGAACGAGCAGGTATTCGAGTTGCCCACCGACGCTGACTCCGGCCGTCTGATTCAGGTGCCGTTTGACAACGACGTGAACAGCCTGTGCGCGGCCAACATCACGCCTGAGGATTACTGCACGTTCCGCATCACGACCACGCCCGAGTGGACACTCGATAAACAGCCTGTCGCCGTTCTGTACGTCACGCGAAATCTCAGATGAGCGTACCGCGCATGGCCCGCTGCAGTTCAGCGGGCCCTACGTACAGTCCTCGCAGGGCGCGCTGAACTGCAGCGCGCCA
Source organism: Acidimicrobiia bacterium (assembly GCA_016871335.1). Taxonomy (GTDB): domain Bacteria; phylum Acidobacteriota; class Vicinamibacteria; order Vicinamibacterales; family SCN-69-37; genus SYFT01. The sequence goes on from VFZF01000022.1 coordinate 4,841, forward strand.
CACACAGCCTTCGTCAGCGCCTCATCGTCTTCCCGACGCACGGTGCGGAGATCGATGAGCAGGGCGTCGTGCTGGATGCGGGCGACGACTGGTGGTGTGCCGGCCCGCAGCGCGGATTCCAGCGCAGCGGCTGACTGGCGGGGCGAGCGAATCGCGAGCAGGCGTGTCGGAATGGCGGACTGCGGCGCCGCGCCGCCACCGATGGTCGAGGCACCGTCGATGATGTCGCACTGCAGATGGGGCGCGTGTGTGCGGAGGGTGACCGCGAGTTCGCGCACGCGCCACTCGATCGCTTCAAGGGGCATCAGCAACATGTCGACCACCGGGATCTCCGTGCGGGAAGGCTCCCGTCGCCAGAGGGCGAGTGTGGCCTCGAGTGCGGCGTAGGTCATCTTGCCGGCGCGGACGGCGCGCATGAGCGGATGTGTGCGCACACGTGCCACCCACGCGGCGCGGCCCACGATGAGACCGCACTGCGGGCCGCCGAGCAACTTGTCGCCGCTGAACGCAATCAGGTCCACGTCTGCGGCCACGCTGTCGCGCACGGACGGTTCGCCGGCCAGCGCGTCCGGCCATGGCTGTGTGTGGGGCACGCCGAGCCAGCCGCTGCCCAGATCCTCAAAGACCGGCAGATCGAAACGGTGGGCGAGTGTTGCGAGATCCGCGAGTGGTGGACGCTCGGTGAACCCCTCGATGCGGAAGTTTGACGGGTGCACGCGCAGAATGAGCGCCGTGCGCTCCGAGATCGCGGCCGCGTAGTCGGTGACGCGTGTACGGTTGGTGGTGCCCACTTCGCGCAGCACCGCGCCTGACTGGGTCATGACATCCGGCACGCGGAATCCGCCGCCGATCTCGACCAGCTCCCCTCTGGAGACAATCACCTCTCGGCCTGCGGCGACTGCCGCCAGCACCAGCACTGTCGCCGCCGCGTTGTTGGAGGTGACGACGGCGGCTTCCGCGCCGGTGAGCGCACACAGCAATTGTTCCGCGTGCAGATGCCGGGAGCCGCGTTCGCCTGCCTCAAGGTCGTATTCGAGATTGGAGTAGCCCCCGGCCACTTCCGCGGCGCGCGCTGCAGCCGTGCGTGCCAGTGGCGCGCGGCCAAGATTGGTGTGAATGATCACGCCGGTCGCGTTGATGACCGGTACCAGCAACGGCGCCGATGTCTGGTCAAGCAGGGCCGCCGCCCGAGCCACAATCCAGGTTCCCGGATCCCCCGTGGGCGCCGCCCGCCACTCGGTGGCTGCAGTCCGCAGCGCGTCCACGACCTGCGTCCGGCCGTGTGCGTCAACGAGCGCGAGTGCGGCGGGCTGCTGCAGCAGCAGGTCGATCGAAGGAATCGCGCGTGGTGATGGCATCCGGCGGTTGCGGCCCCGAGAGGGGACAGGATAGCATTCAGAACGTGTTGCCTGACCCTCCGACACACCGGCCGCTGGAGCGCTTCTGGCCCTACGCCGAACTCTCCGAGACGCTCTCCGACGAGGAACTCGCCGCCATGCATCCGGAACTGCGCGAAGCGCTGTTCGGATCGCCGGGGCGGCCGTTCTCCATCACGCTCGAGTTTCCGGCGTTTGAGGGGGAGGCGTTTGTGAAGGCCCTTGAGATGGCGAAGGCCTCCGACGAATTTCAGGAACTGACGCTCGGACATGCCGTGCGATATCGCGCCCGGTTCTTCCCAGGGAACGATCCGCTGCGTTTGCGTGATTTGTACGATGTGGTGGGCGGGGTGCCTGGGAGCCAGGTGTTGCTCGACGACCGTCCGGTGCCGTTTGCCCGCGAACTCTGGCTGCCGCTCGTCTGGTGCCTGATCAAGTGAGGGGCCGGAACACCGAGCTCCGGCCCCCTGAGAGTGGTCTAGCTGGGTTTGGTGACGTTGCCCGCCTGCGGCCCCTTCGGCCCGTCGACGATCTCGAACTCGACTTCCTGGCCCTCTTCGAGCGTGCGGAACCCGGCGCCCTGAATGGCGGAGAAGTGCACGAACACGTCGTTGCCCCCTTCACGTTCAATGAAGCCGTACCCTTTAGCGTTGTTGAACCACTTGACCTTGCCCGTAATACGCATCTTGCTTGCCTGCCTTGCGAGAACAAAAAAAGAGACCGCACCGGCGGTCTCCGTGCCGACGATGGTCTCGCCCAACGTCGATCGGCAATGCTAGTAGGCTCGGTGTACCGTGTCAAGCATCCGGTTTGGTAGGAGAAAGGTCCTTTCGTCATGCGCGCCCTTCTGAGTGTTTCCGACAAGTCCGGCCTCATCCCCCTTGCCTCCGCCTTGGCCGCCCAGGGCTGGGAGCTGGTGTCCACCGGGGGGACCGCCAGGGCGCTGGCTGAGGCGGGACTGCCCGTTATCGGGATTTCCGACGTGACCGGCTTCCCCGAGATGATGGACGGCCGGGTCAAGACCCTGCACCCGAAGGTGCATGGGGGGATTCTGGCCAGGCGGCACATGCCTGCCGACCTGGAGGCGATTGCCGCCCATGGCATCGCCCCCATCGACCTGGTGGTGGTCAACCTGTACCCCTTCGCCCAGGCCGCGGCCAAACCCGACCTGCCGCTTGACGCCCTTGTCGAGGAGATCGACATCGGCGGGCCCAGCCTGCTGCGGGCGGCGGCCAAGAACTTCCGGGACGTCCTGGTGGTGGTGGACCCGGCGGATTACCCGAAGGTCATCGCGGCCATCCAGCCCGGGGGCAGTCCGTCACTGGCCCTGCGGTTCGACCTCGCGCGCAAGGCGATTGGCCACACGGCCGACTACGACCGCATGATTGCCGCGACCCTCGGAGAGGTCACGGTCGGCTCCGATGGCACGTTCACCCGTGGCGCGGCGTCCAGCCGCTGGACGCCCGTGCTCAGCAAGGTCCGCGATCTCCGGTATGGCGAAAATCCGCATCAGTCCGCCGCCTGGTTCACGATGGGCCCGCACGGATTCGGCGGCGCCGTTGTCCACCAGGGCAAGGAACTGTCGTTCACGAATCTGCTCGATCTCGACGCGGCGGCCCGCATCGCGATGGAGTTCACCGAGCCTGCGGCGGTGGTGATCAAACACACCAATCCGTGCGGCGTTGCGACCGGCACGTCAGCGGCTGATGCGTACATCCGTGCGCGTGAAGCCGACCCTCTCTCTGCATTCGGCGGCATCGTCGGTCTCAATCGCCCCATCGATCTGGAGACGGCACATGCGCTGGTCTCCACGTTCATTGAGGCTGTGATTGCGCCCGGCTTGTCGGCGGATGAGGAAACCCGCGCGGTGCTCGCGACCAAGCCGAATCTGCGCATCGTGACCGCGTCGTTTGATGCGATGGATCGTGATCGTGACGTGCGATCGATCCTCGGATCGTGGCTTGTGCAGGATCGCGATCGGGTGATCGAAGCGGCGACCGTGTGGCCCGGTCCGGACGGGCCGAAGGTCGTCACGAAGCGCGCGCCGACACCTGAAGAGTGGACGGCACTCCGGTTCGCGTGGCGTGTCTGCGCCCACGTCAAGTCCAACACGGTCATTTTCACGTCGGCGGACGCGACTCTCGCGATCGGCGCCGGGCAGATGAGCCGGGTGGACGCGGTGCGCACGGCCGTGCTCAAGGCCGGTGATCGGCTGCGTGGCTCGGTGGCGGCGTCCGACGCGTTCTTCCCGTTCCGTGACGGCCTCGATGTGGTCGCCTCTGCCGGCGCCACCGCCGTCGTGCAGCCGGGTGGGTCGGTACGCGACGACGAAGTTATTGCCGCCGCCGACGAACGCGGCCTCGCCATGGTCTTTACCGGTCGGCGGCACTTCCGGCACTAGCGGCTGGGCGGCTGGGCAGCTGGGTGAATGGGCAGGTGGGCGGATGGGTGATGTAGGGCGCGCTGGGGTTGAGCGCGCCGTCGTTGCGTTGCTCGCCGCATCGGTCCTCCTCCTCTTTCTCGGCCTCGGCGCCAACACCATCTGGGATGCGAATGAGGCGTTTTATGTCGACACGCCTCGCCACATGGTGGAGACGGGCGACTACGTCAATCCGCAGTTCAACGGCGAACCGCGGATGAACAAGCCGGTGTTGAGTTACTGGATCGTTGCCGGGTTTTATCAGGTCTTCGGTGTGTCCGTCGGCGTCGAGCGCCTCGCGATTGCCGTCGGCGCTGTCGGCATCCTGTTCGCCGCCTTTCTCTTCGGCCGCAGTCTCGGCGGCACCACCGCCGGTCTCCTCGCCGCACTCATCGTCGCCACCGCACCTCGATTTGTGATGTTCTCGCGCCGCATCTTCATCGACATCTGGGTGACGATGTTCATGGCGTTGGCGCTGGCGTGTTTTGTCCTCGCCGAGCAGAAGCCGGATCAGCGACGCCGGTACCTGTGGCTGATGTACGCCGCGATCGGCCTTGGTGTGCTCACAAAGGGGCCTGTCGCGTTGCTGTTTCCTGCGGCGACCATCGGGACCTGGTTGCTGCTCGAACGGCGACTGTCCGATCTGCGCCGGTTTCATCTGGTCTCGGGCACGCTGATCGTGCTGGCGATTGTGGTTCCGTGGTGGGCGGTGATCTACGCGCAGCAGGGCTGGGAGCCGCTGCAGGCATTCTGGCTCGGCGAAAACGTCGGGCGGTACACCGAGGCGATGCAGCCTGGTGAACGCGACATTTTCTTCTACGTCCCTGTGGTGCTGGGTGACCTCTTCCCGTGGACGTTGTTTGTGGTCGGCGGCCTTGTCTGGGGTGCCACAACCCTGTTCAATCGCGAGTCACCCATCGCGCGCCTGCTCATGTTGTGGGTGGTGTGGCACATCGGCGTGTTCTCGCTCTCGCAGACCAAGCAGGATCTCTACATCTTCCCGATCGTGCCGGCGCTGGCGGCTCTGGCGGCGTGTCTGATCCAGCACGCGATCACCCACGGACGGATGCGGGTGATTCGCGCTGGTGCGGTCATGTCCGCCGCGTTGATGGCCATCGTCGGCGGCGGCCTGTTCTGGCTGCTCGGATCACAGGCGCAGATTCATCAGATCGCCGGCGCGAACCTGCTCGGCGTCGTGTTGTGCGGCGGGGCCGTGGTTGTGGTGGGGCTCGGTCTGGCATCACGCCCGGTCGTGGCACTGACCGCGATTGCGGCCACGCTCGTGGTGGCCAACTACGTGTTTGCGCTCGTCTCGCTTCCTGCGGTTGAGGCCTTCAAGCCTGTGCTCCCGATGGTGCAGACGATTGAGGCGAGGGCAGCCGGGAGATCCGAGGGCGAACCGATACCGCCGGTCGCGCACTATCGCGAAGTGTTGCCCAGCATGGCGTTTTATCTGAAGCGTCCCATCGAAGACATCTTCGATATGCAGACGCTCGTCGCGCGCGTGCATCAGGTGCCCGCGATGTACATCATGATGCGGCCGAATCACTACGCCGAGTTGCAGGCCCGCGCGTTCCCGCTCGACATTCCCACCTGCATCATCTCGCGCCACACGCTCTTTGAAGCCAAGCTCAAGAACGTGTTGTCAGGGGAAGCGTGGCCTCAGCTGCTACTCGTTGGAACGCGCGCGGCTTGCGCGCGCTGACGAGATCGCGGGTTCATGGCTCATCGGTTCATCGGTGCTGAACCCAGAACCCGGAACCCCGCACCAAGAACAGCACCATGAACCGATGAACCATGAACCCGCGCGTCAGGGTTCCAATTCCCCGCGGGTGACCGTCGATGCCCCGAACTTGCCGACGACGATGCCGGCGGCGCGGTTGGCGAGTCGTGCGGCGTCGCTGAGGGATTCGCCGCGCGCGAGCGCGAGGGCGAGGGTGGCGACGACGGTGTCGCCGGCGCCGGTGACATCGGCCACTTCACGCGCCGTCGCCGGGATGTGCAGGTCGATCGGCGAGGTGGCTGACGCGTCGTAGAGCCACATCCCGTGTTCACCCCAGGTGATCAGGATGTTGGCGCCGGTGGCTGCGTGCAGCATGCGCGCCGCCGCGCGGGCATCGTCGGCCGTCCTGATTCGTGTGCCTGTCATCAACTCCGCTTCGTGATGGTTTGGCGTCAGCACCGTGACTCCCGCATACCGGGCCGCGTCGGGCACTTTGGGATCCACGATGATGGGAATGGAGCCTGCCGCCGAGCGGGCGGCGGCGATGACCTCCGGCGTCACCACGCCTTTGCGATAGTCGGAGAGGACGATCGCCTGCGCGGCCTGGCTGGCGGAGCGCACGGCGGCCAGCAACGCGTCGACGGCCGGACCCTCGAGTGCGGCTTCGTCCTCGTAGTCCACGCGGGCGACCTGCTGATTGCGCGTGGTGACCACTCGCACCTTGCGTGTGGTGGGGCGCGAGGGCACCGGCACGAGGCGGTCGTCGGCCAGGCCCCGCTCACGCAGCAGTTGCCGCAGGGTCTCTGCCGTGTCGTCGGTGCCGACGACGCCGACGATGAGGGCGGTGGCGTCGAGGGAGCGGATGTTGGCGGCGACGTTGGCGGCACCGCCGAGCCGGAACTCGTCCTTCTCAAAACGGACGACCGGGACGGGCGCTTCAGGCGAGATGCGATCGACGCGCCCGATCACGAAGTGATCGAGCATCAGATCGCCGATGACGGCGATGTTCATACGTGGGTGCCCCCGGGGGCGTCCGGTTGTTGCGCCGCCCAGGGCAGCGTGATGAGACCGAGGAACAACATCAGGAACTCCGAGTCGCCGAAGTTGTATTCGAACAGGCCGGCCACCAGCATGGCGACCATCGCCGCGACGCCGGCACCTGCCGCCGCGCGTGTGTAGCCCTCACTGCGTTTGATCTGACGCCAGAGATCGCGTGACGCGATCACGACAAACCACAACCAGATCGCGAGTGCGGGCAGGCCGCGCTCGGCCGCGATCTGCATCGGCACGTTGTGCAGGTGCGGGTTGACGTCGTTGACCGCGTAGGTGGCGTCGCGGTAGTGCGGGTAGACGACCTTGACCATGTCGGGGCCGACGCCGGTGAGCGGGTTGTCCTGCACCATGTGCACGCCCGACCGCAGCATCGCGACGCGATCGCGCGTGGTGAGATCGGTCAGGTCGCCGATCGACTGGATGCGGCTGGTGACGACCTGCGGCGCGGCCACCAGCAGGATGACACCGAGCACCGGCAGGGCCAGCAGCAGACGCCAGTTGCGTTCGGTCAGCAGCACGGAGACACTGGCCGCCAGACCGACCATGGCATTGCGCGTCAGTGTGTAGAACAAGGCGACGACAAGCGCCGGCACGGCAATGGCCGGCCACACCCAGTCGCGGCTGACGTACAGCAGCCGCGCGACTGCGGCGCCGGTCGCGAGCATCAGCACACCGGAATAGGTCATCCAGTGGTCGAGCGGCCCCACGGGCCGATTGGCCTCGCTGTCGAAGCCGAACAGATTAAATTGCGCGATGCCGTAGAGCGCCGACGCGGATCCGACGGCGATAATTACGTCGATCGCGTGCGTGGCTTTCGTGCCGCGTGCAAAGGTGGCGACCACCGGCACCATCAGCAGCAGGAATAACTGCTTGGAGTCGATGATGCTTGCGGCTGGATCCACGGACGCGGCCGCGCTCACAAGTGTCCATCCGGCGTAGGCGAGGAGCGGCAGCAGGAACGCCGGTCCTTCGCGCCATCGGCGTTCGCGGGTGTTGACCACGACCCACAGCACCGCGGCCATCCACAGGGCCCACTGGGCGATCTGCAGTTTGACCTGCGTCGCCGCCAGGGCGATCACCACGAGGATGAAACCCGCGCGTCGCAGATTCGAATCAGATGTCGTCGTCATCGCGCGATCTCCAGCAGTCGTTCCGCGGCGTCCCTCACCGCGCCCGGGGTGATGCCTGTCAGGCACCGGAAGTCGCCTGGCGCACAGACCCGCTGATCACACGGCCGGCACGGCAGGGCGCCCACATCCACCGACTCGCCGCGGATGGTCTCCGGGCGCCAGGGTGCAGACCGTTCCGCCAACGTCGGACCGTACAAGCCCACGATCGGCACATCCGAGGTCGAGGCCACGTGCAGGGGGCCGCTGTCGCCTCCGATGTACAAGGCGGACGCGTCGAGCAACGCGCGCAGTTCCGCGAGCGAGACATCCTCCGCGTCCACGATGCGATTGGCGGCAGCCGGGGCCAGCCCTCGCGCGGCGGCCAGCACACGGTGCACCGCCTCGCGATCCGACGGGCCTGCGGTCAGCAGCACCCAGCGGTCGGTAGATTGTCGCACTAGTCCGGCCGCGACGTCGGCGAAAGCGGTTTCCGGCCATCGGCGGAACTGGTTGCCGGCGCTGACGTGAAACACGATGGTCCGTGTGCCGGGCCGACCCACGGGAATGCCGCGGGCGTGGAGCCGGGCCATGACCGATGTGTACGCGGCCGGCGACGCCGGCATTGCCACCCGGTGTGCCGTGCGGTCCGGCGTCTTGGGAAACGCCGCGTCCACCACCGGAAGCAGGTCCCATTGGTTGGCGACAGAGTGGCGGGGGTGGAGACCTCGCGGCCGGTGCACGGTCTCGGTGTACATCCAGGTGCGGCCGCCGATGTCGTAGCCGATTCGCCGCGGCGCGCCGGTCGCCCATGTGAGCCACGCACTGCGCGGGCCGCCATGACAGTCGACCACGAGGGCAAATCGCGCGCGTCGCAATTGCCTGGCCAGACGGAGGTCGTCGTGCACACGTGCCAAGCCACGGCGGTGGGGAATGACCAGCAGTTCCGAAATGTGTGGATTGGTTTCGAGCACCGGCGCGGCGGCCGATTCAACCAGATACGTCAGGTGAGCGTCGGGGAACCGGTGGCGAAGGGCGCCTACCAGCGGGGTCGTGAAGACCACGTCGCCAATCAGGCGCAACCTGACGACGAGGATTCTCAACGGACCGTCGTGGGAACCTCGACCGTGGCTTCGTCGATCAACATCACGGGGATGTCGTCCTTCACGGGGTACACGCGGTGGCAGGTACCGCACTGCAGGCCCGCGCCGTCCTTCACGAGCACCACCTTCGTCTTGCAGGCCGGACACACAAGAATTGCGAGCAGGGCCGAGTCGATTGCCATGGGGGGACTATATGAAGAATGAGGCAATGGGGCAATGGGGCAATGCTGGAATTCCATTGCCTCATTTGAATTGTGAAACAATCCTCCGTATCCATGGTGATGTGGCTCGCTTTCGGAATAGCCGCCGTTCAGGCGCCTGCGCCGCCGCCCACGACGGCTGCTGTCGGCGAAGCCTACTATCTGTTTCTTCAGGGCCGGTCGCTGGAAGGGCGTGGCGATGTCGCGGGGGCGATCAAGGCATATCGCGCGGCGATCACGCTCGTGCCCACGGCGGCTGACGTGCGGGCGGAACTCGCCGGGTTGTTTGCGCGCGAAGGCCGGGCGGCCGAGGCGATCGCCGAAGCCGACGCGGCGCTGACTGCGGACCCGGGCAATCACGAGGCGCATCGCATTCTGGGGCTGGTTCGATCCGCCCTGGCCGACAATTCTTCGTCGACCGCCGACAAGGGCCGGATGGTGCTGCAGGCCATTGAGCATCTTGAGAAAGCGCTGGCCGGCGGGCGACGCGACCCGGCCGTCGAGATTTCGCTCGGCCGTTTGTACGTGCGCACCGGGCAACACGCCAAGGCCGTGCCCACGCTTGAAGGCTTCCTCAACGACCAGCCCGGGTATCCGGAAGGCGTGCTCCTGCTGGTGGAAGCGTTGTCGGAGGTTGGCGAGAACGCCCGCGCCATTGCGGTGCTGGAACCGCTGGTGCGCGATGAGCCCGACATGGCGCGGGCGCGGAGTTGGCTGGCCGAGTTGTATGACGACGTGGGCCGGCCGGAAGAGGCGCTCGTGCAGTGGCGCGAACTGGCGAAGACGAATCCGCGCAACGTGCCGATTCGAACGCGTTTCGCCACCTCGCTCGTGAATCTCGGGCAGTTGGAGGAAGGACGCACCGCGCTGCTCGAACTGGCCGGTGAGTTCCCGCGTGACGTGGCGATCTGGTATCTGGTCGCGCAGGTGGAGAATCGATCCGGCAATGCAGCCGCGGCTGAAAACGCTGCGCGCCGGATTCTCGATATTGACGCCGCGGATCCGCGTGGCCCGCTCGCACTCGCGGAGGCGCAATCGGCACGCGGCGATCACCGGGGCGCGGTCGCCACGCTCGAACCCTTGCTCGCCGCCGTGCGGTCGGCGCCCGAGGCCGGCATCTTCTCGCGCGTGTCCCTCGAACTGGCGGCGGAGTTCGAAGCGCTGGGCGAACGCGGACGAAGCATCCGGGTGCTTGAGGACGCCAGGACCCGCGACGAAACCGTGCCTGATGTGTCGGCGGCGCTGGCCGAGGCGTATCACCGCGACAAGCGGTACACCGATGCGGAGCGCGTCTATCGCGATCTGTTGCGTGGCGATCCTGACAACGCGGTGTATCTCGGGGGACTCGGGTGGACCCAGGTGCAGCAGGGACAGGCGGGGCTCGGACGGGAACTCCTCGAGCGGGCCGTGGCTGCGCGGCCGAAGGATGTGGTCCTGCTCGATCGCCTCGCCGACGCGCTCTTCCAGTTGAAGCAGTACAAGGACGCCGTGACGATGTGGGATCGTGCGCTGGCTGGTGGCGGCCAGGGGCTCGATGTCGACGTCGTCTCCAAAAAGCGCGATCGCGCGCGGCAGCTGGCAGGGCGCGAGTGATTCGATTGGTCTGGGTGCTGCCGGTGGTGTTCGCCACGGGCTGTGCAGCCCGAGTCTTCACGCCGCCTTCCGGACCGGCGGTGCCGTTTTCTGACGCCGCGCGGGTCTGGGAGCAGGCGACGACACGGTGCCTCGGCGCCCAGCGTTACGTCGCGCAGTTGCGCGTGCGGGGATGGGTGGGAACCAGAGACCAGCGCATCGCCCAGACGCTCAACGGCGCGGTGACGCGCACCGACGACATCTATCTTGAGTTGCGCATGCTCGGGAGCACGGTGTTCCAGATGGCCGGCGAGGCGGGGCAGGCCACGTTCGTGCTGCCGCGCGACACCCGCGTCCTCCGGGCGCCCACGCGCGACATCGTTGAGGCCCTCACGGGATTGCGGTGGGGCAGTCGCGAGTCGCTTGACGTGTTGACCGGATGTGTCGCGGTTCCTGCGGGTGTGGTGTCCGGCACCAGGACCGGTCCGTTCCTGAATGTGAAGCTCGCCGAATCAACCACGGCGTGGCTTCGGCAACGTGATGCTGCGTGGCAGGTGCACGCCGCGCGCATCGAAGACTGGCTTGTGGAGTATCGCGCGTATCAGGGCGGATGGCCGAGTGACGTGCGAGTGACCTCGACAGGGACCACGCCGCTCGATCTCCAGTTCACGGTGTCCCAGGTGCGCGTCAACCTCGACCCGATCGATTTGCCTCCAGAGACGTTCGTCGTGACCGTGCCCGATCACTACCTGCCAATGACGCTGGAAGAACTCCGCTCCATCGGCCCTCTCAAGGATGGGCGGATGGGCAGATGAAAGTTGGTAGTTGGTAGATGTCCCGAGTCCTGACCTTACGTCCGAACGCAAAAATCAACCTGACCCTGCGTGTAGGGCCGCGTCGGCCCGACGGCTATCACGAGGTGCGGTCGCTCATGCAGTCCCTCGCGTTGCACGACACGGTCGTCGTGTCGGAGCGTCGCGGACCTTTTGGGCTGCAGTGCCGCACACCGGGGGTGCCTGAGGACCACACCAATCTCGCGTGGCGTGCGGCGGTCGCGTTATGGAAGGCGATGGGGCGCGAGGGGGAGCCGCGTGACGTGCACATCCGCATCGACAAGGCCATTCCGTCGCAGGCGGGGCTGGGTGGGGGCAGTGGCAACGCGGCGGCCGCGCTGGTCGGCCTCAACGTGATTTGGGGTGCCAAGCAGTCACGCCGCGATCTGGCGAAGCTGGCCGCGACGCTCGGGTCGGACGTCCCGTTCTTTCTTCAGGGCGGCACGGCCGTGGCGACGGGCCGCGGTGAGGATTTGTACCCGGTCGACGACGTGCAGCGGCTTGGCGTGTTGGTCATCAAGCCGTCGTTCGGCGTCTCGACGGCTGACGCCTACCGCTGGCTCGACGAGGACCGCGCCGCGGGCCTTCCCGATGCCCCGGAGGGGCGGGATGTCGAATTGGGCTGGCCGAGTGGCGGGGTTCCTCTGGTCAACGACCTGACGGCGCCGGTCGCCCGCCGGCATGCCGGCATCCGGGAAATGATCGACGCGTGTGTGGAGGAGGGAGCCATGGGGGCCCAGATGACCGGCAGCGGATCGGCCGTTTTTGGGCTGTTTTCCGAGGCCGCCGCCACCCGGGCCGCCAAACGCCTTCGCCGCCCCGACTGGCTCGTCCTGCTGACCCGCACCCACAGCCGCCGCGAAGCCGTGCGGCATATTGGCATCTGACATCTGCCCACCCGCCCACCTGTCCATCCACCCAGCCGTGCTACACTCTCTGTTTTGCTAGGGGTCACGGCCGCCCGTTAGTCGGGGCCCAACGGGGTGGGGCGTGGCCAAGCGGTAAGGCGCGGGTCTTTGGAACCCGTATTCGAAGGTTCGAATCCTTCCGCCCCAACCAATTTTTCGGTGTGCAGAGCGTGGATCCGGCATGAGTCACGGGCAGTTGAAGTTGTTCTCGGGGAGCGCCCATCCGGCGCTGGCGAAGGAGATCGCAGAACAACTCGACATTCCGCTCGGGGCCGCACGGCTGCATCGGTTTCCGGATTCGGAAGTCTCGTTCCAGATTGACGAGAACATCCGCGGCACGGATGTCTTCATCCTGCAGCCGACCTCGACGCCGGTGGACGCACACCTGGTCGAGATGTGCGTGATGATCGACGCGTTCCGCCGGTCGTCCGCCTCGCGGATTACGGCGGTGATTCCGTATTACGGATACGCGCGCCAGGATCGGAAGGACAAGCCGCGCGTGCCGATTTCGGCCAAGCTCGTGGCGAATCTGCTCAGCGCCGCCGGTGCGAACCGGGTGCTGACGATGGATCTGCACAAGGCGCAGATTCAGGCGTTTTTTGACATCCCGGTGGACCACCTGTTTGCGGCCCCGGCGGTGATTGAGTATCTGGCCCGGCAGAACTACGGGCCGGTGACGATTGTGTCCCCCGATGCGGGTGGGGCGGAACGGGCGCGTGCGTATGCGAAGCGTCTGGACGCCGAGCTCGCCATCATCGACAAACGGCGCGGCGAGACCGGCGCGGCGGAAGTCATGAATGTGATCGGCGATGTGAACGGCCGGGTGTGCATCATCTCGGACGACATCATCGACACGGCGGGCACGATGCAGAAGGCGGCGCAGGCGCTCAAGGACAACGGCGCAACGCGCGTGCTGGCGTGTGCGGTGCACGGCGTGTTGTCGGGACCGGCGATCTCGCGAATCGAGGCGGCGCCGATCGACAAGTTGATCGTGACCAACACGGTCCCGCTCACGCCTGAGAAGGCCGCGTGCGGAAAGATTGTGGTGTTGTCGGTGGCGCGCCTGCTGGCGCAGGCCATCCGCAGTATCCACGAGGAGACCTCGGTCTCCAAATTGTTCGTTTAGATGGAGCGAGACAGATTATGAGCGCAGTACTGGACGCGGTTCGCCGCGAGACATTTGGCAAGAACGAGGCCGTGCGCACGCGGCAGGCGGGCAAGATCCCGGCCGTGTTGTACGGTGAGAAGAAGGGTGTGGCCGAGTCCGTGACGGTTGATCCGAAGGAACTCAGCCGGATCCTGCACTCCGAGTCCGGTCTGAACTCGCTCATCTCGCTGACGATTGACGGCGCCGAGACGCAGGTCCTGGTGAAGGAATACCAGATTGACCCGGTGACCCATAAGCTCATCCATGCGGACTTCCTCCGCGTCGCGATGGACAAGGTCATCCGCGTCACCGTGCCGGTGCACCTGACGGGCGAAGCCAAGGGCGTCAAGCTTCAGGGCGGCACACTCGACTTCGTGCATCGTGACGTGGACGTTGAATGTCTGCCCGCGGACATCCCCGAGCACATCACGGTGGACGTCAGCGAACTCATGCTCAACCAGGGCGTCCGCGTGAAGGACCTCGCGACCGATGGCACGTGGAAGGCCGTCAGCGAACCCGAGAACCTGATCGTGCACATCGTGGCGCCGCGTGCGGAAGCCGCCGCCACGACTGATGCCGCCGCTGCGCCGGCTGCCGCCGCCGAGCCCGAAGTCGCCAAGAAGGGCAAGACGGACAAAGAAGACAAGTAATGAGTCAGTGCGGGGTGCTGGGTGCTCGATGCTCGGTGCTGGTGCTGGGTGCTGAGTGCACAGCCTGCCCTGAGCGAGCGAAGCGAGCCGAAGGGTGAAGCTCATAGCGGGGCTTGGCAACCCTGGATCGCGCTATCGGGGCACGAGGCACAACGTCGGGTTTGAGGTCGTGGACCTCGTGGCCCGGCGGCACGGGTTGTTGTTGAGTCCGTGGCGGGATGTGGCGGAGGTCGCCGAGTGGCGGCGGCCTGAAGGGCGTCTCTGGCTGATGAAGCCGACGACCTTCATGAATCTGAGCGGGGAAGCCGTGAGCGCACTGGTGGCGTTCTACAAGCTGGACCTCGCAGACGTCCTCATAGTGTGTGATGACGTGAATCTGCCGGTGGGGCAATTGCGAGTGCGCCCATCGGGATCGAGTGGCGGGAACAACGGACTGAAATCCGTGGCCGCGTCACTCGGGACGGAAGAGTTTGCCCGCCTCCGGATTGGGGTGGGTCGTGGCGATCCGGCGCGCGATTTGGCGGACCATGTGTTGTCCCGTTTCGCACCGGAAGAGATTCCCGGGATCGATGAGGCTGTTACCCGGGCCGCCGACGCGGTCGAGTTGTGGATCGACGCCGGCACAGCACGCGTGATGAACGCGTTTAATTGAACGCTCCTTGCCGCTTCCGAGCGAAGCGGCCTGCACGGCACCCATGGTGGGTGGCCGGGAGTTGTCCATGAGGAGGCACATGAGCATTCACCGACAGTACGAACTCGTCTATATCGCGAGTCCCGACGCCACCGAAGAGTCGTTGGCCGAGCTGCATTCGCAGGTCGCCACCGTCGTCGAACGGTTCGGCGGGACCATTGAACGCACCGAAAACTGGGGCCGTCGTCGCCTGGCGTATGAAATCGGCCGCCAGCGTGAAGGCGTGTACGTGCTCGAGCTGCTGAATGGCCCGGCGGCCATGACGGCAGAACTCGACCGTCGTCTCCGCGTGATCGATGGCGTCATGCGTCATCTCGTCATTCGTGTGGACGAGGATCTGGCCAAGGACGAGCGGTTCAAGACCCGCCGCAAGGCCAACACGGTGGCGCGTCGTCTGCGTCGCGGCCTGCCCGCGGAGCCGACGGAACAGGAACTCAGCCGCCGCAAGCAGGAGCTTGAAGATGCGGACGGCGGCAACGATTCGTTCGGGGAGGGAGACCGATGAGCGACATGGAATCGCGGTCCGGCGGACGTGGCCGGGGCAAGGACGACAAGGATAAGGACAAGGACAAGGCCGGACGACGGGGCGGCGGGGGCGGATTTTTCCGTCGGCGTCGTGTCTGCAAGTTCTGCGTCGAGAAGATCGACATCGTCTCGTACAAGGACGTCAAGCTGCTGACCCCCTTCATTCCTGAGCGCGGCAAGATCCAGCCGCGTCGCATTTCGGGCACGTGCGCGAAACACCAGCGCGCGTTGCAGACCGCGATAAAGCGCGCGCGTCAGCTCGCCCTTATCCCGTACGTCACGGACTAGCCGGGAGGATTCAGATGGCGACAGAAGTAATTCTCAGAGAATACGTCGAACACCTCGGCAACCGCGGTGAAGTCGTGAAGGTGGCCGATGGCTACGCGCGCAACTACCTGCTGCCGCGCGGGCTGGCCCTCCGGGTGACCTCGGAGGCCAAGCGCCAGATCGAACGCGAGCGCGCCAAGGCTGAGGCGCGTGAACACGACGAACGGCAGGCCGCGCAGGCCCTCGCCGACGCACTGGCGGCGGTCGACCTGTCGATCTCGCGCCGCGTGGGCGACCACAACACGTTGTACGGCTCGGTCACCACGGCGGACATCGCCGAGGCCCTCGCCGCACGGCAGATCGTCGTGGACCGCCGCAAGATCCTGCTCGAAGACGCGCTGAAGACCCTCGGCGAACACGTCGTGACGATCAAGCTGCATCGTGACGTGCCGGCCTCGGTCACCGTCAAGGTCGTGGCGGCCCAGGCCGCCGGCAACGCCACCTCGGCACCGGCGCCGACGGAATAAGGTCCAGGGTCCAGGGTTCAGGTCCGGGGGGCGCTTGTGCGGACCCTGGCCCCCGAATCCTGGACCTGCCGACCCTGGACCATACGTGTTCGTGGGTTATTCTCTGGTGGGTCATGGCCGAGCGAACACTTCCCCACAATCTTGAAGCTGAGAAGAGCGTGCTCGGCGCGATTCTCATCAACAACCAGGCCTTCAACCAGGCCGCCGAGGTCATCGACTCGCAGGATTTCTTCCGGGATGCGCACCGCCGCATCTTTGAGAAGATGGTCGGCCTCACCGACCGCAATCAGCCGGTCGACTTCGTCACGCTCACCGACGAACTGACACGATCGGGCGAACTGGAGGAGGTCGGCGGTCCGGCCTACGTCAGCGCCCTGACCGATGGCGTCCCCCGTTCGGCCAACGTCGAGTACTACGCCCGCATCGTCAAGGAAAAATCCACACTGCGACGCCTGATTCAGGCGTCCAACGAAGTGCTCGTGCGCGCGTACGACGCGGAAGAGGATGCGGACGATCTGCTCGACGAAGCGGAGCGGACGATTTTCTCCATCGCCGAAGGCCGGATGCGATCCGGCTTTGTGAAACTCAGTGAACTGGTCGACGGCGGCTACGCCATGCTCGAGCAGTTGCAGGCCAGCCGCGGTCTGGTCACGGGCGTGCCGTCGGGTTTTGTCGAACTGGACAAGATGACGTCCGGCTTCCAGAAATCCGACCTGGTCATCGTCGCGGCCAGGCCCGCGATGGGCAAGACGAGCTTCGTCATGAATATTGCGCTGAACGCCGCGCTCGAGGCCGGGAAGTCGGTCGGCGTGTTCAGCCTGGAAATGTCGAAGGAACAGTTGTTCCTGCGTATGTTGACCTCAGAAGCACGCGTTGATGCCCACCGCTTTCGTGGCGGCTTCCTCGGCGAGCAGGACTATGAACGCCTGAACGGCGCGTTCGCGCGCCTGCACGATGCGAAGGTGTTCATTGACGACACCGCATCGGCCGGCATCCTGGAGATGCGCGCGAAGTCGCGGCGCCTGAAACTTGAACACGGCCTCGACATGCTGGTCATCGACTACCTCCAGCTGATGCAGGGTCGCGGCCGGTTCGACAACCGGCAGCAGGAGCTGGCGTCGATTTCCCGATCGCTCAAAATTCTCGCGAAGGAACTCGAGATTCCGATCCTTGCGTTGTCGCAGCTCAGCCGCGCCACCGAAACACGCTCGGACCATCGCCCACAGCTGTCGGACCTGCGCGAATCAGGCGCCCTGGAACAGGACGCCGATGTGGTCATGTTCATCTACCGCGAGGAGGTGTACGCCGCCAGCGAAGAGGAACGGCGTCCCGAGGTGGAAGGCATGGCCGAAATCATCATCGGCAAACAGCGCAACGGCCCGATTGGTTCCGTGCCGCTCGCGTTCCTGAAGCAATACACACGCTTCGAAAATCTGCAGCAGGGATCCCGGGGCTGAGGCCGGGAGCGCCCAGTGATGACGCGCCCCACCGTCGCCCACGTCCACCTGGACGCCATCGTCCACAACTACAAGCGGATCAGTGCGTTGGTGCACGCAATGGAGCCCAAGGGCTTCAGCCCTTGGGACAACGCGGGGGCTAAAGCCCCCGCGCTCCTTCCAGTCATCTGTGTCGTCAAAGCCAACGCGTACGGCCATGGCGCCGCGCGCGTGGCGCTCGCACTTGAAGGCGCCGGTGCGTCGATGTTTGCGGTGGCGGATATCGCGGAAGGCGTAACGTTGCGCGACGCCGGCGTGACACAGCCGATCCTGGTGTTTGGCGCGCAGAGCGTGAGTGACCTTGGTGACGTGTTTGCACATGGACTCACACCGACGGTGTCCACACCGTCGGCCGCCACCGCCATCGAAGCGGCAGCGGCTGCGCGCGGTGTGACCATCGGGTGTCACCTGAAGATCGACACCGGCATGAACCGGCTCGGGTTCCGCCACGACAATCTGGCGCGCACCATTCCCGGCGTGCTGGCGATGCCGCATCTGCGGATCGACGCGGTCTACACACACTTTGCCACCGCCGATCGACCGGAGTCCCCGATGTTCGACGAACAGCGAGTGCGGTTCGATCGCGCGTGTGCGGCGCTCGGCGCCATGGGGCTGCGTGACGTCAGACGCCATGCCGCCAACTCCGCCGCGCTCATCAGGGATGCGCGCACCTGGTATGACGCGGTGCGCCCCGGCCTCCTGTTGTACGGCGTCGTTCCCCCACCCCTTGCCGCCGCAGACCTCGACCTGCGACCTGCCCTGTCACTGGTCAGCCGTATCGTCGCGGTGAAAGGGGTTCGCGTGGGTGAAGGGGCCGGCTACGGGTTGCACTGGACCGACGACACGCCGCGCACGCTCGCGATCGTGCCGGCCGGGTATGCCGATGGCCTGGATACGCGTCTCGCCAATCGGGGGCACGTGCTCATCCGCGGTCAACGTCGCGCCATCGTCGGGTCCGTTTGCATGGACATGA
Source organism: Acidimicrobiia bacterium (assembly GCA_016871335.1). Taxonomy (GTDB): domain Bacteria; phylum Acidobacteriota; class Vicinamibacteria; order Vicinamibacterales; family SCN-69-37; genus SYFT01. The sequence goes on from VFZF01000022.1 coordinate 23,410, forward strand.
TTCTGGTGGACGTCACCGGCATCGACGTCTCGCCTGGCGACGCCGTGGTCTTGATCGGATCGCAAGGCGATCAGGAAATCACCGCGCGGGAAGTGGCCGCCACGATCGGCACCATCCCGTGGGAGGTTATTTGTCGTCTTGGTGCGCGGATCGAGCGCACGTACTGAGGAACGGGTTCATGGCTAAGTCAATTTTCGCGTGTCAGCAGTGTGGTGCGCAGGCACCCAAGTGGCTTGGACGATGTCCCGATTGCGGGGGATGGAATACGTACGCCGAAGAGACGTGTGAGAAGCCCGACAAACTCGCGGCGACCAGGAAGGGCGCAGCCGAACCGATGGGTGGCGGCAAGGCGCAGCGGTATGCCGACGTCGAGGCGGTGGTGTCCGCGCGGTTCACAACCGGCATCGGCGAATTTGATCGCGTGCTTGGCGGCGGTATTGTGCCGGGGTCGCTCGTGCTGCTCGGTGGTGAGCCTGGCATCGGCAAGTCCACGCTCCTGCTGCAGGCCGCCGCGCACTTCGCGCGCGAAGTCGGCCCGGTGTTGTACGCCTCGGGTGAAGAGTCCGAACATCAGGTGAAGATGCGGGGCGAGCGCCTCGGCGTGGCGGATGCGCCGCTCTTCCTCCTCGCCGAAACCTGCGTCGAGCGCATTCTCGAGGAAGTGGATCGGCTCAAACCCTCGCTGCTCATCGTCGACTCCATCCAGACCGTGTTCTCGCTCAAGATGGCCTCTGCGCCAGGCAGCGTCGGACAGGTGCGGCAGGCCGCGACCGATTTCCTGTTCACCGCAAAAGGACGCAACCTGCCGACCATTGTCGTCGGCCACGTCACCAAGGATGGGGCGCTGGCGGGGCCGAAGGTGCTCGAACACGTCGTGGACACTGTCCTCTACTTCGAGGGGGATCGCCACCATTCCCATCGTGTCGTGCGCGCGGTCAAGAACCGGTTCGGTGCGATCAGTGAGCTCGGCGTGTTCGAGATGACGGGCAGTGGGTTGCAGCCGGTGGCCAATCCGTCCGCGTTGTTTCTGGCGGAACGGCCGGAGCAGGTGCCCGGCTCCGCCGTGTTGTGTTGTCTCGAAGGCTCGCGGCCGTTTCTGGTTGAGGTGCAGGCCCTGGTCAGCAGCGCCACGCTTGGACAGGCGCGTCGCACCGCGAGCGGACTCGATCACAACCGTGTGTCACTGCTCCTTGCCGTGCTCGACAAACGGGCAGGGCTCTCGTTTGTGACCGATGACGTGTATGTGAATGTCGCCGGCGGGATGACGGTGGATGAGCCGGGGGCCGATCTGGCCATCGTCGCTGCCGTGGCGTCAAGTCTGCGGAATCGTCCGTTGCGCCCGAACACCGTGGTGTTCGGGGAAGTCGGCCTCGCGGGGGAGATCCGGGCCACGTCGCATGCGCCCCTCCGGCTTCGCGAAGCCGCGCAGATGGGGTTCACGGCCGCAGTGTTGCCGGAAGGGAACCTCGGCGGCGTTGATCATCCCAAGGGCGTCGAGTTGATCGGGGTGCGCACGGTCGGCGAAGCGCTGGATGCGCTGATCCGTACGTAGCGAGCGCTGGTAGTGTTACCAGATGGTGTCAGGGGAGGCCGGCGTCGGCGCCGCGTCCCCGGTGTCCGGAGCGGGACCGCATCCGGACGGTGCGACAACGATGGCAAGCCGGCTGGCGGGGAAGACGCGCGGCATGTACGGCTAGAATACTGTCATGCGTGGTTTCGTCCTCGTGCGCGGAATCTTCATTGGTGCGGTGGTCTATACCGCCATGTTGATTCAACCTGCGGGTTCCCACTTCCTGATCAACGGGGTGCTCGGTCTGGTGGTCGCACTGCTGATCGTGCTGGCCGAGATGCGCATGCGCGACACCTCGGTCACGCAGTTGCTCGGCGGGCTGATCGGTTTCGGTATCATGCTCATGGTCGCGCAGGCGATCAACAATGCGCTGTTCTGGGCCAACACGAGCGACACCCGCGTCCGGTTCCTGCACGGCCTGGTCGTGATCGTACTGCCGTACCTCGGTCTGGTGTTCGGGGCGCGCAAGGGCGAGTGGCTCGAGCCCGCCAAACTCGTCAGTTTGTTCAAGGATGTCCGGGGGCACCGGCGGTACCGTATTCTCGACACCAGCGCGATCATCGACGGGCGTGTGGCCGAGGTGGCTGAAAGCGGATTCCTCGACGGCACGCTGGTCGTACCGCAGTTTGTCCTGAAGGAACTGCAGGCCGTGGCGGACTCGTCCGATGCGTTGAAACGCAACCGTGGACGCCGGGGACTCGATATCCTGCATCGCATCCAGAAGATGTCCGGCGTGGAAGTGATCATCTCCGATGTCGACTTTCCGGGGATCAGGGAAGTCGACCTGAAGCTGATCGAACTTGCGAAGACGCTCGACGGCAAACTCGTGACCAACGATTTCAACCTGCACAAGGTCGCGCAGTTGCGCGGCGTCGACGTGCTGAACATGAACGAGTTGACCAACTCGCTCAAGCCGGTCGTCCTGCCCGGCGAGGTGATGAACGTGTTCATCCTCAAGGAGGGCAAGGAACACAGCCAGGGGGTCGCGTACCTCGACGACGGGACGATGGTCGTGGTGGATAACGCGCGTACGAGCATCGGCAAGAACCTCGAAGTGGTGGTCACCAGCGTATTGCAGACAACCGCCGGCCGGATGATCTTCGGCCGTCACCTGGATGCGGCGGCCGAGCCCGAGCCGATCCGGCGACCGCGCCCGGCTGCACAGGCGTGACCCTGCCGTCCTGGCAGTGGTGGCGCACGGCCTTCGTTCTCATTCCTCTCGTCAGTCTCTACACGATCGTGTTCGGCGTGCTGTCGCTGGTGTCAGGAATTGTCGACCGGCGCGGCCGCCTGGCGCATCGATGTGCGCGCGTCTGGGCGCGGGTGATTCTCCGGACCGTCGGCGTCCGTGTGCGAGTGCACGGGGACTGGCCCGTGACTGGACTCACCAGTGCGGTGTACATCTCCAACCACCAGAGCATCTTCGATATTCCCGTGGTGTTTGCGACCATTCCCGCGCAACTGCGGGTCCTGGCCAAAGCCATGCTCGGCGGCATCCCGTTCATCGGGTGGCATCTCCGTCGTGCAGGGCATGTGCTCGTCGACCGCGCGAATCCCGGACCGTCTGTCGTGCGGAAGATGCAGCAGCTGGTTGAGAGCGGCGCGTCGCTTGTGGTGTTTCCCGAGGGCACGCGCAGCGACGACGATCGGGTGGGGCCCTTCAAGCCGGGCGTGTTTGCGATCGCGGTGGATCGCCAGCTGCCGATCATTCCGATCACGCTCAGCGGCACGCGGCACGTCATGCGCAAGGGCCATCTCACGGCCCGCTCCGGCGTCGTCGACGTCATCGTCCACGCGCCGATCAGCACCGTGGGCCTCACGCGCGACGATGTCGCGGGGGTGACCGCGCTTGCGCGCGCGGCGGTTACTGGTTCATCGGTTCATGGTTCATCGGTGCGGAACCCGGCACCTGGAACCAAGGACCCAGGATCTCCGGCACCCGGAACAGCACCATGAACCATGAACCATGAACCGATGAATCATGCACCCGTAAGGGACTAATATCCAGAAGATGTACGTCGCCGCAATAGTCGTAGCCGGGGGGCGGGGTGCCCGTGTGGGTGGGGCCGTGCCGAAGCAGCTCCTCAAAATTGGCGGGGAGTCGATTCTTCGGCGGAGTGTGCGCGCGTGTGATGCGCACCCGCAGGTCAGTGAGCTGGTGGTGGTGGTGCCGGAGGATCTTCTGGCGACTGGCGCCGCGTTGGTGGGGGACACCCGGGTGCCGTGCCGGGTGGTGGCAGGTGGCGCGCGTCGGCAGGACTCGGTCCGCGCCGGATTTGAGGCCGTCTCCGCGCAGGCCGATGTTGTGTTGGTGCACGATGCAGCGAGACCGTTTGTGCCACGCGAGGTCGTCGATCGGGTGATCGCGGCGGCGGCGTCGGCTGGTGCCGCGGTGCCGGCGATTCCTGTGGCAGACACGGTGAAGCGCGCGGCGGTATCCGGCGATGCTCGTGTCGTGCTCAAGACGGTGCCGCGCGACGAGTTGTGGCTGGCGCAGACGCCGCAGGGATTCCGGCGTGACGTGCTGGCCCGCGCGGTGGCGGATGGCCAGAGTGCCGCCGAAGCGACCGACGAGGCGCGGCTGGTGGAACTGGCCGGTGGCACCGTGGCGATCGTGGATGGGGATCGGCGCAACGTGAAGATCACCACGAGTGATGATGTGACGGAGGCGAGGCAGCGGATGACGAGCATGCGGGCAGGGACGGGATACGACCTGCATCAATTGGTGAGCGGACGCCCGCTGGTTCTGGCCGGCGTCGAGGTGCCGTCACCCAGAGGACCGCTCGGGCATTCGGATGGTGATGTGGTGTGCCATGCGTTGACCGATGCCGTGCTCGGCGCCTCTGGTGCCGGGGACATCGGTCAGATGTTTCCCAATACCGATCCGCAGTGGAAGAACGCGCCTGGACTCGACTTGCTGGCGCGCGCGTTGTCGGCCGTGCACGCGCGCGGGTGGGTGGTGGTGAATGCGGACGTGACGGTGATTCTGGAGACGCCCAAGCTGGCGCCGCATCTGACGCGCATTCGCGAAGCGCTGGCTGCGGTGCTTGGTGTGGGAGTGGATGCGGTGACCGTCAAGGGCAAGACCAACGAAGGTGTGGATGCGGTCGGGCGTGGCGAAGCGATTGCGTCGCATGCCGTGGTGCTGCTGGGAGCGGGGGCGTGATGCGGTTGCGATTTGCGCCGAGTCCCACCGGGTTGCTGCACGTGGGCAATGCCAGGACGGCCTTGTTCAACTGGTTGCTCGCACGCGGGCAGCAGGGGGCGTTTGTCCTGCGCATTGAAGATACCGATACCGAGCGGTCGACGCGTGCGTCGGAAGACGGCATTCGCGCGGATCTGCAGTGGCTCGGGTTGAACTGGGATGAAGGTCCCGACGTTGGCGGACCGTATCCTCCGTACCGGCAGTCGGAGCGGCTCGACGTGTACGCACGGTATGCGCAGACGTTGCTCGACACGGGGCACGCGTACTGGTGTTTTTGTTCGGCCGAGCAGCTTGAGCAGGAGCGTGCGTCCGCGTTGGCGGCTGCGGCGCCGCCGAAGTACTCCGGGCGGTGCCGTGATCTCGCGCGCGCAGAGGCGGAAGCCCGCCGCAATGCGGGAGAGGCGGCGGCGCTCCGGTTTGTCATTCCAGCCGATCGCGACGTGACGTTCACGGATCTGGTGCGCGGTCCGGTGACCTTTCACACGTCGGTGATCGGTGACCCGGTCATCGTGCGGTCCGACGGTGGCCCCGCGTACAACTTCGCCGTGGTGGTGGACGATGCGCTGATGGCGATTACGCATGTCATTCGCGGCGAGGACCACATCTCGAACACGCCGCGGCAGGTGTTGATTTATGAGGCGCTGGGGTTGACGCCGCCCGCGTTTGCGCACCTCTCACTGGTGATGGGTCCTGATCACGCGCCGCTTTCGAAGCGGCATGGTGCGACCAGTGTGTCCGAGTTCCGCGCGCGCGGGTACCTGCCGGAAGCGCTGGTGAATTACCTGGCGTTGCTCGGGTGGTCGCCCGGTGACGGTGAGGAGTTGATGGCGATCGGCGAGATGGCGCGCCGGTTCGGCGTCGCGCGCGTCAGCCACAGCTCGGCGGTGTTTGATGTCGACAAACTCGCCTGGATGAATCGCCAGTACATGAAGGCCTGCGATCCAGAGCGCCTGGTCGAGATGGCAATGCCCTTCTTCCAACGCGCCGGCTCGAACCCTGGACCCTGGACCCTGGACCCCGGACCGAGAGCGGCGGTCTCGGCCGTACTCCCCCTCGCTGTCGGCGCGGTCGATCGCCTCGAGGAAATTCCCGAGCGCGTGAAGTTTGTGCTCGAGTGGAACCGTGACGAGGCGGCGCGTTTGGTTGCCGCTGAAGCGGACGGGCAGAAAGTGATCGCGGCGTTTGGTGATGCCATTGCCGAATTCGGTCCTCTCACGAAGGAGTCCTTTCGCGCGGCTGCCACCAGGGCGCGTGAAGCGACGGGGATCAAAGGGAAGGCGCTCTTTCATCCGATCCGCGTGGCTCTCACCGGTATGGAATCGGGCCCGGAACTTGACCTCGCGATTCCTGCAATCGATCAGGTCGCCGGACTCCTGGGCGGAGTACCATCATGTGCTGTCCGCATCCAGAACCTCCGCGCCTAGGACCACTGGACCCTTTGGACCCGAACCCTGGACCCCGGACCTCTGATATGGCTTTAATCTACGGAATCAATTCTGTCTCTGAAGCCTTGAAGGCCCGGCGGGTCTCCCGGCTCATCCATGTGCGTGGCTCGGGGGCGCGGGTGGATGCCCTTCTGGCCCGCGCGCACGAATTGCGCATCCAGACGGAGACTATTGATCGGCAGGCGATGGAGAAGCTGGTGCGGGGCGGCGTGCATCAGGGGGTGGCGGCCGATCTGCAGGCGTTGCCGGCGTACACGGTCGAGGAACTGGTCGATCAGGCGGAGGGGTCGCCGCTGCTCATGGTCCTCGACAGCGTGGAGGACCCTCAGAATGTCGGGGCGGTGCTGCGGTCAATCGACGCGGCTGGGGGCCATGGGGTTATCCGTCAGGCGCGGCATGCGGCGCCGCTGGATGGGGCCACGGCCAAGGCGTCGGCTGGAGCGGTTCATCACGTCAAGATCGCGACGGTCGTCAATATTTCCCGGGCGATTGAAGAACTCAAGGAAAAGGGCGTCTGGACGGTTGGGCTGGCCGGCGAGGCCGGGGAGAACTATGACGTCCTCGATTACACCCTGCCGACGGCCTTTGTGGTCGGGGCCGAGGGGGAGGGCATGCGCCGGCTGGTGCGGGAAACCTGCGACCGGTTGGTCCGGATTCCCATGTCCGGGCAGGTGGACAGCCTGAACGTGTCGGTGGCGGCCGGCGTGGTCTTGTTCGAGGCCGCGCGGCAGCGTCGACACGGGGCCTTCAAATAGGTCGGAATGAAGGGCTGCTGGTTGGCGGTTTGGCACGGACCGTGCTAGCATCTACGTTTTGTCTGGCTGGCGTAGCTCAGTCCGGTAGAGCAGCTGATTTGTAATCAGCTGGTCGGGGGTTCAAATCCCTTCGCCAGCTCCAATTTTGCGAAGGGGTCGACGGCAGGCGGAAGACATTCTGGCGAGGTAGCGAAGCGGTCAAACGCAGCAGACTGTAAATCTGTCGGCCATGCGCCTTCGAAGGTTCGAATCCTTCCCTCGCCACCAGCCTTCGCTAAACGCGAGCTTCGGTCGCAGCTTCGGCTGGCTTCGCCTGGGGACGGTTCGGGATGTTTGGGGTGGTCGAGGAGCGGCAGTAAGGCAACAGGCAGCGGGCGTGGGCCCGCCGTAGTTGCGAACGGAGTGAGCGGTTAACGGAGGCGGGAGTAACTCAGTGGTAGAGTCACAGCCTTCCAAGCTGTTGGTCGCGGGTTCGATCCCCGTCTCCCGCTCCAGACTCCGCCGGACAGTCGCTTCGCTCCTGGCTCCGTCTGGCGTCGCCAGGAGACGGGAGTGGTTGGTTAGGCTCGGTGTGGGTGGCAGGGGCATCGACGAAGTCGGCCGAGGCTGCGAGCGTAGCGAGCGGTTAGCGTAGGCCGATGTAGCTCAGTTGGCAGAGCACGTCCTTGGTAAGGACGAGGTCACCGGTTCGATCCCGGTCATCGGCTCCAGCAGGTAAGGCCCCGGGCGCGCGTGCGGTCGGGTTTGGGTGGACGGAAGTAACAGGCAACGCAACTTGTGCGCAGGGTTTGGCCCTGCCGATAGACGGAGACGAGAGAGCAATGGCGAAGGAAAAGTTTGATCGTTCAAAGCCGCACGTGAACGTGGGCACCATTGGTCACATCGACCACGGCAAGACCACGCTGACGGCGGCCCTCACCAAGGTCGCAGCGGACAAGGGCTGGGCGAAGTTCGTGCCGTACGACGAAGTGGCCAAGGCGTCGGAATCGCAGGGCCGTCGTGACGACACGAAGATCCTGACCATTGCGACGAGCCACGTCGAATACGGCACGCCGAACCGGCACTATGCCCACGTCGACTGTCCGGGCCACGCGGACTACATCAAGAACATGATCACGGGCGCGGCGCAGATGGACGGCGCGATCCTGGTCGTCAGCGCGGTCGACGGCCCGATGCCGCAGACGCGTGAGCACATCCTCCTCGCGAAGCAGGTGAACGTGCCGTACCTCGTAGTCGCGCTCAACAAGTGCGACGCCGTGGACGACGCCGAACTGCTCGACCTGGTCGAACTCGAAGTGCGCGAACTGCTGACCAGCTACGGCTTCCCCGGCGACGATCTGCCGGTGGTGCGCGTGTCGGCCCTCGGCGCGCTCAACGGCGACGCGGCTGGTGTCGACACCGTGCTGAAGTTGATGGAAGCGCTCGACACCTACATTCCGCTCCCCGAGCGCGAGACGGACAAGCCGTTCCTGATGCCGATCGAAGACGTGTTCTCGATCTCGGGTCGTGGCACGGTCGTCACGGGCCGTATCGAACGCGGCAAGGTCAAGGTCGGTGAGGAAATCGAGATCATCGGTTTTACACCGACGCAGAAGAAGGTCGTCACGGGCGTCGAAATGTTCCGCAAGCTCCTCGATGAGGGCGTGGCGGGCGACAACGTCGGCATCCTGCTGCGTGGCGTGGAAAAGTCGGACGTCGAGCGTGGTCAGGTTCTGGCCAAGCTTGGCTCGATCCTCCCGCACACGAAGTTCACCGCCGAGGTGTACATCCTGTCGAAGGACGAAGGCGGCCGTCACACGCCGTTCTTCAACGGCTATCGCCCGCAGTTCTACATCCGGACGACGGACGTGACCGGCACGCTGAACCTGCCCGCGGGCGTGGAGATGGTGATGCCGGGTGACAAGACGACGATCACGGCGGAGCTGATGGCGCCGGTCGCCATCGAAAAGGGCAGCCGGTTCGCGATTCGTGAAGGAGGCCGCACGGTCGGCGCCGGCACGATCACGGAGATCACGCAGTAAGTCGAGAGTTCGTGGCACGCCGGGCGTTCGGCCTCTCACGGGGTCGAGCGTCCGGTTGTGTCTCTCGTTCGCTGAAGGTAGGGGATTATGCGAGAGATCGTTTCGCTGGCGTGCACCGAGTGCAAACGCCGCAACTACAGCACGACCAAGAACCGCAAGAAGAGTTCTGAGCGTCTGGAGTTCAACAAGTTTTGCCGGTTCTGCCGCAAGCACACCGGACATAAAGAGTCGAAGTAGGTGGGCGGTTGGGCGGTTGGGCGGCTGGGTGACCAGCATCGGCCCATCCATCCAGTAGCGCATCTGCTCAGTTGTTTAGGCCAGTAGCTCAATTGGTAGAGCATCGGTCTCCAAAACCGAGGGCTGGGGGTTCGAGTCCCTCCTGGCCTGCCAGTTCAACGACGCGCGGGGTGTGAACGAGAGATGACTGACAACGAAAAGGGCACAGCGGAGCAGTCAGGCGGCTGGATCGGCCGGTTCCGCCGGTTCATCCCGGAGGTCAAAAGCGAGCTGGGCCGCGTGACGTGGCCGGCCCGCCGGGAAGTGTGGGCGACGACGGTGGTGGTGGTGATCGTCTCGACGTTGTTTGGTGTGTACCTCTACGCCGTGGACCTTGGCGCGTCCGCCATGGTGCGCTGGGTGTTCACCCGGTTTGGTGGAGCATGACCGACGTCAAGACGAAGCAGTGGTACATCATCCACACCTACTCGGGCTTTGAAAACAAGGTCCGGGAGTCGCTTGAGCAGCGTGTCCAGGCGTACGGCCTGCAGGATGAAATTGGTGAGGTGTTGATCCCCACCGAGGACATCGTGGAAAAGCGCGGCGGCAAGGAAGTGAAGAGTTCGCGGCGGTTTTTCCCGGGGTATATCCTCGTGGAGATGCACATGTCCGACAACGCGTGGCATGTGGTCAAGAACACGCCGAAGGTAACGGGGTTTGTGGGCGCGGGGGCAAAGCCGCAGCCGCTCTCGCGCGAGGAGGTCGACCAGATCCTGCATCAGGTCACTGTCGCCGCCGAGAAGCCGAAGCCCAAGTACACGTTCGACAAGGGTGATCAGGTGCGGATCAATGAGGGGCCGTTTGCGAGCTTCAACGGCACCGTGGATGAAGTCAACCATGAGCGCAACACCCTGAAGGTGATGGTCACGATCTTCGGACGTGCGACACCGGTCGAGCTGGATTTTTTGCAAGTCGAGAAGTTGTAGAGCAGAGATAGCACATGGCGAAAAAAGTAACGGCACAAGTGAAGCTCCAGATCGCCGCCGGCAAGGCGACGCCCGCGCCGCCCGTCGGCACGGCGCTCGGTCCGCACGGCGTCAACATCATGGACTTCTGCAAGAACTTCAATGCGAAGACCGCGGCGCAGGACGGACTGATCATTCCGGCGGTCGTGACGATCTATTCCGACCGGTCGTACACGTTCATCACGAAGACGCCTCCGGCGCCGGTGCTGCTCAAGCGCGCGGCGAACATCGCGAAGGGGTCGGGCGTGCCGAACAAGAACAAGGTCGGCACCGTGACCGCCAAGCAGGTCGAAGAGATTGCCAAGATCAAGCTTTCGGACCTCAACACCGAGAGCCTCGAGTCGGCCATCCGGTCAGTGTCGGGCACGGCGAGGTCGATGGGCTTGGATGTGGTTGGGTAAATGCGTTGGTGGGCGGCTGGGTGGATGCCTGGCGCCATCAGTGAGTAAGGGTGGGAGGGCTCGACGCCCGTTTGGACCACCGGAGGTAGTACATGCGTAGTCGAGGCAAGAAATACCAGGCAGCCCGCGAAGCGGTGCCTGTCAGGCCACACTCGGTCGAAGAGGCCGTTCCACTGATCCAGAAGGTCAAGTACTCGAAGTTCGACGAGACCGTCGAAATGTCGATCCGTCTCGGCGTCGATCCGAAGCATGCGGACCAGATGGTGCGTGGCACCGTCGTGTTGCCGCACGGCCTCGGCAAGTCGAAGTCGGTGCTGGTCATCGCCAATGCGGACAAGCAGCGCGAGGCGCGTGAAGCCGGCGCCGATGAAGTGGGCGGTGAGGAAGTCGTCGACCGGATCCTCGGCGGCTGGCAGGCATTTGACGCCGTTGTGGCGACGCCGGACATGATGCGCGCCGTCGGCAAACTCGGCAAGGTGCTCGGCCCCCGCGGCCTGATGCCGAACCCGAAGACCGGCACCGTCACGCTCGACGTGGCGAAGGCCGTCAACGAAATCAAGGCCGGCAAGGTCGAATTCCGCGTCGACAAGGCCGGTGTCGTGCATGCCCCGATCGGCCGCATCTCGTTCAGCAGCGACAACCTCGTGGCGAACGCGCATGCGCTGCTCGGCAGCATCGTCAAGGCGAAGCCGTCGGCCGCCAAAGGGCGGTATGTCCGGAGCGTCACCATGTCGTCGACGATGGGCCCCGGGGTCCTGATCGATTCGTCGAACGTGGACGACCTCGTCAAGCACTAGGCGGCGGAGAACAATCATGGCAGTTACACGAGCAGAAAAAGCAACCGAGCTGCAGCAGCTCACCGCCGCGTTCCAGGGCACCGATACCGCCGTGCTGGTGGACTATCGCGGTGTGACCGTGCCGCAGGTGACCGACCTGCGCCAGAAGATCCGCAAGACGGGATCGCAGTACATCGTCGTCAAGAACACCCTGGCGAAGCGCGCGTCGAGCGGCACGCCGTTCGAGGCGTTGAGCAAGCACTTCGTCGGTCAGACGGCGGTCGTGTTCACCGGCAGCGATCCGGTGGCGATGGCCAAGACGCTCACGACGGCGCTGAAGGATCTGCCGCAGGCGAGCATCAAGGCGGCCGTGGTGCAGGGGCAACTGGTGCCGGCGTCGGCGATGGCCGATCTGGCCAACATGCCGAGCAAGCCGGAACTCTACGCGAAGTTGCTGTACGTGCTGAACGCGCCGGCGCAGCAGCTGGTCACGGTCCTGTCGGCCGTGCCGCGTGACTTTGTGACGGTGTTGTCAGAAGTGCAGAAGAAAAAAGAGAGTGCTTAGTGCCGGGTGACCGGTGCGCAGTTCGCGGTTTTTGAGATTCGTCGATTCGATTCATAGGAGAGAGAGCAATGGCAGACGTGACGCAGCAGCAGGTGGTGGACTACATCAAGGGGATTTCGGTGCTCGAGCTTTCGCAGCTCGTGAAGACGCTCGAGACGGAACTCGGCGTGTCCGCCGCGGCGGCGATGCCGATGATGGTGGCGGGCGCGGGTGGCGGCGGCGCGGCTGCGGCTCCGGCCGAAGAGCAGACCGAATTCACGGTGACGCTGACCGACGTCGGCGGCAACAAGATCAACGTGATTAAGGTCGTCCGAGAAGTGACCAGCCTGGGCCTGAAGGAAGCGAAGGACCTCGTTGAGGCCGCGCCGAAGGCCATCAAGGAAGGCGTGTCGAAGGACGAGGCGGCGGGCATCAAGAAGAAGTTCGAAGAAGCCGGCGCCAAAGTCGACGTCAAGTAGTACGGCGTTGCACAACAAGCCATGGAGGGCTGGGAGCGTTTTCATCACAAACCTCCCAGTCCTGCCGTCTCGTTGTGAATTCCGTGCTGTTCGGCGCGTTGCTATTTTCTGACGGCCGGCGTCCGTGTACGCCGGCTGCTGCTATTGGCCACGGCGTGTACGTACGCGTCCATGGCGGGATCGGCACGGCCTCGAGGATTATCTGAATGTACAGCCTGCCCAAGAACGTCTATCGCGAACGCATCGATTTTTCGAAGATCACGACCACGATTCCGATTCCGAATCTCATCGAGATTCAGAAGAAGTCCTACGAACGCTTCCTGCAGATGAACAAGCTGCCGGCCGAGCGTGAGGATGTCGGGCTCCAGTCGGTCTTCAAGTCGGTGTTTCCGATCAGTGATTTCCGGGAGAACTCGTCGCTCGAGTTCATCGACTATTCCATCGGCAACTGGGAGTGCAAGTGCGGCCGGCTCGCCGGCCTTGAGCACCTGCGCAAGAAGTGCGAAGGCTGCAGCACCACGCTGACCGCCGATCCCTACGGGGAAGGCGCTGTGATCTGTTACTCGTGCGGCCGCGCCAACGAGGCGCGCGGCACGGTGTGCGACATCTGTGGCACCACCGTCAGCATGAAGCTGAAGTACGACGTCGAGGAGTGCCAGGAACGCGGCATGACCTACGCCGTGCCGCTGAAGGTGACAATTCGCCTGGTGGTCTGGAATAAGGATCCCGAGACCGGCGTCAAGACGATCCGCGACATCAAGGAGCAGGAAGTCTATTTCGGCGACATCCCGCTGATGGGCGACCACGGCACGTTCATCGTGAACGGCACCGAGCGCGTCATCGTGTCGCAGTTGCACCGCTCGCCGGGCGCGTTCTTCCACGCGGAAGAGAAGACGCTGTTTGGCGCGCAGATCATTCCGTACCGCGGGTCGTGGGTCGAGTTCGAATACGACACGAAGAACCTGTTGTATGTGCGCATCGACCGGAAGCGCAAGTTCCTGGCGAGCGTGTTCCTGCGGGCCCTCGGCCTGCGGAGCGCCGCCGAGATCCTGCGGACGTTTTACACGATCGATGAACTGGTCCTCAAGGACGGCCGTGCGCTCTGGAAGGTGGCCGACACGCTGGTGGGCCGCCGCGCGGGCGCCGCGCTCCAGATCCCGGGGTCGGACCTCCAGATCTTCCCGGGCAAGAAGATCCGCAAGGATCAGATCGAAGCCCTGAAGAAGGCGGGCGTCGAGGCCATTGAGCTGCAGGAAGGCGAGCGTGAAGGTGCGTGGGCCGCGGCAGACGTGGTCGACCCGTCGACGGGCGAAGTGCTGCTTGAGGCCAACGAGGAACTCTCCGAGCGCGTGCTCGCCATGGCGCAGGAGATGAACGTCGATCGCATCGAAGTCTTCTTCCCGGAGAAGGATGAGATCGGGTCGGTGCTCTCGCAGACCCTCAAGAAGGATCCGATCCAGAAGCACGAAGAAGCGCTGATCGAGATCTACCGTCGTCTGCGTCCGGGCGATCCGCCCACGCTCGACAGCTCGCGTACGCTCTTCGAGAACATGTTCTTCAACGCGCAGAAGTACGACTTCTCGCGCGTCGGCCGCCTGAAGCTGAACACCAAGCTCAAGCTGAACACGCCGCTCGACGAGAAGGTGCTGCACCCGGCCGACTTCTACGAAGTCATCAAGTTCCTGCTGGGACTGCGCAAGAACCCCGCGGGTGTGGACGACATCGACCACCTCGGCAACCGCCGCGTCCGGTCGGTCGGCGAACTCCTCGAGAACCAGTTCCGGATCGGCCTGGTCCGCATGGAGCGGGCGATCAAGGAAAAGATGTCGGTCTACCAGGAAATGGCGACCGCCATGCCGCACGACCTGATCAACGCGAAGCCGGTCATGGCCGCCATTCGCGAGTTCTTCGGGTCGTCGCAGCTCTCGCAGTTCATGGACCAGACCAATCCGTTGTCGGAAGTGACGCACAAGCGTCGCCTCTCGGCCCTCGGGCCCGGCGGGCTGTCGCGTGAACGCGCCGGCTTCGAAGTGCGCGACGTCCACCCGACGCACTACGGCCGCATCTGCCCGATTGAGACGCCGGAAGGTCCGAACATCGGCCTGATCTCGTCGCTCTCGTCGTACGCGCGCATCAACGACTTCGGCTTCATCGAGTCGCCCTACCGCAAGGTTCAGGACGGCCGCATCGTCGACTACGTGATCGTCACCAACGCCGGTGGCAATCCGAAGTACAAGGTTGGTGACGTCGTCGAAGCGCACGAGCTGGTCGGCGCCGATGGCCGGTCGAAGAAGAAGGGCGTCGAGTTCGAGCCCCACTGCTTCTACCTCTCCGCCTGGGAGGAAGACCAGTACATCGTCGCGCAGGCGAACGTGCCGCTCGACGAGGACCTCCGGCTGCAGGGCGAGCGTGTCAACGCGCGCCAGGCCGGGGAATTCGTCCTGACCACGGCGGACAAGGTCGATTACATCGACGTGTCACCGAAGCAGCTCGTGTCGGTTGCCGCCTCGCTCATTCCGTTCCTCGAGAACGACGACGCGAACCGCGCGCTGATGGGCGCGAACATGCAGCGTCAGGCTGTGCCGCTGCTCCAGGCCCGGGCGCCGTATGTCGGCACCGGCATGGAATACATCACCGCGCGCGACTCCGGCGCGGTGGTCGTGGCACGCCGCACGGGTGTGGTCGACTACCTCGACAGCAAGCGCATCGTGGTGCGTGTCGAAGGTGGGGATGCCGAGGGCCTCTCGCGAGAAATGGGCGCCGACATTTACAACCTGACCAAGTTCAAGCGGTCCAACCAGAACACGTGCATCAACCAGCGTCCGATTGTCCGCGTGGGACAGCGAGTCGCCAAGGGGCAGGTGCTGGCCGACGGTCCGTGTACGGAACTCGGTGAACTGGCGCTCGGCCGGAACGTGCTCGTCGCGTTCATGCCGTGGCGCGGCTACAACTTCGAAGACGCGATCCTCGTGTCCGAACGCATGGTGAAGGACGACTACTACACGTCGATCCACATCGAGGAGTTCGAGATCGAGGCGCGCGACACGAAGCTGGGACCGGAGGAAATCACGCGGGATATTCCGAACGTGTCGGAAACCTACCTGCGCGACCTCGACGAGAGCGGCATCATCCGGATCGGTGCGTCGGTGAAACCCGGCGACATCCTGGTGGGCAAGGTCACGCCGAAGGGCGAGACGCAGCTCACGCCCGAAGAGAAGCTCCTGCGGGCGATCTTCGGCGAGAAGGCCGGAGACGTGAAGGACGCGTCGCTGACGTGCCCCCCGGGCGTCGAAGGCATCGTGGTCGGCGTCCAGATCTTCTCGCGCAAGGGCATCGAAAAGGATGACCGCGCGAAGCAGATCGAGGAGGACGAACTCGCGTTGATGGAAACCAACCTGCAGGACGAAATCCGCATCCTGCACGAGGAAACCAAGAAGCGCCTGACGTCGCTCCTGACCGGCCGGACCCTGCGGTCCGACCTGTTCGACTCGGACGGCCGTGAACGTGTGGTCCGCAAGGGCACGGCGCTCACGCCGGAAGTGATGGCGGAACTCCCGTTCTCGATCCTGGTGCGCGCGCGCATCGAGACCGACGACCTCGGGTTCGAAGACGAACTGCGCCGGATGGAAGACCGGACGGCGCAGCGCGTGGACGTCATCCAGCGCGAGTTCGAGGACAAGAAGGAGAAGATCCGCCGCGGCGACGAACTGCCGCCCGGGGTGATCAAGCTCGTCAAGGTGTACGTCGCGATGAAGCGCAAGCTGTCGGTCGGCGACAAGATGGCCGGCCGCCACGGCAACAAGGGCGTCATCGCGCGCATCCTGCCCGAAGAGGACATGCCGTACCTGCCGGACGGCACGCCGGTCGAGA
>VFZF01000023.1 GCA_016871335.1 Acidimicrobiia bacterium
CTGGCCAATATCTGCTGATGGACGCCCACACCGAACATCAGCGAGAAGAGCGAATAAGATTTGAGCAGGAACACCGTCGCGACGGTCCACCCGAGGATGCGGTCCGTCGGGCTGTCCCATCCCGTATTGATGACACCGCGGAAGCTGGCATGGGCGAAGAAGTCCACGTTGACCACGGCGATGCCGAACAACGCAAAGGCGCGCACCAGGTCGGGCAAAGGGTGTCTGGTTGCAATCACCGGGATCAGTCTAGCAGCTTTGCCCGTTTTCCCTACCGATACTACTTGACCTGACCCGGTATCTTTGGGCCATGTTTAATGCTCATAAAAGGGACAGGAGACGTGGACGATGGCGAAGCAGAGATATACGACCAAGGAGATCCTAACGTGAGCTTCCGCGGGTCGATGTGCTGATCGGCCAAGGGCAGACCCCCGCAGAGATGAGAACGCGATGAGATGAGCTGCGGACAACCCATTGTCGTTTAAACGACACATGCCTAGTGCGGATACATCAAAGAGCTGCGTCAAAACCGAATTCTTACTCTCGCGTATCTTTCTTTGATCTTTGACCAAGCTTGATGTGCGAAGGTGTTTTTGATCGAGCAAATCCCTGTCAAAAACACGATAGTTACTTACACATTCTCTTACACACCGATTAGTGACACGTATAAGTCATTGAAGGCCAACAGGGATTCCTAAGTCCATTCTTCTCCCGGCCCTTCATGGCTCGTTGTGCCAGAGACCTAAGTTTTCCGTCCGTACCGATCTTCGAGGCGCACGACGTCGTCGAGATGATTGGTCGAGACTTCCATCACGTCGGAGTCTTCGATCGCCGTCATCCGATGAATCGTCGGTGGGGTGACGTGGACGGACTGGCCCGGGGTCATCTCGCGACTGACCAGCGAACCGTTCACGTCAATCTCAAACAGGATTTTGCCTGCCCACACGAAGATCGTCTCGTCCTTCATGGTGTGGTACTGCAGGCTGAGCGCGTGCCCCTTGTTGATGTGGATCACCTTCCCCACATACTGCGGCGTCTTTGCCCAGTGCAATTCGTATCCCCAGGGCTTCTCCACTCGAATTACCGGTTGATCCATGATGCCGTCTGTCCTTCCTCACTCATTGCGGCAGCCAGGGGCGCCAGCAACGCATGCACATCTTCCGCTGATCCCGCGACCAGCGCCTCGCGGGCAAGACGCGCCACCTGTCTCGTGTCGACCGCCCGCAGCGCGCGCTTGACCACGGGAATGGCCGCCGGTGTCATGCTGAACGCCCGGAACCCCAAGCCTACCAGTAGTGCGACCATCAGCGGGTCGGCGGCCATCTCGCCGCAGACCGACAAGTCCTTGCCGCTTCTGCGCCCCGCGGACGCGATCATCCGGAGCAGGCGCAGGACGCTCGGTTCAAGCGGCTCGTAGTGGCCGGAGAGGCGTTCGTCAGTCCGGTCGATCACCAGCGTGTACTGGATCAGATCATTGGTGCCCACGCTGAGAAAATCCACCTCGGACGCAATATGTTCGGCCATCAGCGCTGCGGCGGGCACCTCGATCATCGCGCCAATCGCCACGGTCGGCGCGCCGGGGATCTCGCGCACAATATCCGCAATCAGCGCGCGCGCGTGCCGGGCTTCGGCCGCCGATGTCACAAACGGGAGCAGAATGCGCAGGTGCCCCGACGACGCGGCACTGAGCAACGCGCGAATCTGCCCTCTGAAGCGGTCGTCGTGATGCAACGCGGCCCGGACGCCCCGCAGACCGAATCGCTCGCGGTGGCCGCCTGCTCTCGCGGTGGCCTCCCAACGCTCTTCCCCGGCATCAAACGTCCTGACGGTCACCGGACGCGGCGCCATCGCGGCGAGCAGACGACGATACGTCTCGGTTTGCGTCGCTTCGTCCACCGCCCCGGAGGCCGGCGCGCGGTCCAGCAGGAACTCGGACCGGTAGAGACCGATCCCTTCCGCGCCGACGTCGTTGACACGCGCCACCTCTTCGGCGATCTCGAGATTGGCGTCCAGACGGATACGCACGCCGTCGGCAGTCTCCGCCGGCACGGCCCGCAGTTCGTCCAGCTTCTTGTGCGCCGCTTCGGCGACGCTTGCCCGCTGGCGCCATCGCGTCAGCGCCTCGTCCCCGGGTTCGATGACCACTTCGCCCGTCGCGCCGTCCACGGCCACTGTCTGCCCGGGCAGGATGATTTGCGTCGCGCTGCCGAGTCCCACGACTGCGGGGATGCCCAGAGAGCGCACCAGAATCACCGTGTGATGTGTGGGACTGCCAACGTCGCACACGAGCCCGCGGACCTTGGTCCAGTCCAGTTGCGCGGCAATCGACGGTGAGAGTTCGTCGGCGATCACGATGAGCGGCCCGTCGAGTTCGCGGACGAAGTCCACCAGCGGATCGCGGCCGGGCCGGAGGTTGCGTTGGAGGCGGCCGCCGACATCGGCCAGATCGCCGGCGCGTTCACGCAGCCAGGCGTCCCCTTCCCGCGTGAAGACATCGCGCAGTTCTCCCAGGGCACGATCCAGCGCCCAGTCGGCATTGATGCGTTCGGTGCGGATGAGGGCGTCGACTCGCGCGGTGAACATGGGGTCGTCGAGCATCAGCAACTGCGCGGCAAAGATTGCTGCCTGGGCCTGCCCGACCGTGCGCGAGACACGCGTCGAGATCTCTTCGAGCTGCAGCCGGGTCTCCGTGCGTGCGGCTTTCAGGCGCTGGCGTTCGCGGTCCACGCCTGACGCCGAGAGCCGGTACCGCACCTGACCGGCATCGCGGACGGCCACGACCGCCCGGCCAATGGCCGTGCCGGCGGCCACGCCACGCCCGACCAGGCGGAGATTCCGGGTCACGGATCCTCGAATCCCCGTGCGGCGAGATCCACCAATGCGGCCATGGCCTGTGCCTCATCGTCGCCATCGATGGAGAGGTCGAGCACGGTGCCGCGGGCCGCCGCCAGCAGCAGCAATCCCAGAATGCTCTTGCCGTCGACCGTCTGGCTGTCGCGTGCCACGCGAATCCGGCTGCGGAACTGACCGGCGCGGTGGACAAAACGCGCGGCCGCGCGCGCGTGCAGGCCAAGCGCATTCACCACCGTCACCGACTGTGCAATCACGAGTGCGTCCCGCCGGGGCGATCCGCGCGCAGGAAATCGGAGGCCACACGAATCGCCGAGCGGCCATCCTCGCCCACCAGGCGCGCCAGGGACGTCAGGTCGTGTTCGTCGCGCACCCGCGCCAGTTTGATCAACATCGGCAAATTCACGCCCGTCACCACGTCGACCTTCCCGGGCTCCAGGAATGACATCGCCAGGTTCGACGGCGTGCCGCCGAACATGTCGGTCAGCAACAAGACGCCGCGACCGGTGTCGACCCGCGCGATGGCGCGACTCATAGCCTCGGTGGCGATCGGCACATCGTCGTGCCAGCCGATCGACACCGCCGCAAAGCGCGGGAGATCGCCGACGATCATCTCGGCGGCATTGAGGAGTTCGGTCGCGAGGACGCCGTGAGTCACGACGACCACGCCAACCGCGCGGGAGTTCTCTGTCTCAGACATCCGCAGCATCCCTGTGTCTGACGCGTAGTTGCACGCCCTTGGTGCGCTTCAGCAGACGCCCGAGCACCTCCGCGATCGCCACACTGCGGTGGCGGCCCCCGGTGCAGCCGATCGCCACGGTCAGGTACGCCTTCCCTTCCGCGATGTACTGCGGCAGGAGGAACCGCATCAGAGCGGCGGTGAGCGTGAGAAATCGTTTGGCGGCCGGTTCACGCATGACGTACCGCGCGACCTTCGGATCGAGTCCCGTCAGCGGACGCAGGTTGGCCACAAAGTGAGGATTCTTCAGGAACCGCACGTCGAACAGCAGATCGGCGTCAGTCGGTGCGCCACGCTTGAAGCCAAAACTCTGCACGGTCACCACCAGTTTCTCCTCGGTCCCGTCGCCACCGAGCGCGAACACCCGCCGACGCAGTTCGTGGACACTGCGCTTCGAGGTATCGATGACGTGGTCCGCAAGCGCCCGGAGGGGCGCCATCTGCCGGCGCTCTTCCTTGACGGCCTCGACCGGGGACATCTTGCGCCCCAGGGGATGGGGCCGGCGTGTTTCGCTGAATCGGCGCACCAGGATGTCCTCGTCCGCTTCGAGAAACACCAGACTGGCGTGGAGGTCTCCGCGGCGTTTCAGTTTGCGATACACGGCCGGGAGCCGCGAGAGGTTGCGGCCTTCGCGCACGTCGACGACCACCGCCACACGTGGCTTCGGGTCCTCCTCACGGACCGACAAGTCCGCGAACGTCCCGATCAGGGCGATCGGCAGATTGTCGATGCAGAAGTAGCCAAGATCCTCAAGCGCGTGAATCGCCTGTGACTTTCCGGCGCCCGACAACCCGGTCACGACCACACACTGCGGGACGACCTTCGCCCGGCTCGCCATCAGTCCTCTCCCTCAAGCTCGTCATCAAATGTGTCGGCCGCCCGCGCCAACCGCTGCTCGAGCCGTTCCGCCAGCAGCTGCGCCGCGTGGCGGCCGCGCGAGCGCAGCAGGCTGTTGCGCGCCGCCACCTCGACCAGCATCGCCACGTTGCGCCCGGGCGCCACGGGCATCTTGACCATGGGAATGGTCACCCCCATCACGGCCTGGGTGTCGAGCGTCAGGCCGAGCCGATCGTACTCGCGGCCCGTTTCCCATCGCTCGAGTTGCACGATGAGTTCGATGCGTTTCGACGACCGCGTGGCGCTGACGCCAAACAGGTCGGTGACGTTGACCAGCCCCAGCCCGCGGATCTCGACGTACCCGCGCGTCATTTCCGGGCAGGTGCCGATGAGCACGGACTCACCACGCACCTTGACCTCCACGGTATCGTCGGCCACCAGGCGATGGCCGCGACCCACGAGGTCAAGCGCACACTCACTCTTGCCGATGCCGCTTTCCCCTGTAATCAGCACGCCGAGCCCGAGGATGTCGAGCAGCACGCCATGCAGGATTTCCCGAGCCGCCATACGGTCCTCGAGAAACGTGGTCAGCCGGGCGATGGTGGTCGGCGTGTTCGCGGTCGTCCGAAGGAGCGGTAATGACGCGCGTTCCGCCTCCACGACGAGCTCAGGCGGCGCGTCCAGGCCAAGCGTCAGCACAATACACGGGAAGTCGTGGCCGAGGAGGCGCCCCAGCACGGCGCGGCGGGCGGCGGGGTCCATCTGTTCGAGGTAGCGCACCTCGCTTTCGCCAAATACCAGCACTCGACCGGGGCGCAGGTACTCGTCGAAGCCCGCCAGCGCGAGTCCGGTTTTCTGGATGTACGGCAGCGTGATCTTGCGTGCAAGTCC
The DNA here is from genome assembly GCA_016871335.1 of Acidimicrobiia bacterium. Lineage (GTDB taxonomy): Bacteria > Acidobacteriota > Vicinamibacteria > Vicinamibacterales > SCN-69-37 > SYFT01. Next base: position 5,318 of record VFZF01000023.1, read on the forward strand.
GGCAGCGCCGGCCAGCAGGTCACACTCCAGATCCGCGCCCGCCCCACGAGCGCCCAACAGCGCTGCCACGGGTACTGACGAGGACATTACACAAAGACCTTCCGCTGACTGGACGTCGGAATCTTCAGCTCTTCCCGGTACTTCGCGATGGTCCGTCTGGCGAGCACCAGGCCTTCGCGCTGGAGCATCTGCATGATCTTGGAGTCGCTCAGGGGCCGCTTCGGATCCTCGGCTTCGATGATCTTGCGAATTCGCTGCTTGATGGTGACCGACGACACGTTTTCACCATACGAGCTGCTGATGCCGCTGTGGAAGAAGAACTTCATCTCGTACACACCCTGCGGCGTGTGCATGTACTTGTTATTCACGACACGCGACACCGTCGACTCGTGCATGCCGATGTCATTGGCGACGTCGCGCAAGACCAGTGGGCGGAGATGTTCGATCCCCAGATCGAGGAACTCCCGCTGGAAGGTGATGATGCTTGTTGCCACCTTGATGATGGTCTTCTGCCGCTGATCAACCGACTTGAGCAGCCACAACGCCGAGCGGAACTTGTCTTTCACGTAGGCGCGTGTTTCGTCCGAGGTCTCCGTGCCTTTGTCCTTGTCAAGCAGCCGCCGATACACCGGGCTGATTCGCAGTAGCGGCAGCCCGTCCTCGTTCAGGACCGCGCGATAGCCTTCCTCGGTCTTGATGATGTAGACGTCCGGAATCACGTACTGCGAGTCGGCCGGCGTATACCGGGCGCCCGGCTTCGGGTCGAGATGACGAATCACCTCAAGGTGTGCCTTGATCTCTTCCTGCGTCAGCCCCATCACCTTGGCCAGTTCCGGCACCCGGTGATTCTGCAGCAGCGGCAGATGCTCCTGCACCAGCGTCTCCACCGCCGAGCCGCCAAACCCATGGGCGCGCAACTGCAGCAACAGGCACTCCTGGGGGTCGCGCGCGGCCACGCCGATCGGATCAAACGACTGGACGTAAGTCAGGGCCCGCTCCACCGCTGCCACCGGCCACGGCCCCAACGCCGCGATCTCGTCGATCGACGCCGCCAGATAGCCGTCATCGTCCACATTGCCGACGATGGCCTCGCCGATGTCTCGCGTCGTTTCGTCGGTGGTCTGCAGGTCGAGCTGCCACATCAGGTGATCGGCCAGTGAGCCCTTGCTGGACAACGTGTTCTCGATGGGCGGGAGTTCACGGACCTCGACGGCCTGCTTCGGACGATACCCGTCGTCGAGATACTCGCCGAAGAAATATTCGTAGTCGGCGTCGTCCCAGGTGTCCCCCTTTTCCTCGGCCTTCTTCTCGGCGGCTTCGGCCTCGGCTTCCTGGGGCGTCTCTTGCACAGGGGTGTCGTCGGCCAGCTCTTCGAGCAGGGGGTTTTCGACCATCTCCTGGGTCAACAACTCCGACAATTCCACGGTGGTCATGGGCAGAAGTTTGATGGCCTGCTGCAACGAGGGCGTCAGGATCAGCTTCTGCGACAGCCGCGCGGAGAGTTTTTGTGAAAGTGCCATCAGCCGGTACGGTCCTTGCAGTCCTAGTCTATTCGGGATTCGCCGGAATCAATCCAGTCGAAAATCCGCACCGAGATAAATCCGCTTGACGTCCTCGTCGGCCGCGAGCGCCTCGGGGGTGCCGCTGCGAAAGATGGCCCCGTCGTGCACGATGTACGCCCGGTCGGTAATCTTGAGCGTCTCGCGCACGTTGTGGTCGGTCACGAGCACCCCGATGCCACGGGACTTCAGGTGCACCACGATTTTCTGAATGTCCGCCACGGCGATCGGGTCGATCCCGGCGAATGGTTCGTCGAGCAGGATGAACTTCGGCGAGTTCACCAGCGCACGGGTGATCTCTGCACGCCGCCGCTCGCCTCCTGACAGGGTGTAGGCCTTCGACTTGGCCAGCGATGTCAGCCCCAATTCGGCGAGCAGGCCTTTGAGTCTGGTGCGCCGTTCGTCCCCGGAGGTCGGCAGCGTCTCCAGAATCGCCAGGATGTTCTGCTCCACCGTCAACCCGCGGAAGATGGATGGCTCCTGCGGGAGATACCCGATGCCCTTGCGGGACCGCGTATACATCGCATCACGCGTGACATCCAGATCGTCCAGCAGCACCTTGCCGGCATCGGGCGCGACCAGGCCAACCACCATGCTGAAGGTGGTGGTCTTGCCGGCGCCGTTCGGCCCCAGCAACCCGACGACTTCGCCGGACGCGACCTCGATGTCGACGTCCTTCACCACCGTCCGGCCATGAAACGCCTTGGTCAACCCCGTCGCCCGCAACGTCGCCACTACTTGATCACCTCAACACAGTTCACCGGAAGCGTCGTTCCCTTCGCCCCGCCCTGATTGGTCACACTGCCCACGCCGGATGTCCGCGAAAACCGCAGCGTGGTGCCGGTGGTCACGGTGCACTTCCCCGGTTCGCTGGCCGGCGCAATGAATTTCGCCGGTATTCCCGTCACCACATACCGGTCCGCAGCCGCATCGTATGCGACGGTGTGGCCGATGGCGAACCTGCCTTCGAGCAACGTCACCCTCACCTCCATGCCCTTTGCCGCCGCAACATCCATCGACTTCAACTTCCGGTCGACCGGCTCGAGCGTCACGGTAATCCGTTCTCCCGAGAGCTTCTCGCCAGAGGCGGTGTCCATGGTGGCCGCGCCACTATACACGGCTGCCCTTGCGCTGTCGGTGTAGACCAACTTGTCCGAGGACACCCGGGTGGGTGCCGCCTTGGTCGCCGCGGTCCCCGTTGCGGCGGCCATCACGAGTGTCGACCGCACGGTGCCTGTCGCAGTCACATCACCCGCTGCAACATCCATCGCGACCCGATCGGCCCCCAGACGGCTGTCGCCCTGCACGAGGAACACCGCGCCAGAATAGACGGCCGTGCCGGCGGTGCGGTCGTATTGCAGGCGCTCCGAAGTGCCCGTGACTGTCTTGCCCCGTTCAAACAGTCCCACACTGGTGTCGGGCGTCTGTGCGGATGGTGACGGCTTGAGTGTGGACTCCACGCGCTGCTGCCCGCGACCACGCGCGTCAAACGCATCAGTCTTCAGGTTGGCATCGATCTCCGACGCGATGACGTCCATATCCGGGCTCACGACCTTCGGCCGCGTCGCCCCGGCCGGACTCCGCAGTTCGAGCGCCTCCGCCGCACTGTCGTAGCGCCCGTCCACGGCGGTGGCCGTCAGGTCACCGTCGACCACCCGGAAGCTGCGTTGAAAGAGTGCGCTCTTGACGGAACTCAGCGAGCCCTCCAGATCCAGCGTCAACGTCTCGGCCGTCGCGACACGCGCCGACGTCGCGCGCCCGCAGGCTCCCGTCTGTCCCTCCCGGTATTCCACCCCGCCGCTGAAATAGGCGCGCGTCAAACCCCGGGCGCTGTCGCCGTCGGCCTGCAATCCTTGCGCACAGACACGTTTGGCCGGCTGGGGGCCTTCCACCGGCAGCGTCACCACCACCGGCGACGACGCCTGCAGCTTCGTCAGCGTCTCACCGTCGGGTGCCAGTGATGCCTCAATCTGACTGCCGGAGATCGTGCTGCTGCCGTTGGCACCCGGCATCTCCAACGCCGCGTTGCCCACCAGGGTCGCACTCGAGAGAAGGCCAGTGCCGTCCGCGAACGCGAGATTGATGTCACCCGCTTTTAGATTCGGCCGACGCACCGACGTGTCTGTGGAGCGCACAGCCGAATTCCCGCGCAGCTCGATGAACGTGATGCCGTGCCCCTCCTGCGTAAACGCCACACGCGCGTTGTCCGCGCTGAGGCGCTGTGACTGCTGGGTCATCACCGCATCGCCCTCGAGGCGCATGTAGTGCTCCGCCTCCGCGAGGCCGATGCGCGTGGCGCTCGCCTCCACCGGGCTGTCGCCGTCGCGCTCGGGCGCCACCGTGAGCCTGGCGTCGCTGTTCATCCACAACACGGACTGTGCCATGAACAACTCCGCACCGACCCCGGCCCCCGACAGACGGCCGCGCGTGAACGACATGCGGCCCGGGATGACGGTCTTCTGCTCGTTGTTGTAGAACGTCGCTTCGTCCTCGACCTCGACGCTGATGCCATTCTCGGCCGACAGCTTCACATTGCCCTTGAAGACCACCTGCGCGGGCTGCATGCCGGTAGGCCCCGCCCTGCCGGTGGCCACCGCCGACGCCGCGGTGATCCGGTGGGAGATGCCGTCCTTGTCGAACACCGTCGACACCTCGTCAAACTCCATCGTGTCGTCGGCACGCTGCCGGAGCGCCTTGAAATCAATGGTGACCGTCGCGCCGCCATCAGCCCCGAGAATCAGACGACGGCCATCCTCGGCTGCCGCGACGACACCTGGATCCAGAAAAGTCGCGTCGGGCCCCGGCTCGGCGACGGGCCGAACCTGCAACTGCAGATACACCAGCACCGCCACGCCGATTCCGACGGCCGCAATGACGAGGCGCGCGACGGTCTGCCACCTCATGCCGGGGGCTCCACCGGCGCCGGCGTGCGCACGTCCGCCACGGTCAGTTCCGTCACACGTTCCCCACGAAACTCATTCTGGTCCAGCGAGTAGGCCAACTCGAGTCCGAATCGATTGGCGGCCAGATACCCCTCCCGCTCGGCCAGACGCCACGCGACCCCACGAAACGACCGGCCGTCCTGCCTGAACATCAACGCCAGATGCCGCTCCTTGAGCACCTTCGGCGCCTGCGTCAGTTCGACCGGCGCTGCCCGGAACACAGGTTTCGGATTCGCCATCCCGAACGGTCCCATGCGCTGCAGGCCGTCCACCACGTCCCCGGTGATCTCGCGCAGGCCGAGTGGCGCATGAATGCGGAGGCGTGGCAACAGGTCCGACGGCTCCAACCGTGCGTTGGCCCAGGCGGTGAGCCGCTGTCGGATCTCCGGGAGCCGGCTCGCCTCCACGGTCACTCCGGCCGCCTGCCGATGGCCCCCGAACTTCACGAACCCATCGCCATGCGCTTCAAGCGCACCGAGCATGTCGAACCCCGGAATGCTACGGCACGATCCATGACCGATCCCGCCGTCGAGCGCAATGACTATTGCCGGCTTGTGGAACTGATCCACCAGCTTCGAGGCGACGATGCCCACCACACCACGATGCCACCCTTCGGCTGCCACAATGAGCAGGTTCTGCCCCCCGATCGACGGATCGTTCTCCACCATCCGTTTGGCGTCGGCCAGAATGCCGGCCTCGCTGTCCTGTCGCCGGGCGTTCTCCTCGGTCAGCTGCCGCGCGCGGTCCCGCGCCTGCGCGCGTGACTGGGCATCGCGGCCGCGCGCCAGCAGCAGTTCCACCGCCATCCCGGCGTGGCTCATGCGTCCCGCGGCATTCAGCCGCGGGGCCAGCACAAATCCCACGTGGAAGCTGTCCAACCGCTTGCCGGTCAATCCACTCTCCTCCAGCAATGCCTCAAGGCCCGTACCGTGTGGGCCGCGCGACAGGCCCTCCAGCCCGAAGCGGGCAATGACCCGGTTCTCTCCGACGAGCGGCACCACATCCGCCATCGTGCCAATCGCCGCCATCTTGATGAAGGACGGCAGCCACTCACGGCCGGTCTCGCTGCCTTCAAGCAAAGCCTGCACCAACTTCAGCGCGACCCCGGCGCCGGCCAGCGACTTCTCCGGATAGGGACAGTCCGGGCGACGCGGATTAATGACGGCCACCGCCCGCGGAATGGCCGATTCGGGCTCGTGATGGTCGGTAATGATCACATCCACGCCCAGCGCGCGCGCGTGGTCTGCCGCCTCACTCGCGCGGATGCCGCAGTCCACCGATACAATGACCTTGGCCCCGTCGGCGTGCAGCCGGGCGATGGTCTCCGGTTGCAGACCATACCCATCCTTCATCCGGTCGGGCACAAAATACCCCACGTCCGCGCCAAGGATCTCGAGCGCGCGCTGCAACATGGCCGTCGAGGTGATGCCGTCGGCGTCGTAGTCGCCGTGCACCATGATGCGTTCCTTCGCCGCGATCGCCTGCCGGATGCGGTCCACGGCAGGACGCATGTCGGTCAGCAGCCAGGGGTCGTGCAGGTGGGACAGGTCAGGATGCAGAAACCGGTGCGCTGCGGCGGGATCGGCAAATCCGCGCTGCACCAGCAGTTGGGCGATGACAGAAGGAATCGACAGCGCCTCCGCGAGGTGGCGGCTCTGGGCGGAGTCGCTCGGAACGTCTTCCCAGACCTTGCGGACCATCACTCCGAGGCAGCCGCGAGCGGCGCGCTCACAAACGCGTGCCCCTCCCGGCCCATCGCCCTGAACTTCTGGTAGCGGGTTTCGAGTCGGTCAGCCGACGTCATCGCCGAGACCTCGGCGAGATGCCGCGCGATCGCTTCATCGATCAACGCGGTCGCCAGCGCGTGGTCCTGATGCGCGCCGCCCACCGGTTCGGGCACGATTTCATCGATCACGTCCATGGCCAGCAGGTCAGGCGCCGTAATCTTGAGCGCATCCGCCGCGTCCACCTTCCTTGCCGAGTCGCGCCACAAAATCGCGGCGCACCCTTCCGGCGGAATGACGCTGTAGACGGCAAACTCCTGCATGAGCACGCGGTCGCCGATCGCAATGCCAAGCGCACCGCCCGACCCACCCTCGCCGCAGACGATGACGACGATGGTGGTGTCGAGGAGGGCCATCTCGCGCAGGTTGAGCGCAATCGCTTCCGCGACGCCGCGCTCCTCGGATTCAACACCCGGGTAGGCAGCCGGCGTATCCACAAACACAATCACCGGGCGCTTGAACTTTTCGGCCATCTTCATGACCCGCAACGCCTTGCGATACCCCTCCGGCTTTGCGTAGCCGAAGTTCCGGTAAATCTTCTGCTTGGTGTCGGTCCCCTTCTGGTGTCCCACGATGAACACGGGCTTGTTGTGGAAGTGGGCCATGCCGGTGACGATCGCCTTGTCGTCGGCAAACCGCCGATCGCCATGCAGTTCCGTGAACCCGGTGAAGAGGCGGTCAACATAGTCGAGCATCACCGGCCGTTCAGGATGGCGCGCCACGAGCACGCGCTGCCACGGCGTCAGATTCCCGAACAGTTCCGCGCGGAGTTCCTGCACGCGGGCTTCGAGCCGGGCGATGGTCGTCTGCCGATCGGGCGTCGACGGCATGAGGCGCAGGGCCTGGATCTCCTTGAGAAGAATCGCGACAGGCTCTTCAAATTCCAATGTGGCTACCGGCATCTTGGATCTCCCTACTTCAGGCTCACGGCGCCTGCGCCGCAGATCGCTTCCACATCTCGGACGAATCCATCACTGGGCCGAATGCGATGCGAGGTGGCGGTGCGGACGCGCAGCCCCCCGAGCCCCTCATTTAGTTCCACACACAGCGCCACCCGGCGATCTCCGGGGTGCCGCTCAAATACCGCCACCAGCGACCGCAGCCGGTCGCGGGCCGCCGACTGCCCGGAGAGCCGAATCTGGACTTCCCGGACGGTCCGTTCGCGCGCCGCCTCCAGGGTGGTCAGCTCGCTGGCGACCATCTTGCCGGTCTCCTCGTCGCGTTCGTACTTCCCACGCACAATCAGGAGGGCGTCGTCGGCTACCAGTGTGCCGTACTTCGCGAAGGCTTCGGGAAAGACGACCACCTCGGCCTTCCCCGCCTCATCCTCGAGGTTGAAGGCCGCCATCCGGTCTCCGCGTTTGGTTTTGAGCTGACGCACGCCGCTGACGATCCCGGCGGCCATGACATCCGGTTCGGACTGGGTCAACGCCGAAATCGTGCGCGCCCGGCTGGCCGTGATGACCTCTGCATACCGCTGCAGCGGATGCCCGCTCATGTACAGGCCCAGCGCCTCCTTTTCAAAGGTCAGCGCATGTGTCTCGGTGAGCGCCGCGCAGTCGGGTAGCACCTCCGCATCCTTCAACGGCGCCGCGGCGTCATCGTCGCCCCCGAACAGGGTGGATTGTCCCTGGTCGCGATCGCGCTGGTGACGGCTGCCATGGTCGAGGATACGGTCGACGCCGGCGAGCAGGCGTGGACGCCAGGTCAGATAGTCCTTGCCCTGTCCGGGCGACAACACGTCACACGCCCCACCCTTGATCAGGCTTTCGAAGACCTTCTTGTTGGCGAGGCGGAGGTCCATGTGTTCGGCGAGCGCAAACAGCGAGGTGATCCGCCCGCCCAGGGCCGTTCGTGCGGCGATCAATGACTGGATCGCGCCTTCACCGACGCCTTTGATCGCCCCCAGCCCGAACCGCACGCCGCCCGGCTGAACCGTGAACTGCCACTGACTTTCGTTGATGTCGGGCTGCAGGATCGGCACGCCGAGATCGCGGCACTCCGCCAGATACAACGCGATCTTGTCGGAGGCCTGCGACTCGATCGTGAGCAGCGATGCCATGAAGTGCTGCGGGTAGTTCGCCTTGAGGTACCCCGTCTGGTACGCCAGCAACGCGTAGGTGGTCGAGTGGGATTTGTTGAAACCGTACCCGGCGAAGAATTCGATGAACTGGAAGATTTTGTTCGCCTTCTTCTCGCTGATGCCGCGCTCGGCGCACCCGGACATGAAGCGGTCGCGGGTGGCGGCCATCTTCTTTTCGTCCTTTTTGCCCATCGCGCGGCGCAGTTCGTCGGCTTGTCCCAGGGTGAAGCCGGCCAGGTCGCTCGCCAGCCGCATGACCTGTTCCTGATACGCGATGACGCCGTGCGTCTCCGTGAGGGACGGCTCCATGGCCGGCGTCTCGTACTTGATCTCCGTCCGGCCGTGTTTGCGGTTGATGTAGTCGTCCACAACCCCGCCACGCAGCGGGCCCGGACGATACAGCGCGTTCAAGGCAATCAGGTCTTCGAGGCACTGCGGCTTGGCCTTCCGCAGCGTCTCGCGCATACCCGAGCTTTCGAACTGGAACACGCCGTGCGTCTGCCCGTTGGCAAACAGCTGATAGGTCTTCGCATCATCAAGCGGCAGCTGGTCGAGATCGATCTCGTCACCGGTCGTCTCCTTGATGTGTTTGACGGCATCGTCAAGCAGCGTCAGCGTGCTGAGGCCGAGGAAGTCCATCTTGAGCAGCCCCACGCGTTCCACTTCCTTCATGGCCCACTGCGTCGTGATTTCGTCCTTCTGGCTTCGGTACAGCGGCGCGAACTCCACCACGGGACGAGGCGCGATGACGACGCCGGCCGCGTGGACCGAGGCGTGGCGGGTCATGCCCTCCAGGCGTCGTGCGACCTTCAACAGCTCCCGAACACGTTCATCCTTCTTGTCGAGGTCGGCCAGCGCAGGCACTTCCTCGATCGCCTTGTCGAGGGTCATGTCCAGCGTGGCGGGAATCAGCTTCGCGACCTTGTCGACTTCCGAGATCGGGAATTCCATCACGCGGCCGACGTCACGCACGACGGCCTTGGCTTTCATGGTGCCGAACGTGATGATCTGCGCGACGTTTTCGCGGCCGTACTTCTGGGTAACGTACTGAATCACTTCCCCGCGGCGGCGTTCGCAGAAGTCGATATCGATGTCGGGGAGCGTCACACGCTCGGGATTCAGGAAGCGCTCGAAGTAGAGGTCGAAGTGCAGCGGATCCACATCCGTGATGCGCATGCAGTACGCCACGAGACTGCCGGCTGCGGATCCTCGGCCGGGGCCGACCGGAATCTGGTGATCGCGCGCGTAACGAATGAAGTCCCACACGATCAGGAAGTACCCCGCGTACTTCATCTTCTTGATCATGTCGATTTCGTACTGCAGACGCGTCTCGTACTCGGAGACGGTGCGCCGCAGTTCGCCACGACCGAGCATTGCCTCCCACCGGTGCATCCGCTCCGCGAACCCCTGCCGCACGGTGTGCTCAAAGTAGCTGTCGGTCGTGAATCCCGGCGGGACGTCAAAGTCCGGCAGGTGGTTCACGTTCTTCGGGATGTCGACCTGGCAGCGTTCCGCAATCCGCACGGTGTTGCTCAGCGCATCCGGGTGGTCGCCAAACACCTTCTCCATCTCGGCGACGGTTTTCAGAAAGAACTGATCCCCGTGGTACTTGAGACGTTTCTCGTCGCTGGCGTTTTTGCCCGTGCCGATGCACAGCAGGATGTCGTGCGGATGCTGGTCGGTGTCCTTCAGATAGTGGACATCGTTGGTGGCCACCAGCGGCATGTTCAGGTCCCGCGCGATCGGCAGCAGTCCGCGGTTGACGATCAGCTGCTCCTCGATGCCCTGGTACTGCATCTCGAGAAAGAAGTTGTTCGGGCCCAGAATGTCGCGGTACGTGGCGGCGGCTTCCAGGGCCTTGCGGGCCTGATCGGTGCGGATGCCCGTCGCGACTTCGCCCTTGAGGCAACTGCTCAGCCCGATCAGCCCCTTGCTGTGCTGCGCCAGGAGCGCCTTGTCGATGCGGGGCTTGTAGTAGAACCCTTCGGTGTAGCCCGACGACACGAGCTTTATGAGGTTATGAAACCCTTCAGTCGTCTCGGAGAGCAACACCAGGTGATTGGCGGTCTCGCCCGGCGTGCCGGACTTGTCGCGCCGGTCGCCCGGCGCCACATAGACCTCGCACCCGAGGATGGGCTTCACCCCGCGTTTGTTCGCCTCGTCATAGAAGGTGACCGCCGAAAACATGTTGCCGTGTTCGGTGACCGCCACCGCCGGCATCTTCAACTCGGCGACCTTGTCGAGCAGTTCTCCGATTCGGCACGCGCCATCGAGCAGGGAAAACTCGGTGTGCAGGTGCAGATGGACGAACTCGGCCATCCCTACTCCCACTCGATCGTGGCCGGCGGCTTCGAGCTGATGTCGTAGACCACGCGATTGATCCCGCGCACTTCGTTGACGATGCGCGAGGAGATCGTGGCCAGGACGTCATGCGGCAGCCGCGCCCAGTCGGCCGTCATCCCGTCGCGGCTCTCCACCGCACGCACGGCAATCGTGTATTCGTAGGTGCGTTCGTCGCCCATCACGCCGACACTCTGCACCGGCAGCAACACGGCAAACGACTGCCACACTTTGCGGTACAGCCCGGCCTTGCGGATTTCGTCTGCCACGATCGCGTCCGCCCGCTGCAGCAGATCCAGTTTGGGTCTGGAGATCGGTCCGAGGAGCCGCACCGCGAGGCCCGGACCGGGGAACGGCTGGCGCCACACGAACTCATCCTCAAGCCCGAGCGTGGTGCCGACGGCCCGCACCTCGTCCTTGAACAACTCCCGCAGCGGCTCCACCAGGGCGAACTTCATACGCTCCGGCAGGCCGCCAACGTTGTGGTGGCTCTTGATCACCGCTGACGGACCGCGCACCGACACACTCTCGATCACGTCCGGGTACAGCGTGCCCTGTGCGAGGAACGCCACATCCCCCAGTGCGAGCGCCTCCTGCTCGAACACGTCGATGAAGGCGGCACCGATGATCTTGCGTTTCTGCTCCGGGTCGCTGATCCCTTCCAGCCGATCGAGAAACAGGTCGACCGCATCCGCAAACACCAGATTCAGGCCCAGGCGCTGGAACCGTTCGCGCACCTGCGTGGCTTCGTTCAGTCGCAGCAGGCCGTTATCGACAAAAATGCAGGTCAACTGATCGCCAATCGCCTTGTGAATCAACAACGCCGCGACCGTGGAGTCCACGCCGCCCGACAGGCCGCACACCACACGACGGGGCCCCACCTGCGCGCGGATGCGCGCGACGCTCTCCTCGACAAACCCCGCCATCGTCCAGTCGCCGGTGCATCCGCACACGCCGAAGGCGAAGTTCTTCAACAGATCGCCGCCATGTTCGGTGTGCACCACTTCCGGATGGAACAACAGCGCGTAACACCGGCGCGCATCGTCATGCATCGCGGCCACCGGCGCGTTCGCCGAGGTCGCACTGACCGCGAAGCCCGCGGGGGCCTTGGAGACGAAGTCGCCGTGGCTGGCCCACACCCTCAGGCTCGACGGCACCGACGCAAAAATCGGCGACGCCGACGTCGTGGTGTCGATCACCGCATGCCCGAATTCCCGATGGGACGCTTTGGCGACCGTGCCGCCGAAGTGTTCCGTGATCACCTGCATGCCGTAGCAGATGCCCAGCAGCGGAATCCCCAGATCCCAGATGCCGGCCGGCGGGCGCGGTGCGCCATCCTCAGAGAGGCTCCGTGGCCCACCCGAGAGGATGAGCCCGACCGGCGAGCGGCGGCGGACCTCCTCAAGCGGCGTGTTGAACGGCAGGATCTCAGAGTACACCGACAATTCGCGCAGACGACGGGCAATCAACTGCGTGTACTGGGAGCCGAAATCGAGAACAAGAATGGTTTGATGTGTCACGAACAACCGATCGTGGGAAAGCCGATATTATAAGGCGTGCGCCGTCTTGCCACCACCGCGATCCTGATCGGTTTGTGCGTGGCCGCCGTGCGCGTGACACCGTCTGCGCAGCAGCGCGGCGTCTCCGTGCTGCCGATCGGCCTGCAGTGGACCCGCGCCCTGCCGTTTGGCGACGCCGTGCGTCTCGTGATTGGCGAGGCGCGGGTCCTTGTCGCCACCCCGACCCGGCTCGATGCCTTGGCGTGGGCCACCAATAATCCGGAACCGGCCTGGACCTCCCCACTGGCCGCCACCGTCCCTCCCCTTGTCCACGACGGACGCGTCTTTGTGGCCGCTGACGGGGCCCTCCACGGGTTGTCGGAGTTGACGGGACACCCGGCATGGCGTCTGCCGGTGGGCCGCGTCACCGTGCCGCTGGTGTTCCGTGCCGGCTGGATTCTTGCGCTTGGCGACGATGCGCGCCTCCAGGGCATTCGCGCGGTTGATGGCGAAGCCATCTGGCGCTCCGCACCGTTGTCCACGCCGCTGGCCTTGCCGCCGGTGGTCGATGGAGAACGCGTCTTCGGCGTGACGGCAGACGGCGCCATGACGGCCTGGCGTGTCACCGATGGCGCCATCACCTGGCAGCAGCAGAGCCTCTCCACCCCGCTGCAGATCCTCGCCGCGCACGGCCTGATCTACGTGGCGACCGACGGCCGGCTCACGGCGTACCGGCAATCCACAGGCGGGCGCGTGTGGAGTTACCCGGTGGGGATGCCCCTCGTCGGCCGTCTGGCCGCCGATGCGGATCACGTGTATATCGCCGTGCTCGACAACAGCGTCCGCGCCCATCGCGCGTCCAACGGCCACATGGCCTGGAGCAAGAAAGTCACCGCCCGCGTCGTCGACGGGTTGACGGCGGATGCGGGCATGGTGCTTGTTCCGCATTCCAGCGGTGCGATCCGGTTCATGCTGGCAGCCACTGGGCAGGCGGCCGGAGAACTTGCAGCGCCAGCTGCCGACTCGCGCGGGACCACGGCGCTCATGACCGCGGGCGATGGCATGGGGCTGCGCCTGCTGCGAATGACGGTGTCGGACACGGCGCGCGTCGTGGACGCCTTTGCGCGACAGACGCTGCCGCTGACCTCGGCGCTGACGATCAGCGGGACGCCACTGGCGTGGTCGACGCTGCCGCCCCCGTCGCGTCAGTAACCGCAAGCGCCAGTCGGGCGACGCCCTCACGAATCCGCTCGGGGGTTGGCGCTGAGAAGGACAGCCGAATGAACCGGCGTTCGTCGCCACTGACAAAAAAGGCGCTGCCCGCCACGTAGATGACGCCGCGCGCCTGTGCGATCGGCAACAACGCATCGCCATCCATCGGACCACTGAGGTTCGCCCACAGAAAAAATCCACCTCTGGGTTGTAACCACGTCAGCGCTGTTCCGAACGCGCCGTGCAACGCGTCGACCATGCAGTCGCGCTGGGCCTGGTAGTGCGCGCGCAGCTGCGGCAACTGTGCGGCCAACACGCCGCGCTCAATGGCTTGATGCACCATCTGCTGCCCGAGACCGCCGTTGCACAAGTCCGACGCCTGCTTCGCAATTTCGAACTTGGCCATCAGCGCCGGCGCAGCGTGGAGCCACGCCACGCGCAGCCCGGGTGCGAGCGTCTTGGAAAAACTGCTCAGATAGATGACCCGGCCGTCGACGTCATCGGCGGCGATCGCACGAGTCTCCGACTCGCGGGTGACGTCCTCGAAATACAGGTCGCGATACGGGTCATCTTCCACGATGAGAAGGTCGTGCCGCGTCGCCCAGTCCAAGAGAAGCCGGCGCTTCTCGAGCCCCACCAACAGCCCGGTCGGATTCTGAAAGTTCGGCACGACATACAGGCACTTCACCGTACGGCCCTCGCCGCGAAGCCGGGCCAGCGTCGCATCGAGGGCCTCCATGTTCAGTCCGTCGGCGTCCTGCGCGACCCCCACCAACTCCGCACCGACGCTGCGGAAGGCTGAAATGGCGCCGGTATACGACGGCAGTTCCACGAGGACGACATCGTCGGGATTCAGCAGCACGCGCGCCACCAGGTCGAGGCCCTGCTGCGATCCGTTGGTCACCGTGAGCCGATCGGGCGACGTGGTGATTCCTCGCGTGGCCATCAGCGTGGTCAGCGATTCCAGAAGCGGCCGGTAGCCGCGCGTGGCGCCGTACTGAAGCACCGTCCCCTGCCGGCTGCGCAGCAGGTCGTCGGCGATGGCGCGAAAGGCGTCCCACGGAAACGTGGATTCGGTCGGATAGCCGGGCGCGAATGACACCATGTCCCGTGCGTCGGCCAGCACCGTGCCCATCCGGCGAATGGCGGATTCCCGCATCGCAAGCCCTGAGCGGGAGAAGAACTGGTCGTAGTTGACGGATGTCATGCGCGCACTCCCCAGGCCGACACGTCCTCCCCGCTGGCGGGATCCGCATACCGGCGATACTGACTCTGATACGCCGACCAGGCTCCGAGCTCCATGTAGTGGAACACGACGCCGCGCATCAGCCACGCGGCCAGCTGCAACGGCACCACGGCCAGCCCCACAAACGGCACCCACGCCACCAGCGCCAATCCGGCTGTGGCCAGCAACGACGCGGCGGACGCCAGCACGACCAGTGCCAGCACCACACCGAAGACACCAGCCACCTGGCGGGCGTCGTGCGTCACAAACGCGTGGAGTCGTCCCACCGCCTGACTCACCCGGCAGCCGTCGGTCACGATGATGACCTGCAACAGGGCATACACAAGGTTAAGCCCCGCTACGGCGATCAGCACGCCGGAAGTGACCAGCAGCACGCCCAGGCCCCACACGGCCGGCCCGCCCTGCTCGCCCCCCACCGCAGCCAGCACCAGAAGCCCGCCGACCGCGAATCCGCCCACACCGGCATACGCGACCGTGAGCCACAATCCAAGGATCACAAAACGTCGTCCGAACCGCCGGACACCCGCCTGAAACTCCGCGATACCGAAAGCATTCGCGCGCCAGACCGCCGACAGGCGCAGCGGAGCCCGGTGCACATCGCCCGCCTGCCGTTCCCCCTGCACCAGAATGCCGGCCGTGCCCGCATGCATCAGAAACACCAGCACGCCGCCTCCGACCGCGACCACGCCGACGGCCAGCAGGAACACGGCGAGGTCGGCGGGGCGGCCCGCGAGCGCCGCGATCACCAGTCCCCCGGCGGCCTGAAGGTCGCTCGCGAGCAATGTCCGGATATCGGCGCCGGCCAGGACGGCCACCACAAACGCGCCGCCGACGACCGGGACGCCGACACTGACCCGGTACATCGCAATCATCACAAACCGGATCAGCACCACGGGCCAGTTCGCCGCCGTCACCAGCGCCCCGCGTTTGAGTGCGGCGCGCAACGGGAGGCCACTGGGGGTGCCGCGCATCTGGCCGAGTATATCGCAGCGAATCTTTTGATATTCTGCCGACACATGCCACGCTTGCTCCGGTAAACCGGTGCAGTCATCCCTCGCCCGACTCGTCGTGGCGGCCCTTGTCGCCGCAGCCCTGGTGGCCCTGGGCGGCACGCTGTGGGAACGCACGCGTTTCGGCGGTGACCCGCTCACAGCCCGTGATCGGCTTGAACGTGAACTGCAACACCGCTTTGACGACATCACGGCGCGCCTCCGCGCGTCATCCGATGCGGTCGCCCGCGAACGCGATCTGATCGCCCGCGCCACCTCGGATCGTGATGTGTTGCCCGGTCTCTTCGCCCGGTTGGAGGGCGCACGCCTCCCCAATGCGCCGCCTCAGGCCACGACGGTCTACGTCCCCGACGGTGCCGGCGGCTACCGCCTGCTCGCCTGGAGCGACGGCGTCGCCGAAGACCTCGACCTGCAGTCGATTCGGGCCGACGACCTGCGTGCGCCAACGACGCTCGTGGCGTCGAGCACGATGGGGCTTCGTGTGGTGGCGGTGTCACCCGTGCGCTACGACGACCAACTCGTGGCGGTGGTCACGGCAGAGCGGGTGCTGACCAGCGACCAACGCCTCGCGACGTCGTACGGGGACGTGACCGTCACCCCTGCGTCGGCGGCTGCGCCCACTGCCCCGCGTCCGGGTCGTGCGGTGATTGCCGCCCCGGACGGTCGTGCGCTCGTGGACGTGCGGTATGCGCCGGACACCATCGAGCAGGCTCGACGAATCTCCCGTGGCCGCGTGATCGCCCTTGCGCTGCTCCCGCTCTGGCTGCTGGCCGTCCTCATCGGCAGCCGCACCCTCATCCAGCGGCGGCAAGGGCAGGCCGGCGCACGGTTCATCGCGCTGTCGGTACTGCTGGCGTTCCTGCTTCTGTGCGGGGGGCTCGGGTTGCGCGGGCTCGCGCAGCTCGCCTCGCTGCCGATCGCCATCCACGCCCTGATGCTGGGCCTCACGGCCATGGCGATGGCCGTCGCGCTGCCGGTGGCGATCTGGTGGCGCGGGGCGGTGCGTCGGCCGGTTCGTTCCCACCTCATCCGCGCGTCACTCGAACTGGTCGCGGCTGGCGTCGTCGCGACGCTGGTCCTGGCGGCCGCCGGCCTCGCCATCGACCAGCAGTTGCAGAGTGCCGGACTCGACCGCTTGGCCTCTCCCCTCTTTCCGCTCGACTTTGGGCGGCTCACCTCGCATCTGATTCGTCTGTGCCTGGCGCTGGCCGCGTTGTGGTCCACCACCACCATGCACGCGCGGGTGATGGAGCGATGGCGCATCCACTGGCATGACCTGCCTCCCGCGCTCCTGGCGATCGTGCTTGTCACGCTCCCGGCTGCGGCCCTCGGTCTGGCCAGCGTCTGGATTCCCGCCCTTGTCACGGTGGCGCCAATTGCCGTCGGTGCCGCACTGGCCTCCGCCGTCGCGGCGGTGGCGGCCGCGCCGATCCGCCGCCGGTATCGCCGCGCCTCGCAATCCAGCCGGCTGTTGCTGCTGTTCGGCGCCACCGTGATTCCCGCACTTGTACTCGATCCGATCGTCTGGGTCTCGGCCCAGCGCGCCACCGAGTCGGCCATCGAATCCGTGCACGGTCCGGCGACGATGGGACACCCCGAGCAATTGCGCCAGGAGCTGTACGACGCGATGGCGGAGATCGATCGCCTCGAGGATCTGTCGTCGCTCGTCGAACGCCCCACCGGCGGCGGCGTCACGACCGACACCGCATTTGAGGTCTGGAATCAAACGGGTCTCTCACGCGGGCGGCTCACGTCGGCGGTGGAGCTGTACGGCGCGGACGGACGCCTGACCAGCCGCTTCGCCTTGAACGTGCCTGAGTACGGCATCGATCAGTCATCGGTCGACCTCCGCTGCACGTGGGACGTCTATGGTGAATCCGGCACGTTCGGCGCAGAGGAACTCCGCATGCTCCATGCGGAACGGGGAATCTGCGACGAGTCCGGTGTCATGCACGGCGCCATCGTGCTGCACGTGATCTTCGACTATCGTGCGCTGCCCTATCTCTCCGCCCGCAACCCGTACGACGACCTGCTCCGGGATGCGGCGTCCCGGTCGGGCGCCGGCCCACCGGGGATCCAGGCGGTGGTGTACGGGTGGAGCCGTCTGCCGCTGTTCGTCGCCGGCGCAAGCGCATGGCCGATTGAAGCGGACGTCATGGCCCGCCTGGAGCGGTCGCGTGACCCGTTCTGGATCACGCGCGAGACCGAGAACGGCACGGCTCGCGTGTATTTTCTGAACGACCGCGCCGGGATCTACGCCCTCGGCTATCCGGTCCCGTCCGTGTTTGATCACCTCGCGCGCCTCTCGGAGACGACCGCACTGGCCGCCGTGTTCTTCATCCTGCTGCTGGCGGGCACCACCATGGCTGCGCCGCTCACGCGGCATGCGGAGCCGCCGGTCCGCGTGCTCATCCAGGAAGTGCGCACGAGTTTCTATCGCAAACTCTTCCTCTTCTTCGTCTTCACCGCCATCGTGCCGGTCCTCGTGCTGGCCCTGACGTTCAGCGCGTATATGGGCGAGCAACTCCGGTCGGATGTGGAGACCGAAGCGATCAACGCCGTCACCGTCGCCCGCCGCGTCCTCGAAGACACCATCGCGCTGCAGCAGGTGCCGGTCACCGACGATGTGATGGTGTGGATTGCGCGGGTCATCAACCAGGACGTGAACGTCTACGACGGCGCACGCCTGCGCGCGACCAGCCAGCGCGACCTCTTCGACTTCGGCGTGCTCGCCGAACGTACACCGGCGCGCGCCTACCGCGCCGTGGTGCTCGACCGCGTCCCGACGTTCGTCGAGGAGCAGCGCGCCGGGCCCTTCACCTACCTGGTCGCATCCGTCCCCGTGCCCGGCCCCAGTCTGGGCCGCCAAGCCGTGTTGTCGGTGCCGCTGGCGCCGCGACAACAGGAAATTGAACGGGAAATTTCGGACCTTAATCGCGGCGTGCTCTTCGGCGCCGTCTGCGTCATGTTGCTGGCCGCCGGTCTCGGCGCCTGGGTGGCGCAGCGCGTGGCCGACCCGGTCGCCCGCCTGACACGCGCCACGCGGCAGATTGCCTCCGGACGCCTCGATGTGCGGATCGTCGCGGACACGGCGGACGAGCTGCGACGATTGGTGACCGACTTCAACAGCATGGCGGCGACGCTGCAGCAGCAGCGCGCCGAACTGGGCCGCGCTCACGAACTGAAGGCGTGGGCCGACATGTCACGGCAGGTGGCACACGACATCAAGAATCCGCTGACGCCGATCCAGCTGGCGGCGGAACATCTGCAGCGGGTCCACGAGGATCAACAACGTCCGCTCGGGGCCGTCTTCGATCAGTGCGTCAACACCGTGCTGAAGCAGGTCAAGCTGCTCCGCCACATCGCCAATGACTTTGCGAACTTCGCGGCCAGCCCGGATCCAACGGTGGTCGACGTGCCGGTCAGCGAGCTCCTGCACGAAGTCGTGCGCCCGTACCGGCCGGGCCTGGCTGCCCACACCCGGATCGACATCACCGTCGCTCCCGGCCTTCCGCCGGTCCGCGCGGACAGGACGTTCCTGGCCCGTGCGTTGACCAATCTCGTCGAAAATGCCCTGCAGGCCATGCCAGACGGCGGTGAACTGCGGCTGATGGCCACGGCCACGCCTCCCTGGATCACCATCACGGTCAGCGACGACGGACACGGCATGACGGAGGACGCGCTCGCGCGCGCCTTTGAACCGCACTTCTCCACAAAGACCGGCGGCTCCGGGCTTGGACTCGCCAACGCGCGGCGCAACATCGAATCGTGCGGCGGTCACATCGCCGCCACCAGTCAGGTGGGCCGCGGCGCGACGATGGTGATTACGCTTCCGATGTCGAGGGACGCCGGCCACGCAAACGCGTGATCGCCATGCCGACAAAGGCCGAGACGAGGTACGTGTAGGCGATGATCACCAGCGCGATGCGTGGCTCGGTCGCGATGACCACGATGAGCGCCGCGAAGCCGAGCAACTTGATGTAGGCGCGATCCCATCCGAGATTCAGGGTCTTGAAACTGCGGAACCGGATCGTGCTCACCATGAGCAACGCGGGAATCACCACCACGGCGATGGCGGCCATCGCCTGGGCCGTGCCAATCAGCGGGTAGGGATAAAAGTAGATCGTGGCGGCTGGCACGCCCGCGGCGGCAGGACTCGGCATCCCGATGAAATACCGTTTGTCGGTCTGCGCGCCGGTTTGAATGTTGAAGCGCGCAAGCCGAATGGCCGTCGCCGTCAGATACAGGAACCCGGCGGTCCAGCCCCACCGGCCCAATTCCGAGAGTCCCCACGCAAACGCGAGCACGGCCGGCGCCACACCAAACGACACCACATCGGCGAGTGAGTCGAACTCGACACCAAACGCGCTGGTGGTGCCCGTCATGCGCGCGATCCGTCCGTCAAGCAGATCGAGGATCACGGCAATGCCGATAAACGGCGCGGCCGTGGCCAGATCGCCGCGCATCGCGTACATGACGCAGGCGTAGCCACAGAACAGGTTGCCGACGGTGAACAGGCTCGGCAGCAGGTACATGCCCCGCCGCACCTGTTTGTTGTGGCTGTCGCTCACCTGCTGGGGCGCGGTCATGCGCTTATTGTCCCACGGGAGTGACCAGCAGGCGCGCCAGCACGGTTTCTGCCGCGCGGACGGTCTGGCCGAGACGCACCGCGATGGTGGCGGTCGTCGGCACAAACACATCCATCCGGGAACCAAACTTCATCAGCCCGAGCCGATCTCCCGCCTTGACCTGGTCCCCGGGCGTCAGGCGGCAGACCACCCGGCGCGCCAGGATGCCGACCACCTGCCGGGCGACAATCGGGGTGCCGTCGTGATCGAACCAGATTTCGGACCGTTCGTTCCTGCCTGACTCGGGTTTGTAGGCCGGCAGGAAGCTGCCGGGCTGGTACGCCACGTGGGTCACGCGCCCCGACACGGGCGTCCGGTTGATGTGCACGTCCATGACGGAAAGGAAGATCGTGATCTGCTGCCAGTCGCGGCCCACACCCGCGGGATCAGCCGGCAGATCGGTGGCGTCCGCCACGCCGGTGTACATCACCCGCCCGTCGGCTGGTGACAGCACCAGCGTCGGATCCTGTGACGCGGAGCGATCGGGATCGCGGAAAAAGAGGCCGATGCCGATCGGCAGCACCAAGGCTGCAGCAGCACCCCACCACACGCCCGCCCACGCCAAGGCGGCGGACGGTATCAGGGCCAGCAGCACAAACGGGGCTGCGGCACGATCAATTCGCATCAGACTCCACTCTCACTTCCGGTGGTCCGCCCGACGCGCCTCCAGCGGGACGACGCGCGGGGCAGACCACCCACAACGACTGCGAAAGAGTGTAGTCGGTCAGCGGTGTGCGGACATCCCCTCCGGAGCCTGAAGCGCCGCCATGCGGTCCTTCAGCGCCAGTTTTTGTTTTTTGAGGGCGATTTCTTTCAGGTGCAGAGCGTGCGGGAGATGCGGTAACGCGTGCAGGTGTTGCAGTTCGAGATCGAGCGAGTGATGGGCTTGCGCGAGTTGCTGGTAGAGCGGGACTACCGGATCGTCGGCCATGCCAGCCTCCTTCCGAGATAGGCGAAACATACCACCGGGATCCGGCGGGATCAACCCCTGATGGCACCGAGCCTGTGATGCCACAGGATCAGGGCGTCTTCGCGGGGTTGTTCGTAGTAGTCGGGGCGCACACCTTCGACGGCAAATCCGAGCGATTCGTAGAGGGCGACCGCCGGCACGTTGGATCGCCGCACTTCCAGCGTCGCCGCCTGCGCCCCTTCCGCAACGGCCAACGCGAACACCTCGGTGAGCAACCGCCGGGCATGTCCCCTGCGGCGCGCATCCGGGGCAATCGCCAGACTGTTGATGTGCAGTTCGCCGGCCACAATCCAGCACGCGCAGAAGCCGATCACGCGTCCGGGAATCTCCTCCAGCAGAAACAATCGGGCAACCGGATTTTCGCGAAGCTCCCGGGCCATCGCATCGATGCCCCACGCGCGATAAAACGACGCGGCCTGAATCGCCGCCACGCCGGCCAGCGATTCGCCTGCCGCCGCGCGGCGAACTCTGACGATGGATGTCATGCCTGCGTGAGACGCCGCTCGCGTGCGAGTTCCACGTCGGGCCGGCGGACGTACACCGGTCGCAGCGCGTGTGGTGTGACACACGGGGACGCGCCTGATGCCGCGAGCCGCGCAGCTCCGGCGGCCAGCGGCTCACACGCGTCGAGCACCTCCCATCCCGCGCCGGACCAGACATCCGCATACCGGACCGCCCCGCTGCCCACAACAGTGACCGGCGCCGTGACATCCCCGATGTCCGCGGGCGACGGCACACCAACCATAGGCTCTCCACGCAACGCCATCGACGCGCCGTCCCAGTGATAGGTCGCCGTGAACACTTCGCCGCGCATGCCATCCAGGCACGCGACCACGGTGCGGACTCCGGCGTCCGGATGTGTGACCCGCCAGCCATCGGCCAATGCGTCAAGCGTGGACACGGCGGCCACTGGCCAGGAGCGCGTCACCGCAAGCCCCTGCGCGCAGGCCATGCCGATGCGCACCCCTGTGAACGATCCCGGGCCACAGACGACGGCAAGATGAGTCACGTCCTCGAGCCGCAGGCCCTGCGCACCCAGCCACGCGACAAGCGCCTGCGGCAACCGCGCGGCATGCGGCACACCGGACTCTCCCAGGGTCGCCACCACCTGTCCGTCGCGGAAGACGGCGAGACTACCTGCGGGCGTGACGGTTTCAAGTGCAAGAACGACCATGCGCTGAATGTTATACTCCCCGCAGTCAGCCGCACTGTTTCCCGTGACAACCGTACCCGCCCCACCGGCCACAACTCCGGCCATGCGCCAATATCTCGACGCGAAGCGACAGCATCGCGACGCCATCGTCCTGTTCCGCATGGGCGACTTCTACGAGATGTTTTTTGAGGACGCGATCGTGGCGTCGCGGGTGCTTGAACTCACGCTGACGTCACGGGCCAAGGATGCCACCGGCACGGCCATCCCGATGTGCGGCATGCCGTTTCACGCGGTGGACGGCTACCTCGCGCGACTCGTCAAACACGGGTATCGCGTCGCCATCTGCGAACAGGTGGAAGACCCAAAGAAGGCCAAGGGCCTCGTCAAACGTGAGGTGACACGGGTGGTGTCGCCGGGGACGTTTACGGACGCGGGCTACCTCGACGCCCGCGAACCGGCGTTCCTCGCTGCCATCGTCCGCACCAGCACCGACACGGTCGGTCTGGCGGTGATCGATGTCTCGACCGGCGAATTTTCGGCGGCCGAGTGGACGGGGCCAGGTGCCGATGCCTCCATCGCGGCGGAAATCGCCGTGCTGCGTCCGAAAGAACTCCTCGTGGCCGACGATGCGGCCATCGAGGCGTGGGTGCCGCCGCTGGTGACGCCACGGATCACACGCCGGGAAGCCTGGTCCTTCGACGGAGGTCGCGCACGGGAACTCCTGCTCGACCAGCTCCGGACGGCCTCCCTCGCTGGATTCGGGCTCGACGATGCCCCGGCCGCGACAGCGGCTGCCGGCGCCATCGTGGGCTATCTGCGGGACACACAGCGGGTAGACCTGGCGCACGTGCGCGACATCTCGCGGCGGGTCACGACCGACGCGCTGCTCATCGACCCCGTCACGCTGCGGCACCTGAATGTGATTGAAGGTGTGGATGGCGGACGCGCCGGGTCGCTGCTTGATGAACTGGACCGCACGGTGACGTCGATGGGCGGCCGTCTGCTTCGATCGTGGCTGATTCGTCCGCTTGTGGCGCTCGCGCGCATCCAGGACCGCCTCGACGCCGTCGAAGACTTCGCGTTCCGGTCCACTGAACGTGCCAAGATTCGCGAACTGCTCAAAGGCATGCACGACCTGGAGCGCCTGGTCGCGCGGGCATCGCTGGGCACCGCAGGTCCCCGCGACCTCGTGGCGCTGCGCCAGTCGCTCTCACTTCTGCCGAAGCTCCGCACCATCGTCGCGCCCCTCCAGGCGCCGCTGGTGCTCAGCCTGCTGGCGGAACTTGACGACCTCACGGATCTGCGCGATCTGATTGAACGGACGCTGATTGATGAGCCCCCGGCGATCGCGCGGGAGGGCGGCGTGATTCGGGACGGCGTGGACGCCGAGATCGATGAACTTCGCACGATCAGCCGCGGCGGCAAGACAGCCATTGCCGCGATGGAAGAGGCCGAACGCGCCCGCACCGGCATCTCGTCGTTGAAGATCCGGTACAACCGCGTCTTTGGCTACTACATCGAAATCACCAAGGCGAACCTCGCCAACGCGCCCGAGGATTACATCCGGAAGCAGACCATCGCCGGCGGTGAGCGCTACATCACGCCGTCGCTGAAGGAATACGAGGACAAGGTCCTCCACGCGGATGAACGCATTGTCGTGCGTGAACTGGCACTGTTCGAGACGCTTCGCGGTCAAGTCGCCGCGGACGCGCCGCGCATTCTGGACACCGCGCGTGCCGTCGCCGCCCTTGATACGCTCGCCGCGCTGGCCGATACCGCGGCGGCCGGCAATTACACGAAGCCGCACGTGCATGACGGCGACGAGTTCTCGGCACTCGACGCCAGGCATCCCGTCGTCGAACGCCACGTCGCATCCGCGTTTGTGCCTAATGACGTGTCCCTGAATGGCACGACGCAGCAGCTGGTGATTCTCACCGGCCCGAACATGGGCGGCAAATCCACGTTCCTCCGGCAGACCGCGCTCCTCTCCGTGATGGCGCAGGCGGGCGCATTTGTCCCTGCGCGACGCGCCAAGTTGTCGATCGTCGACCGCATCTTCGCGCGCGTAGGGGCATCCGACAACATCGCGCGTGGACAGTCGACGTTCATGGTGGAGATGCAGGAGACCGCATCAATTCTCCACACGGCCACCTCTCGCAGCCTCGTGATCCTCGATGAGATCGGCCGCGGCACCGCCACGTTTGATGGACTCAGCCTCGCGTGGGCCGTGGCCGAACACCTCGCGACGAGTGATCGCGCGCGACCCAAGACGATCTTCGCCACGCACTATCACGAGCTGACGGACCTCGCCGACGGCATCGCCGGCGTCATCAACTTTCACGTCGCCGCCCGCGAATTCAAGGACGACATCGTCTTCCTGCACAAGGTCATCGAAGGCCGATCGGATCGTTCGTACGGCATCCAGGTCGCCCGGCTGGCCGGTCTGCCGGCGGTGGTGGTCCGACGGGCGACGGAGATTCTGCGCTCGCTCGAACAGGACGAACTGCAGCGTGGTGGCCGTCCGAGCCTCTCGGGCTCCCCCGCGCCGGCTCAGGCACAGCTCGGATTGTTCCAGGCTCCCGCTGAGACTCACATCGTCGTTGACCGTCTGCGCGCGCTGAACGTGGATGGCCTGACGCCGCTGGAGGCGCTGAACCTGCTCGCGGAGCTGAGACGCGAGGCCGAGAAGTGAAGCGTCTGGTCGCGACTGCGCTGCTCCTTGCAGGCTGCGCCGCTCACACGCCTCGTCTCGCCGACGTCATTGTCGTCGGCATGACCAACAGCCCAACCAACTTTGATCCGGCGATTGGCCTCGACGAAGCCTCGCAGAAGGTCCATCAACTGCTCTACAGCTCGTTGCTGCGCATCGATGAGAATCTGCGCGTGGTGCCGGACCTCGCGACCTCGCTTGAGTGGCCGGACCCGGCAACCTATGTCGTCACCATCCCGGATGGGGTGACGTTCCACGACGGTCGTGCACTGACCGTCAAGGACGTGGCGTTTACGTTCCGGCGCTTCCTCGACCCGGCGTTCGTCTCGGGTCGCAAAGGCGCCTACCGTTCACTGACGGCGGTGGACATCCTCGACGACCATCGTGTGGCCTTCCGGCTGACAGAGCCGTCCGCGTCATTTCCGGTGAACCTCGTCATGGGCATCGTGCCTGAAGGCACCGGTGCAGAGGCGGCCCGGCAGCCCATCGGGTCCGGCCCGTACAAGCTGGCGGCGTACATCCCCGACGAGTCCACCACGCTGGCACCCTTTGCGGACTACCACCGCGGGGCGCCTCGCAACGCAGGTCTCGTGCTGCGCGTGATTCCCGACGAGACCATGCGCGGTCTTGAATTGCGCAAGGGGTCGATCGACATGGTCGTCAACGACCTGTCGCCCGACATCGTGGCGGGCCTCAGGAAGTCAGCCGACGTGCAGGTCGTGACGGCGCTCGGCACCGACTACGCCTACATGGGGTTCAATCTGCGCGATCCGATGCTGCAGGATCGCCGGCTGCGACAGGCCATCGGTTACGCCGTGGACACGACAGCGATTGTTGATCACCTGCGGCAAGGGCTGGCCGCGCCGGCCGTCGGCATCGTGCCGCCGATGTCATGGGCCCACAACCGCAACACGTTCCGGTTCACGCGCGATCTCGACAAGGCGCGCGCCCTGCTCGACGAGGCCGGATACCCGGATCCTGATGGCGACGGTCCACGGCCACGTCTCACGCTGAGCCTCAAGACCTCCACCGCAGAGGCGTATCGCCTCCAGGCGGCAGTGATCCAGCAGCAGCTCTCCGAAGTCGGCATCGCGCTCGAGCTGCGCTCGTACGAATTCGCCACGCTGTTTGCTGACGTCATTCGCGGCAACGTCCAGCTCTACACGCTGCAGTGGGTGGGCGTGACCGATCCCGACATGCTGCGGCGCGTCTTTCATTCCTCGCAGGTGCCACCCGCCGGGTTCAATCGCGGCTACTACAAGAATCCCGAAGTTGATCGCCTGATTGACGCCGCCACCGGCACGCTCTCGGAATCCGAGCGCGGCGTACTCTACGCCAAGGTGCAGGAGATCATCGCAAACGATGCGCCCTACATCAGCCTGTGGTACAAGACGAACGTGGCGGTGGCGCAATCGCGTTTCACCGGCATCACGTTGTCACCCACCGCCGAATTCACCTTTCTTCAGTTTGTCGCCCCACGGAGCCAGTAATGCCGCAGCCTACCGACTACGACCAGTATCCCAATCTCACATTCCTGGGCGTTCTGCCGGAGCCCAGGTCGTACGACGACTCGGCCGCGGTGATTCTGCCCTGCCCGTTCGAAAAGACCGTGTCGTACATGCCCGGCACACGCTTCGGTCCGCGAGAGATCATCGTCGCCTCCGCGCAGGTGGAATTGTGGGATGAGGAAGTCGGCGTGGACGTGCATCCGCGCGGCATTTTCACCATGCCGGAGATGGACCTCTCACACGGCACCATGGACGCCGCCGTCGCGCACATCCGTCGTATCGCCGGCGAGATTATGGACGATGGCAAGTTTCTGGTGACGCTGGGTGGCGAACACTCGATTACGCCGCCGCTTGTGGCAGCTGCGGCCGCGCGTCACAAGGGACTCACCGTGCTGCAGATTGACGCGCACGCCGACCTGCGCGACGGCTACCAGGGGGAGGCCAACAGCCACGCCTCCGCAATGATGCGCACCCTCGACCATGTGGATTCACTGGTCCAGGTCGGCATCCGCAATATCTCGGAGGAAGAGGCCAAGGCTGTGCCCGGCCTGAACACGACGATCTTTTATGACTGGAACATGCGCGACGATCCCAACTGGATGGACCGTGTGCTGGAGAAGCTGACCGGCCCCGTGTATGTCTCGGTCGATCTCGATGGCCTGGAACCCGGGCTGATTTCTGCGACCGGCACACCCGAACCCGGCGGTCTCGCGTGGCGCGAAGTCACCACACTCCTGCGCCGCACCTTCGAGCAGAAACAGGTCGTCGCCTGCGACGTTGTTGAACTCTGCCCGATTCCCGGGCACTGGTCGTCCAACTTCGTGGCGGCGCGACTGGTTTACAAGTTGCTGACGTACAAGCTGGGCCTGAAGGGATCGAGTTAATGGGCCAATGAGGCAATGAATGAAGCGTGACTCAAACGCTCTTCATTGCCCCATTGGCCCATTGCCCCATTGCCTCATTAACAATTAGCCCAGCTTCGTCAGTTCCGTCCGCGCCTGCGGCACGAACAGCGAGTCGGGGAATTCGTCGACGATGCGCTTGAAGGTCGTCTTGGCTTCGGCGGTCTTGCCCGCCTTCTGATAGCCGCGCGCGAGTTCCATCAGCACGCCATCAACGGGCAGCATGCCGTCACGATCGGCGGCGAGGGATTCGAGGATCGGCAACCCCTTGTCGAACTGTCCAGCGGCGATGAGCGTCTCGGCCTGTCCCATCTTGGCGGCGACGGTGTAGAGGTCGTTGCCGGCCGCGTCGATCGTGGACTGGAAGCCCTTCTCGGCCTCGGCATATTTGCCCATCGCTGCCAGTGAAGCGGCGTGGTGATACCGGGCAGCCGTGCCCGCCTGCGTGGACGGATACTGGTCGATGACCTGCTGGAACGCCGCGAGCGCGGCTTCATTGCGGGCCTGTTCCGTCGGGAACGTGCCGCCCTGCTGCGTGGCGCCAGGCACGGTCGGCGCCGGCACGATCGGCGAGTCGTAGGTCTGCATGGCGATGGCCAGCAGCGACTCGGCCTTCGCGGACGTCCGACCGCTCCACCACTGATACGCGCTCGCGATGAGCACCACCGCCACGACGGCAACGATGCCGATGACGATGCGGTCGCGGTTGGCGGCGAGCACTTCGGTCGCCTTGGCGACGCGCAGTGCGAAATCGTTCTGCTTCAGCTTGTGACGCTGTTCTGCCTTCATATTCCTACCGGTCTCCCTGGCACATTGCAACTTCACAGTGTAGCAGACGGCTCCGTCTCTGGCCCTGGTCGCTCATGCCCACACTGTCAGGTGCCCGGCCGGTGGCGGGTCCTGCCGCCGAACAGCCCCATCTGGTGCTCGCTTTCGCTGCGCCATTCGGCGCAGCTCATGGCGCCCCGAGCCTGTCGAGGGGCGCGCCAGGCGAGGGGCCCCGTTCGGCGTCACCCGCGTGTGGCCGGGATAGTCCGAACGTCCAAAGGACCAAGATCGAGTCGCTCTTGGGTCACTGCTCCACCAGTTCGGAGCTGATAACCGCCGGTCTCTAAACCGATCTGCTACTCAACGGGGAGGACGTCGTCAGCACGCCATACGAATCCGGTTGAGTATCTTAAGGTTTGGTCCCGCGGCCATCAGCAACACAGCGACCTTCTCGTAGCTGTTAGGTATGGACGGTGCCCCCGCGGTCCAATGCAAGGCGTTTCTCGCCTCGCGAATCTTGTGAGACCACATCGCGGCCTGTTCAAGGTCGGGCACGCTGACTCCGCTCTTCTGCCTGACTGTTTGCGCCGCGGCGCTGTTGTAGATCGTGAGGACTCGTTGGATCTTTTGTTTCGCTGACACCTGCCACCCCGCCAAGGCCGCCAGGTGGAGGGTCTGTCCCCTCCAGCGATAGCGACGCCTTCACGAGCGCACTCGCCCGCCGCGAGTGCGTACGCGTGGAAGGCCACAATCCACGCAACCACCGAGTCCAAGACCCCTTCAAGGTTGCCCGCGTCAAGCTGAACCACGGGTTGCCACACGTAGCCACTCGCCGTTTCGGCCCATCGCCAGGCAGCACCGTGAACAGCCAAGACACCTTGTCCCTGCCTCACGATGTCGACCTTGGCCGCCACTATGTCTGGCCGCCGAACCTTAACCCGTTGCAGAAGCTGCTGTCTGACTTCTTCTGGCCCCATTCTCTGCTCCCCGTCTTGGCCACTGGTAAACGACTGAACGCGCGGCTGGCCTGAGGCATGCAATCCCGCACGGAAACCACGAGCCACATTCCGCCAGAGACCCGCCGAATGCGCCGTCTAGTGGGCGCGCGTGACTCGGCGTTGTGGTTGGGAACCCAATCTGGTGCGCCCGGCAGGACTCGAACCTGCGACCCCCAGTTTAGGAAACCGGTGCTCTATCCACCTGAGCTACGGGCGCTTGTGTTGAAAACGTACCATACCGCGGCGGACATCGAGACCGCTGAGGCATCAAGGCGTACGCGGGTGACGCCGAACGGGGCGCCCCGTCTGGCGCGGAGCGGGGCGAGCACCAGATGGGGCTGGTCGGCGGCAGGACCCGCCGACGCCGGGCTCCTGGCACCTGGAACACCGGCGGCGGAACGTCAGTACGCGAGCACAGCGTTGACGCGTTCTTCCACGAGCTTCGACCGGCCGCCGAGCGCGAGGAGTTCGATGAGCACCTGGACGGCGACGACGTCGGCACCCAGGCCGCGGACGAGACCACCGGTGGCAGCTGCGGTGCCACCGGTGGCCAGCAGGTCATCCACGATCAGCACGCGCTGGCCTGCGGACACGGCATCTTCATGAATTTCGAGCGAGTCGGTGCCGTATTCGAGATCGTACGTCGTGCGGCGGGTCGTGGACGGCAACTTGCCGATCTTTCGCACGGGCGCAAACCCGGCGCCGATGCGATCCGCCACCGCGGCACCAAAGATGAACCCGCGGCTCTCGATGCCGACAACGATGTCGACCTGGCCTGCGCCGTAGGGCGCCGCCATGGCATCCACCGCCGACCTGAACCCCTGCGGGTCCTTCATCAGCGTCGTGATGTCGTAAAACAGGATCCCCGGCTTCGGAAAGTCGGGGACGCTTCTTATTCGCGCTTTCAGAAATTCCAAGTGGGCCTCACGCGGGTTCATGGTTCATCGGTTCATCGGTTCATGGTGCTGGTGCGGGGTTCCGAACCTGGAACCAGCACCATGAACCCATGAACCGATGAACCATGAACCACGCCGTTACTTGACCACGACCGCCGTGAGTTTGGCCCCCACAGCCACCTTGTTGTAGGCCGCGAGATCGCTCGTGAGGTTCGTCTCGATCGCCTTGAACAACGCGTTGGTCTCGGGCAACAGGTCGTTGTAGCGCTCGATGACGCCGCGGTTCGGCCACCGCTCGGTCGCGGACGCATTGCCGTAGAGCACCACCCACTGGTTGTCGAGCCGGCCCGGGAAGTTGAGCGCGTCCTGGCCGCCTTCACCCTGCACCTGCGTGAGGATGCTCTCATTGGCAAACAACTTGTCGTGATACGCCTGCGCCGCGCGCCCCGCCGCGCTGGTCGCGCCCGCTGCCTTGATGTGCTCCTGCAACTGGGCCTTGACGCTGCGGATCCGGGCGAGCTCGTCATACAGCTTCTTCGTGGTTTCGCCGGTGGCCACGGTCATCTTGAACTGCTCGTCGTACTGCGCATCGGTGGCACGCGGCCACCGCGGATCCGGATGCAGGTCGAACGACTGCGTCACCGTCCACGCGCCTGAGGTGACGCGGGCGGTATAGGTGCCGGGCTTGAACTTCGCACCCTGCCCGCCGCCACCACCCCACATTACGATGCCCGGCGGTACCGTGTACGGCGATGGCAGACGCGGATTCCACGTCACGGAATTCAGGCCCTGGAACGCCGTGGCGCCGCCACCGAACCCGCCGCGGCCACCGCCGCGGCCACCAGCACCCCGACCGCCGCGACCGGGTGCTGCCGCGCCCGGGGGCGCCGGTACCGGCCGGTCCGCCGGCTGGCCGGTGGCCCTCCACAGTACCACGCCGGCGGCGTCAAGCACCTCGACCTGCACCGGCGCCGTCGGCTTGTCTTTGAACCAGTACTGGATCGTCGGGAGCCGCCCACCCTGGCGATACGCGTCTTCCGGCTTGTAGAGAATCGCATCGGGCGTCGTCGCCGCAGGCGCCATGGACTGCAGAGGCGACAGGTTGTCCATGATCCAGTAGCCGCGGCCCTGCGTGGCCACGACGAGGTCGTTGCGGAAGACCTGCAAGTCGGTAATCGGCGTGCGCGGCAGGTTGTTCTGGAACGACTGCCAGTTGCGGCCGTCGTTGAACGAAATATACATGCCGAACTCGGTGCCGGCATACAGCAGCCCTTTCTTCTTCGGGTCCTCCTGCAGCGCGCGCGTGAAGTGCGTGGCCGGAATGCCGTTGGTGCCGTCCGCAATCCGCGTCCACGACTTGCCGTAGTCATCCGTGCGCCAGATGTACGGGGTGAAGTCGCCCATGCGATAGCGATGCATCACGACGAAGGCGCGTGCCGGATCGTGGTCCGACGGATCGATCGTGTTGATCGTGCCTTCCGGCCAGTCGTTGGGCGTGACGTTGGTCCATGTCTTGCCGTTGTCCCGTGACAGATGCACCAGGCCGTCGTCGCTGCCCGCCCAGAACAGGCCGGGCGTCGTCGGCGATTCCTCAAACGCGAAGATCGTCGCGTAGACCTCGACGCCGGTGTTGTCGCGCGTGATGCCTTCGCCGCCCGAGTACTGCTGCCGACGTTTGTCATTGCGCGTCAGGTCGGGGCTGATGACATCCCAGTTCGCGCCACCGTCCGTCGTCCGGTGCACCACCTGTGAGGTGGTGTAGACAACGTCAGGCGTGTGCCAGGAGATCTTGATGGGGTTGTTCCATTGGAAGCGGTACTTCATGTCGGCCGCACGCTGCCCCGTCTGGGAGTCCGCGTAGACGCGCACGTTTTCCGTGAGTCCGTTCTCGCGATCGACGCGCTGCAACGTGCCGCCGTAGTTGCCGGCGTAGTTGAGCGAGGCTCGTCGCGGGTCGACCGCCACGTAGCCGGATTCGCCGCCGCCCATCGAATAAGGTTCCGCGTTGCCCTGGCTCGGCACACCAATCGTGCTGTTGTCCTGCTGGCCGCCGTACACCCAGTAGGGATACCGGTTGTCCACGGACACGCGATACATCTCGGACGTCGGCTGGTTGTCCTGGCCGGACCAGCCGGCGCCGGTCGAGACCGCCGCGCCGCCATCGTTGCCGGTGATGATGATCTTGTTGTTCGTCGGGTTGATCCACAGGTCGTGATAGTCGCTGTGCGACTGGATGCCGGCGGAACCAAACGTTTTGCCGCCGTCGGTGGACTTGAACGCGCCGACGTTCAGACCGTACACCGTGTCCACGTCCACCGGGTCGGCGTGAATGTGCGTGTAGTACCACGCGCGCTGCTGGAGGGCGCGCCCCGTGAAGCCGCGCTCCCACGTCAGGCCGCCATCACGCGAAATGTAGACGCCGCCCTGATCGCCGGCTGCCTCCACCTGCGCATACACGCGGTTGGAATCCGCACCCGAAATCGACACGCCGATACGGCCGACCATCACCTTGTCGGGCAGGCCACCGCCGAGTTTGGTCCACGTCGTGCCCCCGTCGGTCGAGCGGAACATGCCGCCTTCGGTGGAACCGGATTCGATGGTCCACGGCTTGCGCTCGGTGGTCCACATCGCGGCAATCAGGATCTCCGGATTCTTCGGGTCCATCGCCAGGTCGACGGCACCGGTGCGGTTGCTGATGAAGTGCACGCGCTGCCACGACTTGCCGCCGTCACGGGTGCGGAAGACGCCGCGCTCGTCGCTCGGCGCGAACATGTTGCCGAGCACCGCGACATAGGCGATGTCGGGGTTGGTCGGGTGAATGCGCACGCGGCCGATGGTGCCGGACGCCCGCAGTCCGGCGTGCTGCCAGGTCTTGCCCGCGTCCGACGACTTGTACATGCCGACACCGGGAGACACGTTACCGCGCGGACACGCGGATCCCGTGCCCACATAAATCACGCCGGGGTTCGACAGCGACACGTCGATGGCCCCGACCGATCCGGCCTCGAAGAAGCCATCCGACAGGTTCGTCCACGTCTCGCCCGAGTTCGTCGACTGCCAGACGCCGCCACCGGTGTAGCCGGCGTAAAAGAGCGTCGGGTTCGACGGCACCCCGACCACCGCCGTGGAACGGCCCCCGCGGCTGAACACCGACAGATGCCGGTACTGCATGCCGTCGAGCACCGCCGGGTCGACCTGCAGGGCCTGCGTGGCCTGCTCCGCCCCGAGTCGTGGCGACGCCACCGTTCCCGCGATCATCACGACCGCGGCTACCAGCAATGCGCTCGCGCGCCAAGTTCTTGTCATGGGTATCCTCCTGAACACGTTCCCAACCTGTGGAAGGGTACCTGACGGCGCGGAATCATTCAACCGATGGCCTCCTACAGTTCAGGAGGCCCTACGCACAGCGCCTGTCGCGATAAGCTGGACGGCCAATGCGACGCTCCATGCATGCGCCCCTCGGGGTCGGCCTCGCGGCTGCGCTTCTGCTGCCCTCTCCGGCCACCGCTCAGAACGTGCCGCGCGTGACAAGCGACGTGGTCGTGACGGCGACGGTCACGCCGGTGCCCGCAGACACGGTGGGCCGTTCAGTCTCCACGCTCACTCGCGACGACCTTACACTGTTGGGCGTCTCATCTCTGGTGGACGGCTTGCGACTGCTAGCCGGCGTCGACCTTCGTGCGCGCGGCGGCGCCGGCGTGCAAACCGACTTCAGCCTGCGGGGCGCCACGTTCGGCCAGGCATTGGTACTGATCGATGGTGTGCGTCTGAACAACGCGCAGAGCGGCCATCACAACGGCGAGTTCCCCGCCCCCATGGTCGCCATCGATCGCATCGAGGTCGTG
>VFZF01000024.1 GCA_016871335.1 Acidimicrobiia bacterium
CGAATGTCCACAAGCACAGCACGAGCCGGCCACGGCCATCCCCCCTCTGTCCGACTGGGAGGCCGCTAATACGGCCTATCGTCTTGGTCGTTGCCAGCGGATTTTGCGCCTTCCCGCAACTACGTTGCCGATAGTCCGTATTACGTGGGTGTTCGGTTGACAGAATACGCCCTATCAGACGCTGGGGCAGATCACCGAGCAAAAGGAATGTTCTTGAAGCTCGCGACCTTACCATCTGAAAGGCCCCGCACTCGCCCAGCGGTGGTTTCCACGACCGGAGGCTCAATTAACCGCTCGGTCGCGATGGAGGCCGTCGCCTCAGCGCTGTCATCAGCGAGAGCGGCGCACCCCGATGCCAAGATCAATGCCGACAAGAACGCCCAGCGAGTCATCGACCGTCAGCGCGACTCTCGCTGAAAGAACTGCCAGGCGATCTCCACCGAGTCGATGTCTTGATTACCTTTCCCGAGCAGCCGGCCGAACAAGCGCGGAACTTCGGAACCCGGCGCGTTGTGACCGCCGCCGATAACGTCGTAGCGAACGACGTCGCGCGCCCGGGGGCAGCCTTCGTAGGCTACGCGAACCACGCGGGTCTGATCGCGCCGGACGATATCGGGAAGTTGATCCTCGCGAGTCCGGGCGGAGCATCCATTGACGCGCGCCCAGAACGCCGTGCTGTCGGCTGCGGACGACCGCGCCTCCGACGTGCGTCCGCGCATTGTGAAGGCGGCCCCGTCGTAGCGCATAAGCGGGTCATCAGTCCCGAAAAAGGCCACGACCGGCGTGGGACGCGCGCCCGAACACGTGCGTTCGGGATTAGCGGGCATGGTCGAAATTACCGGCGCTATGGCGGTCACGAGTTCGCCCGCCTCGCAGGCCATGCGCCATGACATATTGCCGCCATTCGAGGCGCCGGTGAAGTAAACGCGCTGCGGATCGGCCCCGTGATCCCGAACGGCTATCGCAACGAGGCGTCGCAGAAATCCGACGTCGTCGACATTGCTGGGATTAGAATTACCGAGATAAGTCGTGCGACCGTCGTTCCAGTTGCCGCCGATCGCATTCGGAACGATAAGCAGCGCACCGCTACGAGCAGCGACCTGAGGCCAGCTACTGCGCGAAAAGATATCCTCAGCGCTACGTGTGCCGCCGTGAAGGACGAAGACGACCGGTCGCTGACTAGCGGGGCGGGGCGGGGCCTGAACGAAATACTCGCGGTCGGTTCCATCGATCGCGACCGTCGCCCTCTGAGGTGACGAAACGCCGTGCATCCCCGGTGTCTGAGCTACAACTCCCGCGCAGCCGCAGGCCGAGAACAG
This sequence comes from Acidimicrobiia bacterium, assembly GCA_016871335.1. Taxonomy (GTDB): domain Bacteria; phylum Acidobacteriota; class Vicinamibacteria; order Vicinamibacterales; family SCN-69-37; genus SYFT01. The sequence goes on from VFZF01000024.1 coordinate 1,320, forward strand.
CAGCGCAAGTGTGCTAACCAACCTTGACATAGTTGCCTCCTCGAGACGTTGCGACGTCATGGGTCTGCACGCCGATCATTTCGGCGCGAGCGGCGTGAGCAAGGCTTCGTAATGAAGCCCGCATCCAGCCCTCGAAATCGGTGTTGCCGATAGTCCGTATTACGTGGGTGTTCGGTTGACAGAATACGCCCTATCAGACGCTGGGGCAGATCACCGAGGGCGGATTTCGCGGCCACAGCGCCCGGGCGCAGTGTAGTCGAGGGCGCCGCACACCGCAAAGCTCGCCTGGGGCGGCCGATCCCTGCTCTGGGTCGATATGCCGACGCCCCCCAGTCGCTTGACACCGGAGCAGCAAAAACTCTCAGCGCTGGAGCAGGCAGCCTTGTTGTACAAGCTCGACCAGGACGAGCGAAAAAACCGGCGCTAGCCTTCCCACCTCTGCGTTTACGATGCGTCCGACTGCGTGCAGGGCAACGTGCCGTGGGGCACGCTGACCAGCGTCTCGGAGTCGCCCCTGCGGTCCACGCTCCTCTATACCGGTGCTGATGACGGCCGGTTGCATGTGACGCGCGACGGCGGGACCACGTGGACACGCATTGGCGAGTTGTTGCCGGAACGCTGGGTGTCACGAGTGGTGGCGTCACGCCACGACGAAGCCACTGTGTACGTGACGCTGACTGGCTATCGATTCAACGAGTTCGCAGCGCACATGTACGTGTCACGTGACTACGGGCAGACGTGGACGTCCCTCGTGGGTAACCTCCCTGCTGAACCCATCAACGTGATCGGCGAGGATCCCACGGACGCGCGCATCCTCTACGTAGGGACCGACCCCGGTGTGTATGCCTCAGTGGATCGCCGTGTGACCTGGATGTCGTTGCGCGGCAACCTGCCGACCATTCCCGTGCACGACCTGGTGGTGCATCCTCGCGAGAGCGACCTGGTCATCGCCACCCACGGGCGCAGCATTTACATCGCGGATATCACAGCCGTTCGGGCGCGCCGTTGATCGTCAACAGGAGCCGCTCGCCAGTGATGCCGGGCATGCAAAGAGGGCAGGTTTGCCATGTGTGAAGCTCTCGGCTAGACTCGGCCTGGCATTAGGATGGCGGAATACGCCTTGCATGAATCGGGAGGAACTCGTGATGGAGTGGCTGTCACTGTCGAGTCTGCTGCAGCTGGTTGTCGGACTCGGGCTTCTGAATGTCTGGCTGATGCGTCGACACTCCGCCACATCGTTTCGCGGCGGTGCCGCGCAGACGCTGCAGGATGAGTTTGGGGCGTATGGCCTTCCCGGCTTCGTCTTCTACGTCGTGGGCGCGCTGAAGATCGGCGCGGCCATCACCCTGATCGCCGGCGTATGGTTCGCGCTCCCTGTCAGGGAGGCTGCGGCGCTCGTCGCCGCGCTCATGGTCGGCGCGATTGCCATGCACCTCAAGGTGGGCGACCCGCCCATGAAGTCGCTTCCCGCTGCGCTGATGCTGGTGATGAGTGCGGCGATCGTCGCCCTGCGCTAGTCGCCATGCCGCGCTCTGCCGCGCCCGCCTCAGGCGGCTCGTCGCCTGAACGCAGGCCGGCGCGTCTGGTGATCGTCTTTGGCGATCAGCTCGATCTCGATGCCGCCCTCATTCGCTCACTGACGCCGGCCGACACCGTCCTGATGATGGAAGTCGCCGCGGAGTCCCGCCATGTGCCCAGCCACCGGCAGCGGACGGCGCTGTTCTTGTCGGCGATGCGGCACTTTGCCTCGGCACTGACGTGGCGGCAGGTCCGCGTCCGGTATGTCGAGCTTGACGATCCCGAAAACACCGGCACGTTCGAGACGGAAATCGCCCGGGCGGTCGCCGCACTCGGCCCGACTCAGATCGTGTGTACTCACCCGGGGGAGTGGCGCGTGCTGGCCATACTCGAACGGGTCGGCCGTTCGACGGGCATCCCGGTGAGCATCCTGCCCGACGCGCACTTCATCACCACACCGGAAGCGTTCGCCGCGTGGGCGAAGGGCCGTACGTCCCTGACCATGGAGTTTTTCTACCGCGAGCAACGTCGCAGGACCGGGTATCTCATGGAAGGCGCGGGCAAGAGCGCGAAGCCCGTCGGCGGCGAGTGGAACTTCGACAAGGAAAACCGGCTGCCCTTCGGCAAAGACGGCCCGAGTCCGCGGCCACGACCGCCACTCGGTTTCGCGCCCGATGCGACTACCCGCGCCGTGCTTGCGGCCATGACCCGCACGCTCCCCGATCTGCCCGGCACCGTCGATACCTTCGCCTGGCCCGTCACGCGCGAACAGGCACTCGCCTCGCTCGACGACTTCATCACCCATCGTCTCGTCCACTTCGGTCCCTTCGAAGATGCGATGTGGACGCACGAACCGACGCTCTACCACTCCACGGTGTCGAGCGCCCTCAACCTCAAGCTGCTCAATCCACGCGAGTGCTGCGATCGAGCCATCGAGGCGTTTCGCGCCGGGCAGGCCCCCCTGCAATCCGTCGAGGCGTTCGTGCGGCAGATCATCGGCTGGCGCGAGTTCATCCGCGGCGTCTATCAGCTCGAAGGCCCCGCCTATGCGGATCGCAACGGGCTCGACCAGCACGGCGAGTTGCCACCGTTCTACTGGACCGCCGATACCGACATGGCTTGCATGAAGGCCTGCGTGGGGCAGGTGCTCGAGACCGGGTTCGGCCACCACATCCAGCGCCTGATGGTCACCGGCAACTTCGCGCTCATCAGCGGCGTCCACCCGCGGGCCGTCAGTGACTGGTATCTCGGCATGTTCGTGGACGGCGTGGACTGGGTCACGCTTCCGAATGCGCTCGGCATGGTCATGCATGCCGATCGGCGCCAGGGCGCGGCCAGGGGCGTCACCGGACTGGTCGGCACCAAGCCCTACGCCGCCAGCGGCAAGTACATCCAGCGGATGAGCAACTACTGCACCACGTGCCGCTACGACCCCGCCGAACGCAGCGGCCCCCGGGCGTGCCCCGTCACGGTCTTCTACTGGGACTTCTTGATCCGCACCCGCCAGAGGTTTTCACCGAACCAGCGGATGGCGATGATTCTCAAGAACGTTGACCGACTGACACCCGAGGACCGCACCCAGATCACGAGCCGCGCAGACCTGCTGCGCCGCACACTCGGGATCGCCAGGGATGACGCGTAGCCATCACCGCATCACTTTCAGCAAGAGGTGGGCGGCGGCGCGCCCTGACAGAAAAGCGCCTTCGAGGCGCGACGAGCCGAAGGCGTCTCCCGCAAAGGCGAGCGGCGCCGGTTGCGTAGTGAACAGGCAGGCGTCAGGATGCGTCACCACCGGCTGACTGTACCGCCAGCGATGCACGTGCCAACGCCTGACCGGCACGCCCAACCAGTCATTCGCCGCCTGCAGTAACCGTTGCGCGATGACGTCGTCCGGGGCCTCCCAATGTTCACGGGTGAATTCCGGCCCGGCGTGCAGGGTGACGGTGAACGCATCGGGCGAAATGCCCTTGCGATGATTGTCGCCAATCCAGACCAGGGGCTGGGCCAGAGGATCGCCGCGCAACTGCACCGCGCCCGGTTCGGGCAGGCGACTTGGCGCGTCGAGCTCAACGAGCAGGGCCAGGCACGGATCGTAGCTGATGCGTTCGAGTGCCGCGCGTGTGTCGTCTGCAAGGATCGTCTCGCCTGCATCGAGCAATGCAAGCGATTGTTCAACAGGCGGCGTCAGTAGGATCGACGCGGCCGTGTGGTGGTCGCCCATGGCCATCGTGACGCGCCAGCCCTGTTCCTGGGGGCTGATGCGGTTGACTCGCGCACTGGTCGTCACGGCGAGGTCTCGCGCCAAATCATGTGCCAGCGAGTTCATGCCATGGACCGCACAATAACGCGGATGTCCGTCGTGATGCGGCTGGCCGGATGCGCCGGCAAACCCGCGCGCCCATTCCTTCACCAGTCCACGCGCGAGCCAGTCATCCACGTGCGTCTGAAACGAAACGTCACGCACCGTGAAGAATTGCGCCCCGTGATCGTAACGAGCGCGCACGCCGGCGTCGTTGTCGCTCCAGCGCGTGGCCAGTCTCCCGCCGATGCCACGGCCTTTGTCCAGGACCACGACGTTGAGGCCCTGTGCCTGCAAAATGCGTGCGGCAGTCAAACCCGCCATTCCCGCGCCCGCGATGAGGCAATCGACAGTGAAGTGATTCATGGTTCCGCGCACTCGAACGTTTCAGTCGCCCTGCCTAAAGGCGATAATATGCGGAGAGACCCCTATGAAAAAACAACGTCCGATCCGCCCCTCGTCGAATACCCGGCTGACTGACAGCCTGAACCAGGTGCTCGCCGATTCCTACGCCCTGCTTGCGCTCACGCATCTGGCCCACTGGAACGTGGAGGGGCCTGGATTCTTTGCCCTGCACACCGCCTTCCAGACGCAGTACGAAGAGCTGTTTATTGCGGTCGACGAGATCGCCGAGCGCATTCGCGCGCTTGATGCCTACGCCATCGGCGGCCTCGGGACGCTGGCCAAGGCCGCGCAGATGAAGGAGTTCTCATCGCCGCTGGTGCAGGAGGAGTACGTCCGCGCGCTCATCACCGCAAGCGCAAAAGTGGTGTCGGATGCGGAACGTGCGCGCGACCTTGCCGGCGAGGCCGGTGACGCCGAGAGTCAGGACTTGATGATCGGCCGGATCACCCTGCACCAGAAAACGATCTGGATGCTGAAGAGCTTCTTGAAAGCCTGACATGAACCCTCGCACGTGTCTGGTCATCGGTGCCGGCGGAGGCATCGGTCGCAGCCTTGTTGAACTGCTCCATCGTGACGGCTGGTCGCTGGTGCTCGCCGGCCGGACTCTGGCCTCGCTCACCGAGGTGGCGGCCACCTGCGGCGCGAAGACGGCCTGCGTCGATGCGCGGGACTTTGACGCGGTGGACGCGCTCTTCCAGGCCAACCCCGGCATCACCGGTGCCGTGAATCTCGCCGGATCGATCCTGCTCAAGCCGGCGCACCTGACCTCGGCGCAGGACTTTGACGAGACCGTCGCGATGAACCTCCGCACGGCCTTTGCACTCACGCGCGCCGCGGGCCGGCACCTGAAGAGCACCGGCGGCAGCGTCGTGCTCGTGTCGTCGTGCGCGGCGCAGGTCGGCCTGTCCAATCACGACGCGATCGCCGCGGCCAAGGCTGGCGTGGAAGGACTGATGCGCGCTTCGGCGGCGACCTACGCCGGGGTGGGCATCCGCGTCAACGTCGTGGCGCCCGGGCTGGTCGCCACACCGATGGCCCGAAGAATCACCGGGAACGAGGCGGCTCTGAAGGCATCGTCGGCGATGCATCCGCTCGGCCGTATCGGGCAGCCCCACGAAGTCGCCCGGGCCATCGCGTTCCTGCTCAGCCCGGACAGCGGCTGGATCACCGGTCAGGTGCTCGGCGTGGACGGAGGGCTCGCCCACGTCCGGCGGTGAGTGGTGACAGTTCAGATATACTGTGTGGAGAAGGTGGCCGATGTTCAGACGTAGTGACTACTTCATTCTCGCAGCTGCATTCATTTCTTTTCTGTTCTCGGTGAGCCTGTGGTTCGGAGGCTATCGCGACGAGGGAATGTTTGTCGGCATCTGGGTGCCGTCGATCCTGTCGTTCGGCGGGTTTGTCCGCCAGTCCACACGGCCGCGGGGGAAATGACGTGTCACCACTTTGGATTTTCGCAGTCGGCCTTTTCGCGACAGCTCTGTGCGGATTGTTTCTCTGGTTCTCGGCGAGTGAGTTGCGGCGGCTCGGTCACGAGTCAGACGACCGCAGTGCTGATCGACCATCGTAAAGGCTGACGTCCGTCGCCGGCCTCGCGCTGGGCTGGCCGGCTGATGTGCGCGATGGTCTCTCCGTTGTCTCTGGCGCGTCCCGCTCAGCTAGACTAGGCCCGGGTTCTCGGGAGGGATTATGCGCCACGTCCGTCTGTCTGTCGTTGCTGCCTGCGTCGCGGTTCTTCTCGCCTTGGTGTCGCCGCCGCTGCTGACCGCGCGGCAGTCGCCCGCGCTCACAGCCCAGGATCTGGCGGCGCTTACCTTCAGAACGATCGGCCCCGCCAACATGAGCGGCCGGTTTGTCGACATGGCGGTCGTCGAGTCGGACCCGTACATGTTCTACGTCGCCAGTGCCGATAGTCCGTATTACGTGGGTGTTCGGTTGACAGAATACGCCCTATCAGACGCTGGGGCAGATCACCGAGGGCGGCTTTCGCGGCCACAGCGCCCGGGCGCAGTGTAGTCGAGGGCGCCGCACACCACAAAGCTCGCCTGGGGCGGCCGATCCCGGCAGCGGTCGCCCCGCACAGCGCGGGCACGCCAGGACGTCGAATCCGAAGCCATCCGCCCAGCTGCCCACCCACTCACCCCTCCGTCACAACCGTGCCTGCCGCCTTGTCGTGCCAGCCCTGACGACGGTCATCCCAGGTGAGTGAGAGGTACGTGAGCAGCGCGCCAATCCAGCCGACCAGCGGAATCAGTCCCATCAACCACGGCAGCGCCCAGCGTCCGGTCGCTTTGCCCCAGCCTGGCAGGTCACCGTTGTCAGCGCGAGCCACGCGGATGCTCATCACCATCTTGCCCACGGTCTGCCCCTTGAGCGCGACCATCGTCACCTCATAGGCAATCGAGAGGATGATGATAGTCATCGTGGCGGCGACAAACGCCATGATCGCCGCGACGATCCCGGCATCCGTGCCCGTGGCCCCCATCGCCAACCCGCTCCCGAACCCGAACATGGCGACCACCATCGAGCCCACCCACAACACGCAGACATCAATAATCCGCGCGACAAGCCGCTTGCCTGGTGACGCGAGGGTGCGCACCTGTCCGTTGCCCAACGTAACCTGCCCAGTCATCGCCGCCGGTGCCGAAGAACTCTGATCCACATCGACCTCCCTGATTGTGTGAGGCGGACATGGTAGAACATGGCCTGTGAAAGTGCCACTGCCGAATTCCCTCTTCATCGAAGCCGCCGTCGAGTCCATCGGCGTCGCGATGGCTGCCGAGACCGAAGGAGTCGATCGCATCGAGTTGTGCGGCTTGCTGCACGACGGCGCGGTCACGCCCTCGTTGGGCCTCATCACACGTGCGCTGGCGCTGGTGAAAACGCCCATCCACGTCTTCATCAGGCCACGGGTGGGCGACTTTGTGTATGACCGCCACGACGTGGCGGTGATGCTGGCCGACATTGCGGCGGCAAAGGCAGCCTGTGCGCCGGGCGTGGTGTTCGGAGCGCTGACCAAGGCCGGGGCAATAGACCGCACACTGATGGCGGAACTCATGGCTGCCGCGCGTCCGATGGCGGTCGGCTTCCACCGCGCGTTTGATCAACTGCGCGATCAGTCCGAAGGCCTCGAAACGCTGATCGCGCTCGGAGTGTCAGTCGTGCTGACAGGCGGTGGGCCAGGGAGTGCGATGGACGGCGCCGCCCAGTTGCGCCGGCTGATCAATCAGGCCTGCGGCAGAATCGACATTCTGGCCGGAGGCGCGATCACGAAAGACAACGTCGCCGAACTACTCGAGCGGAGCGGTGTTCAGCAGGTGCACGGTAAGGCATTCACCGGCATCCGCGCAGCCGCGCCCCCCCGCAGCCGCCCATCCACTCAGTAGGCCATCCGCCCACCCACCTGGGTGGCCTCAGTCCCCGGCCAGGCGGCCAGTCCGCCGCGCCGCCAATCAGCCCGATCAGCGCTGCGCCGTTCAGTCGTCGTCTTCGTATCGGCGAATGCTACAACACGCCGTTGGACCAGGGCCCGGTGACCGCGAAGGTGATGCCGGGCGTCTGCACGTTGAACAGCAGCCAGCGGCCATCCGGACTGAACGTGACGCCGGCGACTTCCATCGACCGGAAGTCGCCCGTGAATCCGTTGCGTTCCCCCTTGAGCACCACGCTCTGGCGCGCGAAGTCGAAGATCTGTCCGTCGAGTGTGAGGCCGCGCACGAAGTTCGCACCGCCGCTGCCGTCTTCACACAACACCAGGCCTCCGCGGGGACTCACACACAGACAGTCGGGATAGTCGAGGATGTCCCACCCCGGGGATTCAAACACCAGGCGCACCGACTCGGTCGCGGGCGTGTACTCCCACACCTGGCCACGCTGACGATCGCCGCCTGACGTCGCAGTGAAAAAAATCGCGCCGTTGCCGTACCACGCGCCTTCCAGCCGCGCGAAGATGGCCCCACCCTGTGTGAAGCCCTGCTGAAACACGCCGGCGCCGTCACGTTTCTCCACATCGTCATGCACCTGCTCCGGCCGGGCGATGGGCACCCACTCGACGGGATACGTCACACCGTTTTTCTGGCCCTTGCGTGTGTCGAGTTGCGGCGAGCCTTTGACCGCCAGCATCTCGAGCGTGCCGCCCGAGGCCATGCGTCCGCGTGCCTTCGGAATGAAGCGATAAAAGCCGGACTGCGTCGCGTCTTCGGTCTCGTAGACGTCTCCGGTAGCGGGATCCACCGCGATGGCCTCGTGGACAAAACACCCCATCGCCTTCAGGGGCTCCGCCGTCGCGCGGCCTTCGACCGGCACTTCGAAGATCCAGCCGTGGTCGCGCGACAGCCGTGCATCACTCTGCGGATCGGCCGTCGTCTCCTCACACGTGAGCCACGATCCCCAGGGCGTCGGCCCGCCGGCACAGTTGCGGACCGTGCCGGCCAGACTCGCGGCGCTGCGAATGACCTTCGCATTCACAAGATCAACATCGATCGTCGTGGTGCCACCACCGGCCGCCGGGTCATACGCCGGTGACGACGCGAATGCCGGAGCCGTGCCGACTTCATGATTCCGAATCAGACGGACGAGTCCGCCGGGCAACGGATACGCCGCCATCCCGTCGTGCATCGCGGGCGTGGGCGAACCATCGTCGAGCGGATCCTTCGTCCAGCCGAACGTGAAGTACGTGAAGCCCGGCGGCAGATGCAGCAGCGGAAGCCCGGTCGTGGAATCGTTGACCGGGGCCAGCGGACCATAGCCCAGCGTCTGGCGAATCGGCGCACCGGTCGCCGCGCGCGCGAGCAGCGCATGCAGGGGCACCACCGCGCCTGTGGCCACGGCCGCCGTCTTCAGCAGGAAATCTCGTCGATCCATGGTGGTAACCATATCCCACCCGTGTTTCGACGGTGCAACAGTCGACGTTTTACCGCACCTCGACTTCAGTGATCGCGGCCGACACCCAAACATCCGACAGACGCCGATCGTGCCGACGGCACGCCATGTGCATTGTTCCCTCATGGAGGTCCCGATGCGCGTCCGGCTCGCCTCGCTCCTGCTCACACTGGTCGCAGTCGTCACGCTGACGGCGGCACCTCCGAGCGCCGGTCGTGCTCCACGCGCCCTCCTGGACGACCACATCCTGCTGACGTGGTACGGCAATCCGCGCAGCACGCGGATGGGGGCGCTGGGCGAACAGTCTGGCGAGGCGCGCGTGGCCAGATTCGAAGCCCAGGCGAAGGCGTATCGTGCGGTCAGTCCGGTCCCGGTCCTGATGGCCTACCACCTGGTCGCCGTGGTCGCCCAATGCACCGCGGGTTCGGACGCGATGTGGCGACGACGGGAGACGAAAGACGTCATCGACGCACTCCTGCGCGAGGCTCGCGCTCAGGGATACAAGCTCATTCTTGACGTGCAGGTTGGACGCTCGACTGTGGCGGCAGAGGTGAAGGCACTGGAACCGTACCTCAGGGAGCCGGACGTGTACCTCGCACTCGACCCTGAGTTCGCGATGACCGACTGCCAGGTTCCCGGGCAGCAGATCGGCCGCTTGCACGCGAGCGATATCAATACGGGCATCGATGTGCTCGAGCGTCTGATCGCGACGCATCGCCTGCCGCCGAAGGTGCTGATCGTCCACCAGTTCAGGCTCGACATGTTGCCTGACAAGGCCAAGGTGCGGTCGAGCGACACCGTGGATGTGGCCCTTGTCATGGATGGCTTCGGCACACAGTCACTGAAGCTGTCCAGTTATCGCACCGTCATGCGCCAGCCGCTGGCATACGCCGGCATCAAGCTTTTCTACCAGCAGGACCGCAACCTGTTTACACCGGCGCAGGTGCTCGACCTCTCACCACGCCCGGTGGTGATCGTCTACCAGTAACCGTCACGCGGGAGGCACACCATGGTTCGATTCACCCACATCCCCTATCCCACCGACCTCAGCGACGCCGCCGCGCCAGGGCTGGGATATGCGTTGTCGCTGGCCCGCTGGTATCAGGCGCGCCTGACGGTGCTGCATGTGGTGCCGACCTTTGAAGCGGTTCCCATGCCGCCCGGGGCCATTGGCGAATTGACGCATATGCGGTATCCGCCCTCGAGGGATGCGGTGCTCGCCGAGATTCGGCGCGCACTCGGCACCGCGATCTACGGCTCGACCACGCACGAAGTGATCAGAGCCGCGACCTGTCCGGTGTTGGTGGTGCGGGGATAGTCCGACGTCTATCCGCCCTTGCGTTTGGCGAAATAGGCTGCCCGGAGCGCCGTGATGAACCGCTCGTCCACGAGTCCCACGGGATTGCCCTGATACACCAGACCGTTGTCCGCGCGGAACGTGTCCACCGCCGCCATTGCCTCGTCGTCATACAGCCCGTACTCCCGGACCGTCGCGTTTGCGGGGAAGATCTCGAGGATGGGACGCCAGTAGCCAAGGGCATGGAGCATGCGCTTGAGTTCGACGATGTCGATGCCGTCGATACGCGAGAACGATCGATACCCGAGGCGCTGCGCGGTCGTGTAATAGATGCGCTTCATCTCCGCCACCGGCTCGGCGTGTTCGCCCACTTCGATCGCCAGCGCGATGTTGTCACCGCCGCGTCCGGGTGTATTCGGATCGGCGATTTTGATGGCGGCCGACTGGCGCAGCCCCCAACGGCGGTCGCCCCCCTTGGCCTGCCCCGCCTCCATCGCGAGAATCATGCGTTCGGCGAGCGGCATTCCTGTACCGGCGGTCGCTTCGAATGAGTTCGCCACAGCCTCGATCACTTCAGGGCCGACCATGATGTTGGCCTGCACCGTGTAGTGCAGTCCTTGCCGGCTGCCCGCCCACGCACCGTTCTGTTTGCCCGTATGTGCCGCCGTGCGGCCCTGCATATCGATGAGTCCAACCTGCCGCGACTCACGTTGCTGATCGGCCGCGAGGAGTTGCGCCAGCGCCTCGGCAGGCGCCACGCCCTTGGCCATCAGGTCGAGCCCTTCGCGCCCGTTCTCCACACGTGTGGAGGCCTGTGTGCACACGGCCCCGACACCGGCACGCACGTGCGGCACCGCGCGTCCGACAAAGGGTACACGTGTCGTCACAGCCGCGCCGGATTGCTGCGTGGCCGGATCAATCGCGCACAGCGAGAAGGTTGAATATTGCGGGTCGCCGACGGCGTCGACGGGGACGCCGTCGGAGGCGAGTCCCCTCGTGCGCGGGTGCACTTGCGCACGAGGGCCCTCGTGCGCGGGTGCACTGGTGGGTGCGCGTGTGGCTTCGACATGTTCGGGATCGATGCGCACGAGCGGCGTGCCCTCCGCGCCGACCCACCCGGCGCCTTCGCCCGAGGCCGGTGGACTGGCCGGAGGCGGCGCTTGGGCGCCCGTCGCGATCACAGTCACCGCCGACATCCCTATCGACGCTGCACACACCAGAACGAGGAGTGTCCCCTTGCGATGTTTCATCATGCGGGGATCATACCGGCACTCTCCGTGTTGAACACCGTCGTGACCAAGCGTCACCACCTGATGCGTCACTGGCTGGCGTGCCTGCTGTGTGCCGGGGTTCTGGGCGGCACCATCGCGGCGCGGCACACGCCGGGGCACACGCCGGTGGACCTACTTCGGCTGCAGAACCACGTAGGCCGGCAGCCCCACGGCACCGATGCGCTGCAGCAGCGCGCTGGTGGCCGGGTGTTCAAGATCCTCCGACTGGATCTTGATCTTCACGTAGCCTGACAACGCCTCACCCACGGCCGGGTCCTTCAGGGTCGTCTGATCCATCACCAGACAGTTCTTGCACCACGTGGCCCACAGATCGAGCAACACGGGCTTCTGATCGCGCTGGGCCTCGGCGAGCCCTGCGCCCAGGGAGGAATGCCAGCCGCTCTCGATCATCGCCTCCACACTCGACGACACCTCGGTGGCGTCCACGCGGCGATTGTCGAACAGGGTGTAGGCGAGATAGCCGTAGTAGATCGCGGTCCCGATGATCATCACGCCGAAGACCTGCTTGACGCGCACCATCCACGCGCCGGGTTTGGGCAGTGCGGCCATGCCCGCACCGGCAATCGGCCAGGGGATGGCCATGCCGAGGCCGAGCACAAAGGGGAGCGCCAGTGCGACCTGGGCCCCGCCCGCGTACAAATCACTCGCAAAGAGCACGACCTGAATCACGACCGGCGCCACACACGCGCCGGCCAGCAACGCCGCCACGCCGCCCATCGTGAACGCCAGCACCACACTGCCCTGCTGCCCCGCCTTCGGCTGGAACAGCGTCGAGTACTTCGACAAATCGATCAGCACCACGTCGAACATGGCGAGGCCGAGCACGACAAACACCACGGCGATCGACAGATTGAACCAGGGGGACGCATTGATGGCGCCAAACGCCCCGGCCGTGAGGATCACCACGAGCCCGATGACGCCGTACACCAGTGTCATCGCGGCGCCGTAGCTGGCGCCCAGCAAAAAACCCCGCTGACGGGATCCCGCGCGCGCGCCCGCGCCGATGATCGCCAGGTTGATCGGGATCATCGGCAGCACACATGGCGTCAGATTGAGTGCGAGTCCGCCGAGCAGCACGATGGCGAGAATTGCGAGCGGACCGCGCCCGTCAAACCATCCGCCGGGCATCACACCAGCTTCAGCGGCGGCGAGAAACGCGAGGAAGTCATCACGATTCATGTACGTCCCCGCCGGTGAACGCTGCTCGAACGCGTCGAGCATCCCGACCGCATCCGCCAGGTCCGACGCGACGATAACCGTGGTCCCGGGATCAGCCTCGTCCGGTGCGCGCACGGGTGGCGTGATCCCGGTGCCGAACTTGATGGCCTTGAACACGTCCTGATACTGGGGCGTCACCGCCGCGTCCGCGGCAACCACCGTCAGCGTCCACCGCGTCTCGACCGTGAGCGGCAGGAAACACACAGAGTCGTTGCACGCCTGGTACCGCAGACGCGCCGGAATGGTCACGGTGCCGAGCGGCACGGTCGCGGCGACGGTGGCCCGCACCCCGATCACGAAGTCGTGCCCGTACACGAGCAGAGGCTGATCGAACCCCGCCACCTCGAAGTCTGTCGCGTCGGGGTACACGAGTTCGTGGATGGTCACTCCCGCCGGGGCATCAAGGGTCAGCACCGTGGGAATCAGTCCGGCTTCCCGCGGCGTGTTCGCCTGCACGTGTAGGGCCGCTGATGGCATCACCACTCGCGCGGCCAGTCGCACCTCACGGCCGCTCCGTGCGGCACTGGCCTCGGCCAGGGGGGTCACCACGGCGATCGGACGCGTGATCTGCGCCGACACCTCTTCGCCGCCACACGCTGCCGTGGCTGCCACCACCAGGCTCAGGAACCACGCGCCACGCCGTACCCGACTTGTCATGCGTTGATCTTACCCGTTTCGATCAAGAATCCCTGATGCTCGCCCTTCGGGCTCGCAATTGAGGATGGAGGATGGGGGATTGGGGATTTTGACTGCGGGATTGCGGGATCGCGGGCCCGGGAGCACGGCGTGAGACTGCGTGACCGTGACGAGGCGATGCTGGGTGGCGAGATGGGCCCGGCCACCGCGTTGGCGATGAAGATTGTGTCGCGGATGGGGCGCATCGCCGGTGCGCCACGCTTGATCGACATCACCCACGCGCACATCGACAGCACCATCTTTGTCGGCGACGCCGGCCTGGAGTTTGCGGAGCGGCTCGCGAGCCTCGGCGCGCGCGTGGTGGTGCCGTCCTCGCTCAACGTCAGCGGCGTGGATGAACACCATTGGGGGGAGTGGCCGGTGGCCTCGGAGTGGGCCTCCAAGGCCCATCGCCAGATGGTGGCGTATCGATCGATGGGCACGACAGAGACGTGGACGTGCGCCCCGTACCAGACCCAGGCACGCCCTTCATTCGGGCAGCAGATTGCGTGGGGTGAATCCAACGCCATCGTGTTCGCCAACTCGGTCATCGGCGCGCGCACGGAGCGGTATCCCGACCTGTATGACGTGTGCGCAGCGATCACCGGCCGCGTGCCTGAGGTGGGACTGCACACGGATGCCGGCCGTCGTGGCCACGTCCTGATCACGATGACGGGTGTGCCCCATCGCCTGCAGGAACTCGACGAGTTCTACCCGGTGCTTGGCTTTCTCATCGGCCGACTCGCGGATGACCGCATCCCCGTGGTGGAGGGCCTGACGGTGCGGCCAACCGACGACCAGCTCAAGGCCTTCGGGGCGACCGCCGCGTCGTCCGGATCCGTCGCGTTGTTTCACCTGGTCGGCATCACGCCGGAGGCACCAACGACCGCCGCGGCCTTTGGTGGTCTCTCTCCGGAAGTGACACACCACGTCGGAATGCCCGAGTTGCTCGATGCGCGGCGGCAGTTGACGACCAACGCGGACGCCCCGGTGAATCTGGTGCTGCTGGGCAGTCCGCACTTTTCCATCGACGAATTCCGTCAGCTCGCGCCGCTGTTGCGAGGACGCCGGAAAGCGGACTCCGTGGAGTTCCTCGTCACCACCAGCCGCATCATGCGGACGCTGGCTGCCGACACCGGCATGTTGCGCGACCTTGAGGCGTTTGGGGGTCGCATCACGGTCGACACGTGTGTGCTCGCGACGCCGATGTTGCCGCCCACGATCACCACGATCATGACCAACTCGGGCAAGTACGCGTACTACGTGCCAGGTTTGCTGAGTCGTCAGGTCGTCTACGGCAGTCTCGAGGATTGCGTGGAGTCAGCGGTGCAGGGTCGCGTGGTGCGCGACGACCACGCGTGGAGTGTGGCATGACGGTTGTGCCCGTGATCTCGAGCGTGGTGGCCGGCACCGCACAGGGGCGACTCGTCGTGAGTCCTGCGCCGTTGTCGTTCTGGGGCGGCTACGACGCTGCGACCGGCGAGGTGATCGATCGACGGCATCCCCTCAGCGGCCAACGTCTCGGCGGATGTGTGCTCGCCCTGCCATGGACGCGCGGTTCAAGCACCACGACCGCGATCCTCCTGGAAGCCGTGCGTCTGGGGAATGCGCCCGCGGCGATCCTGCTGCCAAAGGTCGATACGTTTATCGCCCTCGCGTCGGTGGTGGCCCACGAGCTGTACGGACGGGGGTTTCCGGTACTGGTGGTGGAGCCGTCAGTGCTCGCGGGCCTGGACGGCACGGTGGTGCAGTGCGAGGAACACCCGACGCATCACGGCTAACTTCGCGCGCTGCCACCGGAACGGCCTGTCGGAGAACGCCGCGCACTCCTCAGGCAGCAGCACCAGCGACACGTGGATGTTCGGTGCGCACCCGATCGGCAGGCCGTGCTCCATGCACGCGTCGTAGAGCCGGCGAAACACCGGAATCATCGCCTCGGTCTCCGGAGGCTCGAGACTCTCGTAGTCGGTGCCACGCAGCGGACGAAACACACACACCGTGGGAATCGCCCCCGCGTCGGTGATCCAGTTGATCGCCGCGATGGACGACTCCGGAGATTCCAGCCCCGCCACGATCTCCCCATTGGTCACCCACGGGTCCGACAACGAGAGGCCGCTCCTGCGACCCAACTCGGCACAATACCGAATCGCGTCGAGGTAGCGGTCAAGGCCGTACTGCGCATCCTTGCCCGGGCACACTTCACGGAAGCGCTCGCGATCAAAAATCTCGAAACAGAACGACACACGATTGACACCCATCGCCTTGAGCGCGTCATACCGTGACAGATCGTGGTGCGGCGGGGTCTGCACCCCGACCAGCAGCCCGGTCTCGGCCTTGATGCGCCGGATATAGGGCTCGAGAATGTCGAGGTAGGTGTCCCCCTCGTAGTGCCCGGTGTTGAAGTCCACATACGTGATGCCGGAGCCGTCGCGCGCGGCATGCACCACCTCGATCACTTCCTCCACCGACTTCTCCGTCGCGTCGTCGACGCCGAGGTTGAGGCCGACCGAGCAGAAGTGACAATTCGTTTTTTCCGGTGTCACCCAGTAGTCGCAGACCTTGGCGGGATACACACCGAGGTAGGTGCCCTGAAGCGTGCCCACTCGCATCATCGGTTTGCCGGACGAGGTGGCCTGGTCGTACCACGCGGGCCGCGGAGACAGGCTGACCGTGGTGACATACTCGCCATCCCGCATCAGGCGCAGCCCGTCTCCGTCGCCCTGAAACTCGTACGGAGACCGCTGCGCGAACGCCTCAAGCACGGGCACGTTGGTCCACAGACCGCCCGGCAGCACCACCTCCAGACCTGAGCCGAGGCCGGCGCGCGTCCGCAGCAGGCCCCGCCCCGTGCCCCCGCCGCCGAGTGACGCCATATCCAGCCGGGCCCCTTTGCAGTACAGGTCCAGCTTCAAGAGCGCAGGATTTTCTCGCACGGCAGCCACACTGATAGCCATTCGACACGACAGAAGCACGTATCGTGCCGTCCACACAGTCCCCAGTCCCCAGTCCGCGGTCCACGGTCCACGGTCCGCATGTGCGGGTTTCCCCGCGATGGTGGGAAAATGGGCGCACATGTGGGAGTTGGCTCGACTGTTCGGTGTGCTGGGGACCATTGCGTTCGGGGGGCCGGCGGCCCACGTCGCCATGATGCGGACCGAAGTGGTCACCCGCCGAAAGTGGATGACCGACCAGCAGTTCCTTGATTTGGTCGCGGCGACGCACCTGATCCCGGGCCCGAACTCGACGGAACTCGCCATCCACATCGGTCACACGCGCGGAGGATGGCCCGGCCTGCTGGTGGCCGGCACCGCATTCATCCTGCCGGCCGCGCTCATCGTGATGCTCGTGGCCTGGGTGTATGTCACCTACGGATCGTTGCCCGATGTGCGAGCCGTGATGGCCGGCATCGCCCCCGTGGTCATCGCCATCGTGGCCCACGGACTCTGGGGCATGGGTCAGTCGGCGGTGAAGTCCGTCTGGCTCGCAGTGCTTGGACTGGGGTCCCTGGTCGCCGTGCTGGCCGGCGTCCACGAACTCGCGGTGCTTGGTGGCGCGACCATCCTGGCGGTCGTTGTGCACCTCGCGTCCACGCGCGGCGTTGTCGCCACACTGATCGGACTGCTGGCCGGCGGGAGCGCGACGTCACTGGCCGCGCAGGCAGCTGCAGTGGTGGCGACGCCGTTTTCCATCGGCACGATGTTCGCGATGTTCGTCAAGACCGGCGCCGTGTTGTTTGGCAGCGGCTACGTCCTGCTGGCATTTCTGCGCGCTGACTTTGTTGAGCGCCTCGGGTGGCTGACGGAAGGGCAACTGCTCGATGCGATCGCCGTCGGGCAAATCACGCCGGGCCCGGTGTTCACCACCGCGACCTTTATCGGGTACGTGCTCGACGGTCCTCGCGGCGCCCTGCTCGCCACCCTCGGCATCTTTCTGCCGGCGTTTGTGTTTGTCGCACTCACGGCTCCGATTGTCCCGAAGCTGCGCTCCTCCCCGTTGATGGGAGCCGTGCTCGATGGCGTGACGGTTGCGTCGCTCGGCCTCATGGCGGCTGTCACCTGGCAGCTTGGCCACGCCGCCCTCTCCGGCTGGCTGACCGTCACCATCGCCCTCGTCAGTCTCGTCGCGCTCCTGCGAACCCGCCTCCATTCCGGATGGCTGGTGCTGGTCGGTGCCGCGCTCGGCTGGATTGCCCTGCGAACAAACTTCTGAGACCGGTGTCTTACCAGACAGGGAACACACGAACACCGGAGAGGCAAGGGGAAGACCATGCCACGTTCGTTCTTCGATCACGTCCTCGTCTCCACTCCACGCCGCCAGGGCCGGTCGTGGATCACCATCGGGTCCGTCGTGCTGCACGTGGTGGCGCTCGGCGTCATCTTCGTGTTGCCACTGGTCGCGTCTCCGGTGTTGCCGGGCGTACGAACGGCGCTGCCGCCCGTCATGCTCGCGGCCGCGAGCGCGTTGCCGCCGGAGCCCGAGGTCGCACGTCCCGCCGCAGAGACGCCGCAGGTCAGCGTGGATGCAGCGCCCGTCGAGGCGCCAGACACGGTCTCGCCTGAAGTCGAGCGGCCGAGAGTGTCATCGATGCCGCCGGTACCCGGCGGTCTCGCGGGAGTCGGCTCGTCAACCGGATACACGGGGCTGCTCAGCGCAGCCAGCGCCGGACCCGGCCTCCCGACTCCCCCACCGCCTCGGCGACAGGATCCCGTACGCGTCGGTGGAGACGTCAAGCCTCCGGAGCGTCTCAGCTACCGGCCCCCCGTCTATCCACACATCGCCGTCGCCGTGCGGGTTGAAGGCACCGTCATCCTCGAAGCCATCATCGATGCCACCGGCGTCGTGCAGAACGTCACGGTGTTGCGGTCGGTGCCGATGCTCGACCGCGCCGCCATCGAGGCCGTGCAGCAATGGCGCTACACCCCAACACGCCTCAACGGCCAGGCAGTGCCGGTCATCATGACGGTGACCGTCACGTTTAGTTTGCGGTGACGCTGTCTGTGCTGAGCTTGCCCCGCCGAAGCCTTGGCGGAGGCGGGTGCTGTGTGCACGGTGCTCGTGTGCTTGGTGCTGGTGCTGGGTGCCGAGGGCTCGGTGCGGTCATTTTCTGGACCTGACCTTTCTCGCGAGGCGTTCAAGTTCGGCGGCTGAGAGCACCTTTTCGTCCACGAGACCGGCGAGGAACCGTTCGGCGGACCCGGCCCAGAAGCCGTCGATCATCCGCTTCACGGCCTTCGCGGCCACGCGGGCCGACGAGGTCTCGGCGCGATAGCGGAAGACCTTCCCTTCCTGCACGTGACTCAGCAGCCCACGCGCTTCGAGGCGGCGGAGCAGGGTGCGGATGCTCGAGTCCTTGAGTGGATGGGTCTTGTGGAGCCCCTCACGCACCTGCTCCGACGTCACCGGCCCCTTGGCGGCGACAAAATCCACAATGGCGCGCTGGAGCGCCGTCAACGGCCCGCCTGAAGTGTTACGTGCTGTCATGCGACAGACTGTAACATCGTAACATGAAGGGCGCAAGTTATTGAGGATTGAGGAGGGAGGATCCCCAAATTGCACAATTGCCAATCCGCAATCCTCAATCCTCAATAACGCGGCACGTATACTGATCCCGTGTTCATCGTGACCGGCGCAGCCGGATTCCTGGGCAGTGCGGCGGTGTGGGCGCTGAATGCGCGCGGCATCACCGATATCGTGTGCGTCGATACACGGCCCGCGGCGGAAGGCACGGCCAATCTGGCCCCGCTGACGTATGCGGCCTATGTCCCCCACCAGCAGTGGCTGGATGCAGTCCGTCGCGGCGAGTGGAAGACGCGCATGCGTGCGGTGATCCACCTCGGCGCGTGCAGCAGTACCACCGAACAGAACTGGGATTACCTGCGGGAGAACAACCTCGAATATTCGAAGACGGTCTGCGAGGCGGCCCTCGACGCCGGCGCCCGGTTCATTGTCGCCAGCAGTGCAGCGACGTATGGGAACGGAGCGCAGGGGTACTCGGACAACCACGCGGGGCTGGACGACCTCCGTCCGCTCAACCTGTATGGCCGGTCAAAACATGAGTTTGATCTCTGGGCGCGCGACACCGGCCGCCTCGATCAGATCGCGTCGCTGAAATATTTCAACGTGTACGGCCCGAACGAGTGGCACAAGGGCGACATGCGCTCGATGGTGTGCAAGGGCTACGAGCAGATCCGGGATACCGGCCGCGTACGATTGTTCCGCAGCGACAGGCCCGAATACCCCGATGGCGGCCAGCGCCGCGACTTCGTCTATGTGAAGGACGCCATCGCGATGACGATGTGGCTGCTCGACCACCCGGAACACAACGGCCTCTTCAACGTCGGCACCGGCGAATCCACCGACTGGAACCGCCTCATGCACGCCATTTTTGCGGCGATGAACCGCGACCCGCGCATTGAGTACTTCGACATGCCCGCCGAACTGGCAAAGGCTTACCAGTACGACACGCGCGCAGACATGACCAAGCTACGGGCCGCAGGCTACAACGCGCCGGTCATGTCAGTCGAGTCGGCAGTGCGCGATTATGTGGTCAATTACCTCGTCCCCCACGCGCACCTTCAATGAGCCAATGGGCCAATGAGGCAATGAGCCAATCCATTGCCTCATTGCCTCATTGCCGAATCAGCGTCCGCGCCGAGGCCTGAACGACCGCGTGCCCGATCCGGGCCGCGCGCCGGGACCTCTGGACCCGGAACCGCCACCGCCAGGTCTGCCTGACCCGGACCCTGAACCCTGGCCCCTGGACCCTGGACTCGCCGCCCCGCCTCGGCGGGCGGCCTTCTCCGCAGCGCGCGCCCGTTCCTGCTGTTTGCGGGCACGGATGTCACGGATGCGATCCGCAATCGGAATCTCGAGACGCGCAGGCGGCTTCGCGTTGTAGTCGAAGTCCGGCACCGTGATGCGCGGCAGGCGCTTCTTGATCGCCGCCTCAATGCGCCGCAGGTCGCTTTCCTCGTCGGGCGCCACAAACGTGAATGCGTCGCCGGTGGCCTCCGCACGCGCCGTCCGGCCCACGCGGTGGATGTAGTCCTCAGGCACCAGCGGCACGTCGAAGTTCACGACGTGACCAAGCGCTGAGATGTCGATGCCGCGCGCCGCAATGTCGGTCGCGACGAGCACCTGCACCTTGCCCTCCTTGAAGGCCGACAATGCCGCCATGCGCTGGGTCTGCGACCGGTTGCCGTGAATTCTATCGGCCTTGATGTTGTTCTTCACGAGGAAGTCGGCCAGACGATTCGCGCGATGTTTGGTGCGCGTGAACACGAGCGTGTCCTTCATCTCGTCACCCTGCAACAGCTTCAGCAGCAGCACGGACTTGAGTTCCTGCGGCACGGGATAGAGCGCCTGCGTGATGCCCACCGCAGGACCGGCCTGCCGTTCGACGGCAATCCGCACCGGGTCCTTCAACATCTCGCGCGTCAACTCCGCAATCGGCGGCGGCATCGTCGCACTGAAGAACATCGTCTGCTTGCGCGGCGGCAGGGCCTTGAGAATGCGACGGATTTCCGGAAGGAAGCCCATGTCGAGCATGCGGTCCGCTTCGTCGAGCACGAGATACTCGAGCTTCGGGAGCTTCGCGTACGGCTGCTTCATGTGATCCATGAGGCGGCCTGGCGTCGCGATGATGACATCCACGCCGCGGCGGAATGCGTGTTCCTGCGGGCCCATGCCCACACCGCCGATGACAATGGCGCCACTGACCGGCGTGTGCACGGCGAGGTCCTGGAGGTCTTCGAGAATCTGCGCCGCGAGTTCGCGCGTCGGCGTGAGCACAAGCGCCTTCGTGGTGCCGCGGGGCGAATCAATGAGGTGCTGAATCAGCGGAAGCAGAAAGGCCGCGGTCTTGCCGCTGCCCGTCATGGCGCACGCGAGGACGTCACGGCCCTCAAGCGCGGGAGGAATGGAATCAGCCTGAATGGCCGTCGGACGGGCGAAGCCCAGTTCCTTGATGGCTTTGAGCAGGTTGGGGTGGAGTTTCAACGTCGAAAAAGGCACGAACAGATCCTGACTTCCCTAAGGACTTCCATCAATGAATTCGAGGGAATCACTCAACGGCCGGGGAACCCGGCGCGAGCAGGGAGAGGACACTAGCTTAGCAGATGGGCGGTTGGGTGGGTGGGCGGACTGCGGACTGCGGACCGCGGACTAGTCTTCAGCGAGGATCCAGGCGAGGCCGCCGGCCAGGAGCAGCGTGGCCACGGCGGCGACGGTGCCCCAGGCGAGCCAGCTCCAGGTCGACACGGCCGGAATGTGTACCGTCGGCAGACTCAGCGCGGGCAAGCTCAGGTCGGGCAGGAGGGCGAGATACCACTCGGCGCTCGGGCCGATGGTCACGACTGCCAGAATCACGGCTGCCAGTGCGACAAGTTGCGCGGCGAGCAGGGGGCGCGACGCGCGGCGGGCGGCTTCTTCCTTGGCCCGCACCTGCGCGCGATACCAGACGACCGCCGCATCCGGCACTTTCACAGGCCGGGGATCGTCCGCCCACTCCCGAACGGCCACAGCCACAGCCGCCACCTCGGCGCAGATCCCACATCCGGCCGCGTGGGTGCGAAGCGCCGCATCGGCACGTGCCGGCCACTGGCCGATCGCGACGAGGTCCAGTACGTCCCGCTCGTGCGGACAACTCATGTCGGCCCCGGGCATCATGACAAGGCCTCCGCCAGCTTGCGGCGCGCCCGACTCAGCAACACCTTCACGCTGCTCCGCCGCACTCCGACCGCGCCCGCAATCTCCTCGTGTGAAGCTCCCTGCGCATAGGCCAGCCACAACAACGCGCGTTCCTTCGGTTTGAGCCGCTCAAGTGCCTGCGTCACCACCACCCGTCGTTCGGTGCCCTCGGCGTGGTCGGTCAGATTCGGCGCCAGGTCCACCAGATCACCGCCCACCTCGGTGGGACGCGTCTTGCGGCGCCGGTGCCCGTCGTGCACGAGGTTGGTCGCGATCCGGAACAGGTAGTGCCGGCGATGGGATTCCGACTCGAGCGTGACCGTCGACCGCAGCAGACGGCAATAACACTCCTGGAGCAGATCGTCGGCCGCCTGCCGGTCCCCGGTCAGGCGTGCGAGATACGCCCACAACATCCGGGACGTCCGCTCGTAAAACCCCCGAAACGCATCCTCGTCCATCTGCATGACGACGTCGGCAGCCACCTGCGAATCAGCCGCAATCTCAGCCGTCTGGCTCCGGAACATCACATCGCGAATCGTCATGGGCGTTTCTGGTCCAACAATCCTAGCTTGGATGAGATGACGTAAGAAGCCGCCGCGGAGATCGCAAAACCTACACCGAGCGCAATCGCCAGGGTGCCCCACGATCCCACCAACTGCTGCACCTCCGGCTCAAGCCCGCGCTTCACAAAGAGAAAGCCAACGCCGAGAGCCACCATGACCACACCCACCTGCGCCGACCACAGGATCCGGCTGAACGGCGCCCCGACCGACTGCTGATTGGCCGATTCCAGCGCCAGGGGCGACGCTTGGAGGAACCGCTGCCCGGCCTCCGAGTCCATGTAGGCTCGCAGGTCCTCACTCGACGTCATGCGCTCCAGCAGCTTCGCATGCACCTCCGACTGGGTCCGGGTGGTTCGAAGCCAGCGTCGGTGGTCGACGATGTACTTGATGATCCAGCTGAGGGTGAAGGCAAACAGCACGAAGCCCGCGAAGGCGAACAGGTCGCTGAAGGTATTCCGCCACGCATTGAGGGCGTCACGCCGCAGCGCATCACCGGGTTGGCGCTCCTCAGCCCACGCGGACTGCGACAGGTGGCCGAGAAAGTAGACCGGGTCGCGCGCCACTTCGGGATGGGTCGACAGGAACTGCCGAAGCGCCGGATAGGGCTCCAGATAGGTCTGACTGGAAAGGAGGGTCGGATCCAGCAACAGGACCCGGCCAAGGGCGGGGGGATACTGCCGCAGCACGCTCCGGAATTCCTCCTGGACTTGCTCGGCATTCCGCGCGGCCACTGCGTTCTGCACCGCGGCCGGCTGGGATTGGGCCTGCACCTGCGACAGGGCCGGGCCGACCAGCGCGCCCACGCCCACAATCACCCCCGCAACGACTCGCTTCACCATCAGATTCATACGAACTCCTCTGAAGGCCAAAACGAAAGGGGCGGTCCCTGGTTAACAGGAACCGCCCCGAAATAGACCCCTGGACCCTGGACCGAAGGCCCCCGGACCACAGGCACTTACATGATCGTGAACGGCACGATCATCTTCGTCTTATCCCACGTCATCACAATCTGGCCGCCCTTGCCGGCGGGTTCGATGGCGATCGTGAACTGTTCGACGGCGGTGTCGAGCGTTTCGACCTTCATGTCGACGCGGCCGAGGTCGTTTTCCGCCTTGTAGGCCGTGCCCCACTGGCCGGTTTCCTTGTTGATGATGAACTTCCACGGGCCCTTCTCGGACGCGAGCGTCCACAGGGTCACCGAGCCGGCACTGACGTGCAGGTTGCCGAACATCAACATCTTGTCGGTGGTGAGGGTGGTGGCCTCGTCGGCGCCGGTGCGCCAGACGCGTTCAAACGGAATCAGCCCGCCGACGACCTGACGCCCCTTCATGTAGGGACGGCCGTAGGTGATGCTGACTTTGGCGCCCGCCACTTCGGCGGACACGGTTTCATGGGGACTGGCGCGCTGCTGCTGGGCTTCGGGGACGGCCACCAGGGCCAGACCGAGAACCACCGCAGAGACCGCGCCACGACGAAGCAGGGAAAGATGTGTCATGGTCCCGATTCTACTATGCGGATTTATTCGACAAACCACCCGGCCAGCGCGACTCTGGCGGCATGTCCGACCCCAGGTAGTACCCGAGGTTCAAGACAAGCTCTGCGCCCAAAGGTCCCGGCGCACCTGCAGATTGCCGCCCTCGAAGTGCGTCTCGGACAAATTGACGCTGAGCCCCAGCCGGAGCTGGGATGCACGTTGGTGCTGAAGTCGCCCTGACGAATCTGCGCCTGCGCCCACTCAAGCAGCAGCACCAGCCCCCCCTTGAGCACGGTCGAGGTATCGACGAGCCGGCGTATACAATTCCTGCATGCCGCAACAGGCGCCGCCCGCGCCGCGGATCGCCGGCCCCCGCAGCGGGGAGTTTGTGTTCGCGCGCGTACGCTACGACTCGGGCGACTGGGACTACAACCCGAAGGTCGCGGCGAACGTGCTCAACAGCCTCGTCGAATACACGACCATTCCGGTCTACCCCCAGGAAGTCGTCATCACCCTCGACTCCGAGGAGCTGTTCGCCTTCCCGTTTCTCTTCATGACGGGCCACACACTCGTGCGCTTCAACGAACGCGAACGCGCCAATCTCGCGCATTTCACGCGCACCGGTGGCCTGCTGTTCTCCGACGACTGCAACCACGACATCGACGGGCTCTACGCCAAGTCGTTTGAAGAGGAGATGCGACGCACGTACGCCACGGTGGCCTCGGAAGCGGCGATGCCGAAGATCCCGAATACGCACGCGCTGTATTCGTCGTTCTTCAGTTTCCCGGACGGCCCGCCGCAAACCTCACACGAACTCAACGGCTGGGGCGACGACATGGTGCACGACTACCTGCGCGCCGTCGAACACATCCCGGGTCCCGGCCGCCCCGCCCGCCTCGGCGTGTTGTATTCCAACAAGGACTACGGCTGCGAGTGGGACTACGACTGGCGCAACAAACGCTTCCGCAAAGAAGACAACACAAGGTTTGCGGTCAACGTCGTGGTCTACGCCATGACGGCCTGATCACGATCAGGATTCACAACGAGACATGGAGGACTGCGAGGTTTCTCAGAAAGAGCTCTCCCAGCCCTCCATGCCGTGAACCTGGCGCTTACGAGAACGCGGCTCCGACCAGGATCTTGCTGATACGCAGCCACGGCGATCCGTGCGAGATCGAATTGGTCTGCGTCGGCTGGCCCTTGGCGTCGCCGCCGGTGCCGAACATCTGCCAGGTGGACTGGTTGCCCACGGCATCGAGATTGGCCCAGAAGTCGGTCGTGATCGCCTGATACGCGACGTTGGTCGCCATCCGAGTGATCTTGCCGTTCTTGATTTCCCAGAACGCGTTGCCGCCGAACTGGCCGTTGTACCGCTGCTGGTCGATGGAGTAACTGCCGCGGCCGTCGATCATGACGCCGTCCTTCGTGTCGGCGATCATCTCCTCGAGTGACGGCCCTTTCGGGTCGTAGTCCACGTGCAGGTTGGGCATGCGCAGGAACGGGTAGTCGCGCCATGACAACGCGCCCGTGCACCCGCGGCTCTCGGTCTCGCCCATGTAATGCGCCGTCTCGCGGTTGGTCTGCAATCCGACCAGAATGCCGTCGCGCACGATCGGCCAGCTCTGCGTCTTCACACCGTCATCGTCGTACCCGACCGTGCCCATGGCGCCCGGCATGTTGCGATCAGCAGTGACGTTGAAGAGCTTCGACCCGTACTTGAGCTTGCCGACGTCACTGACCTTGATGAAGCTCGTGCCGGCGTAGTTGGCCTCGTAGCCCATCACACGGTCGAGTTCCGTCGGGTGGCCGATGATTTCGTGGATCGTCAGCATCGCGTGCGAGGGCGACAGGATCAGATCTTTCACGCCCATGCCAAGCGGCTTCGCCGTGCAGTACTCAACCGCTTCGTTCGCGATCCGTTCGGCGTTCTCGATCATGCCGGACTCTTCCGCCGTCTCCCACCCGGCGGTCTTCGGCACGGCGGTGAACTGGCGCGACCGCGTCACATCACCCACACGCGCGGTCACGTTGAACTGGGGCTGCGTGTCGTAGATCTCCTGTTCGATGTACGAGCCTTCCGACGATGCGAAGTAGCGCCAGTCGTAGCCCATGTTGACGCTCGAGTTCACCGAGACGACGTTGGGGACCTTCATGACCAGGTCCACAACACGCTGCACGTAGTCCTGCATCTCCGACTGCGGCACGGTCGTCGGATCCTTGCGCATCGGCGACTTCCAGTGCGCGGTGTACGCCGGCACCGGAGCCAGCTGGACGTCGAACGTCTTCGCCACGGCGCTGGCCTTCGCCACTTCGATGGCGACGTTGGTCACGCGGCGGATTTCGTCCTCGGTCACGATCGGGCTCGAGGAAAAACCCCACACGCCGCTGTGGATCACACGGACGCCGAACCCGGCCGGCTCCTGTGTCCCGGCGCCGTTGCCGAATGCCGCAAAGCCCTGCGGTCCGCCGAAGCCCCCGCCACCGCCGCGGCCTCCACCACCGCCGCGACCACCGCCACCGCCGCCCCGGCCACCAAAGGCGCCGGCGAGCTGGCCGCCACGGCCGCTGTTGCCATTGGCGTTGACGCTCATCGAAGCGGAGCGCGTGAACCGGATGTCGGCATAGGTGCAGCCGGCGGCCTTGGCCTGAGCGAGCACCTGATCCGCCAGTCCCTTGAATTTCGACTGCAGCGGATTGCCGGCGGGCGTCTGCGCGAGCAGGTCCGCGATGATGTCGTGGGACGCGAGAACGACGCCGGAGGCGCCGACCGTCTTGATGAAGTGTCTGCGTGTGAAGTTCATGGTCGTTTCCTGTGGATCTAGACGGCCGGCGACAGCGAGGTCATGTAGAAGTCTTCCATGCGCACCGGCGGAATCAGCGCGGAGTTGCCTCCGTCGTACGACTCTCCCATGTGCATCGGCACCGGTTTCCCGACGAGCGAGATGTTGTTGTAGCCGACCAGCGGCGACATGTTCCAGCGGAAGTTCTGCACGGGCATGGTGATCTGGCCGTTCTCGATGAGGAACAGGCCATCACGCGTCATCCCGGTGTTGAGCAACGTCTCGTTGTCCACGCCGCGGATGTACCAGAAGAACGTCACGAGCAGGCCGCGCTTGGTCTGCTTGATCATGTCGGCCGTGGACAGATCCGAGCCTTCCATCACCAGACTCTGATTGATACCGGCACCAGGATCGGTGCTGCCCGGCCCTCCCGACAGGTTGCGGAGCACGCCCTTGTCAAGCCAGGTGACCGGAGCCGCCGGCGTGTTGTTCCCGAGCATCGTGGACTGCCGCAGGATCGGATTGCCGATATCGCTCTTGAGCGTCACTAGATCGCTGAAGATCTTGTCGCCGGGCTTCTTGCCCTGCATGAACGCGCCGCCGCCCCCACCAAAAATCCCGGTCATCAGCGACAGGAACCGCGCGTTCGCACGCGGCTCGAGAATCACCGTGTACCGTCCGGGTTCCAGCGCACGGGCATTCCGGCTGTCGAGCGCCTTCTTCGACGCGACCTCGGTGATCTCCACCGGGTCGATCATGCTCAGATCCTTGATGCCCGTCGTGCCGGCCCACCCGGACCCGCTGCCGTCAGGCATGCGGCACGTCAGGATGAAACTGGCTTCGGCCACTTCGTAAAACGCAAAGAGGCCCTTCGAATTCGCCTGGCACGTGGTCTGGTGCATCTTCGGGATGTACCCGGATCCAACAGTGCCCATCTTCTTGCTGATGTCGATGCTCGTCCGCACCATGCGCGCGCGCTCGGCCGGACCAAATGCCTTCATCGCCGGCAACGCGGCATCGACGGGGATGTAGTGCTGCGGCCCCAGCAGGTTCGGCACGTTCGGCCGATCCGGCCCCGCCTTCGCGGCCGCCTCGACCTCGGTCACCAGTTGCTTCAGTGATGCATCGGAGAAGTCGCGCGTGGACTGGCTCGCCGACTTCGACCCGAAGTACGTCGTCACGGTCAACGACTGATCGAACTGGACGAGGTTCGCCGAGATCGACGAGTTCGCAAACCGTGTGCCCGAGCGTTCGGACGAATTGAAGTTGACCTCCACCGCATCGGCGGTGGCCATGTTGAAGATCTTGTCGGTGATGGCCTTGACGTGCTCGCGTGAGTGCATGGTGCCCGAAGGTTAGAAGCCACAGCGGGTCGTGTCAAGCCGAACCGTCACTGAAACGACCATCCCACATGCGTCGTAAGGCCCACTACGCGTCCTCGTAGGGCCGCCTGAACTCATGTAGGGCCGCCTGAACTTCAGGCGGCCATCAATCGCTACCGCGCGCCGCGACGCCGACGGGACCACCACTCGACCGCGAGCAACCCCGCGAACGGCACGATCCACCAGGGCGAGCGCATGGGACGAGTGGGCGCATCCACAGGCGCTGACGACACCGCAGCCACGATGCGGGACGCCAATGTGGCAACATCCGCGATCGGAATCGCGTCGCCGCCTCGCGACGTCGCGAACGCCGTGAGCAATGTGTGATCGCCGGGCAGGGCTCGCTGCACGGCGCCGGGCTCCACAACGAGGAACTCACTGACACCACCGGCGACAACAAGCCTGTACCGGCCTGGCACCATCGGTGCGCGGAATTCGGCGCGATATCGTCGTGATCCGTCGGGCCAGAGGCGCACCGGCGTCACGGCGCCTTCCGTGCTCTGCCACTCGGCCTGCGGCGCGTCGATTGCTGCCAGCACCTGCACCGTGGCCGAGACCAACCCACCCGGTGCCACCAGCCGTTCGCGAAGCGCCACCTCAACCGGCCGGGGCGTGACCGCCGCCTCATCGCCGATCAGTGAACGCCAGAATGCCGCGAACGCGGAACGGTCCGCCGTGCGTGTCCGCCAGCCGTCGATCGCGCTGCTCACGATCACTCGCCCACCACCCAGCGGCGTTCGCCACACGGCACATCGTCGCGCCGTCCCCATGGGCGGCAGGCAGTTTGTCAGCGCCTCGGCGCCCGCAGGCCATCCTGCGGGCCACACAAATTCGCTCGCAGTCCACACACCGGCCAGCGACTCGACGGGTTCGAGTTCAGGCCGTCGTTCATCCGACCAGGACGGGACGCCTGTCAAACGCGACAACAGCGGCGCGCCCGTGGCGTCTGGCAGCAGCACGACGCTGCCCTCGCGATCGCGGAGGTACGTCTCAAGCGCCTGGGCCGCGCGATCGCCGAGGGCGTCCGGGGACGACACCAGCACGACATCAAACCCTGACAACTCCTCCGGGCGATCGAGTGTGGCCGGCGGCGTTCCCGCGTCAGCCGCGACACCGCGCGACGTCAGCGACCGGACGACCACCTCAAAACGCGGATCCTCCTCAAGCGCGCGTCGCACAAACGTCGCCGCCCAGGAAGGGCGCGCTTCATATGAAAGGACGCGTCGGGTGGAACGGACGACCTCAGTCGCAGCATCCGCAAACGACTCCGGACCGTCGTCAATGCGGGCAGTCACGCGAATCCGCGCAAGGCCCTCGCGCGACGGCACCAACATCAGGTCGGCCATCGCGGTTGTCGCGCCGGCGGTCACCGCCACGTCCTGCACATCGACCGGCACGTTGTCGGCAAACAGCGTAAAGCGAACCCGTGCGGCGTTCGAGATCGCTCCGGATGGCAAGGCGACCTCAACCGTCACACGGCTCAAGGCCTCAAACGGCACCTGATCGCCAATGCGGAGGTGACGAATCTCGGGAGCCTTGGTCGATGGTTTCGGGATCACGACAAACGTCAGGCCGTCTGTCACACCCTCCGGCACGTGCCGGCCAACGACCACGCGCGCAGCGGTGGCGGGAGACTCATCCGTATCGATCACGACGTCCGATGCCAGTGCCTCCGTCACGCGCGCGACTTCTGCCGGTGTCGCCCCCGCGCCCTGCAACACGGTCACGCGCGGCGGCACAGGCCGAGCCCCCGTCCATACGGGATCAATCACGGCGACGACGGCGATCGCGATGGCGCCCGCCCGGCACACGCGCTCGATCATCATTGGCCGCCTCCCCGACGCTGTGCGTCCGAGAGTGCGCCTCTCAGTCGTCGGGTCTCGGCATCTGATCCCGCCGATGCCGCTGGAGCGGCAGTGCGCAGGATGGACGTCATGCGTGCTGCCGCATCGTCGAGGGCGGCTCGTCCGTCGCGCTGCCGACCGCCGGCGATGGCTTCATTCGCCTTCGACAACACGGCCACGATGTCGATGACCGCGCGGTCGCCGGCGGCCGCCTTCAGCAACGATTCCGTGATGGTGCTGACCGCGGACGTATCGGAGGGCGTGAGCGTGGACCTGGCGGCGAGTGCTCCCAGCGCCGACAGTCCGTCGCGCAGCGCGAGCACGTAAGGAGGCACGGCTGGAGCCGCCACTGCCCGACGCGAGCGGGCCAGATCCGAGAGCGTGCCTGTGAGCCGGCGTCCGTCGTCTATCGATTCCCGTTGCGTGAGCGTGCGCAGGATGAAGCGACGGCGTGACAACGCACGCTGCATGGCCTCGAGCGCAGCCTTCTCGGCTTCCAGGGCCGGCTTCAGATTGCCGTCGGTCAGTTCGGCCGCCGCGCGGCTCATGTCGCGGATGGCGCGCCCGAGATCCGCACGGCCGGAGTTATCGAGCCGGCCATCGGAGATCTCGTGCTCGTGTGCGGCTTCGACAAACTCGTCTTCGAAGTGTCCGCCGGTCATGAAGACCAGTTCCGCGCGGACGGACCGCTGTTCGGCCGCAATCATCAGCGACTCTTCGAGAATCGCCTCGGCGGACGGTGCCGGTCGCACCGCCGCTTTGGCGATCAGGCGCTCAGTCTTAAGAATCACCATCTGCTGGCTGAGCGCGTACTTGTCCTGGGTGTCGTCGATCGAAAACCCCTCGGCCATCGCCTCGCTGTCGGAGACGATCTCGATGATGAACGCGTCTGATTCGATGCGGGCGCTGCCAGGGCGTTGATCAGCGGCCACCGCGCGGTACACGACCATGTCGCCCACGTCGAGCGACAGAGCCGCGAGCGACAACGTGCCGGTGCCGCGCCATTGGCGACTGTTCGTGCGCGTCACTGTCAGCGGCACTTCCCCCTCGGTGAAGGTGAACGATTCACCGACGCCGGCGACCTTTGTGTACGCAAGTTGCAGCGTGCGCAGGCCCAGGTCGTCGGTCGCTTCCACCGTGAGGTCGAGTGCGGCGGTCGCCTCGCGAAGGAAGATGTCCTTGCCGGGCACGGTCACACGGGGCACCGGTGAACGATCCGGGGTGGCCGTCACGCCGATCAGCCGGCGGGCGCCTGCGACGTCGGTGGCATCAAACGGCGTAATCGCGATAAACCCATCCGCGGCCAGTGTCACGGTCGCCGCAAACTTTGCGGCGTCACTCCGCGTGGCGTCGCTGGCGCTGTCGGCGGTGTCGATTCGCATGCGCTCGGCGGTGCCCGACACCAGCACGTCCACCCGGCTGCCGGCCAGTGCTGTGATTCGGTCAGGATCGCTCAGAGTCTGTGGCGCCTGTCCGGCGTACTCGGGCGGCGTGATGGTCACGCGCACGCTCGAGACCACCGGCGCAGAGGACGCCTCCGTTGTCAGGTCCGGGAGCAGTCGACCGACCGCGGGAACCGTGACGAGAAACGCCGCACCACACAGGACAGCGGCGCCGATGAGGCGAGCCGAATGACGGCCCCACGGCCAGAGTGAGGCCACATCGATGCGCGCGGCGGCGCGCGCCGCGTCGTGCTGCACGATTCGACACATGGCGACCGGCGTGGGCCCCGCGTCGTGGAGCAGCGCGGCAGCGGTTACCAGCAGGTTCCGGCACTCTGGCGAGCGCGCTTCGACAGCGGCGGCCGATGCGCGTTCGGATGCTTCGACGCGAAACGCGGCAGTGAACACACCGGCCAGCGTGATGGCCCCGGCGACGAGCGTTGCGGTCATCGTCGTGCCGCCGTTCAACAGGAGCACGAGGACTGCAACGGCGGCGACACCGAGACCGAATGTCGCTCCGGCGACTGCGGCCTGCGCACGACGCACGCGCGTCACGCGTGCGAGAAAGTCCATCACGGCGCGGGATTCAGGCCACTCGCGCATGGGGGCCTCCTTCGGCATCTGCATGCGTGGCAATGTGAGCCGGCGGCCGCGACCGACGAACCCAAATCTCAACTGCCAGCAGCGCAAGCACCAGTGCCCAGCCCCAGCGGCCCAGTGGCCATGGGGCCCCACCGGCAGGCGCGAGGTCAGCCCGCGGCTCGCGCTCCCACGCGCTCACGGTCTCCGCCGGCAGCACGTCAGGCTCGCGTTCTGCGAGCGTGACGGCCGGCGCCGCCGCCGCGCGCAGCGCCCGCGCGATGAGCGCGGCGGCTTCGACCGAGTCGGGCGGGAGGGGGGGGAGGACAATGAGCTCGGAGGCGATTTTCCCGAAAATCGCCTCCGAGCTCATTTGTATCCCAGCCACTTGGGCGGCAAGTTGGTACATCGCAGGCGTGTTGATTGGCTCTGCGGCGGCTTTCAGCGCGGCATATTCGGGTGCGCCTTCGAAGGCGATGACGATGGAGGGATCGAGCTCGGAGGCGATTTCGTCGGAAATCGCCTCCGAGCTGACCACAGCACGCGCCGCGGCTTCCGCCGCGGCGGCGCCGTGCACCTGCACCGTCCCCGCACCTGGCGGCGCGGGCACGGCGCCCGTCACCCCCACGCGCATCAGCCGCCGCCCTGCCGATGCCGGCAGCGCGTCGAAGTCGGCCTCCACAATCGCGCCGACCTGGAAGTCCGAGATCACGACCACCTCCCCGACGCCGGGCTGCGTGCGCAGCCAGGCGCCGGCCTGCGCGAGTCCCGCGCGCACATCGGCCGCGCGGATGACGACCAGCGCGTCGCCATCCGCGCGCGCGGTCTCGACCGCCGCGTCCACGACGCCCGCGGCCGCGC
>VFZF01000025.1 GCA_016871335.1 Acidimicrobiia bacterium
CTGGATTGGATGTCGACCGACGGTCCGGATTGGATGTCGACCGACGGTCCGGATTGGATGTCGACCGACGGTCCGGATTGGATGCTGAGGATTTCGATCCGGCCGGCCCGGGGAACCCGCAGGCTCAGATCCACCGGCGTACCACGCGACACGCGGGGAAGCGTCACCACCACGTCGCGCACTTCATTAAACGCCAACGTCTCCACCGCCTCGGCGATTTCCGCACCTTGTCCCAGTTGCAGCCGGAACTCGCCCGCCGTGAGCGCCCTGACCTGTGCTCTCGCCACGACGGGCCGGCCGACCGGCGTCGATGTCGACGGCATCGGGTACCGGTACGTCGCGCCTTCCTGGCCACCAGTCAGCGAAACCGCCAGACCGTCCGGGTTGAGCACCGGGTGTCGCAGGGACGGCCACACATGGGCGTCGGCCGGCTCAAGCGTCCAGCGAACGGGCAGCCAACGCGCCGGCGCAAACCCGATCACGTGCAACTGGCCCAAGGGTGAGGTCAAGACCGCCGACCGCAATTCGACGCGGCCGGTGGTCCGCAGGCCGACATCCAGCGTGATGTCCCCGCCCTCGCCGAGCACCAGTTCGGACCGCCGCCGCTCAATCGCCCCGGACGCCATCTCCCGCACGTCCGACACGCTCCGGGCCCCCTGCGCGATCTGCACACCCACGAAGGCTGTGTCAATCGCCTCGTACTCCGCCTCAAAGATCAGCCGATCCCCGGGCCTGGCCAGAAACTCCGGCACACCGAACGTCATCGACAACGGCTCACGCCTCGACGTGAGGGCGAGCCGGTAGCGCCCGGCCTCCGTCGACGCCAGCCGGTCGACCTGGCCGGTCGACGTCAACGTCCATCCGTCAGGCAGCCCCCGCTGCCCACCGACGACCGGCGTCGTCTCATCGGCCGCTTGTCCGATGCGGACTTCGAGCAGTTCGAGCCGTGCTGACGCCGGAAACTCAAGCTCGATCCGGGGCGGCGCACCGTCCGCACGGGTCTCAAGCGCTGTCGTGAACGTCCGCACCTCATCAAGGGCGAGCACCGCCGAGTCCCGAACGTCGGTGACGTGCTGCTGCAACGCCAGCGTGACGCGGGCTTCCGTGAGGGCCCGCACTTCGGCGGTCACGATCAACGGCTGCCCCACTCTGTCCAGCCACTCCGGCACGCGCAACGTGAGCGTCGTGGGGCTGCCACCACCGGTGAGGAGCAACGCCCCCTGCACGCTGCGCGGCAGTCCCAGTTGAAGGGCGGGCACCGCGACGGCATCCCCCGGTGAGAGGGACCACCCCTGCGGAAGCGCCTGTTCCGGACCGAACCCCAGCAGCCGCAGAACACCCCGCGGGGTGATGAGACGCGCGTACCGGACCTTGATATCGGCATTCGCGCTGATGTCGATATCGACGGTCACCTGCCGGCTCGCCCCAACCACAAAGTCCATCGCCCAGGCACCAATCTGGCCGGCCTCGAACTGCTTCACGATGCCGGCCACGCGGTCCCCCTGAAAGATCTGGAGACCGGCCTCACTCGCTTGCACGCCCTCAAACTGGACCTCGAAAGTCAATTGATCGCCGGGCTCGACCGCATCCGCCGGCAGCACATGCCGAAACTCGATCCCCTGGTCCCCGGTCATGAACCGGAGGTGATACCCCCCATCGGCGTCGGGTTCGCGCTGGAACGCGCCGCCTTTGCCGACCAGCTCCCACCCGATCGCGCGCCATCCGGTGCCATCACGCGCATCCCCGACCCGCCACCCGGTGGTCTCGAACAGATCGTCGGCGATGGCGCCGAGCAGATTCGGCACGGCTCGTCCGAAGAGAAACTGCCGCTCCGCCTCGATGTCGTACACGGCACCTGGAATCAGATACCGGGCTCCTGTCACCGTCGCCGCGATCACCACAAGCACCGCCATCAGCCGTCGGCGCCAGCTGGCCCGCGTCAAGGCGATGGCCATGCTCGACGTGGCCACCAGCAACAACAACCCCGTGCGGGACGTCCAGTGCGTCGCCACGACGAAAAAGGCCACGAGGATCAACCCGGCCGCAAACCGGCGCCGGTCATCCGCGGCCAGCGCCAACGGCAGGATGAGACACAGACCGAACAGCACGACAAGGCCGCTGACGTGTGTGAAGTACAGCGGCCCGAGCGGGACAAACGCGCCCGAAAAAAACGCCTTCGGCGACGGGAGATACTCGAACTGGCCCGCCAGGTGGCCCACCCACGGCAATTGGTCGGGCGGCCATCCGCGGACGTTGAGGAGATAACTCTCGAACAACATCTGGACGCCGGCGAGTGAGACGACGCCCACAACGGCATACGTGAACCAACGCCGGTCGCGTTCGCTGATCAGGAAATACCGGGCCGGCACGTACACCAGCGCGCCGGCAAAGTAGTACCGGAATCCGTTGAGGCCCGTGAACAGGACCCCGTTGCGGAGGTAGGCCAAGACGATCTGCAGCAGCCCGTAGATCAGGAACACCACGATCGCGACGTCCATCGCGGACCACCGGCCCTCCCGCGCACGCATGGCCCGCAGGAACAGCACCAGCACGCCCACCATGCCCAGCATGCCCGCCACGGCCAGGCTCTGGAAACTGCGGCTCGCCAGCGCAGGACCGACGGCGGCCAGTGACACGTCGGTCAACATGATGGACACCACGCGACCGTCGACCTCCAGGATCGCCAGCGCCAGCGCCACACCCACGCTCCCCCAAATCATGACCTGGCGGCGTGGCGACACGACTCCACGGGCAGTCAGACGCGCGGCCACCTCGTTCAGCGTCATGGTGCCGACCAGCACGGCGACCATGACGTACGGCCAGACGAAGTAGATGGGACTGCCGGCCGAACTCTCGCGCAGCAGCGCGTAGAACGGCACACTCGCCACCAGCGCGAGGACACCGTGTACGGGCCGTCGCGCACACAGCCAGGCGACCCCAACGGTCGCCACCAAGATCACACCGGACAGAATCATGCGGTCACAGGTTTCGCACCGGAGCAGAAACGACCGTCAGTGTATCACGCGGGCATCGTCGAGCACCCGCCGCGCCCACAGCTCGAGAATGACCAGGCTCCACACCGATGTATAGGGACGACGCCCGGCATCAAATTCCGCGAGGACATCCGCAACCGCCGATTCGCGCCACCACCCACGCGCCCGCGTGCTCTCCGGTGACAACGCGTCGCGGACCACCGGCCGGAGGTCGTGGCGCATCCAGTGTTCAAGCGGCAGCGCGAAGCCCTGCTTCGGTCGATTGAGCCACCCCGGCGGCAACACGTCGGCCACGCTGGTGGTCAGCAGCCGCTTGGGGTGACCGAAGCATGACTCCCACCCGGGCGGCAGCCCGGCGACGAACTCCACGACCTCGTGGTCAATCAGCGGCACACGCACCTCCAGCGAGTGCGCCATGCTCATCACGTCGGTGTCGCGCAACAGTCGCCACTGCATGAACGTCGTCACCTCCAGCGCCGTCACGGTCGTCCACAGGCGATCCTGCGATCGGGCAATCGCCTCGAACGTCGCGAACGGATCCGACCGCCGGCCGCCGGCCGCGTGGAACGCCTCGCGCTCCGACGGCCAGAACTGCAGACGGGCGGCGGCATACAACCCGGCGGCATCAGTCACGTCGGCCAGTCGCCACAACTTCCGGCGACGGTCCACATGCCGTGGGGACCGCAGGGCCAGCGATGCCATGCGCATAAGACCGGTGCGGACGGCGTGAGGTAACACGCCCCAGGCCCTGGCAAAGCCGGCGTACTTGGGAATCACCTGATAGGTGTCGTACCCGCCGAACAGTTCGTCGCCCCCCAGACCCGACAACGCCACGGTGAGGCCGCCGGCGCGTGCGGCCCTCGAGACGAGATAGGTGTTGAGACCGTCGAAGCTCGGCTGGTCCACATGCGCCACCATGTCCGGCACCTGCGCGGCCACTTCCGCCCCCGTGACCATGACCTCCCGATGCACGGTGCCGAACCGGCGCGCGGCCTCCGCCGCGGCACCCAGTTCGTCGAGGTGGGCCGGCCCGTCGGCAAACCCGACAGAAAAGGTACGGACAGGGTCGTCCTGCCCCTGCGCCATCAGACCAACCACGGCCGTCGAATCGATGCCCCCGCTGAGAAACGCCCCGACCGGCACGTCGGCCACACGATGGAGCCGGATGCTTTCGTCGAAAATCTCCCGCAACCGCGCAGGGGCATCTTCGATCCGCACATTCGTCGACCCCGGTGCGGGCATCGTCCACCACGTGCGGGTGGTGACCGTGTCGCGTCGCCACTCAAGCAGGTCGCCCGGCAGCAGCACCCGCACACCGGCGATCAGGGTGCGCGGTGGAGGCACGTAGCCAAACGACAAATAGTCATCGAGCGAGACCGGATCCACCGCCCGCGGCATCGAGACACCAGCGAGCAATGCCTGAAGTTCGGACGCAAACGCCACGCCGCCGGGAATCACCGAGTAGTAGATCGGCTTGATGCCAAGCCGATCGCGCGCCAGCAACAGCGCGGACGACTCACGGTCCCACACGGCCAGCCCGAACATGCCGCGCAGACGCTCGAGGACGCCCGCACCGTACTCCTCATACCCGTGCAGCACCACTTCGGTGTCGCTCCGCGATCGGAACTGGTGTCCTCGATCGATCAGGTGCGTTCGGAAGGCGTCGTGGTTGTAGGCCTCGCCGTTGAACACCCCCCAGACCCGCTCAGTCTCCGTCGTCATCGGCTGATGGCCGAGAGGGCTGCAGTCGACGACGGCGAGGCGGCGCATGCCGAGCGTGGCATCACCCCATGACCCAAGACCTGAATCGTCCGGCCCACGATGCACCATCGCGGCAAGCATGCGCTGCACGGCCGCCTCGCGATCACCGGGAGCGATTCGCGGAGTGACGATGCCGGCTATTCCACACATACGAGACGCACCTGAACATCGTGAGGCAAGGTCACAACCTGATCGAAGACCACTGTTGAACACGGCTCCCGACGGCCGTAGGCTTCCGAGCACCAGCCCATCGGATCCGCACCGTCCACGCCGCGCAGCTCAACGGCCCTGGCCGCGCCTTCGAGCCGCAACCGCCGGCCGGACCGCAGTGTCAGTCGCCACGCGTCGGCATCACGCTCGACGCGCACCGATGGATGGAAGTGCAGCCGGGACGTCACACGATGGCGCCCGCGTCCGGCGACATGATCGGCGATGTGCAGACCGTGGCGGTCCGCGGTCACACGGCGTCGCACCTCGATCCCGTCGCCGAAGCGGGCGTAGCCGCCATGCGTCACGAGCAGCGTCGCGGCAGTGCCGTCGGCGCGCGCATCCACCGTGGGACTGTCGCCGAGGTAGGCCGACGACAACAATTCGGGATACCCGTTCAGTCCCTGAATCAGACACGGCTCGGCGCCGTTCACTTCGATCACGGAGTGACTGCGAACGCTGCGACCGAAACGGCCGGCTGGAGTGTCCGCATAGGTGGCACGACCGGCGTCGATGAGGACAGGGTCGCCATGAAATGCCGCCACGACTCCGCCGGTATCCGCGTGGGCATGTGACCAGCCGGCGATCGCGGGTTCGGGATGCGCGTGCGTCCAGACCGACCAGCCCGAATGCACCACCCGCGCGAAGCCGGCCGCCGCGGACACCAGTGCGGGCGCGTCAGTCGGACCGGGCCCTTCGGGGCCAACCAGCCGCCCGAGGGCCACCCATGTGTCGTCAAGTGTGAGGTCCGGGGAGGTGTCTCCGATGATCGGAAACGTGCCGTGCCCCAGGAACCACGACACCCGCATGATGGCCGTGCGCAACGCGGCGTCGACTTCCTCCTCGAATGCCGCATCACCGGCGACGCGGGCCGCCCATCGCAGCTCGGCCAGCGTCCGGCTGAGCACGCCCTGATAGTGACTGGACCCCTCACGGAGGAATCCATCGACGAAGAAACGTGACAACGCAAAGCGCGCGAGTCCACGCGCGTAGTCCAGTGTGTCGGGAAGACCGAGCACCACCGACGCGAGATACAGCGCGCGCGCGTTGTTCAGGAGGTGGTTGTTTGTGGCCGCACCACGGAATTCGAGACGGCCGAGCAGCACACGCCGATGGGCTTCCATCGCCTGCGTGAGCGTGCCGTCATCACCGGCCGCTGACACCACCTGCGTCAGCGCCACCAGACGCTCGGAGATGGAATACGCATCCCACCCCGGGCCGTCTTCGCCGGGGTGCGCGGCGATCCAGGCGCGCAGCCACCCGCTCGCCAACGCCGACGCGGCCGCTCCATGCCGGACCGACGCGACCGGCACCCAGGAAAAACGATGCGCGGCAAACACGTCTTCGGGATCGGTGAGCGCACCGCCCCACGGCACACCGTCCGCCACCACCCACTCCCGCGTCGCCAGGGGAATCGACACGACCGGCTGCGATGGACCTTCCGGCACGGGCAACATCACGGCAGCCATGCCGCGCGGCGATGCAGCTGCCGGAAGGAACTCCAGCAGGCCCTGCGGCATCCTGCGGCGATCAGCCCGCACACGCTGGACGCGCACCAGAGGTGTGGTCAGGTCCCACACCCGGCCGCTGCGCAGACTCGCGATGGCGTAAGCCTGCCACTCGCGACTGGACATCCCCATCATTCGTGGCGGTCCCGCTGCTCATACGCCGCGCGTCTTGCGCGCATGCGCCAGCCCCGCGGCAACCATCGATACGCCGCCAACACCGGGAACGTCAGCGCCGCCGCACGTGGGACGCCGCTCGCCGGCAACGCGCGCCACTGGATCTCCAGCATCCGCGAGACGTACTGCCACCGGCGCCGCGCCTCGAAAAACTGTTCGTCGTGTATCCGTTTCGCGACCAGCGGCGTCGACAATTTGGCCATTCGGATGCCGGCGGCTGCGAGTCGGACGTAGATATCCCAGTCAAACAACACATCGCGCCGCTCGTCGTAGCCGCCGACCGCGACAAGCGCCGACCGCCGGAACACCACCGAGGTGTGTGACAAGGGATTCACAAACGGCAACATGCGCGTCACGTCCCCACTGGTCGCAACGCCGATCACCGGCCACACCGGCTCTGCGTCCCCGTCCACGAGAATCTGCCCGGTGCCCACGGCGCCAAAGCCGGGGTGCGCTTCAAGGAACGCCACCTCACGCTGCAGCCGTTCCGGGTGCGACACATCGTCGGCGTCCTGAATCGCGATGTACGGCGCTGACGACGACCGCCATCCCAGATTCAACGCCGGCCCACGCCCAATCCGCCCCGCGGCAATGAGACGCACCCGGGGGCCAGACTTCTGAACGACCTCCCGCGTGTCATCCGTGGATCCGTCGTCGACGACGACATGTTCACAGGAGACGCCGGACTGGCGGGCCATGCTGTCGACCGCCGCGCCGATATACCGCCCCGCGTTGTACGCCGTGGTGACGACGCACACGGTGGGGGTCTGATGGCTCACAGATATTCCGCCATCTTGCCCCACAACTCCTTGGCCTTCTCCGGATGGTCCGTGTACACGTTGTGGTGTTCGTGCGGATCCTTCCGCAGGTCGTACAACTCGAAGGCGTAGGTCGTGGTGTTGTAGATGAGTTTCCAGTCGCCGTCGCGGACGGCCTTGACGTTGGAGGCATCCGGGGACGGGTGCGGCCCTTCGACGCCGCCGGTCTCCGTGAATGCCAGCCGATGCCCGGTCTCTTCCCCGCGGATGATCGGCATGAGCGACCGGCCCACGGGCGGTTTGTGTTTCCTGGACGGCTGCAGCCCGACGAGATCGAGCACCGTCGGCAACACATCCACTGTGCGCACCTGCATCGGAAACTCACGCCCCTGCGGCAGCAGCGACGGCGCGACGAGATACAGCCAGATCTTGATCGAGTAGTCGTACGTGAACACGCCGTACGCCTTTTCACCGGGCTTCTCACCAACGCCGCCGCCGTGGTCGGCCTGGACGATGAAGAGGGTCTTGCGCGACGTATCGAGTTCGTCGATGGTCTTGAGGATCCGCGCGGTGTGTTCCCCGGCGTCGAACGCGTACTTCAGGTACGCCTCGAGATTGCGCTCCTTGTTCCCGAAATACACTTCGTCCCACGGCGTGTACTTCCGCAGCACGGTCTTGATGATCGCGTGGTGAATTTCCCCATAGTGGATGTACGCAAAGAAGGGCTTCGGCTGCGCAAAAGCCTCCCGCAACTCCCGCTGATGGCTCTCCAGAATGTTCGTTTCCTCGTCCTCGGGCACGATCCTCAGCGAGTCCCAGCCGTTGTGCGGCACAAGGATCGACGAGAACGTGTACCCGCGCGTGTGATACCCGGCCTCCTGCAAATACTGCGGCATGGTGCAGACGTTCGCCGCGTCGAAGTTGTCAGATTTCGTATAGCCGTCCACTCCGCTCATCCGGCCGTACATCCCCGTCATCGTCGCGTGCATCGACGCGAGCGTGTAGGGCGCGTACGTGATCGTTTCCGAGAAGAGGCAGCCACGCCGGCCGAGCTCCGCGAACACGGGATGCACCGGCCGCGCGTCGTTGCGGAACTGATCCAGCAACAGGAAGACGACGTTTGGAGCGTCAGGCCCGAGGCGCTTGCGGAAGAAGTGCTTCAACATGATGACCTCCGGACGTCAGGCAATCGGCACACGACGCCCGCGGGCGTCGCCGGTCAACGGCAGATCCACGCGTGACTGCCCACGCGCATCCGATTCGTGGAACGCCATGACCAGCTCAAGCGCCCGAATGCCATCCGCGGGCGGGCTGCTCAGGGGCCCATCGCCCGCCAGCTCGACGATGGCGCTGCGGGTTTGGGCGACGATGTCGTGCGGGAGGGAGACGCACGGCAGATCCTCCATCGGCATGCCGTACCGCGTGAATGGCGCGCGACGGGCCTCC
The DNA here is from genome assembly GCA_016871335.1 of Acidimicrobiia bacterium. Lineage (GTDB taxonomy): Bacteria > Acidobacteriota > Vicinamibacteria > Vicinamibacterales > SCN-69-37 > SYFT01. The sequence goes on from VFZF01000025.1 coordinate 8,848, forward strand.
TCGGAACGCAGACGTACGGTCCACCGCGTGCTCAGTTCGTCGATCGTGATTCGCGCCTGCTCCGTGACGAGCGTGAACATGTAGTTCACGCCGGTGTCCTCGCCGGAATCGACAAACCCACGCATGCCGTTGCTGAACATGATCATCCCGAACCCCGCGGGGTCCACGTATTCGGCACCACGCGGATTCGGCGTGCCCGTGCGATCGAGCGCGCCGACGACCCACACGGGTTCAGCGCCACTGAGGAACCGCATGAGGTCGAATGCGTGCACGCCAAAGTTGCCCAATCCGGTGGAGCCGGATGAATAGGTGATGTGACGCAGGGCGCCGAACTCGCCCGCCTGCAGACGCGCACGCAGTGCCAGGTACCCGGGGCTCCAGCGGCGGATGTGGTTCACCGCGATGCGGGCGCCGGTGCGCACGGCGGCGTCGCGCACAGCCTCGGCTTCGGCCAGCGTGGTGCCGGACGGCTTCTCGCAGAGAATCGCGCGAACGCCCGCCTCGGCTGCGGCGATGGTGATCGGCGCATGGGTCGGGCCGTTGGACGCGACACTGACGATGTCGAGCTGTTCGCGCGCGAACATCTCGTGGACGTCCTTATAAATGTGATCCGCCGGGAAGCCAGGCACCACCTTGAGCACCCGCTCCGGCTGCCACTCGCAGATCGCGACGACCTCACACGGCGTGCCCTGATACGCCTGATAGTGCCGCTGCCCCATCCCGCCAAACCCGACAATTCCTGCCCGCAATGCCATTACCGTGCCCCGTTTCCTGTGCGGGCCTTCGCCCACGCCACCATTTCCGCCAATCCGTCTTCCAACGTGACCTTCGACTGCCAGCCGAGGTCGCGCTGCATCGCCGACATGTCAGCCACGTTGCCCTGAATGTCGCCACCGGTGGCACCTTCGACGCGCACCGGGCATTCGCCTCTGGGAAATCCGTAGGCCACGCCCAGAGCGTCGACCAGTTCGCGGACGGTCGTGCGTCGCCCAGTGCCCACGTTGTACGCCTTGCCGAACGTCACCGGCGCCTCAACGGTCGCGAGCCACGCATCGACGACGTCAGTGACGTGGACAAAGTCGCGGAACCTGTCGAGCGAGCCCTTCACATGAATGGGCTGATCGTCGAGCAGGTATGCCAGGTAGATGCTGGCCATGCCCTGGCGGAGATTCGCGAGGTTCTGGCCCGATCCGTACACGTTGAACATCCGGAAGATCGTTACGTCGAGCCCGCGAAGCCCGAAGATGCGGGCGTACGCCTCGCCGGCCAGCTTGCTGGTGCCGTAAAAGGACCGCGGCAGCAGGGGCGCGGTTTCGGCAATGGGCCCGTCACTTTCGCCATACACGGCCATCGAACTGGCATGGAGCACACGCCGGATGCCGCGGGATTCACACCAGCGCAACAGCAGGAACGTGCCGCGCGCATTGGAATCAAAATCGCGCAACGGGTCTTCGGTGGAGACCTCGGCTGACGGCTGCGCGCCGAAATGGAACACGACGTCAAACGTCTCGTCGTTGAGCCGTTCGTACGTCGCCGGGTCCGCCAGATCCGCGCGTTCAAATCGCGCTGGAGACGGCACGTTCTCTTCCAGCCCCGACGACAGGTCGTCGATGACCACGACGCGATCGCCGCGGTCGGCCAATCGTCTGGCGAGGTGTCCGCCAATGAATCCGGCGCCGCCCGTGACCAGGTACCGGCCGCTCACGAGATGGCTCCGCCGCGCTTGCGCGCAATCACCCGCACGTGTGAACTCAGGCGGTTGTCGCTCAGGAACTGCTGGAACCGCCTTCGCGTTTCCTCCGGTGCCGCCACAATCTCGCGCGCAAATCTCGACACGTGCAGGTCAGGCCCCTCGTTGAGCATGTTCGCCACGATGTCGACGTCGAGTTGTCCCGGCGTAGAGAGGTCCACGAGATCGAGTCCCGCCCGCGCAATCAACCGCTCAAGACCGGTGGTGGACAACAGGTTGATATGGTTGGGCGGCATGATCGACTTCGACTGATCCCACAGCTCCAGGAGATCGAAGCCCGAGATCGTCAGCGTCGTGAACAACATCACGCCACCGGGCCGCAGAACACCGGCCATCGACTCCACGAAGCCGAGCGGATCGTGCACGTGTTCAAACACCTCGAAACAGGTGCTGAATGACGCGGCCGGAGAGGCCTCATCCGCCGCGCGTTCGACGGGCATCTCCAGCACGGTCAGCCCCTTTTCGCGGCAGACCGCCGACAATTTCTCAGCCGGTTCGATCGCCACGACCTGCCCGAACGCACCGGTCGCCCGCACTTCTTCGAGGAACGTCCCGAACCCGGCGCCGATATCGGCCAGACTCTCGGTGGCCCCGAGGCGCTTCGCCCAGTCGGCCACCAGGGCCGCGCGCGGACGGAACAACCGCTCGCGTCGCGCTTCCTCGGTCTGCCGGTAAAAGTGCGTAGCGAAGTACTCGACCGCCTTCGAATCGCGATAAAAGCGTACGAACGCCTCGGCTGGCGGCCGTGGGCTCAGGTACAACGATCCACACGACGCGCAGCGGCTGTACGTGAACCCAATCTTGGTGAATGACTCCGTGATCTCACCTGACGCACACGCGGGGCAGGGAATCACCACAAACCCGGAGTGGTCGGCAAACAACCGTTTGGCGTCCTCCTCCACCGTGGCCAGGAACCCATCAAACAGGGCCCGCGGCCGGATATCAGCTTCTTTCATGTCCCAACACCCTCCGCCATCCGGACAACTCGCTGTCCAACGACCAATATGCACGCGCGAACGCCTGCCGGGCTTCAACCGTCGGCCGCTGCCCGGTCTGCGACTCATGCACTGCCGCGCGCAACCCATCCGCCGTATACACGCGCAGGCAGTACTCGTCGAACCCGGCCAACGGTGTCAGGCAGGGAAACGACGGAAACGCCGGCACAATCACGTCACACCCAAACGCCAGCGCCTCAACGGCCACCGCGCTCGACGCCACGAGCACCATCGTCGCCCCGGTGAGCGCCTCGCCCACCGTGCCGGTGGCCAGCGTGTAGCCCGCGGCGGCCATGTCCACGCCCAGAGCCGACAGGATCGGCGCGATCGGCATCGACGGGTGCCCCTTGAACTGGATGTCCACGTCGACCGCGACCGGGAACGCGGCCACCACCATCGACACGAGCGCGGTGGTTTCCACGCGATCGATCGACCCGGCCACGACCAGCACCGGTCGGTCTGCGCGTGGGCTCGGCGGAGCGGCGGCGAGCACGGACCAGAGGTGCAGCTGCCGGATCGACTCGGCCACCGGGACGGGATCCAGCCCCGTCTCTCTCAGCAGGCCGGCCGGCACATCGCCGCTCGCGACCACCACATCCGGCATCGGCATGCCATCCGGTCCCTGTTCTTCCGCCGTGCGGAAGTAGAACAGGTGGTTCCGCGACACCGAGGTGTGTTGAAACGCAATCCGGCGCATCGACGGCTGCGCCTGGCGACACGCCAGATTGAGCGCCTGCTCCCACGCCTGAAATTCCAGGTAGTACAGACACTCGGTGGCGTCACGCACGTCACGACCGAGCGCGCGAAACATCGCCGCATAACAGAGGCTGCGCACGAGATCGGGCCCCTGGTACGACCGGCGCCAGATCTCCTGCGCCACACCCTCCGCACCCGGCGGGACGAGGATTCGCGCGATCGCGGGATCGAGCCGCGCCCCGACACGCCCGGCCCGTCGCCACACTCGCACGGTATCGCGCACCACACCCAGCAGGCCCGTCACCCCCAGGTACGCATCGAGGAGCGCAAATCTGCCGGCCTGCGCAAACCGGCGTCCCATCCGCACCGCGTCGGCAAAACCAAACCCATCGATGAAGACGAACAGTCCGACCCACCAGAGCGGCCGGCCACTGCTCTCGATGACATCCTGCAATTGCCCCGCGTACTTGTTCCGGAACATCCCCTGCCCGGCCGCCGTGCGCTCGAGATACGGAAAGTAGGTCACGAACAACAGCGGTAACGCCCCTCGATCAGATGCCGGCGGTCGAAGCCGGAGGCCTCGCGCACTGAACGACCACCAGGCCTGGCGGGCCAGCAGCGCAAGAGAACCGGCGACAGGCCGCTCGAGCAAACGCGCCTTCGCACTCTGAGGGGCGCCGCCGGTGCGGGTACACACAATTCCGCGTGCCTTCGCGATGCCGGCCACGGCGTCGCTGACCAGCGGCCACGCCACGGACACGTGAATGTGGCCGACCGGAGAACCGGCCAGGTGCCGGTCGATGGCGCGCACCTGCGCGGCCGCCAGCAGTTCGCGCGACTTGAAGGTGTTGCGCTCGATGAGGGACCCGAGCCAGAACACGCTGCCGCCCACCGACGACAGGGCCAGCCAGTCGAGTACGCGTCGCCCATTCACGACCGCGGCGCCGACCGCATCGGTCCACTGCGGCGCCGCCGTCCGGAGCGCGGTGACCTGATCGTCCACCAGACGACCGGCCTCAAGCACGGTGACGGAGAGTCCCGCCGCCCTCAGCGTGTGCGCCACAGCGGCCTGGGCCAGCACGTTGCTGCCCAGGTAACACAGATCCACCCCGTCGTGGTGTCCCGCCTGAATCGCGGCGGTCAGCCGGCCGGCCAGGCCCGGCCGGTCCACCGTGTCGTCACATACACAGAGCAGGCGGGTCACAACGTGTGGATCATTCCCCTCCACTGACGGCGAAGATCTGGCCGGTGATGAAGTCCCCGCCGGGCCCGATGAGGAACGCAATCATGCGCGCGATCTCTTCAGACGTGCCGAACCGCTTCAGCGGAATCATCGCCACGCGCCGCTTCATGTTTTCCGGATCCTGATGCGAATGGATCGGCGTGTCGATGACGCCGGGCCGAATCGCGTTCACGAGAACGTTGACCGGCGCGCCTGCCTTCGCCAGCCCGGTCGTCACGCCTTCGAGCGCCTGCTTGGCCGACGAGTAGTGCAAGCTGGTGGGCGACCCGCCGAACTTCACGCCGATGGAGCTGATGTTGATGATGCGGCCACCGCCGTGGGCCTGCATGTGCGCAAAGGCCTGCTGCGCAAGAAAAAACGGCGCTTCGGCGTTCAGGGCAAACGCATCGCGCCACCCCTCCAGCGTCAGTTCCAGCACCGGCGTCGGCTTCACGATCCGGCCGGCGTTGTTGACGAGCCCGTCAAGTCCGCCGAGCGCCTCGATCGATCGCGCGACCAATGTGGACCGCTGGTCCAGTTCCAGCAGGTCAGCGCCAATGGCCACCGCCACTCCACCTGCGCCGGCAATCTCCGCGACCAGTTTCTCCGCCGCGTCGCGACGTTGTCCGTAGTGCACCACGACGGCCGCGCCTTCCGACGCGAGCAACCGCGCCGTGGCTTCCCCAATACCTGAACTCGCGCCGGTGACGAGTATCTTTTTTCCGGCCAGACTCTTGCTCACTTGGTCCCCACGATGTTCATCCCCCACCCGATCCAATGCCCCAGCATCAACTCAAGTGCGGTTTCGTTACGCCAGGGTTCATCATAGACGAGGACCCCGGCTTCATTGTGTCCGGTGACACGTCCCGCGGCTGCCGACAGTGCGCGACCCACCACGGGAATCTGACTGAACGAAAACGCGTTCTTCCGGATCGTCAGCGACTGGAACGGCGCAAACAACGTCCGGAGTTCCTTCGACGAAAACACTTCGGTGAACGGATTGGCGACCGTTTGTGTCTTGCCCGACATCCACTCCGTGGACTTGCCGAGCCACCGCCGATCACGGAAGACACCGCCCTGGAGAATCCCGCGCACGGGGAACAGGACCCCGCGATACAGGAACGAGTTGCGCGCGTAGAGCATGATCACGGCGCGGCCACCGGGTTTCAGCACCCGATGCACCTCGCGCACCGCCCGGGGGACATCCGGCGTGTGATGCAGGACGCCGTTCGAATAGACAATGTCAAAACTATTGTCCGGGAACGGCAGGTCCAGAGCGCTGCCCTGGACGCAGAACTGATCGGGGGCCGCCAGCAGGTCGAGTTTGCGCCCGGTTGCGATGACGCGCTCAAGCGTCAAGTCGAGGGACACCATGCGGGCACCACGTCGCGCGAACACGGCGGAATGGGCGCCGGCGCCCGACCCGATCTCCAGGACGAGCTCGCCGCTGAAGGCCTCGGGCATCTCGACCGCCGCCAGGTGCTCGCGATGCCGGAAGAGCTCCTCCAGCTTCCCGAGCAGCCGGTCCAGCTCTGCGGCGGACAATTGCTCATGCACCTCCGCATACGCCGCTTCGTACAGGGACCGCCAGAACGTCTGCACATCCTGCTGATCCGGGTTGGCCGCATCCGCGAGCAGCAGCGGCGCGCCGCCGGCCACCGGATACACCCGCGTACACTGCGGACAGGCCAACGCCTCGGCGCCGTTGTGCCGCAGCGGCACGCGGCACACCGGACAGACCAGGAGACCGTCCGCCACTACTGATTCCACCGACCGTCGCGCCATCGTTACGCGTGCTCCCCCGACAACGCCGCCCGCCACGCTGGAAGCCAGTCGTGACTGTGACGCGCCAACTTGCTGGTAAACCTGTGCAGGGCCTGCTGCGTCCCGGCGGCATCCCACCACTGCCCGACAGTCCGCGACACCCGATTGACATGCGCCGCCGCTGATTCCGGATCCGCAAACAGAATACCCGCCTCACGCAGGGCGTCGGTTTCCGGCGCTGCGGACACCGCCAGGCGCCATACGTCGCGATCCCAGAACGCGACCGTCGGAATGCCTGCGGCCAGGGTCATCAGGAATGTCGTGCCTGGATGGTCAATCACCACCAGACGAGCCGTTTCCAGACGCGGCGCCAACGGGCCTTCCACAAACGCGACGTCCGGAGCCGCCGCGCGCCAGAAGGTGCGCTCGGAGGCCGCCGTCCTGCTGTACGGCCGCACGGCCAGGTGCGATCGGGTGTCGGAATCAAGCGCCTGCGCAAAACGCCGCTGCGCGTCGCGATACGCCGGCAGATGTTCGCGGAACAGCGCCGAATCAAATCGCGAATTGCAGCCGGGCACATTGGTCCCCACCAGCACGACGGCCGGCGTGGGCGTCCGACGCGTCAGCGTCGCCAGCAGCGGCGCCGGCACAGGTGTCGCGCGGTCCAGGCAGCCGGCATGCCGGTCCCAGCCCCAGGAGAAGAACTCGTCCCCGCAGCGATAGTCGGTCTGCGTCACAAACGAATACGTCTCCAGCATGCCGTAACACCCCCCGTGCTGTGTCACCACGAGCCTGGCGCCGCGAGTCTCGACCAGAGCCGCCACCACGGCCTTGCCCTCGTCATCCCCGCCGAGCACGGGACCACACACCACGGTGTCCACCCGGCGAGGGACATAACGGGCCAGCCGGAACGCCGACGCTTCAAACGCGGTGAACCCGGTATCGAGGTTCTCCGGCAACAAGGCCGTCGACAACGACTCGAGGGCGTTCAGCAACAGTGCCGCCTCATCAGGTGTTCCGAATCCGCCTGACACGAAGGCATCCACCGCGCTCTGATGCTGGGACGACCGAACGGCCGGTGCGTCGTCGACGTGGGGCCGCCTCCCGGCGGCACGAGTGCGGACGCCGGCAGACAGCCGCGCGGCCGCTCCGTATCCGAGACCGTACACATTCAGACTCAACACGCGGCCCGGCACACTCGCCGCCACTGACGCCCAATGCTTCAGCCGCAGCCGGCGCGCGCGCGACCGGGCACTGTCGCGCCTCGAAGCCGCCTGCGCGGAGTCACGCGCGGCACCCGGCCACTCCTCAACCTGCCAGGCCGAATCGGCGATGGCCCGCACAAGGTGCGACGCCACGAAATGCGTCAACGGTGTCTCGTCGGCGGAGGTCAGGAAGTCGCGAGTGTCAGTGATCGCGAAGGGGCGGCCGGCGGGCCACACACGGATCCGCAGGGGCACACCGGCGCGCGCGCGCAGCCGCACGTATTTGTCGAATGACAGGTCGCACAACGTGATCAGCCACGCGCGCAACAGCAGACCCCACCAGCGGCGGGAGTACTGCCGGCCGTGCCGCTGGTTGAGCGTCTCGACCCAATGCGTCAGCAGCCACTCCGACGCCCGCGCGGTAAACGCCGCCGCAGCGGCCACACGGCCCTCCATCGGCTCCCATCGTCCACCGGCCCGCCAGTGCTCCAGCAACTGTGCATCACTGAGGCACCAGGGGCCGAGCCACTCGACCCCCTCACCGGCTACGGGCGGATCGTCGGCGGTCAGGACCAGCCGGGTCATGTCCGCCCCAACCCCAGTGCGTGAATGACGCGAGTCGCGCCCTGGCCATCCACCATCCGGCGTGCGGCGGCAGACATCGTACGGCGCCGCACGGGATCGGCGGCCAGTGCACGCACAGCGGCCACGACGCGCATCACGAAATCCGCCGAGGTCACCGCGTCCACATGGGCCAGCGCACCGGCGCGTGCCAGCGCTTCGACCTGCGCGTGCTGATTCTGCGCCGCCTCGATCGCCACGGCCGGCCGGCCACACGCCGCCAGCTCGTACAGGGTCTGCCCGGCCGCGGTCACGGCCAGGTCCGCCCGCAGCATCTCGTCGCGCAGGGTCGCCACACCTTCGACCAGTGTGATCCGATCCGGGTACCGCGCCGCGATCTCCCGGAACGCCGCTGCGTCGGCCTGATAGGGTCCGACGACCAGGGCGAAGGTCCATGCCGGAAACGCCTCCGCCAGCGGCACCAGCAACCGCACACCAAGCCGCGCCGGGTCCGCCCCACCAAACGTCAGCAACACATGCCCCACGGTGTCTCGAATCGCTGGCACCTCGACATGCCAGTAGTCGGGCCGCAGCAGGATGTACTCCGCTCCCGACACCAGCCGCCATGCCGGCTTCACCGACACGGGCACCTCGGGTGGTGACACCGACGGATGGATCAGCACATCGGCGGCCACCAGCCCCCACTCGTCCTGAATGACCGCGGTGCGGTGCGGGCCCTGCGACAGCTCCGTGAGATAGGCGAAATCCGCGCCGTAGCTGTCGACCACCACACACGCCGTGTGCAGCGACGCCGCCCGCCGGCACACCTCGCCGGCCTCAGCCACCGAAAACGGCGCCGTGTTCAACGCGATGATGTGATCGGCAGGAACGACTTCGGCCAGTGCGGTCGCGTCGGCCGTCAGGCACCGCCACTGGCGGCCCGCGCCGTCCAGTGCGGCCGCGAGTGACGCACAACGGCTGACGTGTCCCAGTCCGATGCCCGGTCCGGCCTCAACGCGGAACAGGACGTCCACCACGCGGTGTGTCATCCGGAGCGCAGGGGCGCCGCCCACGAACGTGTGCGCGTCAACGGCAAACCCCGCGCGCTCAAACGCCCGCCGGGACGCCAGATTGTCTTCGCGCACCAGAGCGACCAGCGAGTCGACGCCGGGAACATCGTGACGGTATTGGGCACACGCCGCGCGCAGCAGCGCCGTTCCCATGCCGCCGCCCCGCCGCTCCGGCGCCACGGCGACGCTGATCTCGGCGTAGTCCCCCTCCCGCTCAAAGCGGACGAAACCCACACCACCCACACCGATGTAGATCACACACGCCGGGTCCTCGAGCTTGCGCGCGAACCAGGGCAAATGTGTCGACCGCTCGATGACCGCCGAGGAAAACGACGCACGGCGCGCGTCCTCATCGTTCCTCCAGGCCAGCACATCGTCGGCATCCTGCAGGGTCGCGCGCCGTACGCGCACCACCGGTCCGGCGTCACGCACGATCGCTGTCCTGAACGGCCACGCCGGCCGGGAGCGCGCGGGCAGCCCTGGCCGTCAGTACCCGCGGAAAGTCACGCGGCGGGAGCCCCGGGGCATTTTTTCCACAGCGGAGCACTGCGATGTTGTCGCGGGAGAAGGGCTCACCGGCGGCAATGGCGCGCAGCGTAAAAATGCTCCGGCGGGCAAACGCCCGGAGCTCCTCCTCCACACCGAGCACCTGTTTCGCCCCGGTACCAAGGGTACGTTCCGCGTGCCGAATCGCCGCGACCATCGCTGCCAGTTCCTGCGGTTCGACGGCAAACGCATGGTCGGGCCCAGGCAGACGATTGCTGAGTGTGAAGTGTTTTTCGATCGTGCACGCCCCGAGTGCCACCGCAGCCACAGGGCCGATGATCGGATCGCGCGAGTGATCGGAGAGTCCGGCCGGCACGCCGAACGCCTCCGCCATCGTGGGGATCGCGCGGAGGTTCAAGGCCTCCGGTGGCGAGGGATACGCCGCCGTGCACTGCATCAGCACCAGCGACCGGCCGCCGGCGTCACGAAATGCGGCGACGCTCTCGGCCACCTCGTCAAGCGTCGCGGTGCCGGTCGACATGATCACCGGCTTGCCTGACCGCGCGACATGCTGAATCAGCGGCACATGCGTCATCTCGTATGAGGCAATCTTGCAGACATCCACAAACGGCTCGAGGTGGTCCGCCGACTCTTCATCAAACGCCGAGGCCAGAAAATCCACTCCACGCGCGCGGCAGTGTGCCTGCAGTTGCGGCAGCCACTCGTAGGGCATCTCCATGGCGGCGATGATGTCGAAGATGGACTCCGCCCGGCCGAGATAGTCGCTCACCCCGGCCGTGGTGGGATACAGACGCTTGGCGCGGAACACCTGGAACTTGACGGCGTCGGCACCAGCGTCAGCCGCGGCATCAATGAGCGCGATCGCGGTGGGCAAGTGTCCGTTGTGATTGCTCCCGGCTTCGGCAATCACGTAACACGGCTCGCCGGGTCCCAGCCTCCGACGGCCAAACGCCACGTGTTCCACGGTGCCTCCTGACATGGCCCTAATTCCTCTTCCGCATCACCGCGCGTGCGGGCGGACCGATCAATCGTCCGTCGACGGTCCCGGCGGCCAGCGCCTCGGCATACACCCGGCACGCGCCGTCCATCGCTGCGATCGTCCGGGCAATGTCATCGTCGGTATGTCTGAAACAGGCGCAGACCCAGGGCATGAACACACCGGCGCGCAGCATCTCCTGAATGAAGAGCGTACGGTACGCCTGCGAGACCTCCCCCGTGTGGTCCAGGAAACGAATCACCGGACGGCAGTCGAAGTCTGATCCTGGAAACAGCCGTGTCGCGATGCTGTGACGCATCGTGGCCTCGCGCAGCCCCGCCATCAGCCGACGGCCCGACTCCTCGATCCGGCCGATCACGTCATGCGACTGGTAGAAACGAATCGTGGCAATCACGGCCGCCAGCCCCGACTGCTCTGCACCGTTGGTGGTGGAGAGCAGGAAACACCGATCAAACGCATGGTCGAGTCCGCCTCGAGCCATGAACTCACGTTTGCCGACGAGCGCAGACACGGCATACCCATTGGCGATGCCCTTGCCGATCGACATCAGGTCGGGCTGCACGCCAAACAGTGACTGCGCGCCGGCCAGGGCGTACCGGAACCCCGTCACAACTTCGTCAAAAATCAGCACGGTGCCGTGCTCGGTGCACAGGCGACGCAGGCCGTCAAGGAATCCAGGGACCGGCCGCACCTCACGGCACGGCTCGAGAATCAGCGCTGCGAGCCGCGGGCCGTGGGCCGCGAACACCGCCTCGACACTCGCCAGATCGTTGTACTGAAACGGCACGGTCAGCTGCACCGTGGGATCGGCGACACCGGCACGCACGGGCGTATTGCCGATGAACCAGTCGTCGATCGCCAGAAACGGCGCGGCGCCGTCGAACGCCACCATATCGCGCCCGGTCACGGCACGAGCGAGACGGATGGCCGCGGAGTTGACATCCGACCCGTCCTTCGCAAACTTGACCATGTTGAAGTGCGGGAACAGGCCGAGCACCGCCTCAGCCGCCTCCAACTCACGGGGCGTCGGTCGCGAAAAATTCTGGCCGCCCCGGATGGCCTCGATGACGGCCTCGTCAATGGCTGGTTCGGCGTGGCCGATCAGCACGTTGTTGATGCCCATGCCCCAGTCGATGAACTCGCGGCCGGACAGGTCCCAGGCATGGCCGCCCTGCCCCCGCCCGAAGGCGGCCGGCGCGATCTGCGGCAACTGGTCGTCACCCTTCGAGTACGTGTGCGCCCCCCCGGGAATGCGGGCGTGCATCCGGCGTCTGAAATCGTCGTCAAGACTCATGAGAACGCGCCTCCGGGGCGCGATACGTGGCATTCCGCACCAACTGCGGAGCCCGGGCGTGCAGGTCTGGCCGACGCGCCAGGAGCTCAAGCAGCTCCTGCATCGTCACATGGTCGCGCGCGTCAGCATCAAACGTCTCCAACATCGCGGAGACAAACGCGAGGTCCGCAGGTTCATCCACGGTCCACCGATGGGGAGAGAGATCGGGGTCATGGCGTACCACGCTGGCGGCAAACCTGTCCGGCTGCCGCCACAGAAACGGCGTCACATGTTCACGATCCGACACGTCTGTGGCTTCCGCCCACGCCGCTGCCAGCGCCCGCGCCGTGAACGCTTCCACATCAAGACCATCAGGAAACGTCGGCGGGTGGACGTTCGACGCATACGCGACGCCCTCGCGACGCAGTGTGTCGAGGACCTGACGGCCCACCGCGGGATCGAGCACCGGACAATCGCCAGTCACCCGCACCACAATGTCGGCGCGCGCCTGGATCGCCGCCTGCTGGAACCGGTCAAGCACGTCGAGTGGATGTCCGCGAAACACCCCGGCGCCCTCCGCCTCAGCAACCGACGCCAGCCGATCATCACCGGCGTCAGTCGTCGTCGCGACCACCACCTGTGCGTCTGCGGCAATCCGCCGTGCCCGCGCCACCACCCGCGCAATCATGGGACGCCCGGCGACATCGGCGAGTCCCTTGCCGGGGAAACGGCTCGACCCCATGCGGGCCTGCACAATGACGACGACCCGGCTCAGAGGTGGACCTCACGACGATCGGCCGACGAAAGACGTGCGGCATCAATCACGGCGAGCGATGCCCGGGCGTCCCGGCCCGTACTCACCGGCGCCCGCCGGGTTGTGACGGCCTCCATCAGATCGCGCAATTCATCGAGGTACATCAGATTCGGATCAGGCACCGCGGCCAGCGGTTGTGCCTCGGCGCCAGGCACCCAGCGCACAACCCCGTCCTGCCACGACCATTCGACGGTCGCCTCAGATCCCACCACCTTGCAGCGACGGGAATACCGGCGCTGCAGACAGTCCAGCCGGACCTGCGCGAGCACGCCGCTCACCATGCGGCAGGTCAGCCACGCTGTATCCTCAACGTCCATCTCCAGATCACTCGACTTCTGCAGCACGGCGTGGACACTGGCGACGTCACCCCCGAGCCACCGCAGGTAATCCACTTCGTGCGACGCATCAAGCAGGATGCCACCGCCCTGTTCCCGCCGGGCACCGTAGTTGGCGCGGTAGTCCACGCCCGGCCGCCAATCGGGAAGATAAAACCCGAACTCGATATCAATCGTGTACACGCGGCCAACCTGTCCTGCGTCCACTGCGGCTTTGACGGCCCGCAATCCGGCATGGCATCGCAGGTTGTAGCCGCAGGCGACGATGCGCCCGGCGGCGTCCGCCTCGCCGAGCAACGCGTCCAGGTCCGGGGTCACGGCAACGTCGATGGGCTTCTCGATGAACACATCCGCGCCGGCAGCAATGGCGCGACGCGCGAAAGGCACGTGCAGGTGCGGCGGGGTGCACACCAGCACCAGCGATGGGCCGGTCGCAAGCGCCTCCTCGAGCGACCCCATCGGCGTCGCCCCCGACTCCTCAGCCGCCAGCGCGCGCGCCGCCGGATCGGGATCAGTCGCCCACAACGTGCCGTACCCGAGCGCGTGCAGATTCCGCAGGTGGCGGCGTCCGATTGACCCGCACCCGACGACGAGGGCACGCGTGGTGGCCATTACTTCGTGAAGGCTCCCAGCACCTTGCGCACAGCGGTCACCACATCGGCCACGTCCGCATCGGACATCCCGGGCCACAGCGGCAGCGTCAACAGCCGTTCGTACTCCGCCTCGGCGATCGGCCAGTGGCCGCGACCGGCACCCGGAGTGCCGGCGAAGGTGGAATGCCAGGGCACGGGCACGTAGTGGACATTGACGCCGATGTTCTCCGCCCGGAGGGCGGCGAAGATCTCCGCCCGCCCGGTGGTCAGGCGATCAAGATTCAGGCGGACTACATAGAGGTGCCAGCTTGAGTCCCGGTCGGCACACCGCGCCGGCCGTTCCAGCGTCGGCAGGTCCGCCAACGCGGCGTCAAACGCCGCCGCGATGTCGCGACGCCGCGCCAGGTACCCGGGCAACTTCGCCATCTGGCTCAGACCGAGCGCACACTGCACATCGGTGAGCCGGTAGTTGTAGCCCAGATCCTCGACGTCGTAGGCCCACGCGTGGCGCTTCTCACGTTCCGCCGCAGTCAGGGTGATGCCGTGGTTGCGAAACCGCCGCATCGCCGTGGCCATCGCGTCATCATTGGTGGTGATGACGCCCCCCTCACCGGTGGTCATCTGCTTCACCGGATGCAGGCTGAAGGTCGTCAGGTGCGCCACACTGCCGACAGTACGGCCGCGATAGGTGGCACCAACGGCATGCGCCGCGTCCTCGATCAGCACGGCGCCCCGCGCCTGGCAGATCGCGAGGAGGTCATCGAGGTCGGACGGCAAGCCGGCGTAATCCACGGTGACAATCGCGCGCGCGCCGGCGCGGCACGCGTCGTCCACCTGTGCCGGGTCGATGGTCAGGGTATCGCGGTGTACATCCGCAAACACGGGCGTGGCGCCCTGATAGCGCGCGCAGTTCGCGCTGGCCACAAAGGTGAGCGGCGTGGTGACCACACGGTCGCCCGCACGCACACCCGCCGCTGCCGCAGCCACGTGCAGCGCCGCCGTGCCGTTCGACACGGCCACGGCGTGTTTCGCGCCCACAAACGACGCAAACGCGCGTTCGAACCGCTCGACAGCGGGCCCGGTCGTCAGGAAGTCGCTCGTCAACGCGGCCACCACCGCCGACACGTCGGTGTCATCGATCATCTGACGCCCGTACGGCAGCAGGGCGCTGCGGACAGGCGCGCCGCCGTGCAAGGCGAGCGTGGACATTACTTCGGCTCCCCGATCATGTCGCGCAGTTGATCGTCGGTCAGCCACTCGGGATTGTTGTCGCTGGCGTACCGGAACCCGTCGGCCGGACGCGTCCCGTGGCTCCACCGCGGGTTCGTCCACCAGGGATGCAGCGGCTCGATCACGTATTTGCCCTCGACGTCACGGGCGCTGCGGGCTTCGTCCTCCGACACCAGCACTTCGTGCAGCTTCTCGCCGGGCCGGATGCCGGTGACAGCGACCTTGCAGCCGGGCGCCAGCACGCGGGCGAGGTCCACCATCCGCATGCTCGGAATCTTCGGCACAAACACCTCGCCGCCGGCCATCTCCTGGGTGCACGTCAACACGAAGTCCACACCCTGGTCGAGCGTGATCCAGAAGCGCGTCATGCGCTCGTCGGTCAACGTCACGGTGCCGGTGTCGCGCTGCTGCCGGAACAACGGCACCACGCTGCCGCGGCTGCCAACCACGTTGCCGTAGCGCACACAGGAGAAGATCGGCCCGTGGCCACCGGCATAGGCGTTGGCCTGGACAAACAGTTTTTCGGCGACGAGTTTGGTGGCGCCGTAGAGGTTCACGGGGCTGACGGCCTTGTCGGTCGACAGCGCCATGACCCGTTCCACTTTCGCGTCAATCGCCGCATCCACGATGTGGCGCGCGCCGTCGATGTTGGTCTTGATCGCTTCGAGCGGATTGTATTCACACGCCGGCACCTGCTTGAGGGCGGCCGCGTGCACCACCACATCGATGCCGTCGAAGGCACGACGCAGCCGTTCGCCATCGCGCACGTCACCGATGAAGTACCGGACGACCGAGTCGCCCTCATCGCTGAACTGCTGGCGCATCTCGTGCTGCTTGAGTTCATCGCGACTGAAGATGACGACTTTGCGGGGCTGCCGCTTCAGCAGGGCCTCAATGAACTTGCGGCCGAACGATCCGGTACCTCCGGTCACGAGCACGGATTTATTGCGCCATTCAAACGTCTGTGCGGTCATAAGCGATCTCTCAGGTTCAGGGTGGAAAGCCGGTCGGCGAGCAGCTGGGCCACGCGCGCGTTCCCGGCGGGGTTGTAGTGCCATTCACGAAACAAGGCGCGCACGTTGCCAGAAGCGAGCAACGCATCCGCCGCATCCACGACCGGGAGGCGGCGCGCGGCCCGGTCCACAAAGTTCCGATAGAAGTGCCCGCGACGCTGCATCAGATACAGATCATCCTTCATCGGCATGATCAGGAGCACGGGGGTGAAGCCGAGCCGCTGCCCCATGGCGACAAATTCGCCGACGAGGGCGTCGAGCAACGCCGCCGGCCCTGGCTCGGCGAACAGCCGCGCGGTCTGGCCTGCGCCACCGCTGTCGAGGGCGGTCACGAGCGCCGCAAATGGCGCTTCGTCGAGGCCCAGACGCGGCCCGATCCGGCGCGCAGCTTTGGCGGGCGCCAGCGCAAGCCGGCGCCAGTTCCTCATGGCCGACAGCAGGTATGGCGCCCGGAACGCCTCGCGCAGGAACCGTGTGCGATAGAACTCGTCGTGCGCCTGGACGCCCGGCAGGATCTCAGCCAGCCGGAAGAAGTCATTACGCGATGTGACCGGCGTCGGCCGCAACCGTAACGCGCCGTGCTCAAGCACGTAGCGCGGTTTGAAGGCGAAGAAGTTGCCGTACTCGTTGTAATGCTTCCAGACGCTGAGAATCCGCGCAATGGTGGACGGCACGACGCCCATCACCACGATCGGTGCCGGAGCGGTGGGAAACTCCCGCTCGAGCCTGAGCAACGCCTGATCGAATCCGTAGTTGCCGACACCGAAGTTCAGCACGTTGGTCTGGAGCCGCTCCGCCAGACCCCACTGCCACGTGTCGGCGTCTTCGACCTCGCGGCAGAACGTGTACGAATCGCCGACCGTGACCACGCCGACCGGCAGATGTTCGTGCCCGGGATTCACGCGCGACCCGCGTGCGTCAATCGAGTACGCAAACCGGCCCATGTCCTTCTTGCGCGTATTGGGTTTGCGAATCCATCCCAGCTCCGGGTCGAAGCCATGATCAAAGAAGCGATCGAGCGCGGCCGGCGTGATCGTCGGCACTTCGTCAAACGCGATGAGACCGTCCTGCTTCGCGAGCAACCGCAGCCCGACGCGCATCGCCACCTCAGCCGCCACGATCGCGACCAGGAGAACACCATAGAGTTCCATGGTGAAATCAACCCAACCGGCAGAATCGCGCGAGCGTTCCCGCCTGCGCCCACTCGGTCGCCAGCGCCACGTCCTCGACCGTATCAAACTCCAGCCAGCCGCGACGAATCCCGATGGCGTCCACCCGGTGACCGCGATCCACCAACTCCTGCAGCAGGTCGGTCATATAGCCCTTCTCGAAACTCTTCGACGTCTGCCAGGGCTGCCCCAACCGCGCCGCACGCGTCGCGTCGTACACGGATTGCACGGTGGCACACCCGGCGGCGTTCAGGCGAATCATGCCGACATACCGCGCATGCAATTGATCCGGCGCCGGGTTCGACTGACCGATGCGCGTGACGCCTCCTTCCGCCAGTTCCAGCACTTCCACGTCGGTCTCCAGATTGCCGAACCGTGCGCGCCAGTAGTCCTGCCAGTCCATGTCGACCGTGACGCCGATCTCACACGTCGCCCCAAGGACGGTCCGCAAAGTCGCGTCGTCGAACACCACATCGCCATAGGTGATCAGCACGTCGCCGGCGAGTTCCTGGCGCGCCACCATCAGCGACTCGACCATGTTCGTCTCGGCGAATCGATCGTTGCGGTACCGCAGCACACCGGCAGACGGCAGGCACTCGTCCCGATAGCCGCCGATGATCACGACGCGTGAGACACCGCACCGGCGGAACGCCGCGATCTGGTGATCGATCAGCGTGTGCCCCTCGAACTCGAGCATCGCCTTCGGCTTTTCCGCGGTGAGCGCCCCAAGGCGAGTCCCCATCCCCGCGGCCAGCACAATGGCAGTCACTGACATGTCCAATACCCCCGCCGCTGGCGAAACGCGTCGATCAACCGATCGTCCGGCAGGCATCCCCCGTCGCGTCTCTCCGGGTGGTGCTGCACACCGGCGACAGGCAGCCCCGGATGAAACACGCCTTCCACGATGTCCGAATCGGTGTCCTGCGCAAAGGCCCGCAGAGACGAGGCCAGCGTGGCGATGGTGACGCCCTGCTGATGGAAGGAGTTGACCTCGAAGACCGGCGCACCGATCCACTCCAGCGCGCCGGCATCCACAATCTGCACGCGATGCATCTGACCGGGTCGCTGCCACGACCACGCACGGTGGGTGGACAGATCCGTGACGAGGGTGCCGCCAAAATACACATTGAGGAACTGCATGCCGCGGCAAATGCCGAGCACGGGCAATCGTCGGGCCACAGCGCCGGTCACGAGCGCACTTTCCGTGCGGTCGCGATCGGCCGACGCCCCCACGTCATTGCCGCCGGTCAACACCACGCCTGCGGCCGGCAGATCAAAGTACCGAGCGACCTCGCCCGACGCATTGGAGACGGGCACCACTTCAAGACCATGGCGCTCGAAGAACCGGACGTACGTGTGTTCGAGCGCATCCCGGGGATCACCGTGTGGCCCGTCGACTGTGCGCTGGGAGACGAGGACGCGCATCAGCGAATCGGCCTCACATGGCCCTGGGCACAATCGAGATATACACCGTTGGCGGTGATCAATTGCCGGTACAACACATCGCCGCAGCCAATCGCCGCCGGCAACCCGAATTCGGCACATCGAATCGCCATGTGTGACGCCACGCCCCCGTACTTGGTAATGAGACCGGCGATGCGTTTCGTGAACACCCAGTCGAAACCCGGATCCGCCTGCTCGATCACCACCACCTTGCCTTCAAGTGACTCGGTCGATGCGCCCGGACCGGACAAGACCACCACATCAGCGCGCACCGCGCGCTGGGTCACGAAGTTCGGCCGTGCCGTCGGCCGTTGCACTACAAACAGGTCATCGGGTTGGGTCACAAGCGGCGGCAACGACAACGTCATCGCCACCTGATGCCGTGCGCGGGCCGTCGCCGTCGCCGCGGGCCATAGATCCGGCCGCTTGATCTGGGTGATCTGTTCCACCGTCAGGTGCGCCAGATCCTCCCGGCTCAGTCCGCGCAGTGCCCCGGCACGCGCGATCAGCTCCAACGCATCCGACAGGTTCTTGGTGAATTCAAACTTGACGCGTTCGCGCGCCTCTATGGCCAGCCGGACGAATCGAAGCAGGCCGTCGGCATCAAGCGCGAAGCCTTCCCGCTTCAACGCGCGGTTGATCTGTCGTGCCGCCTCAGGCGACAACCTGAATGGCCGCTTCGCGCCTCGTCGTCCCGGCGCTTCAGCGCGTTCGAGTCCAAAATACGATGGCTCGTCCGCATAGCGCAGGGACGCAATGTCGTACGTGCCCGGCCGCAGATGCCCGTACCGCTCCAGAAACACCTCGCGGTTCAACCGCTGCGCCGTCACCGCCGCATCGTCTTCGCTGATTTCGGTGGCCACCGTGCGAACGTGGTCCATGAACGCGTCGTAGTCGCGCTCGGACATCCAGCCGCGTTCGACGACGCTGCGGAGGAGGCGTTTGCCGATAAACGCAAGGCGTGCCATCAGCGAAAACGGCCGCGTCCCACTGTCACGCACATCGTCAAGCAACTGCACCGCGGCTTTGAGAAGTGTTGTCGCGTTGTCACTGCCGGTCGTCGACGCGGTCGCTCGCGAGCGCGCCTGCGAAAGGGCCTCCGCCGAGTGCGCGACCTCGGCTTCGATGCGATCGGTGTATTCAAAGGCCCGGTTCGAGACCGCGACCAGACCTGCGCGGTACGCCGCGGTATCACGCGAGGAGAACCCACGACGCCGCATC
>VFZF01000026.1 GCA_016871335.1 Acidimicrobiia bacterium
CACGCTCTGTCGGACGCTGGGCGTATCGCCCAGCGGGTTCTATGCCTCGCGCACGCGCCCGGAATCGAAACGCGCACAAGAAGATCGACGGCTGAAGGTGCTCGTGCACGCGTCGTTTGCGGGCGGCCGCGGGTACTACGGCAGTCCGCGCATTCATGATGACTTCATCGAGTGGGGCGAACATGTGAGTCGGAAGCGAATCATTCGGCTGAAACAGGAAGAAGGCCTCATCGCCCGGGTGGTCAAGCGGTACAAGGTCACCACGGACAGCGATCACGATCAACCGATCGCCGACAACGTGCTGCGGCAGGACTTCACCGCCCAGGCGCCCCATCAACGGTGGGTCGGCGACACGACCGAGCTGCGCATCGGCGACCAGGGCAAAGCGTACCTGGCGGCGATCGTCGATTTGTATGCACGGTTTGTCGTCGGCTGGGCGATCAGTGCGGTCAACGATCGTCATCTCACCATCAACGCACTCGAGATGGCGCTGAAGCGGCGGTGCCCGGACGCCGGCTTACTCCATCACTCCGACCGCGGTTCGACGTACGCCAGCGAGGACTATCGCGAGGTCTTGGCGACGCACGGCATCACCTGCAGCATGCGCCGCCGAGGCAATGGCTATGACAACGCCGTCATGGAAGCGTTCTTCTCGACGGTCAAGAGCGAACTCGGCGAGTGGTTCGAGAGTCACGGCGACGCCAAGGCCCGCTTGTTTGACTACCTCGAAGTGTTCTATAACCAACGGCGTCGGCACTCCTCCGCCGGGCGGATGAGTCCGGCGGCGTACGAACGAAAGATGACTTACGCAGCGTAACTAAACCGTCCACCAGATCGGATCAACCGCATATTACGGTTTCGGCAAACTCCGAATCTTGATCCCGAGCGTGAGCAGGAATCCGAGGATCGCAAGCGTGGCCAGTGCGAGACCGCGGCGACGGAACGACAACTCCTCGAGCGCCGCTTCACCGGCCGCCTGCGCACGCGTGGTGGCCGCAAGACCTTCCGTCAATGACGCGGTAAACGGCTCTTCGGCAAACGAATGCACCAGCACGCGAAGGCGCACGCGGCGCTCCTGCGCGTCCCGCAACGCCGTCATCCCGTCGTCCACCAACATGCCCGCCTCTTCGGCGCGGGTCAGCACGGCTTCAGCCTCGTGGAAACTGGCGTTGAGCTGATCGAAGCCCGAGCGCATCGTGCGAATGACCGGCGCACCCGGGGTGTCGGTGGCATGACACGTCGCGCACAACGCTGGTTCCTTGAAGTCGATCCACCCGTCGTTGGGGTGCACGATCTTGTGATTGGAGTGGCACGTGAGACACGCGGGCATGTCCATGGCCTCGAACGCGGCGCGTTTGGTGCTGGCCCGATACAACTCGGCTTCGCGCACGTGACAGGTCGAACAGACGTTTGCCACCGAATCAATACCTGGCGGCGTGGCCCCATGGCTGCCGTGACAGGTGCTGCACGTCGGTGCAGAGGTGTCTCCACGTTCGAGCAGTGCATCCGCATGCACTGAATGCGACCAGTCATCAAAGACGGCCGGGTCGCGGCTGAACGCCGTCATGCGATCGGCGTCGGCGTGACAGGTGGCGCACGTGGCCGCCACATTCGCCGGCGCCACGGGGGACCGGGCGTCACGCACGGGGAGCACGCCGTGGGCCTTGTGGCAATCGCTGCACGTGGCCACGCGCGTCTCCCCCTTCGACATCTGCTGGCCATGCACACTCGTCAGGTACTGCGCATGCTGGTCGGTGCGCACCTGCGGCCGGTACTTCCGCATGAAGGCCGGGTCGCTGTGACACGACGCACACAGGGCCGCGATCTTCGTCCGATCGACAGGGCCCGGAGTGCCGGCGCCGTGGCACGTCGCACACGTCACGCCGTTCTGCTGATGCACATCGCCCTGAAACGCGACGGCCGGGTCCTGCACGTTGGCCGTGCCCGGCTGCCTGGCGACCACCACCCACCCGGTCGCACCCAGCCAGACGGCCAGGCCGCCGACCACCACTGCGTGACGGATCGTTGGCGTCATCACTCGCCTCCCCAATACGCCCAGATCGTCATCACCGCCATGAACAGCAGCGCCGCCGACGCGAGCCAGTTGACGACGCGCCGGGAACGTGTGGTGTTGGGATCCAGGAACGGCAACAGCAGGATGCCGAGCGCGCCCAGACTGAGTACGGAAATGGCCACGAGTTCGCCTTCAAGACCGAGCACGTGCCCCGGCACCAGCTTCAGCGCCTGGAACGTCCACAGGAAATACCACTCGGGGCGGATACCGGCCGGCGCGGCGGCAAACAGGTCGGCTTTGCGGCCCAGTTCCCACGGCAGATAGGCCGAGAGTCCGGCCAGCAACGCGAGCGCGACCATCCATCCGAACAGGTCGCGGAGGGCGAAGTGCGGCACAAACGGCATCACCCGCACGGGCCGGCCGATGCGTGCGGCTTCGTCCTCGATCGACGGCGGCACGCTCATGCCGTGGTACTGCACGAGCAACAGGTGCAGGCCAAGCACGACGGTCGTGATGGCCGGCAAGACGGCCACATGAATGCCGAAGAACCGCGTCAGCGTCGCGCCCGTCACATCCGGACCGCCGCGGAGGAACGTGACAATCGCATCCCCCACCACGGGAATCGCGCCGGGAATGTCGGTGCCGACGCGCGTCGCGAAAAATGCCAGTTCATTCCACGGCAGCAGGTAGCCCGTGAACCCGAAGCCCATCGTGATGAACAACAGCACCATGCCGGAGAGCCATGTGAACTCGCGGGGCTTCCGGTACGCCTTCAGATACAACACGCTGAACAGATGAATAAAGGCCGCGGCCACCATCAGGTTGGCCGACCACGAGTGCAACGACCGGATCAACCAGCCGAACGGCACACGCGTCATGATGAACTGCACGCTGTCGTAGGCCTCGGCCGACGAGGGCCGGTAATACAGCAGCAGGAGAATGCCGGTGGCGACCTGAACGCCGAAGAAGAACAGCGTCATCCCGCCGAGGTAGTACCAGAACGAGTGCCGGTGCAGCGGCACGGTCTTGTGGTCGATTGCGGCCTGCACCGCGTCTATCGGGAGCCGTTCCGCCAACCACGTTCTGATGCTCATGCGGGTCTCACGTGCGCCGTGAAATGACGATCTCGTCCCCTTGTTCGTGCGCCTCGTACGAATCCAGCGGCTTGGGCGGTGGTCCGGAGATATTGCGCCCTGTCAGGTCGTAGTGACCGTTGTGACACGCGCACCAGATGTGTTCAAGGTCAGGACGATACTGCACCGTGCACGCCAGATGGGTGCACGTGCCCGCGAACGCGCGGAGTTCCCCGTTCTTGAGGCGGACCACCAAGGCCGGCTTCTGGCCGAACGGGACGAGACGTCCGGTGTTCGGCGCCAGCGTGGCGGCAGGCCCGGCCTTGACCGTCAACGTCGGTGGTTCGCTGATCTCAGGGGGACTGAGATAACGAACCACCGGGAAAAAGACCGCGCCACACACCCCCGCAAACCACGACCCCAGCACCCAGTCGAGCCAGCGGCGACGGTCGGGATTGGTGGGCGTGGCTGGCATGGGACTCCTATTTGAGCGACAACATGTACGCGACGAGGTGATCGAGGTCCGCGCCCTTGACCTTCACGGCCGGCATCTTGTTCTTCGGATTCTCCGCCTTCGGATCCGACAGGTACTTGTGCAACCACGCCTGATTGCGTGTGGCCCCGACCTTCGTCAGTTCCGGGCCCATCTTGGCGCCGACGGTCCCGATGCGGTGGCACATCGAGCACTTCTGGGCCTTGTAGATGGCTTCACCCTTGACCTTGTCGCCGGCCGCGGCCTGCGCCGGTGTGCCGGTTCGTGCCGTCACGGCCGCCGTCAGGCCCAGAGTCATCGCCAACGCCACACTCATCACAATCGTGTTCTTCATCGTTGGCCCACCTTACCGCCTTGACATGCCCCTCGCCGTTGCAAATCTGGTGCCACGCGGCTCCCGAGGGGAGGCAGCCACCCGGGGCGAATCCCCGCAGAATATTCCGCAGTGATCGGAATCGACTGGGGAATAAACTGTGGCGCGAGGTGCCCCGATGCCCACGCGTCCCCTGTTGCTGGTCCTGCTAGTGGTGCTCGCCTCGCTGCCCGTCCGGGCCACGCCGCAGTCGTCCATCGATGTCGTCGAACTCTCGATCGCACAAATCCAGGCGCGATTCCGCGCGAAGACACTGACGTGCCGCACGCTTGTGGAGGCCTATCTCGCGCGCATCGCCGCGCACGACACCGCCGGCGCCAGGCTCAACGCCCTCACCCAGGCAAACCCGCAGGCGCTGGCCGAAGCGGACGCCATGGACCGCGACTTCGCGGCGGGCCGGCCACGCGGCCCCCTCCACTGCGTGCCGATGATCGTCAAGGACAACTTTGAGACCATCGGGATACAGAGCGCCGCCGGCTCGCTCGCGCTCGAGGGTTTCGTCTCGGATCGCGATGCATTCCAGGTCGCACGCATCAAGGCGGCCGGCGCACTGGTGCTCGCAAAATCCAACATGGCCGAGTGGGCGTTCAGCCCATACGAAACGGTGAGCTCCGTGCATCCCGGCTACACACGCAACCCCTACGACACCTCCCGTGTCACCGCCGGTTCTTCAGGCGGAACCGCCGCCGCAGTGGCCGCCAGCTTCGGCGCGGCCGGCCTCGGCAGCGACACGGGCAACTCCATCCGGGGTCCCTCCGCGCATCAGGCGCTCGTGGGTATTCGGTCCACGATGGGACTCACAAGCCGCACGGGTGTGGTGCCGCTCAACCTGCAGGCGGATATCGCCGGGCCGATGGCGCGAACCGTGGAAGACGCCGTCGCCATCTTCCAGACCATTGTTGGCGCCGACCCTGACGATCCAGTCACCGCCGCGGCGGTCGGCCGGACGATCCCGCGATATGCGGACCATCTGCGCACCGACGGACTCAAAGGCGCACGTATCGGGGTGCTGCGACAGGCGTATGAGCGGGGTGGCGTAGGTGGCGTAGGTGGTGTAGGTGGCGTGGGTGGTGTGGGTGGTGTGGACGCGGAGGTCGCGGCGGTGTTTGCGGCGGCGGTGAAGGCGCTTGAGGCGGCCGGTGCCACGATCATCGATCCTGCGGCGATTGATCTCTCCGGGGTGCGGCGCGAACAAGGTGCGGGCACCTGTGCGGGATTCCCCTACGACATCGCGCAGTGGTTTGCGCGGCACGCCGGCAAGACGCCGGTCTCAACACTCGCGGATGTCCTGCGCTCGCGGCGGTTTCATCCCTCCGTGCAGTCGCGCCTGCAGTCGGCCGCCGAGGCCAAACCCACGACGCCCGAGTCACCCGCGTGCCAGGCCGAAGGCCGCTACCGCGCCGCCTACGGCGCGGCGATCACCGCACGCATGGACGAACTGACGCTGGACGCCTACGTGTATCCCACGTGGAGTTTCCCGCCGCGCCTGATCGGCGACCTGAACACGCCGCACGGCGACAACAGCCAGGTGTTTTCACCAACGTCCGGCTTCCCCGCCATCAACGTACCGATGGGCTACACCCGCGGCAACACGCTCCCTGCGGGGATCACCTTCTTCGGCCGCGCGTGGGACGAGGCCACGCTCCTCCGGCTCTCCTACGCCTACGAACAGGCCACGAGGCATCGAAGGGCGCCGTTCAGGTAGTGCACCCGGTCACGGGTGCACGGGTGCACTAGAACGTGATGAGCGCGTGGACGCCGAACTTGCGATCGGTCGCGCGCGGCACCGCGCCGCCGCGGTAGCTCAGTTGCTCGACGCTGGCCAACAGCGCGGCCGTCGCCGTCCCCGGCTTCGGGAACCACCAGGCCAGGCCGGCAATCACCCGGCGTTGCGACCCCGCCACGTCCACGTTCGGATCGAAGAAGTCCATGCGCAGCAGGCCTTCCAGGCCGCGTCCCTTGCGGTCGAAGAACGGCGTCACAAACACTGACAGCCCTTCGCCCGTCACCTTCGTCGCGGTGGGCAGCGGCTGATCGACCTTCTTCAGCAGGTCCAGCCCGGCGTTGAACCGCGCGTGTTCAAACCAGATCGTGCCCATCGCGCGCGTCCGCGGCGCATCCTTCACATACGCATCCGCGTGGTAATACCCGGTGAGGCGCAGTCCCTTCGCGATGCCGTGGTCGGGCATCGGGCGCACCGTGACCCGCGCCATCAGCGCCTTCTGTTCGTTCACCTCTGCCTTGTTGTAGCCCTCGCCGTTATAGACACCGACGTGCACATCGCCATACTTCCCAAGCGGCGAACGCCAGGAGACGCCAATATCTGCGGACGCCAGCGCGGCATCACGCTCGCCGAACGACAAACCCTGAAAGCGATACCTATACACGCTCTCCTGGCCGTCAACAAACGGCGTCTGCTGCATGCCCGCACGGACGCTCATGTCGTGCGGCAGCGCCACGTTGAAGTAGGCGAACTTCAGCCGGAACATCAGCGACCCCGCCACGTTGCTGTCGTTCTGCATGACGATGTCCGGCGTGATGCGGAAGGTGATGCGGTCGGTGACCGATCCGGTCACGTTGATGTAGCTGCGCATCACGTTGAACGCATTGCCGGTGACATCGCGGCCGGCCGCGTCCCGGACCTTTGGCGCCTCCACCACCGTGTAGTCGGCAAAGATGGTCGCTCCCACCCGGATGGACGGCACCGTCGGCGCCGGTGAGCCGACCGTCGGCTGCGCTGGTTGCGCCGCCTGCGCCATCACCCATACCGGGCTCAACCCCACCATCACTCCCGTGACCCACCCTGCGATTCTCCCCACGCCATCCCCCTTCATCGTCATCTCCGTTGCGTCATTGTGACGCCGACGTTACACCGCAGTGAACGATGCAATTGCCATGTTTCCACCAGAAGACGCCAATGTAAATTCCAGGAACACTCCATCTCCCCATCTCCCCATCTGTTAACGCCTCTGTAACCACGACGTCCCGTACAGATCACAGCCCCTCCATAGTCTCGGTCCTCGTAGGACACGGCCGCGTGGGCGGTACGTGCATTTGGAGGACTGGACACATGAAATTTTTCTGTCGCGCGGCGCTCGTTTTGGCCGTGATTGCGGCGAGTGCACTTGGCGTCAACGCCCAGGCACCGCAGCAGGGCCGGGTCATCGGCCGGGTGCTGGATGCCATCAACGCGTCGCCGCTGCCCGGCGTCACAGTGGAGGTGGCAGGCACGTCACACACGACGGTGACGGATCTGGATGGCAAGTATGCCCTGCAGCTGCCACTCGGTCCCCACCAGATCCGGATCGGACTCTCCGGGTTTGCCGACAAGGTCGTGACGGTCAATCTCACCACGACCGCCGCACGCACACTCGACGTCACGCTGGCCCTGGCCGTAAAGGTCAGGCGAGCCCCTTATCCCAGCCCACCGGCTCGTGCGGCAGGCGGGCAACGGGTCGATTACACTGGCGATGTGGCCATCTCCTCCGAGCGAGATCTGACATCCGCCGATCTCGCACAACTCGCCGCCGTGGGGATCGAGCCTGACGTCGCGGCTGCGTTTCTCAACCTGCTGAGGCACCCGCCGCCACCGATTGCACTCGTGCGCCCGGCCACCCTCGGAGATGGCATCGCGCGAATCTCGGCCTCGGACGAGACTGACACCGAAGCGCTGCTCACTGGCGCGGCCTCCGCGGCGGCCGCCGGGCGTGTCATGACGTTTGTGCCCGCGTCGGGTGCGGCCACCCGGATGTTCAGTGACCTGACCAGCGCCCTGCAGGACCGGCGCCAGCCATCAGAGTCGCCAGCAGTGCGCGAGTTTTTCGCGCGTCTTGCTGACTTTCCATTCCGCGATGCCCTGCGTCAGCGCTGCGGTCTTGCCCCGGGCACCGACGCAGACGAGCGGCTCGTGTTGCACACTCTCTTGGTTGAGTGCCGCTTGTCCGCCTTGCCCAAGGCGCTCGTGCCGTTTCACCGTGGCGCACGGGTACGCACCGCCTTCGAGGAGCATCTTCGTGAGGCCAGTCGATACACACGCGACGCCGACGACGTGTCCCGCGTACACTTCACGATCCCGACGGACACCCTGGCGAGCTTTGAATCCAGCCTGGCTGCCGTGCGGCCGCTCGTGGAGGCCGACGGCCAGAACGTCCGATTGTCCGTCACGTTCTCAACGCAACAACCGGCGACCGACACACTCGCGCTCGACGACCAGGGGAGGCCGCTGCGACGGGCCGACGGGGCGCTGGTGCTGCGCCCGTCCGGGCACGGCGCACTGTTGCAGAACCTGCAGGACTCGGGCGGCGACATCCTCGTCGTGAAAAACATCGACAACGTCCTGCCCTCCGACGCAAGCGATGAGGTGGTGCACTGGAAACGGCTGTTGATCGGGTATCTCGCACGACTGCAAGCGACGGTGTTTGCACACCTTCACGGCATCACCGTTCCATCTCCGTCTCCTGCGGATGTGGACGCCGCGCGCGCCTTCGCGGCGGCACAATTCGGGCGGGTGGTGTCGGCCGATGCCCCGGCGTCGGACATCACGGCCGCGTTGCACCGTCCGTTGCGGGTGTGTGGCGTGGTACGCAACGACGGAGAACCGGGCGGCGCGCCGTTCTGGGTCCGACATGCCGATGGCCGCGAGAGCCTGCAGATCGTGGAACCCGCGCAGGTGGCGCTCGACGATCCGGAGCAAGCCCGTTTATTTGCACGTGCAACGCACTTTAATCCCGTCGACCTCATCTGCGGACTGCGCGGCTACGATGGGCGGCCATTCGAACTGGCGTCGTTTGTCGATCCCCACACGGCCTTTGTCACACGCAAGACCGTCGACGGACGCCCCATCACCGCCCTGGAGCGTCCCGGCCTGTGGAACGGCAGCATGGCCGGCTGGAATACGGTCTTCGTGGAAGTGCCAGGCTCCACATTTGCGCCGGTGAAGACCGTGTTCGACCTGCTGCGGCCGCAGCATCAATCCGCCCGCTGACGCCACCGCAGGCGAGTCTGCGCGATAATGGCGCCGTGTGACTCTGCCTGCCCTCGTCGTCCTGGCGTTGCTTGGATTCGCCGCGAATTCCCTGCTGACGCGAGGCGCCCTCGGCGGCGCTCTCCTCGATCCGATGACGTTCATGGTGGTGCGGTTGGCGAGCGGCACCGTGGTACTCGCGCTGCTGGTCCGGTTCAGGGCGGCCTCGCGCAGCGGTCGCGGCTCCTGGCTGATGGCGGCAGCGCTCGCCGGCTACGCGGTCGCGTTCACCCTCGCCTACACGCGTATCGCCGCCGGGGCCGGTGCGCTCCTGCTCTTCGCATCCGTCCACCTCACCATGTTCACCGCCGGACTCGTCCGGGGAGAACGCCCCTCACCGCGCGGATTGATCGGCACGGCGTTGGCCATCGCCGGCCTGCTGGTCCTGACCATGCCGGGGCTGGCGGCTCCGGATCTGACGGGCGCGCTGATGATGATCGCGGCGGGTGCGTGCTGGGGTGTGTACTCACTGGCAGGACGCCGCAGCGCCGATCCACTTTCGACCACCGCCGACAATTTTCTGCGCGCCACGGCGATGAGCCTGCCCGTCGCGTGGATCGCCATGGAGACGCCGACCATCACACCAACCGGATTGACGCTCGCCGTGATCTCCGGCGGCGTCGCGTCCGGCCTCGCCTACGCGGTGTGGTATTCGGTGCTGCCCCGCCTGGCCGCCTGGCGCGCCGCGCTGCTCCAACTGGCCGTGCCCGTGATCACGGCGCTCGCCGCGGTCGTCATCCTGTCCGAACCGATGACGCCACGACTGCTGGCCGCCCTCGCGCTGGTCATCGGCGGCATCGGCCTGTCACACCGACGGACGTAACGTACGCACGCGCTCGGCCTGCACCAGATGCCGACGGTTGTGCGCCAGCATCACCATCACACCGGTGACCACGTTGAAGGACTTCACGCCACCGGCGAGCGGATTCGCGTACCGCGCGCGGCCCGCATCGATCCGTAACGCCCGCTCGACGAGCGCCGCAAGCCGGTCGAGGCTCGCGTCGTACTGCCGCAGCACCACATCGGGCACATGGCGTGAGGGGGGCATCAACTCGGCGCGTGCGGGCACACCAACACGCACCGGAGGTTCGATCGCCCAGATGAGCACGCGGCCCAGCAGGTTCGGCCGCGCCGGCGTGTCCAGCGTCACCTGCGGCGCCGCCTCAATCGCGACGTCGAGCGCCTGCGCATAGAACTCCGTCGTCAGCGCGAGGTGATGCAGGCACTGCGCGATGCTCCACTGCCGACCGCCGGCCGGCTGCCAGTTCAATGCGGATTCGTCCAGGCCGATCGTCAGCGCCTGCACACGCGACCGAATCGCCGCCAGTTGCTGCGCCACGTTTTCGCTTGTAAGTGTGTACTTCATGGCAGGAGGGTGGCGAGGGCGGTGGCGGTGGGCACAAGGTCCCGCAACTCCGCGACCGACGGATCCGGACTTGTGGCACCGTGCCGGTTGAGCCACACCGGGCGAATCCCCACGGCGCGCGCGCCTTCGACGTCGGCGGGCCACGCATCACCGAGCATCACGGCGCCCGACGGGGCTGCATCGACGACACCAAGCGCGTGATGAAAGATGCCGGCGTGGGGTTTCGAGACGCCGACTTCTTCGGACGTGACGAGGTGGTCCACCAGGTCCGTCAGTCCGATGCGGGCCAGCTTCAATCGCTGCTCACTGACAATATTGTTGGTCACGATGACGACCGCCCACCCGCGGTCGCGCACCGCGCGCAGCAAGGCGGACGCGCCGGCGACTTCCCGCCAGTCCGCGGTGTAGGCTTCCCGGTAGGCCTGTGCCAGCCCCGCGGCGTCTCCCCCGCCGACCAGGGCCTGGAACCGTTGTTCGCGGGCCTCGTCAATCGTCAGTCGTCCTGCAAGCACCTCCTGATGGAACTGCTCCAGCAGGAGGTGATGCCGGCGCTTCAGGTCCTCCAGGGGCCACTGCTGCAACCGCGGGTCCGCCGCCTGCAGGCGGGCCAGCGCGGCCCGGGTGGCGTGCTGGTGGTCGAACAGCGTGTCATCGAGATCACAGAGAAGGACAGGCACCGTATACTTGAATGCTATCAGGAGAGTGTGAATGCCTTATCCAGAGTATCTCGTTGCCCCCATGCGCCAGGAACTTGTTGATGTCGGTGCGCGTGAGTGCCGGACCCCGGCGGACGTGGACGCAGTCGTCGCCAGCCCCGGCGTGGTCATGATGGTCGTCAATTCGGTGTGCGGCTGCGCCGCCGGCAAGGCCCGCCCGGGCATCGCCGAAGCGTTGAAACACGCGCACACGCCCGACGTGGTCGCGACCGTGTTCGCCGGCGCCGACGTCGAAGCGACGGACCGGGCCCGCCAGTACTTCTCGGGCTTCCCCCCGTCGTCGCCGTCCATCGCCCTGCTGCGCGACGGCAAGCTGATCTACATGATCGAACGCCGCGACATCGAATCCCGCACGGCCGGCGCGATTGCCGACCAGTTGACGATGGCGTTCGACAAGTTCTGTGCGCCGGCCTCGGCGCAGGCGTAAGACGCGACAAGGAGCGGATGGACATGACGACGACCCGGAGATGGATGCGTATCGGTTTGGCGGCGGCGATTGTGGCCGTCACGGCACTGGCGGGATGGCCGCGCGGTCTTGAGGCGCAGCAGCCGGCTGATCTCTTCAAGAACCTCACCTTCCGCGAAATTGGACCGACGGCGCAGGGCGGCCGGTATGTGGACTATGCCGTGGTTGAAGCCACGCCCCGCATCTTCTACGCAGCCACCGCATCGGGTGGCCTGTGGAAGACGGAGAACAACGGCGTCTCCTTCCGGTCCATCTTCGACAACCAGCCGGTGATCTCGATCGGCGCCGTGGCCCTGTCGCAGGCCAACCCGCAGATTGTGTACGTCGGCACCGGTGAGGCCAACAACTCCCGCAGTTCGTACTGGGGCAATGGCGTCTACCGTTCCGACAACGGCGGCGAGACCTGGACGCACCTGGGATTACCCGAGTCCCACCACATCGGCCGCATCGTCGTCGATCCGAAGGATCCGAACATTGTCTACGTCGCCGCGCTGGGCAAGCTGTACTCGCACAACCCGGAGCGGGGCCTGTACAAGACCACCGACGGCGGCAAGACCTGGGTGAAGTCACTCGACTACAGGGTGGACGGCCGCGAGATTGGTGTCGTCGACGTGGTGATGGATCCGCGTAATCCGCAGGTCCTGTTTGCCGCGACCTACGACAAGGTGCGCAAGCCGTGGACGTTCGCGGAGGGCGGACTGGGCAGCGCCATTCACAAGACCACCGACGGCGGCCGCACCTGGACGAAGCTGACGAACGGGTTGCCGATCGGCCTCATCGGCCGCATCGGTCTGCAGATCGCGCGTCAGGATTCCAACCGCGTCTACGCGGTGGTGGAGAACGCCAACAGTCGCGAGGGTGATCAGGCCGAACGCGTCAAGCGCATGGCCGAAGGCTTCGGTGGCAACACGATCGGCGACGAGTTCTACCGGTCCGACGATGCCGGCCGCACGTGGACGAAGATGGCCCCGCAGCCGGTGGCCGCTGGCGCTGGCGGCGGCCGCGGAGGCGGTGGTGGTTTCGGCGCGAATCCCCCGTACTACTACGGGCAGATCCGCGTGAACCCGACCAACAAGGATCACATCTACCTGCTCAGCGTCGGCATGTCGCACTCGACCGACGGCGGCCGCACCTGGTCGTCGCCCTTCAACTACGGCGGCGACAACCACGCGATGTGGATCAACCCGAACGACCCCAACCACATGCTGCTCGGCCATGACCACGGCATGGGGATCACATTTGATGGTGGCCGCACGTGGATCGACCCGCAGAACATTCCGCTCGCGCAGTTTTATGCGGTCGGCTACGACATGGACTACCCGTACAACGTCTACGGCGGCACGCAGGACAACAGCTGTCTGTGGGGTCCGAGCACGATGAAGAACGGGTCGTCGATTCCGTTTGAGGCCTGGGGCAACATCGGGGCCTGCGGCGACGGATTCTACGTGATGCCTGATCCCACCGACAGCCGGTGGGTCTACTCGGAAGGCCAGTTCGGCGTCATCGGCCGCACCGACAAGCGGACGGCCCAGACCCGCAATATCCAGTACCGGCGTCCGCAGGGCCAGGAACCGGTGCGCTACAACTGGAACGCGCCGATCGTGATCTCGCCGCACAATCCGCAGACGATTTATCACGCGGGCCAGATGGTGTTGCGCTCGCCCGATCGTGGCGATACGTGGACCGAGATCAGTCCCGACCTGTCGGTCAACGACCCGGCCCGTCGCGGCGGGACCGGCAACATTCAGTACGGCACGATCACGTCCCTCGACGAATCCACCATCACCCCCGGCCTCCTTTGGGCCGGGACCGACGATGGCAACGTGCAGGTGACCCGTGATGGCGGCCGCACGTGGACCAATGTCCGTGACAAGGTGCCCGGCCATCCCGGCTATTGGGTCAGCCGCGTCGCGCCGTCGTTCCATGACCCGGCGGTCGCCTACCTGACCATCACCGGCTACCGGCACGACGACTTCCGCCCGTTTGTGTGGAAGACCAGCGACTACGGCCAGACGTGGACGTCGATCGCGGCGAACCTGCCGACCGAAGCGGGCATCAACATGATCGTGGAGGATCGGAAGAATCCGAACTTCCTCGTCATCGGCACCGAGCTGGCACTGCACTTCTCGCTTGACGGCGGCGCGTCCTGGACGAAGGTGCGCGGCAACATGCCGACGACCCCGATCTACGACCTCAAGATCCATCCGCGCGAAAACGAGCTAATTGTGGCGACCCACGGCCGCGGCATCTGGATTGCGGACATCACGCCGTTCCAGCACCTCACGGCGCCCGTGCAGGCGCAGCCGGCGGCACTCGTGCCGATCCAGCCGGTGATTCAGTGGACGCCCTCGCTCGTTCCCTTCCGCGCCAACTACAACTTCAACGGCCAGAGCCGGCAGCCGGGCGTGCACATCCACTACTACCTGCAGCGTGACGTCGCTGGCGACGTGAAGGTGCGCGTGTACGACGGCGCACGCATCATCGCGGAAGTGGACGGCCCGAAGACGGCCGGGATCAACAGTGTGCGCTGGAACATGCAGGCACGCCGCGAGGCGTCACCGGCGGACGCCGCCGGCGGCCGTGGCGGGCGCGGCGGTGGCGCCGGATTCGGGGGCCGCGGGGGTGCGGCTCCGTCGACGGTGCCGGTGTTTCCGACGGCGGGTGCCGGCATGGTGCTCGCGCCCGTCGGACCCGGCCACTACCGGGTCGTGCTGAGTGTCGGCGGTCAGGAGTACACGCAGACGGCGATCATCAGCGAAGACCACTGGTCGAAGCGATGAAACTTCCCATCTTCGGCTCGTCGAAGCCCGCGCCTGTGGCGGCAGCCCCCCCGGTGGACTCAGGGCCACCGGGGGCGACTGTCGTGCTGCTGGTCGACGACGAGCCGGCGGTGCGGAATCTGTTTGCCCTGGCCCTGCGCCGCGAGGGGTATCACGTCATCGAAGCCAGCAACGGCGTCGAGGCGCTGAACATTGCAGCGCGACTGGACCACATCGATCTTGTGGTGACCGACGTGGTGATGCCGATGATGAAGGGACCGGAGTTTGCGGCGAAACTGCGCGAGCGGCTGCCCGACATGAAGTTCATCTTCGTGTCCGGGTATCTGCTGACGGATGACCTCGGGCCGAACGCCTATCCGCTGGCCAAACCCTTCATGCGTCAGGACCTCGTGAAGAAGGTCTACGACGTCGTGGGTCCGCCGGCGGTGGTGGGCACGTAGCGCTCACCGCCCCACCATTAGACCTTAAACACTCCGTGTCTCCGTGACTCCCTGTGAAGACCCCTCGTTCAGGGTTCAGAACCAGGTCGCGGCGACGGAGTCGTCGCGCACGATGGTGTGATCGCGCTCGGAGCCGGTGGAGACGACGGCAGCGGGCACGCCACTGACCGCTTCCAGCCGCGCGATGTAGGCGCGCGCTTCCGCCGGCAGGTCGCTGAATCGGGTGACACCGCGTGTCGGCTGCGTCCATCCCGGCATGGACTCGTAGATCGGTGTGCACGCGGCCAACTGGGCCGTGTCGGCCGGCATCTCGGTGAGGATCTCGTCGCCGCATTTGTAGGCGGTGCAAATCTCCAGCGTCTCAATCCCATCGAGCACGTCGAGCTTGGTCAGTGCGAGCGCATCGAGTCCGTTGATGCGGACGGCGTAGCGCACCGCCACAGCGTCGTACCAACCACAGCGGCGCGGGCGGCCGGTGGACGCACCATATTCCTGGCCCGTGTCGCGCAACCGCTGCCCCATCTCCCCGAGCAGTTCCGTCGGAAGCGGTCCCTCGCCCACGCGCGTCGTGTACGCCTTGGCCACGCCGAGTACGGCGTTGATGGCCTTCGGGCCGATACCGAGTCCGGTGCAGGCCCCGCCGGCGACGGCGTTTGAGGAGGTGACGTACGGGTACGTCCCGTGATCGATGTCGAGCAGCGTGCCCTGCGCCCCTTCGAACATGACGCGCGTGCCGGTGGCAAACGCCTGACTGAGGCGGAGCGAGACGTCGGCGACAAATGGTTCGAGCCTCGTCCACATCACACGAAGATCCGCGACCACGTCCTGCCACTTCATCTCGGTGTTGCCGACGAGCCGGTTGCGCGCGTCCACGTTCTCGCGGATCGCGCCGACCAGCGGGCCGTTGTCCGACGTATCCCGGAGGTCGCCCACGCGCACGCCGCGGCGGCCAATCTTGTCTTCATACGCCGGGCCTATGCCGCGCGACGTCGTCCCGATCTTCCGCTCGCCGCGCCGGGCTTCCGACAGGATGTCGAGTTCCCGGTGGTACGGCAGGATGAGGTGGGCCTTGTCGCTCACGAACAGGCGGCCGGCCACGTCGAACCCCATGCCGGCGAGTTTGTCGACTTCGGCAAACAGCGCGTGGGGGTCAACGACCACCCCGTTGCCGATGAGGCAGGTCACGCCGTCGTGCAGGATGCCGGACGGAATCAGGTGCAGAACGAACTTGCGCCCGTTCACATACACGGTGTGCCCGGCGTTATGCCCACCCTGATACCTAGCCACGACGCCGAAATTCGGCGTCAGCAGGTCCACAATCTTGCCTTTCCCTTCATCGCCCCACTGGGCGCCAAGCACACACAGGTTCATGTCGGTAAAATGATACCTTCAATCGGTTTCCCCCATGATTCACCTCGACGGCACCTCACTCACCCTCGACGCGTTGTCGTCGATTGCCCTTGGTCATGCGCCGGTGGCGCTCTCACCGGACGCGGTCGCGCGGGTGCAGGCTTCGCGGGCCGTGGTGGACCGGCATGCGGCGCTGCCCCACGCGGTGTACGGGATCAACACGGGATTTGGCGCACTGGCGGAGGTGCCGATTCCGCAGGATCAGCTGGCGGCGCTGCAGTTGAACCTGCTGCGCAGTCATGCGGCCGGTGTCGGGGACCCGTTGACGATTCCGGAGACCCGCGCCGTCATGGCGTTGCGCGCCAACGTGCTGGCGAAGGGCTGTTCGGGGATTCGACTTGAGACGCTGGAGGCATTGCTCGCGCTGCTGAATGCCGGTGTCACGCCGCATGTGCCCTCGCGTGGATCGGTGGGCGCAAGCGGCGACCTGGCGCCGCTTGCGCACCTCGCGCTGGTGCTGGTGGGGGAAGGCGCGTGCCGCGCCGCCGGCGGCCCGGAACCGGGCCGCGCGGCGCTGTCGCGCGCCGGGCTGACGCCCGTCACGCTGGCGCCGAAGGAAGGCCTCGCGCTGATCAACGGCACCCAGGCCAGCACGGGTGTGCTGGCCCTGGCCGTGCTGTCGGCCGCGCGCCTGGCGCGCGCGGCCGACATCGCGGCCGCCCTAAGCATCGACGCGCTGCGCGGGTCCGCGCATCCCTTTGATGCGCGGATTCACGCCGCCCGCCCCGTGCCGGGCCAGGCGGCGTCGGCGCAGAACCTGCGCCGGCTGCTCGACGGCAGCGCCATCAACGCGTCGCACGCCACCTGCGGCAAGGTCCAGGACGCGTACGCGCTGCGCTGCGCCCCGCAGGTGCATGGCTCGGCGCGCGAAGCCATCGGCTTCGCCCACCGGCTCGCCGACATCGAAGCCAACTCCGCCACCGACAATCCCATGGTGTTTGCCGACGAAGACGAGATCATCTCCGGCGGCAACTTCCATGGCGCGTCCATCGCGCTGGCGGCCGACACCCTCACGATTGGTCTCGCGCAACTGGCCACCATCAGCGAGCGCCGGACCGATCGGATGATGACGCCGCACGAAAGTGGTCTCCCAGCCTTCCTGACACGGGATTCGGGTCTCAACTCCGGATTCATGATGGCGCACGTCACCGCCGCTGCACTGACTGCGGAGATCAAGACATTGGCGCACCCGGCCGCAGTGGACACGATTCCCACCTCGGCCGGCCGCGAAGATCACGTCAGCATGAGCATGGGTGCGTCCCTGAAGGCGGCGCGTGTACTCGAACTGGCCGCGCAGGTCATCGCCATTGAACTCATGGTCGCCGCGCAGGCGATCGATCTGCTCGCCCCGCTCGCCACCAGCCCTGCGCTGGCGGCCATCCATCGAGCAATTCGTGCGGAGGTGCCCATGCTCGGCGACGACCGCCCGCCGTCCCCCGACATCACAATCCTGGCCTCGATGGTGATTACTGGCGCACTTGAGCGCGCGTGCCCAATGCAATTGACCTGATCCTGTCAAGCGTTGACTCGGTCGGCATCCTTCTTTAGAGTAACCACTCCCGTTTAACCGCCCACACCCATCGTCACCATGCCCGTTTCGTCCCGAGTCATTCGCGCGCCGCGTGGCGCATCCCTCACCTGCAAAGGGTGGCCGCAGGAAGCGGCGATGCGCATGCTGATGAACAACCTCGATCCCGAGGTGGCCGAGCGGCCCGACGATCTCGTCGTGTACGGCGGCACGGGCAAGGCGGCGAGAAACTGGGCCTGTTTTGAAGCCATCGTCGAAACGCTGCAGCGGCTGGAGTCGGACGAGACGCTCGTGGTGCAGTCCGGCAAGCCGGTGGCCGTGTTCCGGACCCACCCGTGGTCGCCGCGTGTGATCATCGCCAATTCGATGCTCGTGCCGGCGTGGGCCACCTGGGCGAAGTTCCGCGACCTGGAGGACAAGGGCCTCACGATGTACGGCCAGATGACGGCCGGCTCGTGGATCTACATCGGGACACAGGGGATTTTGCAGGGCACCTACGAAACGCTGGCCGCCGTCGCGCGGCAGCACTTCGGCGGCACGCTCCGCGGCAGACTCTGCGTCACGGCCGGCCTCGGCGGGATGGGCGGCGCGCAGCCACTGGCGATCACGATGAACGAAGGTGTGGCGCTGGTCATCGAAGTGGATCCGACGCGTATTGAGCGCCGCCTCGCCACACGGTATCTCGATGAGGCGACCACCTCACTCGAGGACGCGCTCGCCAGAGCCGCGCAGTATCAGCGCGACGGCGTGGCGCGCTCGATCGGTCTCGAAGGCAATGCGGCGGAGATTCTGCCGGCGCTCGTCTCGCGCGGACTGACGCCTGACGTGCTCACCGACCAGACCTCGGCGCACGATGCGCTGGTCGGCTACATGCCGGTGGGCCTGTCGCTCGCCGACGCCGCAACGCTGGGCCAGGCCGACCCGGCGGAGTACGTGCGCCGGTCGATGGCGTCGATGGCCACCCATGTGCGCGCGATGCGCGCGCTGCAGGATCGCGGCGCGGTGACGTTCGACTATGGGAACAACATCCGCGCGCAGGCGCAGCAGGCCGGTGTCGAGGACGCCTTCACCATTCCCGGATTTGTGCCTGAGTACGTCCGCCCGCTGTTCTGCGAGGGCAAGGGCCCGTTCCGGTGGGCCGCGCTCTCCGGCGACCCGGCCGACATCGCCGCGACCGACGAGCTCGCCTTGCAGATGTTCGCGCACGACGCGCCGTTGTGCCGGTGGATTCACATGGCGCGCGAACGCGTCGCGTTCCAGGGACTGCCCGCCCGCATCTTCTGGCTCGGGTATGGCGACCGCGCCAAGTTTGGACTCGCCCTCAACGATCTCGTGCGGCGCGGCGTCGTGTCTGCCCCGATCGTGATCGGGCGCGATCATCTGGACGCCGGATCCGTCGCGTCGCCCAACCGTGAAACGGAAGCGATGCGTGATGGCAGCGACGCCATTGCGGACTGGCCCATACTCAACGCGCTGCTCAACACCTCGTCGGGGGCGACCTGGGTCTCCGTCCACCACGGCGGCGGCGTCGGCATCGGCTACTCCATTCACGCCGGCATGGTCGTGGTCGCTGACGGATCCACGGAAGCGGATGAAAAGCTGTCGCGTGTGTTGACGTGTGATCCCGGCATGGGCGTCGTACGTCATGTGGACGCCGGGTATCAGACGGCGATTGAGGCCGCGGACGCGCGAGGCATCGACGTCCCGATGAGGCGGCACCCGTGATCGTCGAACGTCCGGCGCTCGAACGGCGCGTCCTCGAATCAATGGACGCTGGGCGCATCCCGGTGGTGCTTGGCGGCTGTGCCGCCGGTCGCACGTCGTTGCTCCTGAGGTTGCAGTCCCTGTTTGGCGGCGACCGCGCCCAGTACATCGACTTTGCTGCGGCGGCCACCACGCCCGAGCGCTGCGTGGCGGCGGTGATCGGATCGGGACCGGCGGCCGCACGGGCCTCGGGCATGCCACCTGCGCCACGTAACGCCAAGGGCGCGTTTGACGGCCTCACCCACTACTTCTCGTCGGCCACCGGCGACGCCAGTGTGCCCATGACGTTCCTGATCGATGAAGTGCTCGATGTGCGGACATTTGAGAGTTTTCCCGGACTCCGACACGTGCAGCGCGATCTGATCACGCGCATCGCCGCCAGTCCCAATGCCTTCGTCCTGACATCGCGCTTCACCGCACGGGCCCATCGGCTGCTGCGCGACGCGCCGGCGCGATTTGAGGTCATCCACATGCCAGGGCTCAGCACCGAGGACGTCAACCTGCTCGTCCGGCAGAGCAATGACGACACGGCATGGCCTGCCGCGCTGGCCGCCGATGTCGCCACGCTCTCAGTCGGACGCGCCGGCTACGCCAAGTTGCTCGTCGATGCGGTGCTGGCCCAGCCCGCGCACCGCCGCAATGCCCCACTCGCCCTCGCGGCGGCACTGGGCCCGGACGGATCCCTCACCGCGCGGTGCCGTGAGAGCTACGAGTTCCGCCTCCACCGCGCGCGCGGCTACGGCGCACTCAAGGCCATACTCGGCGTGCTCGCGGAACAGGAAGGGCTGACGCTCACGGAGATCAGCCAGCGCCTCCATCGCACGCCGGGGTCCACCAAGGACTACCTCTCCTGGCTTGAGGACGTGGACCTCGTGACGGTACATCGCAAGCGGTACACATTCGACGACCCACTCCTCCGCCTGTTCGTCCGCCTCCACGCCCAGCCCGTCCCCCCGACAACCGACGACGTCACGCGCGAAGTCGCGATCTTCGCCACTGAAGCATCCGCGCCTGGGCTGGCGGCCACTGCCGCCACCCCAGGTCCCGCGGCAGAGACCAAGGCGCCGGTGGCTGTTGGGGATCGATCGGGAATTATCGAAATCGACTGATTCAGGCCGCGGTCCACGGTTCTCGGACGGCGGACCGCGGACTAGCGGACTGAATCAGCGCCCTTGAGCGCCAAGAGCGCCATCTTCGCCGCCTGCTGTTGCGCGTCTTTCTTGGACCGCCCGTCGGCGCGGCCGACGACGACACCAGCGACGAGGACTTCGACATCAAAACGCTTGCGGTGATCGGGGCCGTCGGTGGAGGCCATCTGGTAGGCGGGCAGTCCCTTGTTGCTGGCCTGCAGCCATTCCTGCAACGCGGACTTCCAGTCGTCGGTGAACGACGCTTCGGCGACCTGATCACCGCCTGACGTGATGAGTGGGCCGAAGATGGACACGATGAACGTACGCGCGGCGTCCACGCCGCCATCCAGATAAATCGCGGCGATGAGGGCCTCAAAACAGTCGGCGAGGATCGCGTACTTCGCGCGACCGCCGGTCTTTTCTTCGCCGCGGCCGAGCAGAAGGAAACGCCCGAGATCGAGGCTCGCCGCCAATTTGGCGAGGGATGCGGTCGAGACGATCGACGCCTTGATCTTCGACTTGTAGCCTTCGCTGTGCGTCGGGAACCGCTGGAACAACATGTCCGCGACAACAAACCCGAGGACGGCATCCCCGAGAAACTCCAGCGACTCGTTGTCGATGACACCGCCGGACGCATCTTCGTGTGCCCGCGACCGGTGGGTCAGCGCGTGTTCGAGCAAGCCGAGATCGCGGAAGTGATAGCCGATGCGATCCTGCAGCGGCCCCATGTCTTCGCCCAGCCGCGCGACCTCGGCGGCCGCCGCTTCATCCAGGTGGCTCGCGATCAGCGCGAGCGCCCGTTCCTCCTGGCTGTCGGCCACCGTGACCGTGAATTCGGCCTGCCCCCCGAACCGCAGGGGGAACAATCCGGGTGCCAGCGTGGACGACACCTGCGCCGGCAACCCATGGGCCGCGAGCAACCCGCGGACCACCTCTGCCTCAATCGACAGATGACTTCGAAACACGCCAACGCTCATAGGACCTGCACCACCCACACCACCTACACCACCGCAAGTGGCGCGCTCACGCTCAGCGCGCCCTACAGCTTTTCGATTTTTACGACGACCATCGTCATGTCGTCGTGAGGCTCGGCCTCCCCGACAAAGGCATGAACGTCGCGCAAGATTCGTTCGCGAATCCCGGATGCGTCGAGGCCACGATGGGAACGCACCACACGTCCCAGGGCCTCGTCGCTGAAGAGATCTCCGTTCACGTTCATCGCCTCGGTGACCCCGTCGGTATAGAACACGATGACATCACCGGCTTCGAGTGGCAACGTGTGCTCCTCAAGCAGCGATTCGAACCGATCGGCTGCGCCCGGCAGGCGCAGCCCCAGCACCATCCCGTTGGGCACGATCACTTCAGCGCCGTCCGCACGGCGGTCGGACACGACGATGAGCGGCGTGTGGCCGGCGCGCGAGTGGGTCAAGGTGCGCGCATCGAGATCGATGACGCCGTAGGTCATCGTAATAAAGCTGCGATTGTCGAGGTGGTCGGCGAGCAGATGATTCACGCGCGTCAGCAACTTCTTCGGCGATCGCTCTTCGTGACTCAGGGCGAGCATCAGGCCCTTGAGCTCGGCCATGTAGAGGGCGGCTGACGTGCCCTTTCCCGAAACGTCCGCGACCAGCACGCCGAGACGTCGGGGACTGAGCTCGAAGAAGTCGTAATAGTCGCCCCCCACTTCCCTGGCCGGCACACACATGTCCGCGATCGACAGGCCCTCATACGTCGGCGGGCAGTCGGGCAACAGCGACGTTTGAATCTCGTGCACGATGCGCAGTTCGTCATCAAGCCGCTGCTTCTCCCGCTGCACGTGCAGGAGGTGCTCAATGCTCGCGCTCATGCGATTGAACGACTGGCCGAGTGCGCCGAGCTGGTCCTCGGACTCCATCGTGATGCGATGGGTGAAGTCGCCCTGCTGGACGCGTTCGGTCCCATCAAACAATTCGTGGACGGCGGATGTGACCTGACGGATGAGCGAGGCGCCGAAGAACAGCGCGACGCCCTGCACACTCAAGAGCAGCACAGCGAGGACCGCGAGCACCGTCATCAAGCTGCCTCCGAGATCGCTTGATTGCACCGACAGAATGCGGGCGTAGACTTTCTCCAGCGGCGCGTCGAGCCCGATGGATACGCGACCGGCGCCGCCGGTCCTCCAGTCCGTGAAGTCCACTATCAGGACCGTTCGCCGATACAGCCCCAACCAGCCACTGTCGTCCTCGTCGTCGGCAGCCGGGGGCCGTTCTGGCACGGGCGACACCAGCGCAGGCACCGGCTGCGCGCCTCCCTCCTCCTGAACCGTCACAGCCACGCTGTTGATCCGAATGGTCGTCTTTTCGTCGAGTCGGGCGGCGATGTCGGTATCCACCGGCAGGTCGGCGATGACGACGTGTCGGTTGTCGGGAAGCGGGACAGTCGCTCTGATGAGCAACCGCTCTGCATCGGTGTCACCAGCCGAGACGCCCTCGGGCATCATCGTCAGCAGGCCCTGGAACGGTGTAAGCGCCACCCACTGTGGCGCGGACTCCGGCGCCCGCATATGACGCCACGCGCCGGCAGTCGCCACCGGCCCCGTGGACGGCGACGCGACGTCCTGCACCGGGACTACAGCCAGCGACAGATTCCGGTACTGCGTCCCAAGCAAGGCGTATTGCCGCGCCACTACCCCGTCCGACAGCGGCAGCGTCGTTCCAATCTCGGTCGCAGACGTGAACGCCAGAACCCGCACATCCTCAATGATGTCGTCGAGGCCGTTCCGAAAAAGGTACCCGGACAGGTTCGCATGCAGGATGAATCCGCCGGCCAGCACGAACAGGCCGATCAGGACGACCGGCACAAATCCAAGGAAAACGTACGACAGGATGAGTTTCCGCCGTACCCGCCACAGGAACGCGCGGCGCTGCCGGACGACCACCAGGGCCGCCAGCCACAACAGCGATACGCGGGTGGCAAACGAGACCACTTTCCGGAACAGTTCGACGGGCGCCGGCAACGTCACGACCTGCTGGACCAGCCACAACACGAGGAGCGAGCCCCCGGAGAGGATCAGCAGGCGTCCTGGCAGGGTCCGAAACGGATTCAGCTGTACCGGGGCAGGCGCAAGACGATGGCGCGGAGATGGGTCGGAAGCCATCCGAAATTGAAAGTTGGATGATAACAGACTATCGTGCTTGCCTATGACACTGCCGCCGAACGCCCGGTTCGAAACGATCTGCCTGCATGCCGGCCAGCGCCCGGATCCCACGACGGGCGCCATCATCACGCCGATCTATCAGACATCCACGTATGTCCAAGACGCGCTCGGACAGCACAAGGGCTACGAGTATGCCCGGACACAGAACCCGACGCGTGCGTCGCTGGAAGCGAACCTGGCCGCCATCGAAGGCGGCAAGGCGGCGTTTGCGTTTGCGTCCGGCATGTCGGCCATCCACGCCATCGTGACCCGCCTCTCCGCAGGCGACCACGCGATTGTCACCGACAACACGTACGGCGGCACATTCCGGTTGTTCGACAAGGTGATGACGCGACTGGGCCTTGCCTTCAGCTTCGTAGACACGTCTGATCCGACGGAAATCGAGAAGGCCGTCACGCCGACGACGAAAATGGTCTTCATCGAGACCCCGACCAACCCGGTGTTGCGACTGACCGACATCGCGGCGTCCGCAGAGATTGCCCACAAACACGGCGCCTTCCTGGTGGTGGACAACACGTTCGCCAGCCCCTGCCTGCAGCGCCCCATTGAACTGGGTGCGGACATGGTCGTTCACAGCACGACGAAGTATCTGAATGGCCACAGCGACTCCATCGGCGGCGTCGTCATCGCCGTGCGTGATGAACACATCGAGTGGCTGAAGTTCATTCAGAACTCGGCGGGTGCAATTCTGAGTCCGATGGATTCGTCGCTGATACTGCGCGGAACGAAGACGCTGCCGCTCCGGATGGTGCAGCACACGGCGAACGGCCTCGCCCTTGCGGAGTTCCTGTCCGAGCA
Source organism: Acidimicrobiia bacterium (assembly GCA_016871335.1). Lineage (GTDB taxonomy): Bacteria > Acidobacteriota > Vicinamibacteria > Vicinamibacterales > SCN-69-37 > SYFT01. The sequence goes on from VFZF01000026.1 coordinate 24,571, forward strand.
GCCGAAAGTGAAGAAGGTCATCTACCCGGGGCTGCCGAGCCATCCCCAATACGAGTTGGCGCGGCGACAGATGCCGAATGGGTGCGGCGGGATGTTGTCGTTTGAGATGGGGTCGCTCGAAGAAGCGCGCGTCGTCCTCAACAAGTTCAGGCTCATGGCATTGGCCGAGAGCCTCGGCGGCGTCGAGACGCTGGTGTGCCATCCGGCGTCCATGACACACGCGTCGGTGCCACCGGAACGCCGCGCGACGATCGGACTGAGCGACAGCCTGATCCGGATCTCTGCCGGGGTCGAACACATCGAGGACCTCAAGGACGATCTGCGGCAGGCCTTGTCGTGATCACGAAGATTCGCGGCTGGGTCCGCGGCCTCTACGACTGGACGATGAGGTGGGCGGACTCACCGCAGAGCCTCACGGCCCTTTTCCTCATCGCGATTGTGGAGTCGTCGGTGTTCCCGATTCCTCCAGATGTGCTCCTGATTGCGATTGTTGCGGCCAACACGCAGCGATGGCTCTCCGCGGCCCTGCTGTGCAGCGCCGGATCGGTGATTGGCGCAGCCGTCGGCTACATGATCGGCGCGGCGGCGTTCGCCGCAGTCGGACAGCCGATTCTCGACGTCTATCACGCACAGGATGCGTGGGCCAGGGTCGTGGCCTTTTACGACACGTGGGGCGTGTGGTTCCTGCTGGTGGCCGCGTTCACCCCGGTGCCGTTCAAGGTGGCGACCATCGCGGCCGGGGCGACAGGCATGGCGTTCTGGCCGTTCCTGATCGTGAGCATGATTGGTCGATCCGCCCGCTTCTTCCTGGTGGCGGCCATTCTGCGCATCTACGGAGCGCCTGTCCGCGCCATGATCGAGAAACACTTCGATGCATTCGCACTGGCGTTTGTGGTGTTGCTCGTCGCCGGCTTTATGGTCATTCGGCTGTTGTAGCGCGAACCCACGCGAGATAGTCCTCGCCACCTGCAGTCACCGGGACCACCAGGAACTCCGGTACATCGTACGGGTGCACACGAAGGAGTGCGGCTTCGAGGGCAGCGACCCGCTCGACGGTCGTCTTGATGGTCACCGGGCGTTCGGTGGCGGATTCCACAGCGCCCTGCCAGTGGTAGGTGGAACGCACCGGCGGCCCGACGACCACACACGCGGCGAGCTTCGCCTCAACCAGCGAGTGCGCCACAGCGTCGGCGTCCGCACCGCCAGGCCACGTCGTCAGCACCAGCACCACATCCGTCATGTCTCCTATTTTGTACTTGTACATCGACCGAAATGCTGGTACAACACTGCAGCATCTTTTTTATGCGCACATCGAGCCCTTCGACCGACGACACCCCCACCGGAATTCCGCAGGCCGCCCCGACGCGTCCGCGCGATCGCCGGCGTCCGCGGTCGGGACCTGAAGTCCGCGAGCGGCGTCGGCGCCTGATCCGGTACGCCGTCTGGGTCGTGTCGGGCGTGCTGATGGTGAATGCTCTGGTCGGCGAAAAGGGCTACCTGGCAACGCTGCAGGCGAGGCAGGAGCAGGAACGGGCTGAGGCATCGTTGTATCGTCTTCGGGCAGAGAACGCTCGCCTGCAGCACGAAGCAGAGCGCCTGCGACGCGACCCCAACATGCTCGAGGCCGTTGCCCGTCAGGAGCTTGGCCTCATCCGGCCGGGCGAGACCCTCATCACCCTCCGCGACCGCCCAAAACACTGACCCGGTCCTGAACGTTCTCGTGCAACTTTTACAGCCTCCTCGTAGGGGCCGCTGGGTTGTAGGGCCCGCTGAACTGTAGCGGGCCTGCTCGGCGCGCTCAACCCCAGCGCGCCCTACTTGGCACATGCCGTGCAACATCCAATCGCATCGTTACTCTCGTGCTGGAGGAATCAGATGAAACGACTTCTATTTGCCTGTGTGTGTATGGGACTTGTGGCCACAGCTGCGTGTGTGACCACGGAAGATGCCGACCTCGAGAAGGAAGATTCCGGTCGGCAGCGAAGTGGCGTTGCCCCGGCAGGACGCCGGCGTGGCCGGAGGCGCGCACTGACCGCACCACCCATAAACGATCGGTGTCAGATATCCGCTCAACAAGGTCCTTGTCGAGTCGGCCGGTGTTTGTGAGATTGTCATCATACGCTGCTGGGAGGCCAGGGCCATGCTCAACAGCCGTTCACCCGACGCCCTGCACGCCTGGCGCATCAACAACACCAACTTCGAGCCTCGAGCGCTCGCGTGTTCAGCGCCTACCAGCGGCTGATCTCGGCCACCAGCCGTGAGTCACGACAGCTCCTGAAGAATGCGCGCGCGCAGGTCGAGGGCCTCCTGCTTCAGCCGGCTCATCAGCTGCCGGTTCATCTCTTCGCTGC
>VFZF01000027.1 GCA_016871335.1 Acidimicrobiia bacterium
CTCGCCGAGCGCGGCCGCCACGAGGAACGCCACCTTGATGCCGACGGCGAACCACAGGTTCTGCTGTATTACGCGCAGCGTGCGCCGGGCGTGTTCCACGAGCCACGGCAAATAACGCAGATCGTTGCCGATAGTCCGTATTACGTGGGTGTTCGGTTGACATAATACGCCCTATCAGACGCTGGCTGCCCAACTTGCGCTCGACAGTTTCAAGCGCCTGCTCGTGCGCAACGACCTTCTGCTGGTCAGCGTCGCCTATCCGCAGCAGAATCGCGAGATGGGGGACGGCGTGCGCGAGGCCGAGGCCGCGCTCCTGTGGGTGAAGCATGAGGCCTCGAGGGCCCTGGGCGTGACGGTTGGCCGGATCTTCCTGGCCGGTCATTCACAGGGCGGCTATGTGGTCACGCGGCTGAACACCATGCACCAGGGTCTGAGCACAAGGGTTCCGTGAACCGTTGAGGCCGCTAATACGGTCTATCGTCACGACGAACCTTCATGATCCATAGACGACCGGTCTCCTAAACATTCTCACCAGCGTCGGATTCAGCGGTGCGGATTCTACGCTCTTCAGGTATCGGAGTCGAGGATCGGTAAGTTCGCCTGTTAGACGGGTGTTAGACGCACCGGCGCCAAAAATCCGGCTCCACTGACAAATCGGCGATTTTGCTTGGGAAAACTGGAGCCGGCGAATGGACTCGAACCATCGACCTGCTGATTACGAATCAGCTGCTCTACCAACTGAGCTACGCCGGCCCGGCGGGGGAATACACTGACCCTTCCGTTCCCGTCGGGCCAGACCCTGAATACTACCACGCCGCCGCGCGTCCGTGGCCGACATCGACTGGCTGGCCGGCCTGCAGGAGCAACGGCTGCGCGAGGCACTCCGCGCCGTCCCCGAGCACGTCCCGAAAGACGAAACAGCCGGGCTAAAGTCCGGCTGCTCCAGACCCTCGGACTGCGGACCGCGGACCGATGTTACGCCAACACCCGGATCACGACACGCCGATTCCGGGCGCGGCCATCACGCGTTGTGTTGGAGGCCACGGGCTTCTCTTCGCCGAAGCTGATGATGTTGATCTTGTGCAGCGGAATCTGGTGCGCCTCGTAGAGGTACCGCTTCACCGCATCGGCACGCTCAAGCCCGATGCGCTCGTTGATGGTCGCCGGACCGGTGTTGTCCGTGTGGCCTTCGATTTCGAAGTACGCACCCTTCGGGTCCGACATCAGCTGCGCGACGAGTTCGTCAATCCGCTTCTTGGCTTCGTCCGGCAGCGTGACCGCGTTGAACTTGAAGTTGCCCTGGTCCTCGCTGAGGACGACGGTGAACATCAGGCGACGGGAGGCCGCCGCGAGTTCGTCGGTCTTGGCGCCAACGGCCTTGGCTTCATTCTCGGCCGCCGCCGCGCGCTGGGCTGCCGTCTGCGCCGCTGCGGCAGCGCCTGTGGCCGTGGACTGAGCCGCGCCGGCCTTCTGGTCCACTTCGGAAATGCGACCTTCGTTCTGCTTGGTGCGCGCCTGGGTCTCCTCCAGGCTGCCGGTGAGCGCCGTCACCTTGCCGTCGACAGCGTCGACACGGGTGTTGACGAACCCCTTGGTGGCGCAGGCCGCGCCCGCGGTGGTGGTGGCCAGAACAAGCGTGGATGCAAGAATCAAACGTCGCATGGGAATCCTCCTTCAGGATTGGGGAGAGACGGAATAGCCGGCGCGCGCGCGCACCGTGTGGTTGGGCCGGGTGCGCACGGACAGGCGATGCCAGCCCGGGCGCGAATCCGGCTCGAACGCCAGCAGATAGTGCTGGCGGAGCTGGGTGATGATCGAGGTCTGCGCCTTCTGAATCGGCGCCCCTGGCGTCACGGTGAACAACTGCCCGCCCGTGTCACGCGCGAGCGCGTCGAGCCCGGCCTCGGGCGCGGCGCCAATCGCCACGACATACACCGGGACGTCGATGGCCGCCACATGGGCGCTGACATCCACCGATGGCTGCACACTGCTGGTGTCCACGCCATCGGTGTAGGCCACCAGACCCCGCCGGGCCGCCCCGTCGGCGGCCAGTGCGCGGCTGGTCGACAGGATGGCGTCAAAGAGCGACGTGGATCCGAACGCGTGGGTGTCATCCACCGCGGCCAGCAGCGTGGGATTGATCGGACCAAAGTCATGGCGCATCGTCAGGGTCCGCTCAAACGTGAAGAGGCCCGCGCGATCCTCCGGGCGATCCAGTCCGCGCAGCAGATCCTGCACCCCGGCGACCGCAGGACCAATGGCGCGGTTCACGGCCATGCTGCCGCTGGCGTCCACGAGGAGAGCGGTCGTCACCGGTCCCGACTCACTCGTGAACTGCACGATCGGCTTCCGTTCGTCGCCTGAAAAGACCTGGAAGTCATCGCGGGTGAGTCCGGTCACTACCTCACCGCCGCGCATGACTGACACCGCCACGGTGACCAGCCGGGTACTCGACGTAAACGTCGGGGCCTGCTGGGCCAGCAGCCCGCTCGTCGCGGTGGCGACGATGGCCACGAGGGGAAGTCGGAGGTGTCTCACGCCCTTGGGCACTTCAAGATGCTTGCCAACACTTCCGTGGCGAGATCGGCGTTTGTTGAATCCAGACCATGTAGGAATTACGCACGTCCGACAGGGGGAAGGTAAGATCGAGGTCATGATTCGGGTAGCTCCGGCCGTCGCGCTTATCGGACTGGTGCTCGCAGCGCCACAGGTGGCGTTCGCGCAGTCCGACGTGTTGGCGCGTGCCCGCGCGGCGTACAACACCATGCGGCTGGACGAGGCCGTCACGCTGGCCACCGAGGCTCGGGCCATCGAGCGTCTGGCCCATTCCGCCAGCGTCGTGTTTGCCCGGGCGTCGCTGGAGCGCTACCGCCGAACCGGTGATGTCGCGGATGTCGCGATGGCCAGGCAGGCGCTGCTGGCCGTGGACGTGACGCGGCTGACGCCGCGGGAGTCCGATGAACTGCGGCTGGCGACTGCGGAACTCCTGTTTGCGGATGAGCAGTTTGGTGCCGCGACCGAACTCTTTGAGTCGGCCTTGGCCGTCGTTCCCGAGGGTGACACCTCGGCACGCGAGCGCGTGTTTGACTGGTGGGCCTCGGCGCTCGATCGGCACGCGCAACTGGCCCCCGAAGGTGAACGTGAGCGCCGGTATGCACGGCTGCTCGCCGGCGCCGAGAGGGAAGCCGCGCGCACGCCGGCGTCGATCGTCGCCGTGTATTGGGTGGCTGCGGCGTGCCGGGGCGTCGGAGATCTCGACCGGGCGTGGGCGGTGGCGGTGGCCGGATGGATTCAGGCCGTGCGCGTGGCGCCGGGAAGCCCTGGCGTCACCATGCAGACCGATCTCGACAGCCTGATGCGCACCGCGATTATTCCCGAGCGTGCGCGCGCAGCGGCGGCGCCCTCCGACCCGGAGGCGGTGCGAGTGGCGCTGGCCGCCGAGTGGGAATCGATCAAGAAACGGTGGACGCGATGACGGTCCGGGGTCCGGGGGCCGGGGTCCAGGGTTCTTTTGCAGTCTTGGTACTCCTGTTCGCGACGGTTGGGTGTGGTGCGCGGGCGGAGGTGCGGACGCCGACGGATGTGCCGATGCTCGTACCGGCGCCACCGCCCGATCGGCTGATCGTGCCCGTGCCGGAACGTCCCACCTTGCCGGACCAGGAGCCACCGGCAGCGGGAACACCTTCGACGAGCACGCCGGTGCGCCCGCAGCCGCCGGCACGGAGCAACCCACCGGCGTCGACGCCGCCCCCGGCACCGCCTGCGGGAGTCGCTGCGCCGCCCGCGGTCCTGAGCACGACGGCGAACACGGCGGACTTCGAACGCCGCATTCGTGAGCAGCTGCGCCGAGCCGAGGCAGACCTCGCGCAGGTCAACCGGCAGGTGCTCAGCTCAAACGCGAAGGCGCAGTACGACGCCGCCCGCGGATTCATCCGTCAGTGTGAAGACGCACTCAAGGTCCGGAATCTGGTGTTCGCGGGCCAGCTCGCCGACAAGGCGGCCACGATGGCGGAGTTGTTACGGCGCTGACGGGAGCGTGACCGTGAAGGTCGTGCCCTTTCCGGGTACCGACTGCACGTCGATATCGCCGTCGTGCAGCGTGACGGTCCGGTAGACGAGCGCCAGTCCGATGCCGGACCCTTCCGGCTTGGTCGTGAAGTACAGATTAAAAATCCTGCCGAGGTTGTCCGGGGTGATGCCCGTGCCGGTGTCCTCCACGAGCAACTCCACATACCCACGGCGTGCGGAGGACGGTCGCGCGGCCAGCCGGAGCGTGCCGCCGTTCGGCATCGCGTGGCACGCGTTGAGCGCGAGATTCAACAACGCCTGATGCAGCAATGCGCGATCGCCGGCTACGTCCGGCACGCCGGCCTGCACATCGACCTGTACCTGGACCCCGGTCTTGCCCGACTCGGCGTTGACCACCGGCAGCAGATCCTCGAACAACGCCGCCGGCGCAATCGCCTCGACGGTCAGATCCTCCTGCTTTGTGAACGACAGGAAGCCCTGAACCACCTCGTCCAGTCGCCGCATCTGCTCGCTGAGCACCCTGACGTGGTCCACGGTGCCGGGGACCTCCGCGGTCTGCATGCGGAGCAGTTCAAGGTGGATACGCATCGCATTGAGGGGGTTCTTGACCTCGTGCGCAATGCCGGAGGAGACACGGCCCAGGGCCGCCATCCGGCGCGACATGGCCGCGCGGGACACTTCGCCATCGGCGTGTTCTCTTGCCAGGCGGTCGCGAACGGCATTAAACGACTCGCCCAGGTCGCCGAACTCGTCGCGCACGGGCAGATCCAGCGTGACATCGGTATCGCCCTGCCCGAGCCGGGCCAGGCCGGCGCGCAACACCAGAATCGGTCGCAGCATCCACTGGGCAAGGACCGTGGCCACCAGCACGGTGCCAAGCAGCAGCGCCAGCATCGTGACGAGCACCGGGCGCAGTACTTGCTCCAGCTCCGATCGCATGAGCAATGTGGAGACGCCGACGCGAATCGCGCCAAACTCCTGCGCGTTGAGCATCAGCGGCATGCGGACTTCACGTGTCTGCCCACCCTGGGCGTTCACCGCGTGCCACTGGTCCCAGGCGCCGGCGTCCACCAGCGTCGCCAGTTCGGCGACCGGGGCGAGCCGCAGATTCACCCTCGAGGGGTCGTTGTGCGCGAGGACGACGCCGTCCGTGTCGACCACGGCGGCGTACAGGGCGCCGTCGGCGTACATCGACGACTCGAGCATCGACTGCAATCCGGCATCGGTCCGAATCGCGGTCGTGAGGTCGCCGCCATCAAGCGCCAGCTGGTTGATGCGCTGGAAAATGCCGTGCGCCACCAGTTCGGAACGGGTGCCGATGTCCTGGATGAACACCCGCGCCAGCGAGAGCATGTAGTACCCACCGAGGCACACGACGACCGCGAAGACGATGGCGGTGACGCCGGCGACCTGCTTGGTGCGGACCGAGATGCGCAACTAGTCGTCCGCCTTCTTTGCGTCGCGCGCCAGTTTGTTGTGCAGCGTCTTCAGGCTGATGCCCAGCATCGCCGCGGCCTTGGTCTTGTTCCCGCCCGTGTGTTCCAGCGTGATGGCGATCAACTGCCGCTCGGCGTCGTTGACGGTCAAACCCGGATACAGGGTGTTGGGTGCGGTGCCTGGTGCCGGGTGCGGGGTGCTGGGTGCGTGGTGCTGGGTGCGCGGAGTCGTCGAGAGGCCGGCGAGGTCGGCGACGCCGACGGTGCGGTCGCGCGTGATGATCGTGGCGCGTTCGATCACATTGCGGAGCTCGCGCACGTTGCCGGGCCAGTGGTGGGCGCGGAGGGCGTCCATCGCTGCCTCGTCGGCGTCCACGACGGTCTTCTGCTGCTCCTTTGCGAACTGCGCGATGAAGGCGTGCACCAGCAGGGGCAGATCTTCCAGCCGATCGCGCAGGGGCGGCAGGTGCACGGCGAACACATTCAGCCGGTAGAACAGGTCTTCGCGCATCTTGCCGGTGCGCACGGCCTCCATCGGATCGACGTTGGTCGCAGCCACGATGCGGATGTCGATCGGCCGGTCGCGATCGCCGCCTACGGGCCTGACGACCCGCTCCTGCAGCACACGCAGAATCTTGGCCTGCAGCGCCGGATTCATTTCGGCAATTTCGTCCAGGAACAACGTGCCGCGGTCGGCCAGTTCGAATGACCCCTGCCGCCGGGCGATCGCGCCGGTGAACGATCCCTTTTCGTGGCCGAACAATTCGCTCTCGAGCAGGGCCTCGGGAATCGCGGCGCAGTTGATCGGCACAAACGGTCTGGTCGCTCGCGGACTGAGCTGATGGATCGTCTGCGCCACCAGTTCCTTGCCCGTGCCGGACTCGCCCGTGATCAACACGGACGCGCCGGTGGGGGCGGCCTGTTCGAGCAGTTGATACACCTCGCGCATCGGGCGGCTCGCGCCGATCAACGTGCCGAAGCGGCCGTGTTCGCGCAGTTGCCGGCGCAGGACCGCGACTTCCTGTTGGCGCGCCAACCGCTCGACCACCTGGTCGAGCAGGATGCGCAGGCGCTGTGGATCGATCGGCTTTGACACGTAGTCGTACGCACCGAGCCGGATGGCTTCGATCGCCGTGTCGACGGTGGCCTGCGCCGTCAGCAGCAGCGTGGTGATCTCGATCCCCTGCTGCCTGAGCGCGCGCAGCAGGTCCAGGCCGCCCATTTTCGGCATGACCAGATCGCTGACGATCACGTCCGGCGTCGCGGACGCGATCTCCGCCAACGCCGCTTCGCCGTCCGGCGCACTGGCGACATCAAATCCCCATCCCGCGACCAGCAGGGTGAGCCCGGTTCGCTGGGCCGGGTCGTCTTCAACAATGAGCACGCGGACACGCATGGAACCACTCTAGCAGGGCTGCACGGGTGCCGACCGGACGTGATATCTTCCCGCCATCTCCGGAGGCTATTGCACCATGACCATTCGACGGTCTCTCGCCCACGTGACGCTCATCGGCCTGCTGGCACTGGTGCCCTATGCGTTGCTGGCACAGACCCAGGCTCCTCAGGCTCCGCAAAGTTGGGCGGACCGCATCATTGCGCAGGAGGGGTATGCCACACCGCCGCCTGAACTCGCGTCGGCCGTACTCGCGCCACGCCACCTCAATGTCTCACTCGGCAACCTCAGCCCTGACAAGCAGTGGTTCCTTGATGAGGTTGCCGACGGCCCGGTCGTGATGGCCACGTTCGCGCGGCCGTTTGACGAACTGGGCGGCGTCTTCATCGACGCCAAAGCGAATCGCAGCCGCGCGCTGACGGTGCGCAACAACGTCGGCATTCAGCTGATCTCGGCCACCGACGGTACGAAGCGCTCGATTGCGCTGCCGGCCGGTGCCCGTGTCTCGGGCGCGCAGTGGTCGCCGACCGGGTCACACGTGGTGTTCCTCATGCACGGTGCCGATGCCACGCACGTCTGGATGGCGGATGTCGCCGCCCTCAAGGCGCGCCAGATCACGAAGACGCCGCTGCTGGCGACGATGACCTCGTCGGTACAGTTCACATCGGACGGCAAACATCTGGCGGCCGTGTTTGTGCCCGAGGGCCGCAAGGCGCATCCCGTGAAACTGGAAGCGCCCACAGGACCCGAAGTCAGTCTCGCGCTGAGCGCCGATCGGAACCGCCTCAGGACCTATGCAAGCCTGATGAAGACGCCGCACGATTTCGAGTTGCTCGAATGGCACGCGACCGGGCAGCTCGCTCTCGTGGACGTGGCGACCCAGGCCGTGAAGAAGTTCGGCACGCCGCAGATGTTCCGGTCGTTTGCTCTCTCACCCGATGGGCAGCACTCGCGCATCACGCGCATGACCCAGCCGTTCTCCTACATCGTGCCGGTGAGCAGCTTCGGCCAGGTGGAAGAGGTGTGGGACGCGACCGGCAAGGTGCTGGTGGAACTCTCCAGACGTGATCTCAACCTCGGCGTGCAGCAGGCGAACCCGGATCCAGCGGCCGCACCGGCTGGTGGCCGCGGCGGCGGTGGCACTCAGGCGGGACGCCGTGAACTGGCGTGGCGGCCGGATGGTCAGGGCTTCACCTACGTCGAGCAGGAACCGGCACCGGCCGCACCGGCGGGCCGTGGCGCTGATGCAGCAGCGGGAGACGATGCGCCGCCTGCCGCTCGGGGCGGTGGCGGTGGACGTCAGGGCGGTGGCCGCGCCGGTGGCGCCGCAGCCGCAGCGCCGCAGCGCCCCGACCGCGTCTATCAGTGGATGGCGCCATTCACGGATGACACCAGGAAGGTGATCTACGAGAACAACGCGCGGATCACCGGCCACCGGTTCTCCGAAGACATGCAGATGTTGTTCTTCCGTGAGACGTCCGGCACGACGGCGACCGACTTTGCCGTCGACCTGAGCGCTCCGGCGGAGAAGCACCGCATTCTCAGCTACTCCACGAGCGACTTCTACGCCAACCCGGGCACGATGATGAGCGTCAGTGGTGGCGGCGGCGGCCGCGGCGGCGGCGCTGGCGGGGCCGTGTTGCTGTCGAAGGATCGGGCGAACGTGTATTACTCCGGCACGGTCTACGACAAGGCACCGGCGGATGTCGGTCCCAAGACGTTCATCGACCAGGTTGCGATTCGCACGGGAGCGAAGGCACGGATCTTCGAAGGCAGCAACGCCAACATGTTCGAGCGCGTCTCGAGTGTGCTCGACATCGACGCGAAGCGTTTTGTGCTGGCGGTGGAAGGGCCGACGATGCCGCCGCAGAACGTGCTGCTCGACAACGGTACGCGCAAACAGCTGACCAACAACGAAGACATGCATCCCGACCTGACCAACGCGCCGAAGGAGCGCTTTGTGGTCGAGCGGCCCGACGGCTTCAAGTTCCGCGTGGTCGTCAATCTCCCGCCCGGGTATCAGCAGGGGACGCGGGTGCCCGCATTGTTCTGGTTCTATCCGCGCGAATACGCGACGCAGGAGGCGTATGACACGCCGGATCGCACGTACAACAAGAACGCCTTCCAGAACTTCGGGGTGCGCTCGATGGAGTACTTCGTGCGGCTGGGGTACGCCGTGGTTGAACCTGACGCCCCGATCGTCGGCCCCGCGGGGCAGATGAACAACAACTACGTGCACGACCTGCGTAACAACCTCGCGGCCACGATTGATGAGCTCGACCGGCGCGCGCTGGTGGATCGCCATCGCATCGGCATCGGCGGCCACAGCTACGGCGCGTTCTCGACGGTCAACGCGATGGTGCACACGCCGTTCTTCAAGGCGGGAATCGCCGGTGACGGCGCCTACAACCGGACGTTGACGCCGCTGGGCTTCCAGAGCGAGCAGCGCGACTTGTGGACGGCCCCGAACGTGTACCTCGGCATGTCGCCGTTCCTGAACGCGAACAACCTGACCGGCGCGCTGCTGATGTATCACGGGATCCACGACCAGAACGTGGGCACCGACCCGGACAACTCGATTCGGCTGTTCCACGCACTCAACGGGCTGGGCAAAACGACCGCGTTGTACATGTATCCGCTCGAGGACCACGGCCCGGCGACGAAGGAAACGTTGCTCGACTTGTGGGCACGGTGGGGCGCGTGGATGGACAAGTACGTGAAAAACGCCGGCGCCGACACCCCGCCCCCGGCGGCGGGCAGTGGCGGAGGCCGGCAGTGATCGCGCGGCCAGTGCGCGCGCGCAGGCTCATGCTGGCCGGCGGCGCGCTGGCCGCAGCCTTTGCCTGTCCCCTCTGGACGTCGGCGCAGGATCAGGGGATCCGCGCCGACTACGATCGCGCGTCGTCACTGCGCGAACGCGTGACCGGCAAGGCGGTGGACGTCATCGCCGACAACGCGTGGATTGAGGGCACGCCGAAACTCTGGTACCGCAAGTCGGTGCCGGGCGGCTCATCGTTTGTCCTCGCAGACGCCGCAGCGGGCACCACGGCCCCCGCGTTTGACCACGCGCGGTTGGCGGCGACGCTGTCCACGGCGACCGGCGGTACGTACACGGCGGTGACGTTGCCGTTCACCACTCTGACGTTCACGGACAATCAGCAGACGATCGAGTTTTCGATCGGCGGCGGCGCGGCGGCGGCACGCTGGCGCTGCACATTGGCGGAGTACTCGTGCGCGCGGCTGCCTGCAACAACGGCCGGTGGTCCCGGTGCGGCTCGCGGTGGCGGCCGTGCGGGTGGTGGCGGCCCGGCGGCGGGCGCCCCGGATGCGCAGACGCGTCGGGCACCGGACGGGTCGGCCGAAGCCGCCATCCGCAATTTCAACGTCTGGGTGCGGAGCCTTCCAGACGGTGATTTCGCCCCGCTCAGCACCGATGGGTCCGAAGGGAACGGCTACACGCTGAACTCCCTGCGGTGGTCTCCGGACTCGAAGAAGATCGCGATCTTCAAGCGTCGGCCCGGCTACAACCGCCAGGTGCACTACATCGAGACGTCACCCACCGATCAGTTGCAGCCGAAACACTCGTCGATCTTCTACCGCAAGCCCGGCGATGAAGTGGATTTCGACTTGCCGGTGATCTTCAACCTCGAGACGAAGACCACCCATGTCGGCGACCAGGCGCTGTTCCCGAACCCGTACGCGAACAGCCGTCTGGCCTGGCGCGAGGACAGCCGGTCGATCACATTCGAGTTCAATCAGCGCGGACATCAGGTGTACCGCGTGCTCGAACTCGACGCCGCCACCGGCCGGACCCGCACGGTCATCGAGGAGACCAGTAAGACGTTTGTGGAGTACTCCGGCAAACGCATCCGCGAAGATGTGAACGACGGCCGCGAAATCATCTGGGCCTCCGAGCGCGACGGCTGGAACCACCTGTATCTCTACGACGGCGTGACCGGTCAGGTGAAGAACCAGATCACGCGTGGGTCGTGGGTGATTCGTGGCGTGGATCGGGTGGACGCCCAGGCCCGGCAGATCTGGTTCCGTGCGAGCGGCATGAACCCGGCACAGGACCCGTACTTCGTCCACAACTACCGCATCAACTTCGACGGCACCGGCCTCACGGCGTTGACCAGTGCCGACGGCACACACACGGTGACCTGGTCGTCCGATCGCCAGTTCTATCTCGACACCTGGTCGCGCGTGGATCTCGCGCCGGTCGCCCAACTGCGCCGCACGAGCGATCAGTCTGTGGTGCTGGAACTGGAAGCGGGCGACATGTCGCCGCTGCTCAAGATCGGCTGGAGCGCGCCCGAAGTGTTTGTCTCGAAGGCCCGCGACGGTAAGACCGACATCTGGGGCATCATCATCCGGCCGACCAACTTCGATCCGTCGAAGAAGTATCCGGTGATCGAAAACATCTATGCCGGTCCCCAGGGCTCGTTCGTCCCCAAGACGTTCAGCACACAACTCGGCATGCAGGCCCAGGCTGAACTCGGCTTCATCGTCGTCCAGATTGACGGTCTCGGGACGTCCAACCGGTCCAAGGCTTTCCACGACGTGGCGTGGAAGAACCTGGGTGACGCAGGCTTCCCGGATCGCATCATCTGGCACAAGGCCGTCGCGGCGAAATATGCGTGGTACGACAGCACTCGCGTCGGCATCTATGGCACGTCAGCCGGTGGCCAGAACGCCACCGGCGCGTTGTTGTTCCATCCCGAGTTCTATTCGGCGGCGGTCTCGGCAGTCGGCTGTCACGACAACCGCATGGACAAGATCTGGTGGAACGAGCAGTGGATGGGCTGGCCCATCGGCCCCGAATACGCCGCGTCGTCCAACGTCGATCATGCGAAGAACCTGCAGGGCAGAATGTTGCTCGTCGTCGGTGAGATGGACAACAACGTGGATCCCGCGTCGACGATGCAGGTGGTGGACGCGCTGATTCGCGCGAACAAGGATTTTGATCTGCTGGTGATTCCCGGCGCGGGCCACGGCGCCGGCGGCGCCTACGGCGAACGGAAGCGGTTCGACTTCTTCGTGAAACACCTGCGCGGCGTGGATCCGCCGAACTGGAACATGCCTGCTGCCAACGCATCAGCGCCGGCGTTCGACGAGGTGACGCCGGTCTGGGTCGCGTCTGAACACTGGGACCACTAGATTCACAACGACACGCGTGGAGGACTGGGAGAAGCCACGACTGGTCTTTCTCTCAGCCCTCATTCCTCGTTGTGACTAGTTCGTCGATGTCGTGCGCTAGTCCTTCTCGTCGTCGGCAGCGGTAGCGGCCGGATCGTCGAAGTCACCCAGAGAGAGCGGCGCATCGTCATCCGGCAGATCGTAGAGACCGCCGAGACGGCCCGTATACCGTTCCTTGATGGGGCCCTTGGGGCCACGTTCCTTGCTTTCCCAGCGCTTCTCGCTTGAGGCGCTTTTTTTCTTGGGCGGTCCGAAGTTCTTGCCCGGGGGGGATGGAGGACCGCCGGGGCGGAAGCCGCCGCCACCACCCGGGGTGAATCCACCGGGGCGGGGCGTGAAGCCACCACCTGGAGGACGCGGGGCGAAGCCGCCCGCAGGGCGTTCCTCGCGCGGCCGGGCCTCACTCACCGAGAGGGAGCGGCCCATGAACGGCTGCTGGTTGAACCGCGTGACGGCCTCCTCGGCCTTGGGGCGGTCCAGGTATTCGACAAAGGCGAAGCCCCGGGGACGGCCGGTTTCGCGGTCGACCGGAATCACAACTTGAGACGGATCGCCTACCGCCGCGAAATGCGCGCGGAGGTCGGCCTCGGTCGCCCCGTAGGGCATATTGCCAACGAACAGACGTACTGCCACTTTCTCGTGTCCTCTACTCGGTATCAGGGGGAAGGGATGACTGTGTCAGGGGTGTCACAGGCGGAACAACCAGCGGGATGGTGTGAACCGTCGGAGAATAACAAACACGCCCCCGGATCGCAAATGCGGGATGCGATAACATGGACCGCTTGGCATCCATGGCCGATACTCCACCGAGCCCCCCGGCAGGTCTGCCGGCCCGTTCCCCGGGTCAGCTGGTCGTGCGCGGCGCGCGCACGCACAACCTGAAAGGCGTCGACCTGACCCTGCCGCACCGGCAACTGGTGGTCTTCACGGGGGTCAGCGGATCGGGCAAGTCCTCGTTGGCCTTCGACACGATTTACGCCGAGGGCCAGCGCCGGTACGTGGAATCGCTGTCGGCCTACGCCCGCCAGTTTCTCGAACGGATGGAGAAGCCGGATGTGGACGGGATCGACGGCATTGCCCCGGCCATCGCCATCCGCCAGAAAAACAGCGTGCGGAACCCCCGGTCGACCGTGGGGACCACGACTGAAATTCACGACTACCTGCGCCTCCTTTGGGCGCGCGCGGGAAGGACGGTGTGCCGACAGTGCGGCCGCGAGGTCATCCGCGAGAGTCCGGATGTGGTGGCGGGCGCACTGCTTGAGCTGCCGGAAGGCACCCGGCTGCTGGTCGGGTTCGACATGTCCCTGGAGTCGCTCGCCGACCTGCCCGGGGAGGAAGATCCGCTGACGGCCGCGCTGGGCCGGCTGCGTCGACGTGGATTCGGCCGCGTGCTCGTGGATGGCGCCGTGGTCACCCTGGAGGACGTCGATCTGAATCGTCTGCGCGGGCGCGCCTCGCTGGCGGTCATCGTGGATCGCATCAAGGTGGAGGCATCGGTGCGAGGGCGGCTGACGGAGTCGGTCGAAGCGGCGTTTCACGAGGGGGATGGTGCGGCGTT
Organism: Acidimicrobiia bacterium; assembly: GCA_016871335.1. GTDB lineage: Bacteria > Acidobacteriota > Vicinamibacteria > Vicinamibacterales > SCN-69-37 > SYFT01. The sequence goes on from VFZF01000027.1 coordinate 13,613, forward strand.
TGCACTGGAGGTGGATGCGAGCGGCACCCTCGGCACGGCGCATCGGTTCTCGGAACGGTTTGAGTGCCGGCCGTGCGGGCTGGCGTATGAGCTTCCACAGCCCCGGTTGTTTTCGTTCAACAACCCCTTTGGCGCGTGTCCGACGTGTCACGGATTCGGCAACGTCATTGAGCTGGATCTGGATCTGGTCATTCCGGACCACGGCAAGAGCGTGAATGGCGGGGCGATCGAGCCCTGGACCAAGCCGCATTACCGCGGATGCCTGGTGGACCTGAAGCGCGCGGCCAAAGTGGAGGGCGTGCGCCTCGATGTGCCCTGGCGGGATCTCACCGACGCCGAGCGCACATTCATCGTGGACGGCGCCACGGGCCCGACAAAGGACGAGGACGGCGAGCACGTGAAGTACCCGGGGATTCGCGGGTTCTTCCGGTGGCTGGAGCGCAAGAAGTACAAGGTGCACGTCCGTGTGTTCCTGAGCCGGTATCGCGGCTACCAGACGTGTGTGGACTGTGGAGGCACGCGCCTGCGCCGCGAGGCGCGCGACGTGCGGGTCAGCGGCCGTACCATCGACGCCGTGTGTGCGCTGACGGTGAAGGATGCCGCGGCGTTTTTCGAGACGCTCGACCTGTCGGCGAAGGAAGCCGCCGTGGCCGACAAGGTGCTGCGCGAGATTCGGCGTCGCCTGGGATTTCTGGCCGATGTCGGTCTCGACTATCTGACACTCGACCGGCTGTCGTCGACGTTGTCCGGCGGCGAGTCGCAGCGCATCAATCTCGCGACGTCGCTCGGGTCGGCCCTGGTGGACACGTTGTACGTACTCGACGAACCGTCGATCGGCCTCCATCCGCGAGACAACGAGCGGCTGATTGCCATCCTGTTCCAGCTGCGCGATCAGGGCAACTCGGTGCTGGTGGTGGAACACGACGCCGACATGATCCGAGTGGCCGATCAGGTCGTCGACCTGGGCCTCGGTGCGGGAGAGCAGGGCGGACGGGTTCTGTATGCGGGTCCTCTGGCCGGCCTCCTGGAAGAGCCGCGGTCGCTGACCGGCAAGTATCTGCGTGGCGACCTCGCGATTCCCGTGCCCGACAAACGGCGGAAGGCGCAGGCGCAGCGGTTGCGCATCCGCGGCGTCACCGAACACAACCTGAAAGGTATCAACGTCGAGATTCCGCTCGGGGTGTTCACCTGTGTCACCGGCGTCAGCGGCTCGGGCAAGTCCACGCTTGTGCACGACGTGATCTACGCCGCAGCCAAGCGCGCGAAGGGCGACTGGGATCGGCGGGTCGGAACGTACCAGCAGATCGAAGGGCTCGAGTACGTTACCGACACCATTCTGGTGGACCAGCAGCCCATCGGCCGGACGCCGCGATCCAATCCGGTCACGTATCTCAAGGCGTTTGATCCCATTCGCGAGTTGTTTGCGTCCACCAAGGATGCAAAGACGCACGGACTCACGGCGAGTGCGTTTTCGTTCAACGTGCCGGGCGGCCGCTGCGAGACGTGTGAAGGTGAAGGCCAGGTCCGCGTCGAGATGCAGTTTCTGGCCGACGTGTTTGTGCCGTGTGATGGCTGCGATGGCAAACGCTTCAAGCCGCAGGTGCTCGACGTCAAGTACAAAGGCCGCAACATCGATCAGGTGCTGTCGCTGACCGTGCGTGAGGCACTGACGTTTTTCGGCAACACACCGAAGGTCGCGCGCCGGCTGCAGGTGCTCGAAGAAATCGGCCTCGGCTACCTGCGGCTCGGTCAACCCGCGACGACGTTGTCCGGCGGGGAAGCGCAGCGCATCAAGATTGCGTCCCACCTGGTGGCCCAGGGCGGCGAACGCATCCTCTACGTGCTGGACGAGCCCACCACCGGGTTGCACTTCGACGACATCGCGAAACTCCTGGCCGCCTTCAGGAAGCTGCTTGCGGCCGGGCACACGTTGTTGGTCATCGAACACAACCTCGACGTGCTGAAGGCGGCGGACTGGATTATTGATCTCGGTCCCGATGGCGGTGACGCCGGCGGGGAAGTGGTCGCGGCCGGCACGCCGGAACAGGTCGCCCAGCACCCGACGTCACATACCGGGCGTTACCTCAAGCCCGTGCTCGATGCCTGGGTCGCGGCAGACGAAGGCGATTAACGCGCCATTTGTTCGACGCGCGCCTCAAGAGTGAGGCGCTTGCCCCGGCGCACGACGTCCACCTTCACGGTGTTGCCGATCGTTTCGTTGGCCACGGTCCGGAAGAACGTCGTGGTATCCGTGACGTCGACGCCGTTGACCGCCACGATGAGGTCGCCCGGCCTGAAGCCCGCGCGCACCGCTTCTGTGCGGTCCCACATTCTGCCGATGTAGATCCCGGGAACCGTGGCGATGCCGTTGTTGCGTGCCTGCTCGGCGGTGATGGCCTGCAACTGGAAGAGTCCGTTAATGGCGCCGCGTCGCACCTGGCCAAACTTGATGAAGTCGTCCATCACGGCCCGCGCGAGGTTCGACGGTACCGCGAAGCCGATGCCCTGATACCCGCCCGTCTGCGTGAAGATTTGGGTGTTGATGCCGACCAGTTCACCGCGCGAGTTCACGAGTGCGCCACCCGAGTTGCCGGGGTTGATGGCCGCATCCGTCTGGATGAAGTCCACAAACGCCTGTTCACTGCGACTGAGGGCGGACACGATGCCGAGAGAGACCGACTGGTTGAACTGATACGGGTTGCCGATGGCCAGCACCCACTCAGCCACCCGCAGCTTGCCGGAATCCCCCCACGCCATCGGTGTCAGACCCGTCGCGTCGATCTTCAGCAGGGCGAGGTCGGTCGGTTCGTCGGCGCCGATGACCTTCGCGTTGTACTCACGCCCTCCAGGGAGCGCGACCTTGATTTCGCTGCGCACCGACCCCCGATCATCGCCGATCACGTGGTTGTTGGTCAGCACGTAACCGTCGGCAGACACGATCACGCCGGAGCCGAGACTCTGCGACGGCTCGATGAACGACCGGCCACGGCCGCCGAACAATTCGGCCCATGGATCGCGGCGTTCGATGTACTGCGTCGATGAGATGTTGGCCGACGCAAGAATGGCGCGCTCCGCGACCGACGACAGGTCAGGGAGTGGGCCGGAGATGGACGGCGCGCCACTCGGAGTGGTCGCCGCCTGCGGGACGTTTGATGGCGTCGCGTCACTCTCGGAGGTGAGCGTGAGCTTGCCGGCAATCACCAGCCCCGCCATCACCCCGATACCGAGGAACGCACTCGTGACAATTACCCGTCTAAGGAATGCCATCTCAACCCTCAATCAACTCTTGCCCCGGACCCCGGACCCCGGACCCTTTGGTTCACTCCACATCAATGCGCTTGACGTCCGCCGACCCCGCCTTGGGGATCGTGACCGTCAGGACGCCATCGGTCAGGTCGGCGGTGATGGCGTCCGGATCCACGGTCAGCGCAAAACGGAATGACCGGGAGAAGCGGCCCTGCGCGCGCTCGAACTGCTGATACCGCTCACACGGTTCGGGGTCGGGGCGCTTCCCGCTGATGGTCAGCGTATCTGTCGCAAACGCGATTTCAATATCGGCACGGTCGACGCCGGGCAGCTCGATGGTCAGTAGAAACCGGTCGCCGACCTCGCAGAGATCCGCAGCCGGCACCCAGCCGGGGGACGTCCGCCCGAACAGAGTCTCAAACCGCTCCTGCATCGTGAGCAGGTCCCGCACTGGATCCCAGGGCATGGAAACGATGCTAGCAGAACTGGTAGCATTCGTTGGTTATGGCGTCAGTGCAAGCGTCCCGCCTGAAGGTGGGCATGTTGATCAAGTTTGACGGGGCCCTCGTCCGGGTCCTGGAAGTCCAGCACATCACCCCGGGCAATCTCCGGGCCCACGTGCGGGGCAAGATGCGGGACATCAAGAACGGGCGCCTCGTGGACCACAAGTTCCGGGCGGACGACATGGTGGATCGTGCGATTCTGGACGAGCGGCAGATGCAGTACCTCTACCGCGAGGGCGACATGTTTGTCTTCATGGACAACGAGAGCTACGAACAGACGCACCTGTCGCTCGAGGCGCTCGGCGACGGCGCGCAGTATCTGCTCCCGGAGGCCGTCATCAGCGTCGAACTGTATGAGAACGCCCCGGTCGGCATTCACCTGCCGGCGACCGTCGACCTGAAAATCACTGACACCGCACCGGGCATCAAAGGCGCCACCGCGTCCGCCCAGGTCAAGCCCGCCACGTGCGAGACCGGGCTCGTGGTCACCGTGCCGTCCTTCGTGAACCCCGGTGATGTGATCCGGGTCAACACGGAGACCGGCGAATACATGTCCCGCGTCTAAGGCAATCAGAGGATGGATCATACACGCCTCGCGCGTCCCGGCTGGCTCGAAGTGGTCACCGGCAGCATGTTCAGCGGCAAGAGCGAAGAACTCATTCGCCGGCTCCGTCGCGCGCAAATCGCCAAGCAGCGGGTGCAGGTGTTCAAGCCCGCGATCGATGACCGGTACGGTGACGCGCACGTGACGTCGCACAGCGAGATGAAGATTCCGTCCGAAAACGTCTCCTCCTCGCGCGAGCTGCTCGAGAAGGTGCTCCCGGATACCGAAGTCGTCGGCATCGACGAGGGGCAGTTCTTCGACGTCGAACTGCCGGCCATCTGCAACATGCTCGCCGACCAGGGTAAACGCGTGATCGTGGCCGGCCTCGACCAGGACTACCTCGGCAAGCCGTTTGAACCGATGCCGCAGCTGCTCGCGATCGCGGAGTACATCACCAAGACGCTTGCGATCTGCATGGTGTGTGGCGACCCCGCCAATCACACGCAGCGCCTCGTCGCCTCACGCGAACGAGTGCTCGTGGGGGCCACCGGTGCCTACGAGGCACGGTGCCGGCATTGTTTTGATCCGACGCTGGGGCAGTAAGACACTGGAGGTTTCACCACGAGACATGGAGAGCTAAGTCCTCCATGTCTCGTGGTGATTACCAAGGCAATGGAATAAGCGGCCCTGCATCCATGGCCATCGGATCAGCGAGCCATGAGGCAGGTGTCAGCCAGATGAAGGCCAGGATGGCGAGCACCAGGAAGTCGTAGGGCAGCGTGGCGCGTTCGTCGGTCCAGTAGAGGCCGCGCCAGATGACGCCGAGCACGCCGGTGGGTTTCGGGTGCGTTTTGCCTTCGAGCTCCACGTAGGTGTAGTAGATGCGGTTGATGACCGTGAGGATCGAAAACACGCCCATCACCCACATGACGGCGGCCATGCGGTTGGTGAAGGCGCCGAGCATGAAGAGCACGATGCGTTCCGGCCGCTCCATGAAGCCGACCTTGCACTTCGTCAGCAGGCTTTCCGCCCGCGCCCTCGTGTAGCTCGTCATCGTCGCAAACACCATGGCGATCGACGTAATCAGCACATAGTCGGTGCGGCCCAGTGACGCGTAGAGGCAGATCAGGCCGACGGCGAGTGAGAGGTCGGAGAGCCGGTCGATGACCGAGTCCCAGAATCCGCCAAACTTGGTGTCGCGCCCGGATTGGACGGCGACCTTGCCATCGATAAAATCGAAGACGCTGGCTCCGACCATGATGAACCCTGACGTCAGAAACTCACCCTGGGCCAGCGCATACCCGGCCCACAGGCTGATGATCACCCCGACGAACGTGAGCATATTGGGGTGGATCCGCAGCCGGATGCACGTGCTGATGATGAACTGGAGCGGAACGTGGAACACGGCGCCGACGGCGCCAGTCAAGGTCACGGCGGATGGTAACTGATGGCCATTCAGGAACTCAAGGCCCAGATTGCCCATCTGCCCGAGCAGCCAGGGGTCTATCTCTTCTCGAATGACGCCGGGGAGACGCTCTATATCGGCAAGGCGCGTGTGTTGCGGGACCGTGTGCGGTCGTATCTGGCGGCCTTTGGCCTCAATCCCCGTATTGACGCACTGCTGCGCCACGTCACCCGCCTGGAGGCCATCGTCACCGACTCGGTCGTCGAGGCCCTGGCGCTCGAAAACCAGCTCATCAAGCAGCGGAATCCCCGTTTCAACATCCTGCTGCGTGACGACAAGACGTATCCGTATCTGCAGCTGACGACGACGGAACCGGCGCCTCGGGTGCTTGTGGCGCGCCGGGTTGAGCGTGACGGCTCGGTGTATGCCGGCCCGTTCATGCCCGCATCACTTGCGCGGCAGACGATGGCGCTGACGCATCGGCTGTTCGGGATTCGGTCGTGCAATGAGGTGATTGACGGCCGTCGCGATCGCCCGTGTCTCGAGTACGACATCAAGCGCTGTGTCGCGCCGTGTGTCGCGTCGATTTGCACGCTCGATCAGTATCGGCATGTGGTGGGGCAGGCGCGTCTGCTCCTGGAGGGACGGCAGGAAGAACTCGCGGAACAGCTCCGCATCGAGATGATCGATGCGGCGGTGGAGGAGCGGTTTGAGCGCGCCGCGTTTCTGCGCGACGCCATCCGCACGCTTGAGACCTTGCAGGCCCGCCAGCAGAAGATGGCCACGCCCTCGCTGGGGGACCGCGACGCCGTGGCGGTGAAGGCCGGCCCCGCCGGCGCGATTGTGCAGGTCTTCCAGATGCGCCGCGGCCGCGTCGTCGAGCGCATCGAAATGACGTCGAGCTCGGAGGCGATTTCTCCGGAAATCGCCTCCGAGCTCATTCTCGAGGCCGCCCTGCAGCAGTTCTATGCCGAGCAGACGCCGCCGCCGGAGATTCTGGTGTCGGATGCGCTTGAGGCCGACGTGGTGGAGTCGCTGGAGGCGTGGCTGTCGGGCAAGGCGGGGCGCAAGGTGCGCGTCGTGGTGCCGCAGCGGGGAGACAAGCGGGGCTTGCTCGATCTCGCGATGCGCAACGCCACCCTGTCGTATGACACACACTTCAGCGAGGGCCACGTCGGGGCGTTCGCTGCGTTGGAGACGCTCCGAGAGGTGCTGAGTCTGCCGACGCTGCCGCACAGAATCGAGTGCTTCGACATTTCGACACTGCAGGGCACCAACACCGTGGCGTCGATGGTCGTCTGTGTGGACGGCAGGATGCGGCGCGGCGAATATCGCAAGTTCGCCGTACGAGGGCCGGCCACCGACGACTTCGCATCGATGGAAGAAGTCGTGTTGCGCAGGTACCGGAAGGTGCTCGAACAGGGCGGACCGTTCCCCGACCTGATTCTCATCGACGGCGGCAAAGGCCAGCTCACCGCCGCCTACGCGGCGCTGCGACAACTCGGCCTCGAGCAACTCGTCGCCGTTGGCCTCGCCAAGCAGGAGGAACTGCTGTTCCGCCGCGACCGTATCGAGGGCATCGCTCTTCCGCACGAGACCCCGGCCCTTCGCCTCGTCCAGCGCATTCGCGACGAGGCCCACCGGTTCGCGGTGACCTTCCATCGCACCAAACGCGCCGCGTCCTCACTGCGTTCGGCGCTCGATGACATCCCCGGTATCGGCGTGCGTCGCCGGAAGCTGCTCCTCACGACGTTCGGCTCGGTCGCCGGCGTCCGCCGCGCCAGCCGCGAGGACCTCGAACGGGCTGTTGGTGCCAAAGCTGCGAAGGCCATCGTCGAACACTTTGCGCGCCAATCCTAAATCCTCATTTCTCAATGCTTTACGTGATATTCTTACCCGGTTGTCGCCCGAGCTTGCCATCCCCGTCTTCCTGATTTTGCTCGCCTCGTTGTCGGTTCACGAGGCGGCGCACGCGTGGGCGGCAAACAAGCTGGGGGATCCGACGGCGCGCCTCCTGGGGCGGCTGACGCTGAACCCGCTGGCGCACATCGACTGGATTGGCACCGTGGCGTTCCCGATCATTCTGGCGTTGTCGAACCTGCCGGTGTTCGGGTGGGCGAAGCCGGTGCCGGTGGATATGCGGAACCTGCAGTCGCCGCGACGGGATTTTGCGCTGGTGGCGCTGGCAGGGCCGGTGAGCAATGTGGTGCTGGCCGCGGGATTCATCCTGCTGCTGCAGGCGCAGGGCGGGCTGGTGCCGGAGACGGGCGTCACCTCGACGAGTGTGGTGCTCTACCTGGCGATCTTTCTGAACCTGATTCTGGCCGCGTTCAACATGCTGCCGATTCCGCCGCTCGACGGCGGAAACGTGTTGGCCGGACTGCTGCCGGAGTCGATGGCGAGGGTGGTGGATCAGGTGCGGCCGTTTGGCGCATTCGTGATTCTGGGGTTGTTTCTCATGGGCGCGTTGGATTACCTCTACGATCCCATTGAGCGTTTGTTGGGGACGTTGTTGTTGTGATGACCAAACCGCGAGTTGTGTCTGGCATGCGTCCGACCGGACGCCTGCATCTGGGCCACCTGGTCGGGGCGCTGCAGAACTGGGAACGGCTGCAGCAGACCTACGACTGTTATTACTTTGTGGCCGACTGGCACGCGCTCACGAGCCACTACGCGTCCACCGAAACGATCACGGCCGATGCGCTCGACAACGCCGCCGACTGGATCGGCGCCGGCGTCGATCCCGAGAAGAGCACCCTCTTCATCCAGTCGCAGGTGCCGGAACACGCCGAACTCTACCTGCTCCTCCAGATGGTGACGCCCGTGTCGTGGCTGGAACGGGTGCCGACCTACAAGGAACAGATGGAACAACTCGCCGATCGCGATTTGTCGAACCTCGGATTCCTCGGCTATCCGCTGCTCCAGGCCGCCGACGTCATCATCTACAACGCGCACTACGTGCCGGTGGGTGAGGACCAGGTGCCGCATCTCGAACTCAGCCGCGAGGTCGTGCGCCGCTTCCACAATTTCTACGGCGAAGTCTTCGTCGAACCCCAGCCCCTGCTGACCCCGACGCCCCGCCTGCCCGGACTCGACAACCGGAAGATGAGCAAAAGCTACAACAACACCATCGACCTGTCGGACACGCCGGCGGACGTGCTGAAGAAGATCAAGCAGATGTACACCGACCCGAAACGCGTGCGCGCCGATGTGCCGGGCACCGTCGAAGGCAATCCCGTGTTCATCTACCACGACGCGTTCAACCCGAATCGCGACGAAGTGGACGACCTGAAGGCGCGGTATCGTGCGGGCACGGTGGGCGACGTCGAGGTCAAGACCACACTCGCCGCTGCCGTGAACACGATGCTCGATCCGATCCGGGCACGGCGCGAGGCGGTGCTGGCAAAGCCGGGCTATCTGCGCGAAATTCTCATGGAAGGCTCCAAGCGCGCACGCGTGGTGGCGCAGGAGACGATGGCGAAGGTGCGGGCGGCGGTGAAACTTGAGTACTGAGCCCACCGTCCCCGCCCGGTCGTTCTCCACGGCAGACGCGCCGCCGGATTTTGAATCCGTGCTCGGCGCCTATCCCGTGCGCCTCACGCAGTTCGAAGGGCCGCTGGACCTGCTGCTGCATCTCATCAAGAAGCATCAGCTCAACATCTACGACATTCCGATCGCGCTGGTCACCCGCCAGTACCTCGACTACCTCGAGGTGATGCAGGATCTCGATCTGGACATCGCCGGGGAGTTCCTCGTGATGGCCGCGACGCTGATCCACATCAAGTCGCGCATGCTGCTGCCGCGGCCCGACCCCGCGCAGGAAGATCCCGAGGAGGATCCTCGCGAAGCACTCGTGCGCCGGCTCCTCGAACACCAGAAGTTCAAGGCGGCCGCCGAGCTGCTGCACGATCGCGAAATTCAGCGCAGCGCGCAGTGGGGCCGGCCTGACGGCAGCGTCGCCGATGTGGTCGGCGATCCGCCGGAGCCCGAGGTCGAAGTGGATCTCTTCAGTCTCATGGCGGCCTTCCGCCAGGTCATCGAGCGCGCCAAGCAGCGGCCGCAGATCTACATGCCGGCCGAGTACATGTCGCTCGAAGTCCGCATCGAGACGTTGATTGCGAAGCTGTCGGAAACCGACGCGCTCGGGTTTGAAGACCTGTTTGCCGACGTTCAGACCAAACCCGGCATCGTCGTCACCTTCCTCGCACTGCTGGAGATGATTCGCCTCAAACTGGTGCGTGTGTATCAGCAGGGCAACTTCGGCCCGATTCGGGTCTACAAGCGCGCGAAGGTGCAAGGCGCGCCGGATTTCCATCCGTGAGGCACTGTCGTCATGTCTGAGTTGAAGTCCATTGTTGAGGCGTTGATCTTTGCCTCCCCCGAGCCCCTCACGCTGAAGGCGCTCGGCAAGTTGCTGGATGTCGAGCCCAAGGAAGACATCGAGGCCGCCATCGTCGCGTTGAAGCAGGATTACGACCGTCCGGCCGGACTCCAATTGGTGGAAGTCGCCGGCGGGTATCAGATCGTCACGCGCCCCGAGCTCCACGAATGGGTGCGTCGCCTGTTCCACGACCGGACGTCGTCGAAGTTGTCGGTGGCCGCCTTGGAAACGCTGGCGGTCATTGCGTACCGGCAGCCCGTCACGGCGCCGGAGATTGCAGAGATTCGCGGCGTCAACACGGCGGGTGTGTTGGGCACGCTGGTGGATCGCAAGCTGGTGAAGATCGTCGGCCGCAAAGCGGTGGTTGGGCGGCCGTTCATGTACGGCACCACGCGCGACTTCCTCGAGCGTTTCGGACTGAACGACATCCACGACCTGCCGAAGGTCGAGGACATGTCGGAACTGCTGGGCTTCGACCTGCCGGGCGGCGTCAACGAACCCGCACCACAGACGGCGTTGCCGTTTGACCCCGACGCCGAGGCCACAGACGAGGGACATGACGATGGCAGCACAGAGACCGCGGACCTCGCGACCCCGTCCGACGACGAAAACGTTCACTGAGCCCGCGGACAAACCGTCCGGCGTGCGCCTGCAGAAGATCTTGTCGCACGCGGGTGTGTCGTCCCGGCGCGTGGCCGAGGAACTGATTCGGCAGGGGCGTGTTGAGGTCAACGGGCAGGTCGCGGTCGAACTCGGCACGCGCGCGAACCCCGGGGTGGACGACATCCGGGTGGACGGCCGCCGGCTGAAGCTCGGGGCCGAGCGCAAGTACTACCTGATGTACAAGCCGCGCGGGGTGGTGAGCACGCGATCGGATCCCCAGCAGCGCACGACGGTGATCGAAGTGCTCGCGCGCGCAGGCGTGAAGGGGTACTTCTATCCGGTGGGGCGTCTCGACTACGACTCCGAGGGGCTGATCATCATGACGAATGATGGCGACCTGGCGGAGAAGGTCACCCATCCCAAACATGAACTGGAGCGGGCGTACGAGGTTCGGGTGTCGGGTCTGCCCGACGAGCGCGATCTCGCGCGGCTCACCCGCGGCATCCTGATTGAGGGCCGCCGCACGTTGCCGGCAAGTGTGCGCGTCGTCAGGACGTATCCGGACAAGTCCGAACCGCAGGCGCTGATCGAAATCGTGATCAAGGAAGGGCGCAACCGTCAGGTGCGCCGCATGTGTGAAGGCACGGGCCATCCTGTGATGGAGCTGCGCCGTACCCGCATCGGTCCGATTACCGATCGCCGTATCAGGCCCGGCCAGGTGCGTGAACTGACGCCGGATGAAGTGAGGGCTCTGACGAAATGATTCTCTCGTCTGCCGGCGCCGTCGCCCATTCGCCGTTCAGAATCGACAAACTCCGCGCGCGGCTGGCCGGCGTCGACGCGGCCGTGACCGGCCTCACGGCGCACTTCATCCACGTCATCGAGACCACGCGTGAGCTGACCCCGCAGGAACGGACGCAGCTGGACGGACTCCTCGGTCCGGGCGCAGGCAACGTCGCGTGGCCCCCTGACGATGATGGCCGTGTGCTGCTGGTGGTGCCGCGTGCCGGCACGATCTCTCCATGGTCGAGCAAGG
>VFZF01000028.1 GCA_016871335.1 Acidimicrobiia bacterium
GGGGGGGGGGGGACAAGCTGGCATCGGGCTGCTCTTCACACAGCAGATCTAGCCGTCCCAATAAAAAGAGAACCTCCGTTCCTCCCTGTGAAACAGGCTCAGGTGCCGATCTGTGCGAGATCCGGCAGCCCGAAGTGCGCACGCACCCCACGATCGATGGTGACCGCCAGCGCCTGCGCCCAGGCCTCCTGTGACAGCCGTGCCTGGAAAGGCGCCAGGTCCGCCTCGGCATCAGCGCGCACACGGGCCAGCACATCAGCGGGCACGGCCGCGCGCGCCGCGTCACTCAGGGCCAGATCAAGCGCGGGCAGTGCCGCCAGCAAGGCATCACGCGCGGCCCCCCGGCTGCCCTTCACGGCATCACGCATCGTGATCACGCGATCCAACACGTCGTTCACCTGCGTCCTGAAGTCTTCCGGACACTCCAGACGACCGGCCGTCGCCACGAGCCGCTCGACCGCGCGATCCAGTTCACGGGTCGTCGATTTGCGCGCCGGGCCGCTGCCGCGATCCGTCTGATCAGGCACCGCGTCCGACTGGCGCTCGCCACCCGTCACGCCGATCGCGCGGCGCCACGCGTCGTACACCTCCCGCACATCCGCCTCGCAGAACTCGATGCGGAGGGGCCGCCGGGCCGCACCCGCCTTGTGGCGCTCCGCCTTCTGCTCGATGCCTCGGAACACGGCCGACAGGGGAATCCCTTCGTCTGCCCACTGCCGCACCAGCAAGAAGCCGGGGCCGACAATGCGAACGAGGTGGCCGGCATTGACACGGGTCAGGTGCACCTCCACCTTGCGGCAGTACTCGCCGATCTCATCCACGGGTCAATATCTCCCACACCACTTCGCCGGAGACCAGCCGCGTCTCCACGTCCGTGCCGGCATGCCGTACGATCAGCGCCCCCGCGTCGTCCACGCCGACGGTCGTCCCTCGATGTTCGCCCTCATGATCGCGCCAGCGCACCGGCGCGCGATCAAGCCCCGCCTCGGCCCACGCGCGCCAGGTGGCGAGCATCGTGGTCGTCTCTCCAGCGGCCAGCTGCGCGACTTCGCGGTCCAGCGCCGACAACGCCGCCGCGACGAGCGCGCCACGGGCCACCGGGCGGTCGGTCTCCTCGCCCATCGACGTCGCGCGATCCGCAATGTCGTCTGGATAAGCTGATCGCTCCAAGTTCACTCCCATGCCGACCACCACGGCCCCTGCGCCCGCGCCTGTCGCTTCGCAGAGGATGCCCGCCAACTTGCGCCACGGCCGGCCAATCACCAGATCGTTGGGCCACTTGAGCTCCACCGGAAGTCCCGACACCTCGCGAACCGCACGCGCAAGGGCCACCCCGGCTGCGAGCGTCAGCAAGGGGAGGCCGCTTCCCGGCATCCCGGTTCTCACCACCACAGACAGATACATGCCGGCCCCTGGAGGTGACCACCACGATCGGCCACGGCGTCCGCGGCCGGCCTCCTGCAGGTCTGCGAGCACGGCGGTGCCATGCGCCGCACCGTCTGCAGCCAGCGCGAGCGCCAGGTCATTGGTCGAGCCGACGCGTTCGTAGAAATACAGGGGCGCGGGTCGAGTGGTCAGCACGTCGCCGGCGTCATGCAGGTCGGACGACCACGGATCCGGAGGCGGCAGGTGCACGTCAGTCGATCTCGCGGTACGCGTCAGGGTGCAAGGGGCTCGACATCGGCCTGCAGGGCCGTCGTTTCCGTGACCGTGACGCCGGCTTCGACCAGTTCGGCCACGTTGCAGCATGCCAGGATGTCGGCGCGGAGCGTTGGCCATTCAGGCACCTGCGGCGCCGTGATTGTCAGCGTTGTCAGGCGCACCGGCGTTGAGAACGGCACCTTCTTCGCGGAACGGGCGCCGCGCACGGCCGTCAGAATCGCGGATGCCGTCGCATACAGGCTGCTGTCTCCTGCGGCTGACAGCGCTTCATCGGCAGTCGGCCAGGGCGCGCGGTGCACCGAACCGGTCTGCCAGGTGGACCAGACCTCCTCGGTGACGAACGGCAGGAACGGTGCAACCAGACGGAGCTGCACAGACAGCGCCAGCCGGGAGGCCGCAATCGCCGACGCCGCAGCGGCGTCATCCGTCATGCGACGACGTTTGACCATCTCGACATAGTCGTCACAGAAGGCCCAGAAAAACGACTCGGCCGTGCGCAGCGCCGACGCGTAGTCGTAGGCATCAAGCGCCCTGGTGACGTCCACGACCACCTCGCGCAACGCCGCGAGCATCGAGAGATCGTAGGGCTCGGTGACCGGACCGACGGGCGCGTCCTTCATCAGGACGAACTTGGACGCGTTGAACAACTTAATCGCCAGACGCCGGCCGACTTTCATCTGTCCGGGCTCAAAGGCCGTATCCACACCCGGGCCACCCTTCGCGGCCCAGTAGCGAACGGCATCCGACCCATGTTCCTCAAGCAGGGCCATGGGCGTGACCACGTTGCCCTTGGACTTCGACATCTTCTTGCGATCGGGATCGAGCACCCAGCCTGAGATGGCGGTGTCCGTCCACGGCAGCGTGTCGGTCTCGAGGTGCGCGCGGAGCACCGTCGAGAACAACCACGTGCGGATGATGTCGTGCGCCTGAGGCCGCAGGTGCATCGGATAGGTCCGCGCAAACAACCCGGGGTCGCGTTCCCAGCCGCACACGATGAAGGGGGTCAGCGACGAGGTGGCCCAGGTGTCCATGACGTCCGGATCACCCACAAATCCACCGGGCACTCCGCGCTGATCGGCCGTGTAGCCTGCCGGCACATCGGTGGACGGATCGATCGGCAACTGCGATTCGTCGGGCACCAGACGCGCGTCAAAGTCCGTGGTGCCATCCTGCTTCACGCGATACCACACAGGGAACGGCACACCGAAGAAGCGCTGGCGGCTGATACACCAGTCGCCGTTCAGGCCGTTGACCCAGTTCTCGAACCTGGCCCGCATGTATTCGGGATGCCACTGCAAGGCGCGCCCACGCGCCAACAGCGCCTCGCGTTCGTTCATCGTCTGGATGAACCACTGCCGCGAGGTCACGATCTCGAGCGGCCGATCGCCCTTCTCGAAAAATTTCACATTGTGGGTGATGGGCCGTGGCTCACCAAGCAAATCCCCGCTCTCGCGGAGCAGGTCGACGATGCGCGCGCGTGCCTTGACGGCGGAGAGTCCTGCCAGTTGGTCGTAGTGCGACTGCGCGGCGGCGGCGTCCTGTGATTCCCAGCCGGAGTCTCCCCAGATCACGGGCTTGAATGCGCCGTTGGCCTGGATCACCGCGCGGACGGGCAACGACAATTCGCGCCACCACACCACGTCGGTCACGTCGCCGAACGTGCAGATCATTGCGATGCCGGTGCCCTTCTCAGGATCCGCCAGGTGGTGCGCACGAATCGGTACGGGCACCGCGAACAGCGGCGTGGTCACGGTCGTGCCGAACAGCGGCTGGTATCTCGGATCGTCCGGGTGCGCCACGAGGGCGACGCATGCAGGGATCAGTTCCGGGCGCGTCGTCTCGATGTCGATCGTGCCGCCGTCAGGACGCGCGAATCGAATCTTGTGGTACGCCCCGGGCAGTTCGCGATCTTCGAGTTCCGCCTGCGCGACGGCCGTGCGGAAGTCGACGTCCCACAACGTCGGCGCTTCGAGCTGATATGCGCGGCCCTTGCCCAACAGGCGCAGAAAGGCCAGCTGCGAGACACGCTGCGCGTCCTTGCCGATGGTCGCGTAGGTCATCGACCAATCCACGGACAGGCCGAGGTGCCGCCACAACTTCTCGAACACCACCTCGTCGTCGGCGGTCAGGCGCGCGCAGAGTTCGACGAAATTCGGACGCGAGATGCTGATCGGCTGCTTGGGCGGCTGCGCCGGCGGCTCGAAGGCGGGATCGTACGGCAGCGACGGATCACATCGCACGCCGTAGTAGTTCTGGACGCGGCGTTCAGTCGGCAGTCCGTTGTCGTCCCAACCCATCGGGTAGCACACGGCGCGTCCCTGCATCCGCTGGTACCGCGCGATGACGTCCGTGTGGGTGTAGGAAAACACGTGACCGACGTGCAGCGAGCCGCTGACGGTGGGAGGCGGCGTATCGATGGCGAACACGCGCTCGCGGGGCGCCTGGCGATCAAACCGGTAGACGCCCTCGTCTTCCCACTTCGCCCGCCATTTATCTTCGAGACCTTCAAGAGACATCGCTCTAGCTTACCGCTTCAGTCTGTCCAGCTCCTCGCGGATCAGTCGTTCGGCAGTCTCGGAGACGAGCTGGCGTACCACGTCGTCCGTCATCCGGGCCATGACCCGGCGGACGACATCCTCGATGTCTCTGCTGGTGGTGCCCTGCCGTGACACACGCGCCTTCGCGGCCACGGGTTGTGCCCGCGCGGCCAGCGGCGACGAATCGTTCAGCATCGCCGGCGCGGGCAGATCCCAGTCGAGCTCCATGGCCTCGACGGGGGTGGCGTCTTCGACAGGCACCGTGCGCGAAAACGCCGCGTCCAGGTCGTCGAGCCCGGTCTTGAAGACTTCTTCGACCACCGATGGGCGGGGCAACGGACCGCGCGCCCCAGTCGCCGGCCGCGCGTGATGTGCGGGGCGACCCGGCTCAGGCCGGCGCGGGGTATCAATCCTCGGCATGTCGGTCGGCCACAGATTGTCGGGGCGTTGCCCGGCCAGCAGCCCTTTGACGACTCCTGCCAGATGGCGGGGATCAAACGGCTTCACCAGCACCCCGTCACACCCGGTCGCGCGCGCGCGCGCCTCATCGATGGGCTCAAACGCGCCGGCCAGCAGCAACACCGGAAGCGACGACAACGCCGGTGACCGCTTGATGCGCTCGGCAATTTCGTAGCCGTCCACGGACGGCAGGCCCACATCGGCGAGCACGATATCGGGACGCTCGTCCTCGAGACGGGACGTGGCCGCATGTCCGTCAGCCACCGTGATCGCACGGATCCCCTCGTTGGCAAACGTCAATTCGATCATGCGTTGAATCGTGATGCTGTCGTCGGCGAGGAGGAGGGTGGCAGCCATGCGGCGCTAGATGGCTTCCGTTCTCGGAGGTACGTGCTGGCAGATGCAGTTGACGATGTCCTGCATCGGCGTGCCTGGCAGAAAGATGCCGGAAATGCCTATCGCCTGCAATTTGGCCACGTCCACGTCGGGAATGATACCGCCGACCAGCACGCGCACGTGGCTCAGCCCCTTGTCCTTCAGCAGTTCCATCACGCGCGGACAGATGTGCATGTGGGCGCCGCTCAGGATCGAGAGGCCGATGACGTCGGCGTCCTCCTGGAGCGCCGCCGCCACAATCTGCTCGGGCGTCTGGCGCAGGCCGGTGTAGATGACCTCCATCCCGGCGTCACGGAGCGCGCGGGCAATGACTTTGGCGCCACGATCGTGGCCATCCAGACCGGGTTTGGCGATAACGACGCGAATGGTGCGCATCAGATGGACGGGACCTCTTCGTATTCGCCCCACACCTCGCGGAGCGCATCACACATCTCGCCGACCGTGGCGTAGGCCCGCACACAATCGAGCAACGGATACATGGTGTTGGCGCCGCTGCGTGCGGCCTCCTGCAACGTCACCAGCGCCCGGCTGACCGCCGCGTTGTTCCGCGTCCGCTTCAGCTCGGCCAGGCGCGCCAGCTGCTGATCGGCCGCCTGGTCATCGATATACAGAATCGGGAACGGCGGTTCGTTCGGGTCGACATAGGCGTTCACGCCGACCATGATCTTGTCCTTCTTCTCGAAGGCCTGCTGGAAGCGGTACGACGCCTCCGCAATTTCGCGCTGCGGGAACCCCTGTTCGATCGCGGCGACCATGCCGCCCATCCGGTCGATGGCGTCGAAGTACTTGTAGGCGCCCTCTTCCATGTCGAGCGTCAACCGCTCGATGAAATACGACCCGCCGAGCGGGTCCACCACGTTGGTCACGCCACTCTCGTGGGCAATCACCTGCTGCGTGCGCAGCGCCAGCGTCGCGGCTTCGGTCGTCGGCAGCGCCAGCGCTTCATCGAGGGAATTTGTATGCAGGGAGTTGGTGCCGCCGAGCACCGCCGACAACGCCTGCAGCGCCGTGCGGACCACGTTGTTGTACGGCTGCTGCGCCGTCAGGGAGACCCCCGCCGTCTGCGTGTGGAACCGCAGCTTGAGCGATCGTTCATCCTTCGCGCCAAACCGATCGCGCATGACGCGCGCCCAGATCTTCCGCGCCGCCCGGTACTTCGCAATTTCCTCGAAGAAGTCGCTGTGGGCGTTGAAGAAAAACGAGATGCGCGGCACGAACTCATCCACGTCCAGCCCGGCATCAATACCCCACTGCACGTACTCGATGCCGTCACGCAGGGTGAACGCCAGTTCCTGCAGCGAGGTCGAGCCGGCCTCGCGAATGTGATAGCCGCTCACGGAAATCGTGTTCCACCGAGGCACTTCCTTCGCACAGAACTGGAAGATGTCCGTGATCAATTTCATCGACGGCCGCGGCGGGAAGATGTATTCCTTCTGGGCGATGAACTCCTTCAGGATGTCGTTCTGAATCGTGCCGGAGAGCGTCTGCCAATCCGCGCCCTGACGCTCCGCCACCACGAGATACATCGCGAAGATCATCGGCGCCGGCGAGTTGATGGTCATCGACGTCGTGATGTCCGCGAGCGTGATGCCGTCGAACAACCGCTCCATGTCGGCCAGCGACACGATCGACACGCCGCACTTGCCGACTTCGCCGAGCGACAGCGGATGATCCGGGTCGCGTCCCATAAGGGTCGGCAGGTCGAACGCCACGGAGAGGCCCGTGCCTCCGGCCGCCAGCAACTGCTTGTACCGTTCGTTGGTTTCCTCCGGCGTACCAAATCCGGCAAACTGCCGCATCGTCCACAACTTGCCGCGATAGCCGGTGGGATGGATGCCGCGCGTGTACGGAAACTCACCCGGGTTGGCCACGTCCTTCGCCTGATCCAGCTCTGCGATGTCGTCCGCGGTGTACAGCCGTTCAATGGGCCGGCCGGAGATCGTGGTGAACGGCCCCGACCGCTCCGGCGCCTTCTTTAACGTGGGTTCCAGGACCTCACGCTCCCACGCGGCTTTGGCAGTCTCGGCGAGAACGGGCTTCATGGCGGTCAATTATATATGCGTCAAGGACTTATCGGCCCCGCTCACGTCCGGGCGGTGGCCCGGCGTTGACTTGCCGGACCGGCCTCGGTAATCTCGGACGGTTTGGCCGCTGGCGGACTTCATCGCCTGTGGCATTTTGTCGTGGAGTAGTTCATGTCGTCTGAAAACAACGTCTTCGGAGCGATGCTGCAGGAGTTTGCCGGGGCGGCCCGGCTGTTGGGCCTGGATGAAGGCCTGTGGAAAATCCTGACCCACCCCAAGCGACAGGTGACCGTCTCGTGCCCGGTGGTCATGGACAACGGCAAGGTTGAGGTGTTCACCGGCTACCGGGTGCAGTACAACATCACCCTCGGCCCGGCCAAAGGCGGCATCCGCTTCCACCCTGACGTGACACTTGACGAGGTCAAGGCGCTGGCCGCCTGGATGACCTGGAAGTGCGCCGTGGCCGGCGTGCCGTTCGGTGGCGGCAAGGGCGGGATCATCTGTGACCCGACCAAGATGTCCCAGCGCGAACTCGAGGCCCTCACCCGCCGCTACATCGCCGAGATCGCCGACCTGATCGGCCCCGACAAGGACGTGCCCGCGCCGGACGTGAACACCAACGCCCAGACGATGGCGTGGGTGATGGACACCTACAGCATGAAGATCGGCACGACCTGCACGGCCGTCGTGACCGGCAAGCCCATCGAAATGGGCGGCTCGGAAGGCCGCCGTGAAGCCACCGGCCGCGGCGTGATGATCAGCGCGCGCGAGGCGGCCGCCCACTTGGGCTTCGACATCAAGGGCGCGACGGTCGCGGTGCAGGGCTTCGGCAATGTCGGGTCGGTCTCGGCCGACCTGCTCGCCAAGATCGGCGCGAAGATTGTCGCCGTCACCGACTGGAGGGGCGGGGTCCACAACCCGAAGGGCCTCGATATCCCCGCCCTCATCGAGTGGACCGCCAAAAACAAGACCGTCGCCGGCTTCCCCGGCGCCGACGCGCTCGACCCGTCGACGATCTTCGGACTCGACGTGGATGTGCTGATTCCGGCGGCCCTGGAAAACCAGATCACCGAGAAAAACGCCGACTCGATCAAGGCCAAGGTCATCGTCGAGGGCGCGAACGGGCCGACCACACCGGCGGCCCACCAGTCGCTGCACAAGCGCGGCGTCTTTGTGGTCCCGGACATCCTCGCCAACGCGGGCGGCGTCACGACGTCGTACTTCGAATGGGTCCAGGACCGTCACGGCTACTTCTGGCAGGAGTCGGAAGTGAACGAACGTCTGGAACTGAAGATGGTTGAAGCGTTCAACACGGTGCTGCAGACCGCGCTGAAGTACAAGACCGACATGCGCACCGCCGCCTACATCGTGGCGATCAACAAGGTGGCGACGGTCACCAAACTGCGCGGGATGTACGCGTAACTGAAGTGCACGGGGGCCCCGGTGCTCAAGTGCACCGGGGCACCGCCTCTCTATCGCTTGGCGCGTCTGGCGCCGTACCAGAGCAGGAACGCAAATCCGCCCCAGTTGAGTCCGAGCATCAGCGTCATCATGACGAGGGTGCGGCCGTTCATTCCTGTTCCTCCTCGATGGGCGTTCGCGTGCTCGCAGCCGCGATCCGTTTGTTGTAGAACATCAGCAGGCCCAGCGCGACACTCCACTGCACGATGCACGTGCCCACGCTCAACGTGTGGTTGAACGGATCCGGATTCCACCAGCCCGCCGGGTCATACACTGTCGCGGCCGTGTACATCCACCAGCCGAACATGATCACGAACTGGGCCGGAATCAGGTACTTCAGCACGTATTCGAACCACGGGCCGACGTGCCATCCACCCGGCGTGACGTTGACGAACTCCTTGCGGAACTTCGTCGATCCATACATGGTGACGACCAGCGAGATGAAGAGGCCGCTGATCATCAGACCGACACCCCACACCCAGTCCTGATTCTTGAAGATGGTCAGGTCGAGCGCGGAGGGCATGCCCACCACGATGATGGCGGCGACGACGAGCTTCACGGCCTTGCCGCGCGCCATGCCGCCGTCCATCAGGATGCGGGAGGCGAGTTCGATCATCGCAATCAGCGACGACAACGCAGCGCAAACCAGCGCCAGAAAGAACAGGGGCAGCATGAACGACCCGCCGGCCATGCGTTCAAACAACTGGGGCACCCAGATGAACATCAGGCCTTCGTTGCCGGCCTGCAGCGCCGCATGGGCGTCCTCAAGCGAGAGAATGGCGAACACCACCGGCAACATCGCGAGGCCCGCGAGCAGCGACGCCGAGTTGTCACCGAACCCGATCGTCGCGGAGTGCAGCACGACGTCCTCACGCTTCTTCAGGTAGATACCGAACGTCAGAATCAGCCCCCAGCCGGCACCAGTGGACCAGGCCGACTGCGTCAGGGCCTCCAGCCAGGTCTTGTAGTTGGCCAGGGACGAGAGGTCCGGGTTGAACAGGAAGTCGAGGCCGCGCTCGGCGCCCGGCAGGGTGACCGCGCGAATGGCCGAGACGACGAGCAGCACAAACAATGCGGGGACCAGCACCTTGTTCGCCGCTTCGATGCCTTTCACCACCCCGCGCTGGATGATCCAACCGCCAATCAAGGCAGAGACCACATGGTAGCCGGCGGCCTGCCAGCCGGAGGCGGCGGCATCCCAAAACGCTTTCGGGTCGGCCGTGTGAAACTCGCCCGTCGCCGCCGCGACCAGATACCGCAACGTCCACCCGGTCACGACCGAGTAGTAGAAGAGGATCATCACCGTGCACACGGCGACGAACCCGCCCATCCAGGCAAAGCGTCCCTGCGTCAATGTCGCAAAGGCCCCGACCGCGCCGCGCCGTGTGCCGCGTCCGATGCAGAACTCGGCGATGAGCAGCGGGATGGACCAGATGAAGAGAAAGATGAACCAGGGGATCAGGAACGCTGCGCCGCCGTTTTCCGCTGCGATGCGCGGAAAGCGCCACATGTTGCCGGTGCCAACAGCCATGCCGAGACCCGCAAGAATCAGGCCCCAACGTGACGAAAAAGACTCAAGCTTCGCCATGGTGACGGGAGCCTATCACACGCAGTCCTAGCCGGTGACGCGGAAGGCGACGAGCATACGCGGCGAGTCCGCGGCGTCGGAGGCGGCCGCTTCGAGCAGATAGTCCCCCGGCGGAATGCCGCCGAGACTCACTTCGGCCTCGACACCGCGGACCGGGTCGACGGCTACCGGCACCGTGGACATGACCTCGCCGTTGCGATTCATCAGACGGAGCGCCGGCGCCGGCGTGCCTCCGCCCGGCAGGTACACGTGGAACCGCACGAAGAGGCGTTCGGTGCGATTGAACTGCCGCGCGGTCGCCGGCAGGGGGTCCGCCGCGGACTTGATCATCTGCACATCGCGCGCAGTCCGCACACGAAAGATCTGCGGCATCGTCACCAGCGGATCGGCCCCGGACAAATCCGGCACCACGACATCCCGCGTCGTGGCGTCGAGCCGGTCGCCGTCTGCGGATTCCGCAGAGAGTTGCAGGACCAATGTGCCAGGTGGAGCCGCAAACGTGACACGGCCGGCCACCCGTCCTCCCGGTTCCTCAACCCTCGAGGCACGACCGCGATACACGATGTCTCCGTCAGGACTCGTCGCCGTGACCACGACGACCGACGGTGTTGACGCGGCCGCGGCGCTGCCGGGCGCCCCGGCGGGACGCAGGGACTCCCACACGAGCGTGACATCGGCGCGTCCGTCTGCGCGCCGCGCCGCCGTCCACCAGCTGCGAATCGTGGCACCGGGCGCGTCGGCGATGGCATCAAATGCGCGCTCGACCTCGACCGGACGGCTGAACGACGGCCGCGACGCCCGCTCGACGTCGTCGGGCGAATAGGCCCAGTAGCCGGCGCGATGACGCACCTCCACGTTCGGCCGCTTCACCTTCACGTCGATCTGATGGAACTTGCCGTCGCGCGGCGCCTCGGTGGACGTGTACCCGAGCAGGTAATACGCACTGCTGTCGCGCAACATCTGCTGCAACGCCGGCGTCGGGTCGTTGGAATTCACAATGGCGCGCCCGTCGGTGTTGCTGGCCAGGATGCGCAGAATGTCCATCGACTGCTGCAGCGCATCACGATCGGCCTCATACGAGACCTTGTCCGCGATGGAAAATTCGGACGTGGCCAACCCGCGCGGGTCGAGCGGATAAAACGACGTGTTGCTGCGGCTCGCCGCCATGAAGATCCGCTTCATCTGCTCAAGCAGATCCAGCTGCGACGACATGGATCTGGGCTGCACGGCGCCGGCCACCTGCATCTGCTGCTGCAGCGTCTGGGGCGGCGCCATCGCGCCCCCGCTGCCTCCACCCATGAGACCGGAGGTGCGCGCGCCGGGCGGAATACTGGTGATCAGGCCCTCACTGACCCACACCACAGACTTGCGGGCATCACGCACGCTCCCGAGATGGACGGCCAGCCCCTCCAGCCCGGTGGTGACGATTTGGTTGCGCAGTTGTTCGATTTGCTCGGGGGTCAGGTAGAGGTAGATCTCCTCTGCCGGATGCTGGGGCGTGTAGTCGTACTTGCGCCCGGTGAACTGCAGGATCTGGCGTGCCGTGGCGTCGTGGTTGCGCGAGAACGTCAGGGCCGCCGTGGACATCAGCGGCGTCATCAGCGCGACAAGATCACGCGGATGCAGGTCGCGGACAAACTGCGCCAGCCGGCCGCGGATGGCCATCGCATTGCCCAGCCGCGTGTGATAGTCGTCGAGATACAACACGATGACCCGCACATCGTCGCGCGCCAGTTCCCGCTCCTGATCCTGCAGGGAGCGGATGTCCCGGTTCCGGGCTGGGTCCACGTCGATCGAGTCGTCGATTTCGATCAATTTGAATGAATCGATCGTCTGCGGCTTCCGGCTTTCCGTAATCTCAAACTCTTCGGGCTTGAGGTCGGTGACCGGTTTTCCCTGCCGATCGGTCACCACCACGTCCACGGTGACCACGTCGATGCGGGCCCCAAAGATGGGGCGCTGGGGCGCCTGCTGCCCGGCCGGCGCGGCGACCATCAGGGCCACTGCCACCATCGCTACACCCACGTGCATCTTCATAGGGAACTCCCCCGCATCATACTGGTAAACTTACGACGATGTCCGCGCCTATCCAGCCTCTGACCACCCTGACCGAAGACGAAACCCTCCTGCGCCAGAGCGTGCGCGAGTTCTCCGAGAACCGGGTCCGCCCGCTCGTGCGAGAGATGGACGAACACGCGAAGATGGACCCGCGGCTGATCACGGACCTGTTCGGTCTTGGCATCATGGGCGTCGAAATTCCCGAGGCCCATGGGGGATCGGGCGGGACGTTCTTTCACTCGGTGCTGGTCGTCGAGGAACTCTCGCGTGTGGACCCGTCGGTGAGCGTGCTGGTCGACGTGCAGAACACGCTCGTCATCAATGCCATCCTGCGATGGGGGTCCGAGGCCATCAAGGCCCGCCTGCTGCCGCGCCTGGCTGAGAACACCATCGGTGCGTACGCCCTGTCGGAGGCGGGTTCCGGGTCGGATGCCTTTGCGCTGCAGACCCGCGCCCGGGAGACCGGCGGCGGATACGTGCTGAACGGCCGCAAGCTGTGGATCACCAACGGCAACGAGGCGGACGTCTTCATCGTGTTCGCCACGGTGAATCCTGACGCGGGCTACCGCGGCATCACGGCCTTCATCGTCGAGCGCGGTACGCCCGGCTTCACGGTCGGCAAGAAGGAAGACAAACTCGGCATCCGCGCATCGAGCACGTGCGAGCTGATCTTCGAAGACTGCAAGGTGACGCCGGCGGATGTGCTTGGCGACGTCGGCAAGGGCTACAAGGTCGCGATCGAGACGCTGAACGAAGGACGCATCGGCATCGGCGCCCAGATGTTGGGCCTCGCGCAGGGCGCGCTTGACCACACGCTGAAATACACGAAGGAACGCAAGCAGTTCGGCAAGGCCATCGCCGACTATCAGGGCGTGCAGTTCCAGCTGGCCCGCGCGGCGACTGACGTCGAAACCGCGCGCCTGCTCGTGTACAACGCGGCCCGGTTGCGCGATGCCGGCAAACCGTTCCTCACCGAAGCGGCGATGTGCAAACTGGTGGCGAGCGAAGCCGCCGAGCGCACCGCCTCACTCGCCGTCAATCTGTTCGGAGGCTACGGGTTCGTGAAGGACTACCCGGTCGAGAAGCTCTACCGCGACGCCAAGATCGGGCAGATCTACGAAGGCACATCGAATCTGCAGCTGCAGACGATCGCGAAGAATATTCTGGCGTAGGGCCCGCTGAACTGCAGCGGGCCATGCACGGCGCGCTCACGTGCAGCGCGCCCTACGTCCGCTCTACTTGAGGATCTCCGCCGCAATGATCATGCGCTGCACTTCCGACGTGCCTTGATAGATCTCGGCGGCGCGGACGTCTCTGAAGAGACGCTCGATCGTCGAGCCCCGGCGGTAGCCTTCTGACGCGAGAATCTGCATCGCGCGATCGGCGGCGCGGTGAGCGGCCTCTGACGCCTGCAGCTTCGCCATCGCGGCTTCGAAGCGGGCGTGACTCGCGCGGTCGCGGGCGTCGGCGGCGTTCCACATCAACATGCGGGCGGCTTCAAGATCCGTCGCGAGGTCGGCGAGCTGGAACTGAATCGCCTGGAAGTTGCCGATGGGCTGGCCGAACGCTTCGCGGCGTTTGGCGTAGTTCACCGCTTCCTCAAGCGCGGCGTTTCCGCCACCGAGCGCCTGCGCAGCGATCGCCACTCGCCCACCCTCGAGCGCCCGCATCGCGATGCGGAAGCCTTTGCCGGTTTCACCGAGCAGCGCATCAGTGCCGACGCGCACGTCGTTGAACACGAGATCCATGCAGCCCAGACCTCGCACACCCAGGGAGTCCGGCGAGGGTTCGCGTGAGATCCCTGGGGTGTCGAGCGGCACGAGGAATGCGCTGATGCCACGGCCACGCGCACCTGGTTGTGTGGCCGCAAACACGATGGCGACGTCGGCAACTGCCGCGTTCGCCACCCAGGTCTTGCGACCCAACAACACGTAGCCGCGATCATCGAGGCGCGCGGTTGTCTGCTGATTGCCGGCGTCCGATCCCGCCTGCGCCTCGGACAACGCAAACGCCCCGAGCGCACGACCAGTGGCCAGTCGACCGAGCCAGAGGTCCTTCTGCTCCGGCGTCCCAAACTCCGACACCGGTTCGGCAACCAGCGAATTCGTCACTGACAGGATCACGGCCAACGTCGCGCTCGCGGCCGAGACCGATTCCAATGCGGTGGCATAGGTGACGTACGGGCGGGCGCCACCACCCACGGCTGTCGGCAACGTCACACCCGTCAACCCGATCGCGGCAGCCGCAGTGACAAGGTCTCCCGGAAACTCGCCGGTCGCGTCGATCGCCGCCGCGCGCGGAGCCACCACGTCGGTGGCGAAACGCCGAACCTCGGCGAGAAAGGCCTCCTGGGCCGGGTCGAACGAAAAGTCCATGATTGAGATCCTAAACGTTGGCGAAGCGCGCGACCAGCGGACCGAGCTGGCGAGCCGTTTCGTCGAGTGTTTCGGGCAACACGCGCGTCTCACCCACCACGGTCATGAAGTTCGTATCACCGTTCCAGCGCGGCACGATGTGCATATGGAGGTGATCGAGGACGCCCGCACCGGCAGACTTGCCCAGATTCAGCCCCATGTTGAACCCGTGCGGATGGTAACGCTCGTCAAGCGCCATCTCCGCGGCCCGCGTCAGCCGCATCAGTTCATCGAGTTCCTGCGCGGTCAATTCGGACAGCCGTCCACAGTGCCGCGCCGGCACCACCATCAGGTGGCCGTTGTTGTAGGGATACAGATTCAAAATCACGAAACAGCTTTCGCCGCGGTGGACGATGAGCGAATCAGGCCCTGGCGCGGCCGCCTGCGCCGCGCAGAACACACATCCGGGTTCGTCCTTGCTGGCGGCCGTCACGTACGCAAGCCTCCACGGCGTCCACAACCGATCCATGTCTGCCTTTGGGACGAACTACCCGGCACCGTCAGGTCCATCGGATCCGGGAGTCGGCTCGTCAGGAAACGGCGCGTTGTTGATGAGGTCCTTCAGTTCCTTGCCGGGCTTGAAGTAGGGCACCTTCTTCGGCGGCACGTCCACCTTGTCGCCCGTCTTCGGATTCCGCCCCTTGCGCGGCTCGCGCTGCCGCAGCCGGAAGCTGCCAAAGCCCCGAAGCTCAATCTTCTCCCCGCGGTGCAGGGCGTCGACGATGCTCTGGAACACACTGTCCACGATGAGCTCGGAGTGCTTCTTGGTCAGGTCCGAGACCCGGGACACTTCTTCGACGAGTTCGGCTTTGGTCATGTCGCTAACTCGTGCATTATCCGCGAGTTAGCGGCCGATGGTCAAACCCGGCGCTCGCGTCGGTACGTAGGGCCCGCTGAACTGCAGCGGGCCGGAGTGTTGGCCCGCTGCAACCCAGCGGGCCCTTCGTACCCGCTCAAGCGCCACCGTCAGCGCTTAAACACAAAGATGAGGCCAATTCCCGCGGTTTCGGTCCGGGCGGAACGGTTCGCGGGCTGGCCGCCTGGGGCGACCGAGGTCATGATGCGCAGGTACTCGGTCAGCCGGTATTCGAACGTCAGCCGGTTGACTCCTTCCGCGCCGAACTCATGCCGGAACCCGACAAAGAGCTTGTCGCTGACCTGCCGGCCGACGACGACGGTCGCGCCAAGGGTGCCGGCCTCGGCGGTCTGAATCTCAAACACATCGAGATCGAGTGCCTTGGCCAGCGAGTCGGCAATCGGTCCGACGATGTCGCGTGGTGTTCCGGCACCGGCATCAAGACGCTCGAGCCGGGTCCGCAACGCGTCAGGAAACGCCTCGGGGGCCTCCACGAACTCGACCTGCGATCGCGTGATCAGACGAGGTGTGCCTTCATCAACGACGATGCGCACCCTGACCGAACGTTTGTCGTCTGCGAGGTCAATCACACCGATCCGAACAATCGCCTCGTCAAACCCGCGGTCGCGATAAAACGCCCGCAGCCGATCGAGGTCGCGCTCAACCACATCCTCGTCAAACCCGCGCCACCGCGACCACGGCCACCGGCCACCCTGCCGCGTTTCGATGATCCGCTTCAGGTCGGTCGCGCTGAACGATGACGCGCCGTCAAACGAGATCGACGCGACACGAATCGCATCCTCATCCAGGCACGCCACCGTCAGCAGGCAACCCACCAGCACGCCGCATCGGACGAATCGGTTCATCTGTTCCGATTCTACCGTCCGAAAAGAAAAAGAGCCGGAGTGGTGGGTGTCTCCCACCACTCCGGCCCCGGTTTCGGAACTGCGGACCGCGGACGGTTACTTCAGATTCTTGAAGTGATCGCCGAGCGTCGCTTCCGGACGGCCCGTCGAGTCCGTGTAGGCTTCCCAATCCGCGCGGTACTGCTCGTCCTTGAGCGCGCGGATGCTGAGGCCGATCTTCCGTTCCTCAGGCACCAGACGGATGATCTTCATCTGGTAGTTCTCACCGGCCTTCAGTTCGAGCTTGTCGCCGCCGGTCGCGGCATCAAACTCCGACACATGGATGAGGCCTTCGATGCCTTCCGCCAGTTCGACGAACGCGCCGAAGTTGGTCAGACGCACGACCTTGCCCTCGACAACGTCGCCGGCATGGTTCTTCTCGAAGAACTCCTTCCAGATGCCCGTCTGGAGCTGCTTGAGCCCGAGCGAGAGCCGCTGGTTCTCGGCGTCGATGCTCAGCACCTGCGCCTCGACGTCGTCGCCCTTCTTCAGCACTTCCGACGGGTGCTTGATTTTGCTCCACGACATGTCGGAGATGTGAATCAGGCCGTCGATGCCGTCCTCGACTTCGACAAACGCGCCGAACTCGGTGAGGTTGCGCACCTTGCCCGTGATGGTCGTGCCGATCGGATACTTGTCCGTCAGCTCGTTCCACGGGTTCGATTCGACCTGCTTGAGGCCGAGCGAAATGCGCCGCGCCGTCGGGTCCACGCCGAGCACCATCGCCTCAACCTGGTCGCCCTGGTTGAGCATCTTCGACGGGTGCTTGACGCGCTTGCTCCACGACATCTCGGAGACATGGATCAGGCCTTCGACGCCCGGTTCCAGTTCGATGAACGCGCCGTAGTCGGTCAGGCTCACCACCTTGCCCGTGGCACGGATGCTGACCGGGTATCGGTCCATCACGTTGCTCCACGGATCGGGCACGAGCTGCTTGTGGCCCAGCGAGACGCGCTCGCTGGCCGCGTCGTACTTCAGCACGATGACGTCGATGTCGTCACCCACCTTCACCACTTCCGAGGGGTGCGTCACGCGGCCCCACGACATGTCGGTGATGTGCAGCAGACCGTCGATGCCGCCCAGGTCGATGAACGCGCCGTAGTCGGTGAGGTTCTTGACCGAGCCGCGCAGGACCTTGCCCTCGGCGAGCGTGTCGAGCGTGACCTTCTTCTTCTCGGCGTTTTCCTCTTCGAGCAGCGACTTGCGCGAGAGCACGATGTTGCCGCGCTTCTTGTTGACCTTGATGACGCGCATGCGCAGTTCCTGGCCCTTGAGGGCATCCAGGTTGCGCACCGGGCGCACGTCGATCTGCGACCCCGGCAGGAAGGCGCGCACGCCGATATCCACGGCGAGCCCGCCCTTGATCCGTTCGATCACGCGGCCGATGACCACCTTGCGATCCTGGTAGGCCTTCTCGACCTCGTCCCAGATCTTCATCTTCTCGGCCTTTTCGCGCGAGAGGACAACGTGGCCTTCGCGGTCTTCCGTGCGCTCAAGCAGCACGTCCACAAGGTCGCCGGGGTGGACCGAGACCTGGCCGGTCTCGTCGATGAATTCTTCGATGGGGATGACCCCTTCGGACTTGAAGCCGACATCAACCACGATTTCGGTCGGGGTGACTTTCACCACCGTGCCCTTGACGACCTCGCCTTCCGCGAGGTTGCGGAAGCTGGTATCGTACAGTTCCATCAGACGCGCAAACTCTTGCGGGTCCATGTCGGAGTCGTTGTGCATGGAGGTAAAGCCAGAGCTGCCGGGTTTCGGTTTCGCCGTCTGGCCGTGCGTCTTCGTCGTCTCGTCTACATTGCTCATTGCGGGGAGGGGCCTCCTAGTCGGCCCTGATGGTCGAATTACAGCTTCGACGGGCTGTCGGTTGCGTCTCGCGGGATTGCGATAAGCAGGCAATTATCGGCCTGGAGGCCGCCAGAGGTCAAATACCCAGAGGGAGAACGGTCATGGCCAAGAAGAAGTCACCGAAAAAGGCGAAGAAGGCGGCGAAGAAGTCCCCGGCAAAGAAGACCGTGAAAAAGGCCGCCAAGAAGGCCGTCAGGCGGACCCCGCCAAAGGCCCGTAAACCTCTCAAGAAGAAGACGTTAGCCAAGAAGGCCACCAGGACAAAGACGACCGGGGCAAAGAAGGCCAAGCCGGTCAGGAAGGCCGTCCGCAAGGCACCAGTCGCGAAGAAGAAGGTCGCGAAGAAGCCTGCGCCGAGGCCAAAGGCCGCCGCGCCGGCCGCCCCAGCCCGCCTGATGCGCGAGCGCAAGCGGCTTCCCGAGGTCGAGCTGGAGGAGTTCTCCGGTTCGGGCGCCGATGCCCGGTTGCTGAGTTCCGCGCGCGCGGGGCACGACGAACTTCGGTCAGAACTGCATGACCACACGGCGGCGAGCCCGGAACTGACGGCCGGCGACGTCGATGCCAAGTGGCAGGACGCCTACGCGGTCGGCGACGAAGCGCCGGGCGGCGACAACATGACGCCCGACCAGGATCGCGTCGACGACATCGGCAAGGCGCTCGGCGTCGAATACGACGACGACGAGGAACTCATGGGCGGCGACGAAATCGCTGAACGTGACGCCCACCGGTGGGAACTCGACCCGGCTTCGAAGGAAGACGAGGAGTAGTGCTTCGTGCTGGGTGCTCAGTGCTGAGTGCGGGTGCGCGGTGCTGGGTGCACGGTGCTGAGCACCAAGCACGCAGCACCGAGCACCTGGCACCAGCACCGAGCACTCAGCACTGAGCACTCAGCACTATTGCAGCGCCAGTCGCTGGCGAGCGAGCGTCAGTACCGTCTCGACCACTGTGGCAATCGGAACCCCCGTTGTGTCGATGTACACGGCATCGTCGGCTCGGGTGAGCGGGGAGACGGCGCGGGTGCGGTCGGATTGATCGCGGGCGGCGAGAGCCTGGGCGATTTGCCCGACCTGGTCGGGTGACGCGCCCTGTTTGCCTGCGGCGTGCGCAGGGTCGAGTGCACGGCGACGGGCACGTTCCTCGGGCGTCGCGTCGAGATAGATCTTCACCGGTGCATCGGGGAACACGACGGTGCCGATGTCGCGGCCTTCCATGACCACGCGCCCCGCGCGCCCCATCTCGCGTTGACGCTGCACAAGCATCTGGCGCACGTCGCCGTGACGCGCCACGATCGCTGCGGCCGCATCCATCTCGGGCGTACGAATGTCGCCGGTCACATCGTGACCGTCCACCACGACCCGGGTTGAGAGCTCAAACGACGCGTCCCTCGCGACGTCGACCACGGCAGCGCTGTCGGCGAGATCAACTCCGCGATGCCGCGCAAGCCAGGCCACCGCCCGGTACATCGCGCCCGTATCCACATGCCGGAACTGCAGTGCGTTCGCAATCGTGCGCGCCACGGTCCCCTTCCCCGCCCCGGCGGGGCCATCAATCGCTATCAACACTTCCGTATTATCGCCGGTATAGTGCTTGGTGCTCCGTGCTTTGTGCTCGGTGCCGGTGCACAGTGCACAGTGCTTTGTGCACCGTGCACTTGGCCCCCCGCATCAGCACTGAGCACTCAGCACAGAGCACCCAGCACTGACAGTCCCCCATGCCCCGCCGCCTCCTCCTTGCCGTCGTCATCCTCGCGCTCGCGAGTTGGCTTGGTGCGCCGTACGTGCGCGCGGCGGCATTGGTGATCGATCTGTCTGGCCGTGACGTCGCAGTACGGCGCTGGCTGCCCGTGTCCGTAGCTGATGTCTCAACCCGCGACGTCAGCATTCCCACACGGCATGGGCCGGTCTCGGCGCGCCTCTACATCCCGGACGGCGGGAGTTCGCGCACGTGGATTGTGGTACCAGGCATCCATGGTGGCGGCGTCGAGGAGCCGCGTCTGGCGCGGCTGACGACCCGGCTGGCCGGCGCCGGGCACACCGTGCTCAGTCTGCCCCTGCCCGACCTGCGCGCATTTCGCGTCGTCGGCCGGTCCACGGATCAAATCGAGGATGCGACGACGTGGCTGCTGGCGGACGCCACGCTGACACCGCAGGGCTCCGTCAGCCTCGCGGGTATCAGCTTTGGTGGTGGCCTGACGATGGTGGCGGCCGGACGGCCTGCCATCGGCGACCGCATCGACCGCGTCGTCTCGTTTGGCGGCCATGGCGACCTGCCGCGAGTGATCGAGTACCTGTGCACGGGCCGCCTTCCTGCCGGGACCGCGCAGCCCGCGCACGACTATGGCGTCGCCATCCTGCTGCTCGCGGCGTTGCCGCACTTGGTGCCGGCCGAACAGGTCGCGCCGCTCGATGCGGGCATTCGCGCGTTTCTGGTGGCATCGATGGCCAGCGGGCGCGACGACCCTCAGGCTGCGCAGTTGTTTGAAGTTGCGCAACTCGCCGGCGAATCGCTGCCTGAGCCCGCACGGTCGATCATGCGCGACGTCAACGCTCGCGACGGATCGCGACTCGGGTCCATGCTGCGCCCCTTCGCCGGAGTCGTGGGCGGAGACCCGGCACTGTCACCCGAGCGATCGCCCATCCCGCGCGCGCCGGTGTTCCTCATTCATGGCGCCGTGGATAACGTGATCCCTCAGACAGAGACAACCAGCCTCGCCGCGCACTTGAAGGCCAAGGGGAACACGCAGGTGTCGTCCCTGCTCACGCCTGCAGTCTCACATGCGGATCCAACGGCGGATGTCTCAATTGGCGACGTCTGGCGGCTGGTGTCGATGTGGGTCGCGATCGGCCGATAGTCAGTCCACAAACGCACGCGCGTTGCGGAAGACGCGCATCCAGCCACTGCACTCCCCGGCATCGTCGGGCCACCAGGAATTGGTCACGGTGCGGTAGCAGCGGTCGGGGTGCGGCATGGTGATGGTGACCCGGCCGTCAGCGTTGGAGAGCGCCGCGATGCCCAGCGGTGACCCGTTGGGGTTCGCAGGATACGTGGTCGCGACGGATGCGTCGTTGTTCACGTAGCGGTAGCCAATGAGGCCCTCTGCGGCGCACCGAGCCGCGACGTCGTCGCTGGAAAATGCCGCTCGGCCTTCTCCGTGCGAGACGACGATGGGCAGACGGGAACCGGTCATGCCCTGGAGCAGCACTGAGGGTGACGGCAGGATCTCGACCATGCTGTAGCGTCCCTCGAACTGCTCTACGCGGTTGCGCACGAAGCGCGGCCAGAGATCCGTGCCGGGAATGATGCTCTGAAGGGCCGCCAGCATCTGACAGCCGTTGCACACGCCAAGCGTGAACGTCTCCGCGCGATCAAAGAACCTGATGAAGTCCGCACGCACGGCTTCGTGGAAAAGCACCGACTTGGCCCAGCCCTCACCGGCGCCGAGCACGTCGCCATACGAGAAGCCGCCGCACACAACGAGCCCCTTGAACTCCTTCAGCGAGCGACGGCCACTCAGCAGGTCGGTCATGTGCACGTCGTGACAGTCGAAGCCGGCGAACGTGAACGCCGCGGCGATCTCCACCTGACTATTGACGCCCTGCTCGCGCAGGATCGCAATCGGGGGACGCACCCCTCGCGCGATGTACGGCGCGGCAATATCGTCGTTCGCGTCAAACGTCAGAGAGACGGACAGACCAGGGTCAACCAACGCGGTCTGCGTGGCCAATTCCTCATCCGCGCACACGGGCTCGTCGCGCAACCTGCGCATCTGCCACGACACCTCGGACCAGATACGGCGGAGGCTGGTGAGGCCTTCGCTGACGTGATCCACGCCATCCCGGCGGATGGTGATGCGCATGTCGCCGCTGGGCCGCGCGACCGGCATCAGCCAGTGTGCAAGACCGTGACCGGCGACGACGGCCTGCACCGCAGCTGCATCCGTGGCACGCGTCTGGAAGACGATGCCGAGTTCTTCGGCGCAGAGCTGCGCAACCACAGGTGAAGTCGACGCGGGCAGGTCGATCACGAGGCCGGTGCGCCCGGCAAACGCCATCTCCACAAGTGTCGCCAACAGGCCGCCGTCGGATCGGTCGTGATACGCGAGCACGAGGTTCCGCTGGCGCAGTTCACGCAGCGCTGCCGCGCATTTCACCAGCAGCTGCGGGTCGTCCAGATCCGGGGGTGCCTCGCCCATCGCGCCATGGACCTGCGCGAGGACCGATGCACCCAGGCGATGACGTCCCTGACCGAGATCGAGCAACCACAGCACCGTGTCGCCGAGGTCCGTGCGCAGTTGGGGCGTCAGCGTTCGGCGCACATCAGTGACGGGCGCAAACGCGGAGACAATCAGCGAGATCGGCGCGACAACGCGCTTCGCTGCGCCATCGTCGGTCCACGATGTCTGCATGGACAACGAGTCCTTGCCGACAGGAATCGCAATCCCCAGCGCCGGACACAACTCCTCGCCGACGGCCCTGACCG
The DNA here is from genome assembly GCA_016871335.1 of Acidimicrobiia bacterium. GTDB lineage: Bacteria > Acidobacteriota > Vicinamibacteria > Vicinamibacterales > SCN-69-37 > SYFT01. Next base: position 22,694 of record VFZF01000028.1, read on the forward strand.
CGGCGTACAGTGCGGCGTCTTCGCCGGGCTCACCGGCGGCGGCCATCCAGTTGGCCGACAGCCGGATCGACTTCAGAGACTCGACATCAGCCGCGAGGATGTTCGTGACGGCTTCCGCCACCGCCAGCCGGGCCGCCGCGGGTGAATCGAGCACGGCCACCGGGGTCCGCTCCCCCATCGCCATCGCTTCACCGGTGTTGCCGTGGAAGTCGGACACGGTGACACCGACGTCGGCGACCGGCACCTGCCACGGGCCGACGCACTGGTCGCGGGAAATCAGGCCACCCACCGATCGATCGCCGATGCTGATCAGGAAGGTCTTGTCGGCCACCGTCGGGAATCGCAGCACACGATGGACGGCATCGCGCAAGTCGATCGCGCTCGCGTCAAACGGCTGCGTCTGTGGGGCCATCGAGCGCACGTTGCGTTCCATGCGCGGTGGCTTGCCCAGCAGCACGTCGATGGGCATGTCCACCGGCGCGTTGTTGCACTGGGAATCGACCACCGTGAGCCGGCCTGAATCATTGATGGTGCCGACCACGGCAAACGGGCACCGCTCGCGCGCGGCGATTGCAGCGAACCGCTCGACGGCATCGGCATCAACGACGAGCACATAGCGCTCCTGCGATTCGTTGCACCAGAGTTCCATCGGCGACATGCCGGATTCCGCGCTCTGAATGTCGCGAAGATTGATCGTGGCACCCCGGTGGCTGTGCGCCACCGCTTCCGGAATCGCGTTGGACAACCCACCCGCGCCGACGTCGTGAATCAGGACGATCGGATTCTGTGCGCCAAGCGCCCAGCACGCATCGATCACTTCCTGCGCGCGCCGCTGCATTTCTGGATTACCGCGCTGCACCGACGCAAAGTCCAGATCGGCGTGACTGGCACCGCTGCTGAGCGACGAGGCGGCACCGCCGCCGAGGCCGATGAGCATCGCCGGCCCACCAAGCACGACGATCTTCGATCCTGGAGGAACCTCGCGCTTCTCGACATGCGCGCGACGGATGTTGCCCATCCCACCGGCGATCATGATCGGCTTGTGATACCCACGCGCGTGCTGTTCAAACGTGCGGAAATACCCGGCAATGTTCGGGCGTCCAAACTCGTTGTTGAACGCGGCCGCGCCGATCGGGCCCTCAATCATGATGTCGAGCGCGGACGCGATGCGGTCCGGCTTGCCGATCGTTGTTTCCCACGGCTGCTCGAAGCCGGGGATGCGCAGGTGCGACACCGAGAATCCCACCAGGCCCGCCTTCGGTTTGGCGCCACGGCCCGTGGCTCCTTCATCACGAATCTCGCCGCCTGATCCGGTGGAGGCACCAGGGAATGGCGAAATGGCCGTCGGATGATTGTGTGTCTCCACCTTCATCACGATGTCGATCGGTTCCACCGAACCGGTGAACACGCCTGTCTCGGGATGCGGGAAGAAGCGGGTGCCTTGCGCGCCTTCGATCACCGCCGCGTTGTCCTTGTAGGCCGACAGGACGCCCTGCGGATTGTGGGCGTGTGTATTCCGGATCATCGCGAAGAGCGATTTCTCCTGCGGCACCCCATCGATGATCCAGGTGGCGTTGAAAATCTTGTGTCGGCAATGCTCGGAGTTGGCCTGCGCAAACATCATCAACTCGACGTCCGTCGGGTTGCGTCCAATCGTGCGGAAACTCGTCAGCAGGTAATCGATCTCATCGTCGGACAACGCCAGCCCGAGCGAGACGTTGGCGTCTTCCAGAGCGGCGCGACCGCGCTCCAGTGACACCTCGCCGAGTGGCCGGGGCTCCTGGTGCTGAAACAGCGTGCCGAGCTGCCGATGATCCAGCAACACCATCTCCGTCATGCGGTCGTGGAGCGGTGCGGCCAGTCGCGTCACCTGCTCAACCGACAACGGGCCCGCGCTTTCGACGCGATAGGCAATCCCGCGTTCGATGCGCGAGACGACGTCGAGACCGCAGACGCGGGCGATATCGGTGGCCTTGCTCGACCATGGAGAGATCGTGCCGGCACGCGGCACCACCAGCAGCACACGGCCATCATCGTCAGGGGGCCACGCGACGTTGCCTGCGCCCGGACCGAGGAGTCCGTCCAGCTGCGTCCGTTTCTGCGGGGTCAGCTCACGCGTGGT
>VFZF01000029.1 GCA_016871335.1 Acidimicrobiia bacterium
GCGAAACTTGGCGAGATCTCGGCGTTGTTACGCTCAAGTCGGTAAACGCGGGTGTAGTTCAGTGGCAGAACATCAGCTTCCCAAGCTGAATACGCGGGTTCGATTCCCGTCGCCCGCTCCAGCGATTTATCTCTGAAGTCCCCCGGATGCGATCGCGTAGCACTACGGGCACGGATCCTCTCCCTTTCGCATGTAGATGAATTGCCGAGCCGGAACTATCCGCGGGGGCCGTGGCGGTCTCGTGGTCTGCCATGTGCGCCCCTTTGCCACGGACTAGGTGCGCAGTGCGTCGCGTCGAACGGTGCACTTGCCCGTGTGAAGGGAATTGGCGGTCTGGCACACCCCGGTATGCGCAACCATAGCAAGCAGAAGTGCCGCCTGCTCACGCGGCATCCCCATGTCGGCGACCACCCAGGCGAGCAGTTCGGCAAATGCGAGGCCAACAGCACGGTCGAGGGTGGTGGCCGAAACGACCGTCACCAGTTGCTCCGGCGTCGTCACCCGTGGCCATTGCATCTCGGGCGGTCGCCGCCGCACCTCGACGCTCGCGGTGATCGTGGTGCCGATCTCAGGGGCCTGGACGATCTCGCCGTCGCCCATCGCCGCCTTCGCGTCACCAAAGTAAAGCAGGGCGCCGGGCACGTTGACGGGCAACACGATGGTCGCACCGGCCCGCATTTCGTTGCAGTCCATGTTCCCACCCCAACGGCCCTGCATCTTGCTGAGCACGGTCTCGCGGTCCGGGGCCGTGGCGATGCAGCCGACAAGAGGTCGGACGGGGACGCGGATGGAGTCGGAAAACACGACGTGGCCGTCGACGATCGGGAAGGAGCCGCACCCGTTCCACTGGCCCCACCAATCGGAGGGCGTCGGGTCGTCGCACGGACTGGTGGCGATGCTGCCGGGCGTCGTGGGCACGACGTCGTGCAGTGTGACCTCGACAACGTCACCAGGTGTCGCTCCCTCGATGGCGACGGGGCCGGTCACCCCATCCAAGTTCTCGAGTACCCAGCGGAGGTTCTTAGCGCTCCAGTCGCGCGGGTTTCGGAAACGTCCGGTAAAGCAGTCCTCGGTATCGACGCAGAAGGCCTCCCCTGGTTGCACGGTTCCGATCGGCTCGTGCAACGGGCTGTAGGTGAACTTCAGGTCGTCGTAATGAAAATGCTGCACCCCGTGTTCCTCCCTAAATCATGTCTAGTGCGGCAACCGCGGCATCCACGGCGCGGTCGATATCGTGATCGGAGTGCGCCGCCGAGAGGAAGCACATCCCACGGCTAGTCGTCCTCACCCCGTGGTCCTGCCACGCCGCAATGAAGGAGCGCAACACGTCAGGATCGCTCGCTGCCCGGAACTCCTCGGGGCTGGTCGGCACGACATCGGCACCGAAACGCATCTGGACCATGGGTCCCGGACCCTCGACTCGCAGCACGTGCCCCGAGCGCGTCGCCATTCCAGAAAGTGCCCCAATGAGACGGTTGCCAGCACGCGCGATGCGATCGTGGGGCCGCGACCCCGTTAGCTCGTCGAGGGACGCCACGGCCGCAGCAACGGAACTGAGGCCCGAGTTATATGTGCCGGAGTGGTTCACAGTGCCGTTGGCGACGCCAGCTAGGAGTTCGACGCTCGCGCCAAGCGCCGCGATAGGGAACCCGGCACCCATCGCCTTGGCGAAGATGGTGATGTCGCCGCATATGCCAAACACACCCTGTGCCCCGGACAGCGATAACCGAAATCCGGTTATGACCTCGTCGACCACCCACACCGTGCCGTGCCGGGCACAGATCTCCTTAACCCCTGCAAGGTATCCCGAGACTGGCGGGATGCAACCCGTGTTACACATAACCGGCTCCATGACAACGGCAGCGACATCGCCTTGTGAGAGCGCCGCATCGAGCGAGGCCAGGTCGTTCCACTTCACGACAACCTCATCGACCATTGCTGCTGCCGACTGTCCAGGCATCAGCGGCGACGATCCGCTGCTCAGCACTGGGTCGAGCCACCCGTGGTAGTGTCCCACGAATCGGACGAACCGTTGGCGACCGGTTGCGGCACGAGCGATACGCAGGGCGAGAAGATTCATCTCGGTGCCAGACAGGCCGAACCGGACCTGCTCGATCCACGGTGCGATCGCGACAATCGACTCGGCCAGTCGGCACTCAAGGGAATGTTGTCCGGCGAAGAGCTGTCCGGAGTCGAGCGATCGCCGCACGGCATCTACGACGGCGGCCGGCTGGTGTCCGAGGATGTGGGTACCCATTCCCATTGCGAAGTCGATGTACTCGTTGCCGTCGACATCCCAGATGCGCGACCCGGCGGCACGATCGAAGCCAAGCGGCCAAGGGATGGCCGCCAATCTAACGTTGCTGTTAACCCCGCCAGCGATAGTTCGCCTAGCGCGCATGTTAAGGTCACGGCTGACGCGATATCGCCTCATGCTGTCCATGCTCCCCCCAGTTTCACCCAGCGCAGGGAGGGCTCAAACCGGCGCCTGACGAAAATTATAGTATAATTTGCGTTTGACGCTACCGCATGTTATGGTAGCGATCAGTTGGGGGTAACGTGCCCCTTTCACACCACAAGGGGGGAAGAATGCGTTCAGCTAAGCGTTTAACCCGTCGTGCGATGCTGGGCTTCATGGCCGCTTCGGTCATGGTGCTCGGTGCCTGCGGCGGTACGGATTCCGACGACGCCGCAACCGATGACACTGCTGCCAGTGACACCGGGAGCAGTGACACCGGGAGCAGTGACACCGGGAGCAGTGACAAGCCGTTCGAGGGCGTGACGCTCAAGTTCGGCAAGGCGCCACACGGCGAGGATGAGAAGGACAACTGGAACAAGTGGCTCGGTGAGTTCACCGAGCAGACTGGAATCAAGGTCGAGCTCACACAGGTTCCGTGGGACCAGCTCGAAGCGTTGTACACGGCGAACTTCGCCAGCGATGAGCCGTACGACGTCACGTACCAGACGAGTGCGCACCTCACGCTCTTCGGCGAACAGGGTTCGTTTGAGGACCTGACGGGTCGCATCGCCGGCGAGGACTTCGCCGTCGACCGCCCGAACTTCCCGGACGGCGTCATCAACGCCAGCGTCTACAACGGCAAGCTCTACGGCCTGCCGTTCGTGGTTGGCACCACCGCGATGTTCGTGAACAAGGACATGTTCACGAGCGCTGGTGTCAATATTCCCTCCTCTGGGGACGAGTTGATTAAGGCTGCCAAGGCGATTATGAAGGATCAGAAAGCCAAGGGCAACAAGGACGTGTGGGGCTTCTATGTCCCGCGCACCGTCGCCGACTACGGCTGGTACTGGAACCTGTCGGACGTCCACAACCGCAACGGCGACTTCCTGTCGGCCGACGGTAAGACGGCCACGATGGACTCCGATGCCGTGAAGGGCGCCGCCCAGTACGCCGCGGACCTCATCTGCAAGGAGAAAGTGCAGCCGGAGAACGGCCTCTACAACCGCGAGGCAGCGATCGAGCTCTTCAAGGCTGGCAAGCTGGCCATGATCCAGGACGAGCCGAGCCGAGTGAAAACTTTCAAGGACGAGGGCCTGCCGTTCGAGTGGGACATCGCGATGCCAGTCGGCTATCAGGGCAAGGCGACACAGTTCGCCACCACCGGTCACTGGACCATCTCGGCCAAGAGCAAGAACGCCGATGCGGCGTGGGAGTTCGTGAAGTGGCTCAGTTCGGCTGAGTTCAACAGCACGTACAACCAGCGCTACGGCTTCGTTCCCGCCCGTCTCGATGCAGATGCGAGTGGTGGCGACGAGATGCTCGCCCGCAACGCCTCGTGGGTCGCCGTGTGGGACGGTCTGAGGACCTCCCCGAAGGTGAACCAGCTGCTCGACCCGTACGGTCAGGCGCTCGAGGCCGCGGCCAGTTGCAAGACCTCGGTGGACGATGCGTTCGCCAAGGCCCAGAAGCAAGCAGCCGAGATACTCGCTGGTTAGCCGACGAGAACGAAGCAAGTCAGCAAGTTCCATCAAGGTACGAATCAGGTGGGGCGGCCGGTCACCCGGTCGCCCCACCATTCGTCACCCTTTGGTGCACCCGGTGGCAACAGCCACCTAAACAGAGGGGAGTGCGATGACGACGACCTCAGCGACACCCGAGTGGGCGCAGTTGACCATGTCACCGGACGAGTGCGCGCGCGAGCGCAGTAGGTTCCGCCGCCATGCGCTCAAGCCCATTATCGGCTTCCTCGGTCCGTTCCTCTTCCTCTGGACGCTCTTTCTCGCCGTCCCCATGGGCTGGGCCACATGGCTCAGTTTCAACGAGGGCGGATTGGTGTCGGACGCCAAGTTCGTCGGCTTCAAGAACTGGACTACGTTCCTAAACAACGACGAGTTACGAACCGCAATCAAGAACACATCGGTATACGTGGTCGTAGCGATCACGGTGGTGTTTGGGCTCGGGCTGATTTTGGCCGCACTGCTCAACAACAACAAGAAGAGTCAGAACTTCTTCAAGGTGGCCCTCTACTTTCCCCTCCTAATACCGCCGATCATGGCTGGCATGATCTTCTTCTTTCTCACCCACTACGACATGGGCGTGATCAATCTGTTGTTGCAAACCGCAGGCCAGGATCGCGTGAACTTCTTGGGCGCAAACCCGAACGCGCTCATGACCATTGCCGGTCTAGAGGTGTGGCGTGGCCTCGGCTTTTGGGTGCTGTTCTATCTCGCTGGCCTCCAGAGCGTGCCTACGGACCTTATCGACGCCGGGAAGATCGACGGAGCGCGCAACACTCGCCGGTTCCTGCGCATCTCACTTCCGACTCTGCGGCCGCTGATGCTCTTTGCGCTCGTCATCGCGCTGATCTTCAACTTCCAATTGTTTGACTCGGTGCAGGCGCTCACCAAGGGTGGACCTACGCTCGGTACGACGTCGATTGTCTGGTTCATCTACAAGCAGTTGTTCACCTTCCAGCAGAGTGGCGTGGCCTACGCGACATCTCTGGCGTTGTTGCTACTGGTGGTGGCATTGACGATCTTCGCCTACGGATTCCTCGGACACAGGAAGGACGGTCTCAAGTGAAGGTGCTCGCCGATGGAGACGGGCAGGACCTCATTGCCCTAGAGCGACGCAGTTCGTCGCTCCGCTCGGCCAAGTCCGCAGCATCGTACGCAGTACTGGTTCTCTTCACCATCATCTCGGTAGGGCCAGCGCTATACATCATTTCGCCCGCATTCCGCGACAGCAAGTCACTCTTCTCCTACCCGCCACAATGGTTACCAAGCGAGTTTTTCCTTGGCAACTTCCAGTTCCTGCTGACCCAGACGAACTACGTTCGATGGGCGATGAACACTCTGATCTTCGCGACTGGTGTGACCCTGATCGCACTCGTGATTGACACTCTCGCCGGCTACGCATTCGCGCGGATGCAGTTCCCACTTAAGAAAACGCTCTTCGGTCTCATCCTTGCCACCCTCATGGTGCCGACGGCTGCGGTGCTCGCGCCGACCTATCTACTGGTGCGCTTTCTGGACGATTGGACGTTCGGCCTTGTCGGCATCGATACCTTTCCGGGGCTGATCCTGCCGATGACGGTCTCGCCGCTCGGCGTGTTCATGATGCGCCAGTTCATCGAGACGCTGCCCCCGGGCTTGTACGAGGCGGCGCGGATCGACGGTGCGAGCGAGTGGAGGATCTTCACGCGGATCGTGTTGCCGCTGATGAAGCCGGCGATCGTGGTGCTCGGCATCTTCGTGTTCATGCTGCAGTGGGCGAACCTGCTGTGGCCGCTGGTCGCGACGACGAAGGACGAGACCCGCGTGCTGACGGTGGGTATCTCGACGCTGCAGGGACAGTTCGTCACGAACTGGGGTGTCATTGCGGCGGCAACCCTCATGACGCTGGTGCCAATCACTGTTGTATTTCTGTTCTTCCAAAAGTGGTTCGTCCAGGCGTCCGTCGCTGGGGCGCTAAAGCAATAAGGAGCCTTCCGTGGCCGAAGTCATCATCCGGCAACTGACCAAGTCGTTCGGCGAGAACACAGTCGTCAAGTCCGTGTCGCTAAAGGTCGCGGACGGTGAGTTCCTCGTCCTGCTCGGACCCTCCGGATGCGGCAAGAGCACGATCCTTCGGCTCATTGCCGGCCTCGAGGAAGCGACGTCTGGCGAGATCCTCATCAACGGCAAGATTGTCAACTTCGTGAGCCCAGTGAACCGTAACGCGGCGTTCGTATTCCAAAACTATGCGCTCTACCCACACATGTCGGTCCGCAAGAATATCGCGTTCCCTCTAGCCACCGCGGGAATGCCGAAGCCCGCGATTGATGAGGCTGTACAAGATGCCGCGCGAATCCTCGAGCTGTCTGATCTCCTTGAGCGCCTACCGAGTCAACTGTCAGGTGGTCAGCGCCAGCGTGTCGCCCTTGCACGCGCGATCGTGCGAAAGCCAGCAGTATTCCTCATGGACGAGCCACTTTCGAACCTCGACGCGCAGCTGCGCCAACAGACTCGACTGGAGCTAATGGACCTGCACCGGCGTTTGGGCATCACCACCATCTATGTGACTCACGACCAGATCGAGGCGATGACCATGGGTCAGCGAATCGCCATCCTAAAGGATGGTGAACTGCAACAGGTTGCCCCGCCGCTCGAGGCCTACGACCAGCCTGCGAACATCTTCGTGGCACGCTTCATGGGTGCGCCACCAATGAACCTGATCCCCGTGTCGGTCTCAGGCTCGGAACCGACGTGGTCGGCGACAACCCAGGGCGGCTCAATCGACTTCGACTTGAAATCGGTCGGCATCACACAGGCAGCGATCGGCGCCCACATGTCCGAATCCCTTCAGATTGGCATACGGCCCGAACACTTGTCGCTTGGGGCCGTGGGCACTGGCCTCTCCGGCAAAGTACGGTTCATCGAACCGACCGGCTCGGACACGTTCGTCACGGTACAGGTGGGCGAGAAGAACGTGGTCGTACGGTGCGGAGTGAACGAGACAGCGAAGATCGGCGAGTCCGTCGGTCTTGCCGTCAACCCCGCCAAAATGCACTTGTTCAGCGCCGACGGATGGAATCTCCGCACGAAGTAGCGCCTGCCGATTTCACCCGCCGGCAGGCGGTGCACCATCCGCGCGCGTCGACCAGTTGCGACTCGGTGAGATGACAGAAGATCAACCGCGTCGCGATACGGGCGACCAAGTAAGAAACGCCGTTCCCACCGTCCACGCTGCATGAAAATCGGGCTTGACGACACCCGGAACGAGCTCACCGGCCCGCCTCGACGCACGCGAGGGTCAAGGGTCATGAAAGCGAACGAGAGCACAGGACCTGGGGCCGTGCCGACATGGCGGGAGTAGTGATAGTTGAGCGCCGAGCCCGTCGGCGACTGGACACGTCAGAGGAGCACCTTGACCAAGGAAGGGAATGTAAGGATGCTTAGTGCGACGCCGCAACCATCTACCAGCATCCCGGACAGACGCAACAGCATAATGGGGCAAGTCGGGAGTTGTAGCAACAATGCCGAGTGCTCTCGACGCGAGCAGCACCAGTCGGTTCAATGATTCCAAGTACTCAGAAGTACGTGGTTACGACAGATGTGACGAGATAGTCGTCGTCCACCACGGGAATGGCGCGCCACTTGTCGAACGCCGTGCACGGGTGGGAGATGCCGGCGATCAGGACGTCGCCGACCTCGAGCGTCGCTCCCGCAACCATTTTGACGAAGCCGTGCTGGTCGTTGAGATCGGTCACAGTCAGCCGATCGACTGGTTTCACAACAGTGCCATTCCTACGACGCACGCCGAGGGCCACCGGCATCTCGATGTCGTAAGCCACATCACGTTTACCAAAGTTGACGAGCGCCAGACCGGGCTCAGGCCTCGAGATCACGGCGCCGAGCACCTCGAGTGCGGGCTGCAGTGGCGCGGTCGGCAGGCGGCGACCAAAAGGTGTCGCGCGCTCGTAGAGGCCGTGGTCGTGCGTAACATAGCAGCCACTGCGCAGCACGATGCGCCGAGGCATCGACGACGTCCATCCTTGGCTTAACGCCGTCGCCACGCGGTCGGGAAATGCCGAGCCGCCAGCGGTGAGGATAATCTCCCCGGCTCCAACGAATCGGGAGTCGGCATCAAGGCGTTGCGCCGTGCGGACGATCCACTTGAGCAACCGCTGCACTTCGCTAATCCCGTCCTCGTCGTCGCCAAGCACGCCCTCGAAGGCCTCGATGCCAGCCAACTGGAGGCTCGATGCATGAGAGAGCGCGGCGATGGAGGCGTCGACTTGTGCATCGTTGCGACACCCCGTGCGCCCATCGGGGACACCCAATTCTAACAGCACCCTCATTCGTCGTCCGCGACGGAGCAGCGGCGCGAGCACAGCGTCCATGGCTATAACGGCCTCCGGCGAGTCAACAAGAGAAAGGACTTCGAATTTCGGATCTTGGAGCTGCGTGGCAATCCAGCGCAGACTGGTCGGCTCGACGACCTCGCTGGCGATCAACACGCGAGGAGCACCGAACCTGCGGAAAATGCGCGCCTGGCTCGCGGTTGCCGCCGTGATGGCCCACGACCCGTGCACAAACTGCCGCGCGACGATCTCTGGCGACATCGTGGTCTTTCCGTGCGGGGCGATCGAGAATTCATTTGCCTTGCACCATCCATGCACAGTCGACAGGTTGTGCTCTAGCGCCGACTCACGCAACACCATGACAGGCAGTTGCAGGTCGCCGGCGAGCACGTTCCAGCCGCGGGACGCGATACGGCGAGCACTTACCGCCCGATCAATCGGGAAGCCCTTGTGGCGCCAGTCGACTCGGGCGGGCTTCATTCCTCCCGATCGCTCCAGAGAACAGCATCAACCTCGATACCGATTCCGCCGAGCCCCACCTGTACGGTCGTGCGGGCTGGCCATGGCTGCGGAAACACCTCACGGTAGATGCGATCCATTTCGTTGAAGTCGTCCATCGACTCAATGTAGACGTTGATCTTCACCGCATCTGCGAGCGACATGCCAGCAGCACGTGCAACCGAGTCCAGGTTGGCAAACACCTGGCGGACGCTCTGCCCGAACGTAGGTTGCACCGTGTCGCCGGCCGCGGTGCCCGGACCCTGGCCAGACAGATACAGGATACGACCTGCACGAATACCCTGGCTGTAGCCGCCCGAGGGAGCGGGCGCACCGGCGCTGAAGACGGGTTCCTTCGCCACGTCTACTTACTCTCGGCAACTTCGCGACGGTCGCGCAGCGCAGCACACCCGCGACGCACCTCGCGCAACTCCTCCGTCAGATCGCCGGCGTCATCGTGGCGGAGGTTCTCGGGATGACGGCGCGTCCGGATGTAGATCTGTGCCACGTCAGGACTGCAAAAGGGCACCGACTCGCCGCCCATCTCCTCGAGCCACACATTGCGCGGCACATTCTTGCCGCAGTAGTTGCAGTTGTAAATATCGAACGATAGGTACATCGGCGATCGCTCGATCCAGCGCCCAGACATCACTTATCTCCTTCCCGCGGCCGGAGTCACGTTCCACGTGCCGTCCGCGACTTGAGATGCCGTGACCCCATACAGCGACTCGGCCGCCGCCGGAGTTATAAACCCCTCGTCGAGATCGGCCTTAACTCGCTCGATCGGGCGCTGCATCGGGTCGCCCCACCCGCCGCCGCCTGGGGCAACGATCTTCACCTGGTCGCCACGTCTCAGCGTGAGGTTCGCGAACTTTGAAGGCGACTCGGTGCCGAACGCGTCGGTGAACGTCCGCCAGTCCAACGTGTCCGCGAAGCGCACGTAAATGCCGCTATTCATACCCGGCTTGCCACCGTGGAGGCCGAACGGGTCGACCGTCATACGGTTAAAAATGGCGCTGACGGTGATCGAGTCGGTCTGCATGGTGAGAATACGCTCGATTCCGAGGCCGCCACGGTTGAGGCCCGGACCGCCTGAGTCCTCCAACAAGCGGTACGACTCGACCCGGATGGGGTAGCGGCTCTCGAACACCTCGACCGGCGTATTGCGGCAATTGCCATTGATCACGATGATCTGGCTGTTGCCATCCTTGCGGGGTCGGCCGCCCCAGCCGATTCCCTCAAAGTGAAAGTGGCTATAGAACTCGCCATCGTCAGGGTGCTCACCACCAAAGAGGAAGCAGCACGAGGTGCCGCCCAGCGATGCCGGCACCCGGTCAGGAATCGCGTTGGCCAGCGCGCCGAAGATCACATCGGTGATGCGCGGGCTCAACTCGGTATTGCCACCGACCAGCGGAGCTGGGAACTCGCAGTTCACAATCGTCCCTGGGGGGGCGACAGTGTGGATCGGCCGATACACACCCTCATTGCGCGGAATCGTGGGGTCGGTGAGGTGCATCAGTGCGTTATAGACCGCCGATGCAGTCACCGCGAAAGTACCGTTCATCGGACCCTCAGCCTGCTCGGACGAACCGGTGAAGTCGCAGGTGATCTGGTCGTCGTCCACCACGACACGCACGCGAACCGTATATGGATGGTCAGAGACACCGTCGTCCTCGATGACGTCCTTGAAAGTGTACTCTCCGTCCGGGATGGCCCGGATCTCCTCGCGCATCCGACGCTCGGCGATCGTCATCAGGTCCTCGGTGGCATCCTGGTAAGTTTCCATACCGTATCGGTCGATGAGGCTGGTGATCCGTCGCTCGGCAACGTTCAACGAGCCCATCATCGCCATGAGATCGCCATGGGTAGTCTTCGGTGTGCGGTGGTTCGCAAAAATGATCTTCCAGATATCCTCTTGGGGTACGCCCTCGCGCTGCAGCCACAGCGGCGGGAGCCGCAGGCCCTCCTGAAAGATGTCGGTTGCGTCACCCGACAGGCCGCCTGGAGCCTTGGCACCAGGCTCAGCGAGGTGGGCGCAGTTGGCGACGAAGGCGACGATCGCACCCTCGTAGAAAACGGCCTTCAGCAGCGTGTGTTCGGGGATATGGCCGCTTCCGCGGTAAGGGTCGTTCATGATAATGACGTCGCCGGGTTTGTAAACGTCTGCGCCGAGTTCGTCGATCATCCACTCGACTGTGAACTTGATAGTCCCCATCTGGGAGGGACAGAATTCGGCCTGCGAAATCATACGCCCAAAGCGGTCGAACATGACGCACGAAAAGTCGAGTGACTCGTTGAACATCGGCGAGTACGCAGTGCGCATCATGGCAATGCCCATCTCACGGCAAGTCGTGGCAAGATAGTTGTCAATCACCGTCAGGGTGACGGGATCGACCTTCAGTCCAGTTGGCGGGGCGTCGGTTGCGGTCATGGGTTCACCTCCAAGATAAGGATGTCATACTCATTGCGAGTCACGACCATGCCGGGCTCGACGACGGTGGTCGATCCCTCCTCCTCGACGATCATCGGACCAGATATCGGCTGGTTCACGGGCATCGACCGTCGCCGGATGATTGTGCAGGGTATCGGACCCTCGGCGCCAAAGATCACGTCGCGGACGGTGGATGACTCGCCCTCCGCCGCCGTGGCGTTCGAGATCTGCGGGTGGGCGATTGGCCCAATGGCGATGACCTTGAAACTCACCATCTCGATGACTGCGTCGTCCATCGTGTACTGGTACATCGAATGGTGTTTGGCGTGGAACGCCGAGTAGGCCGCACAAAGTTGAGAGGCTGCATTTACACCGCTGCCGCTGCGCAGGGCGGGCACCGCCACCTCCATCTCGTAGTTCTGCCCGAGGTAACGCATGTTGATCGAATACTCGAAGGTCGGCTCACCGGGGAAGCCCTGCTGGTGAAGCTCATCCGCCGCGGCGGAAGCGATCTGGTCGAAGCGGGCCACGACCTCGTCGGGCTGCACGCGGTCAGAGCGGAGCGCCTGGGTCCACACCTTGTCGACACGCAGGTCGCCCATGAGCAGACCGAGGGCGCAGAAACCTCCTGGGTACGGCGGCACGACCACGGTTGGGATTCCCAACTTCTTCGCGATCGCAGCACCGTGAAGCGGGCCAGCACCGCCAAAGGCGAGCAGCGCGAAGTGCCTCGGGTCGTGACCCTTCTCGATGCTCACCATGCGTATCGCGTTGGCCATGTTCTCGTTTGCGATGTCGACGACAGCGAGCGCAAGTTGCGTCGGCGTCATGTCCAGCCGCCCCGCGAGGTCGTCTAGTCCCGCATTGATCAGCGACTCGTTCAACCGCAATTTGCCGCCATTGAAATACGCCGAGTTGAGACGGCGCAGGTGGAGGTTTGCGTCGGTAATAGTGACGCTGGTGCCGCCACAACCGTAGCAAATTGGACCTGGAACCGAACCGGCACTCTGCGGACCGACCTGAAGAAACCCGCCGGTGTTGATAAACGCGATCGAGCCGCCGCCTGCACCGATGGTCTTGATATCGATGAGTGGGATCGACGCTGGGATGCCCCACTCGATCTCGTACTCGGTGGTGTAGGTGATCTGACCGTTGAGCAAAAGTCCAACATCAGCACTGGTGCCACCGACATCGATGGTGACGACGTTGTCGAGGCCGAGCAGCTGCGAAATTCGCTGGCTCGCCACCGCACCACCAGCGGGGCCGGACATCGCAAGCTGTATCGGATTGAGCGCAGCGGCGTCGGCATCCATGAGGCCACCGTTCGATTTCATCATCGACCACGGCTTGGTGAAGCCGCAGTCGAGCAAGCCGGCCTTTAGGCTCAGGACATAACGCTGAATCAGCGGCTTGACAAAAGCGTCAGCGATTACGGTGCTCGACCGTTCATACTCGCGCCAGATCGGGGCGATCTCGTGCGACACCGATACCGGGATGTCGGAGAATCGCTCGCGGAGTGCGGCGGCAAGTTGGCGCTCGTGGTCGGTGTTGAGGTACGAAAACAAAAAACACACAGCGAGGGCTTCAAACTCCCCATCCTCGATCTCGCGGCAGACACGATCGATCTCGGCAAGCACCAGAGGAACGACGACCTGACCCTTGGCGTTCACCCGCTCGTTTACGCCGATACAGTGCCGGCGGCTGCGTAGTAACGGGGTAGGCTTGTCCCAAGTGAGGTCATAGAGGAACTGGCGGTTGACGCGCTGAATGTAGGCGGTATCCTCGTAGCCCGTTGTGCAGATGAAGCCGACTTTCGAGCCAGAGCGCGTGATCAGCGCGTTCGTTACGACCGTCGTGCCGTGGACGAGCCCCTCGATCCCTTCGAGCGGCACGTCTGAGTCCTTCAACGAACCGATAAAGGCCTGTAGCGGTTCCTGTGGCGAGCTCGACACCTTCAGTGAGAACAACTCGCCCGTCGTGATATCGAACCGAACGAGGTCGGTGAACGTTCCACCAGTATCAATGCCAATTCGATAGGCCGTCATCGAAGCGACAATATAGTATAATTTCCCACGTATACAAGGCGGCCAACGTGTGCCGCGCACGAGGTGATCGGGGGAAGGCGTGCGTCGTCTCGATGGCCGAGTAGCAGTCATCACCGGTGGGGCACGCGGCATCGGTCGCGCGTGTACCCATCGCCTCGCGCAGGAAGGTGCGGCTGTCGCATTCACGCAACGCGACGAAGACGAGGGTCATGCCTTTTGCGACGAGTTGGTTGCAGTCGGACACAAAGCGTTATTCGTCCGTGCCGATGTCCGCATCGAGGACGACGTACGGGCCGTGTTCGACGCGGTTGCCGCGAGGTGGGGAGGTGCCGACGTAGTCGTGAACAATGCAGCAATCGGACTGCTCAAGCCGGTGGTCGACACCACGCCCGAACAGTTCCGCGACCTCTTCGACACCAACGTACTCAGCATCTTCCATACCTCACGGTGGGCGATCCCCCAGATGCTCTCGCGGGGCGGCGGCAGTATCGTCAACATCGGGTCAATCGCCTCGGAGGTGGGGCTACTTAACGACGCGGCCTATTGCTCGACCAAGGGTGCGGTGCATGCGCTGACGCGCCAGATGTCGCTCGACTATGCGACAAAGGGCATCCGGGTAAACTGTGTTGCACCCGGCTTCATCGAGACCGATCAGATGCGCGTCTACATCGACAGCCACGGTGGCGACGGGAGGAACATACGGCGCGAGATCGACGCATCCCATCCGATGAACCGTGTCGGCCAACCTCACGAGGTTGCGGCCGTCGTAGCGTTCCTCGCCTCGGACGACGCGTCGTTTATGACCGGCTCAACAGTCGTGGTCGACGGCGGCCTGCTCGCTCGCTGAGCTGGCGGGCAGCCCGTCAGGCCGTCAGGTCAACGACGATCTCATCGGTGCCGCCACGCGCGTCCATCTCGAACTCAATGTCGACAACAGGTGGCGCTGCGTCGTACCAGGTGACACCGAACCGATCCCCAGTTGCGTCGCGGACTGCCGCGTCGACGATTAGCCCCATTTGGTGACGGGTGTAGACGGATGCGCACGTAACGTGCGTCCAAGACGCACCCAACCCGGCGAGCCGGTCCCCCATCACACGGAGTACGAGGCGGGCCTTCTCGATGAGCGCAGCGGACGACGTCTCACCACGTCGCACAATCGCGGTCTCCTGCAAATTCGCCTCAATCAGTTCGCCGGCTCCTGCCACGACGAACGACAGCCGAGGTGTTCTATCCGTGGCAGGCATCGAGACGGTGACGGCATGCACAACCGTCTCTGCGGAGAGCGGACGGGAAGGCACCACATTGGTGCGCGCCACCGGGTTGAGACCGTCGCCGATCACACCGAGGGCGCACATCGCGTCGAGATAGACCCCGTTGAACTCGACGAACTCTGGCATTGTGTGCACCGTGGGCGACCGGAGTTCGACGGCGGCGAGAGCCTCAGGCGGGCGCTTTTCGCGCTCAAGTAAACGCAGAACGCCTTCGAGTCCACTCCGCCAAGGAAGCGGCTCGGCGAGCACCACTCGAACGAGCCGGTGACCGGGGGTAGCGACGACCCCGGACGAGTACGGGGCAATGCCGGCGAGAAAAGAAAAGCCGCCATCGCCGTGTTCGCGCAGCACGTCGCTAAGCCGCGCAGGCCGCGACGAGGAGATCAAAGAGCCGGTCGACCTCGCGCCGCGTTTCGACATCGAGTCTGTAGGCCAACGGACCGCGCACAAGTTCGTTACGAAAGACACCCTGGCGCACGAGCAGATGCTTTTCAACGGCGAGGAACGCATCGAGTGAGTTCTGTAGCGCGATGATCGATGTCAGCGGGCCGTTGATCGCGTCGACGCGGCGCCGATCTCCACGCTCGAGCGCAGCCCACAACTGCACAAGCGCCCAGCACATGTCGGCACCCGGCATCGTGGCCTTCGCCCCGCGTGCGTGACTGTCGACGAGGGCTATTCCGCCCGTACCTTCAAAGATATGCGCGCGGCCGCCGGTGAGATCGCGCAGCGCACTCAGCCGCGGACCGATTGGCGTCGCCTCCGGTTTGTACATCACCCGTTCGCCGAAACGCGTAAGCAGGTCGGCCTGCATACCGAGCGACATTGGCCTGCCCACGTAGCCACTCGCATCCTGCACAACGACCGGGATGCTGATTGAGTCGAACAGCGACTCATAGTAGGCAAGCAACTCGTCGTCGCCGCAGGCTGCAGTCGTAGGCGGGATGGCCATGATGGCGTCGGCGCCCGCATCCTCCGCGACCTTGGCGTGGCGCACCGCCACCAGCGTGCTCTCGGCGCCGACGCTGATAATCGCCGCACCGCGTCCCGCGTTGATGCGGCAGGTTGCACGAGTCAACTGATCGCGCTCCTCGGACGACAGGCGAAGCACTTCCGAAACCATCGCCATAACGACGCCGTCGACGCCGTGGCCGTACATCCAGTCGAACTCGCGCGCGAGCGTTGTTTCATCCAACCGATACATGTCGTCGTACGGAGTCTGAAATACGGGGAAAACCCCGCTAAATGAAGTGGACGGGGCCATTTGCGGACTTTAACATACAGGTCGTCGTCGGTATCCGCCGGCGGGATAAGCGGAGGTGTCGTCTTGGTGGTCCACAAACCGACCGAACGCCGGGCCGAACTGCTCGGCTACACGGATCATCCGAGCGTAATGCCAGGTGGGCAGATCTCGTTCATGATCAGTTCCGAGTTTCCCGAGTTCGAGGCGCAACTCGTGCGCCTAATCCACGGCGACAGCAACCCTGCGGGTCCAGGTTGGAAGGACCAGCTCGTCGACGCCCCTGTTAACAAGCGATGGCAGGGACAGCGACAAGAGACGCACGTCGGATCGCACATCGAGATTCCTTCGCACCGCATGCTGACCGGTTTGCGCTCGTTCACTACGCAGTTATGGATAAAGCCCTCGGTACCGTTGCTCGGCCACGATCAGGGCGCGATATCAACGGGCAGCGCCGGCTTTACAATCGGCGTCGACGCCCACGGACGGCCGTTCGCCGAAGTGGGCAACGCCAGGTGTCGGGAGCGAGTCACGGGCACGCACGCTCTGCGAGCAGGTACTTGGTACTTCCTCGCCGCGTCATACGATACTGCATCCAGGCGCATCTCGCTTGTGGCGAAGGGCGCTCCGCGCTGGCCGCTCGAGGACTCATCACAGTCCGTCGATCGGATCCTAGCGCCCGAGGTGGAGTCGGGCGGCGGCGAGGGGTTGCTAATCGCCGCGGTCGCGCAGCACCGTACGCAGATCGGCCGCACGGCCACCACTGGTCACTGGAACGGTCGCATCGAACGGCCACGCCTCTACGATCGCGCACTCTCGCGGACCGACCTCGAGCGGCTTGAGTCGGGTACCGACGCAAAGAAGATCGACGGACTCGTCGGCGAGTGGGACTTCGCGTCCGACTTCGCGTCCGACCACGTCCGGGACAGTTCGGGTCGACGCCTCCACGGCCGCTGCATCAACTACCCGACGCGCGCGCTGCTCGGCCACGAGTGGGACCGCGAGACATACGACTACCGCGAGAACCCCGGAATGTATTGCTCAATCGAGTTCCACGACGACGACATTGAGGACTGCGGCTGGGAGCCCACGATCAAACTAGCCGTAGCCGACGACCTGCGCAGCGGCATCTACGCTCTGCACCTGCGTGCGGGCGGTGCAGAGGACTACATCCCGTTCTTCGTGCGGCCGAAGCGCGGGACGGCGACGGCGAGGATCGCTTACCTCATTCCAACAGTGACCTACCAGGCATACGCGAACGAGAGCGTGCTCAACAGTTCCCAGGACACCGACTGGAGCATCATGACGGACATCAAGGTCGTGCCAGATCTGTACGACATCTACGTCTGGGAGCACCCCGAGCTCGGGCTCTCGATCTACGACCTCCACGCCGACAAGTCGGGCATCAACTACTCGAGTTGGAAGCGCCCGATCCTTAACATGCGCCCCTCCCACCGCTTCTGGGTGACCGCCGCGCCACGGCATTTTCCCGCGGAACTCTACGTGACCGATTGGTTCGAAGCGATGGGGCACGAGTACGACGTGATCACCGACCACGACCTCCACGAAGACGGTGCCAACCTGCTGTCGCGCTACAAGGTAGTTGTCACCGGCAGCCACCCCGAGTACTGGACGACGGCGATGATGGATGCGCTTGAGTCGTACCAGGCGTCGGGCGGCCGCCTCGTGTACCTAGGCGGCAACGGTTTCTACTGGGTGACCGCTTTCGACCCCGAACGGCCCCATATTATCGAGGTGCGGCGCGGCTACGCCAGCTCTCGCGTGTGGAACAGCCACGCGGCCGAAGTGCACCTCGCATCGACGGGCGAAAAGGGCGGGATCTGGCGGTTCCGCGGCCGGAACCCGAACCAGATCACGGGGGTCGGATTCGCAGCCCAGGGCTGGAACACCGACACACCAGGCTTCACCCGGCTGCCGGACAGCCGCCACCCTCGCGCCGCATTCATCTTCGAGGGCGTGGACGACGAGGTTATCGGCAAGTTCGGTCTGGTCATGAACGGCGCCGCCGGCGACGAGATCGATCGAATGGACCATGTGCTCGGCACGCCGGTGCACGCCATGCGGCTCGCCACCTCACAGGGCAGCCACAGCCGTTACTACATGCTGACGCACGAGGACGTGCTGACGACCCATCCGCAGATGGACGGTACGAACAATCCGAACGTACGCGCAGACATTTGCTACTTCGAGGGGCCGAACGGCGGCGCCGTGTTCTCGGTACCCGCGATCAGCGCCTCAGGCAGCCTGTCGCACGACAACTACCACAACAATCTCTCCCGGATCCTCGACAACGTGATCCGACGATTTGTCCAGTAGTTCCGAGCGCCGTCAGCAAGCCACCTAACGACAGTTGCGGCGCATCCACTCCAGTGTCGCGTCATTAAATGCCGTCGGCGTCTCCATCGTGACGAGGTGGGCGCCGCCGGAGAACACCACGAATTCCGCACCGGGAATCGCGTCGACGATTTCCTTCGACGCCGAAGGTGGCAGAAGAACATCGTTCTCACCGACCGTCACGAGCACGGGAATTCGCACGGAACCGGCCACCGCCGACAGATCGTAGGAAAGGTTGGCTTCGATTTGGGCGGCGAGTCCCTCGGGACTGGCCGAGTGGGCCCGCATGTGCGCGAGAATCGATTTCGTACGCTCGAAATCGGCCGAAAGGAACCCGGCGGTCAGTAGCAGCGGCAGCATGAGCTCGTAATAGCCTTCAACACCGGCCATCGTCAGAAACTTCTTCAGCAAGCCCAAGGAAAAGGCCGTGTAGTCGTGGGTGCGCAGCCAACTGGAGTGCATCTGCAACGACGCGACCCGGTCGGGGTGCTTCACCGCTGCGTCGAGGGCGATTGCGCCGCCGAGCGACGAACCCGAGAGATGGCACCGGTCAACGCCGATGGCGTCGAGCAACAGCATCGTGTCGTCGCCCATCTGCGACACCGTGTACGGACCGGGGACGGTGTCGCTCTTACCAACGCCACGGTTGTCGAAAATGACAACGTGGAATTCCCGCTTATAAACCTCGACCTGCGGCATCCACCTGCTCGAGTCAGCTCCGGTCCCGCGGATGAGCACCACGGTCGGATTCGATCGGTCGCCAAACTCTTCGCAGTACAGGGCAAGTCCCTCGCGGATTAGTTTGTGTGGCATGTTTTGGTCCTTTCGCGTGCCTCTGTTGTCGTCTATCAGTCACCGTCAACGGGAAACGCCAACGGACGCGGAACCACAAGCACGTTCTCACGCTCGAGGAGTCGCGCGACGGCGAGAAGGCGCGGCTCGTCGAACGGCCCACCGGTGAGCTGCATGCCAACCGGAATGCCGTCGTCGAAGCCGAACGGGAAGGTGACGGAGGGTAGGCCAGCCAGATTCTGCGGCACGGTCGTCGGCATCGCCGACTGACGCAGCGGCACAATACCCTCCGACGTGACGACGTGGTCAGGATCGGAAGTGGAGCTCGGTCCGGTAGCACCGACAACCGTGAGAACGGCATCGACGATGGAAAGGACGACGAGCAGAGTCGCCGTGACCTCGACGGCCGCGGCCCGCGCGTCAAGGTAATCTGCCACGCTGACGTTCGATGCAGCCTCGAGGCGGGATCGCACGTCATCGCCGTAACGGTCTGCCATCGACGGCCAGGTGCCGAGCACCGAGGCGTGCACGTGGTGAGCCTCGGCCATCTGGTACGGAACGAAAGCCCCGAACGCGGCATCCGGGTCGGGAAGGTCGACCTCCACAACCGTGACGCCGAGGCCACGGATCACGGCCACGAGATCGTCGAACGCCCTCGCGCGAGCCGAGGTCATCCGAGGTCTCGCGGCGGGAATGCCAATGCGGATTCCCGCAGCACGCAAATCCGGCTCGGCGGATGGATGCGCGGCACGAAGCGTGGCGTGGTCTCGCAGATCGGGACCCGCGACAGCGTAGAACCCACGCGACAGCAGATCGACTGTGCGCGCAAGAAAGCCCGGCGTATCGAAACTAGGGGCGAGTGAGACACCCCCATGGCGGGTAATGCGTCCCCACGTGGTCTTAAGCCCGAGTACCCCGCAGAACGCGGCGGGCAGACGGATCGATCCACCGGTGTCGCTACCGACGGCAAGGTCCACGAAGCCGGCCGCGACGGCGGCGGCGGACCCGCCACTAGAGCCGCCCGGGACCCGGTCAAGGTTCCAGGGGTTGGCGGTGCTGCCCCGACTCGCGTGCTGGGTAGTGATGCCCCACCCGAACTCGTGTGAGCGCGTGGTGCCGACGGCGATGGCACCAGCAGCCTCGAGCATAGAGACCACCGCCGCGTCGCGATCGGCCACCGAGCCCTCGCGCACGAGCGAACCGTAAGAGTTGTCAGCCCCTGCTACGTCGAACAGCTCCTTCACCCCGATCGCGCATCCAGCGAGCGACAAGGTCCGAGTCGTCGGATCGACGTCGAGCCGGTCCGCCCGCGCCAGCGCGCGACCGGATAGAACACTGACGAAAGAACCGACTTCACGGTCGCGAGACACAATGCGAGCCAGAGCGCGCTCGGTACGCATCCGGATAGACGACTCGCCGGACATCGAATGGCTTAGGGAAGCAGTTCTGGGACCTGCTGGTAACCGGCCCGCTCAAGAGACGATACGCCTCCCAGCACCCAAATGATCCTCATATCCTCGGTGCTGGTACAGCAGGCCGAGTGCGGCGTGTTACGTGGCACGAATACAACGTCTCCGGGGCCGATGTCGTAGATCGCATCGCCGACGCGATGCCAGCCTGACCCCGACATGACAACCACTACCTCCTCTGCGTCGGGGTGCAGGTGATGCTCATGCGTGCCACCATTGGCGGGGTAAACGGTCTGCCCGACGCCCACGAGTTGCGCTCCCTGCTTGACCTCGTTAACCAACCACTTGATCTCGAGGTGAGAGAACGCGGTTCCACTGAAGTCGGACGGCGGAGTCGCATCGATGTTTACGACGTATTTGGACGTGGCCACGGCGTCTCCTTTTTGCACTGTCGGTGACGTTTTGTAACAGTTTTGACAATACATTATAATATAGGATTTGTCCTCCAACCCATAAGATAAGCACCGCAGTAGTGTCACCGGAAAGGCAGGGAGGTTGGTTTGGGTGGTGCAGAAACCATTCGCACGAAGTCGCTGAGCGGCGACGAACTGGTCGAGTTCTACGAACATGGATGGCTTCGGATTGGTCGCGTCATCGACGATGCGACACTCGACCGAGTACGCGAAGAAGTCGCGCTGCAACGCCACGCCGGCGACGAAATCGACCTTCTCGATCCAAAACACTGGGAGAGGGGTGAGGGCGGGGTGCCGCAGGAGCCCGGCCGCAACGTGTCGTTCCTCTTCAACCTGTGGCGGATCAGCGACGTATATCGCGACCTCGTAATGACGCCGCGCTTCGGCCGATGGGCCACTCAGGCGCTCGGCGCCAGGAGAGTGCGTGTGCTCGAGGACAACGCCCTGTCGAAGGACCCGCATACTGGGGGCGCACTGAAGTGGCACCAGGACTACTCGTACTGGCCGCTTGCGCAGCCGAACGCGGTGACGCTCTGGATCGCGCTCGACGACGTGACAATGGAGAACGGCGCGATGCTGATGGCGAACGGCAGTCACCTGCGCGGCGAGAAGTTGCCGGCGGTGTTCGGGACCGGGGCGACCTATTTCCGAGAGCGCCGACCGAATGCGGTCGAGCAGATAGTCGATCCCGAGAGCATCGGCCTCAAGATCGAGCTGGTGACGATGCGTGCAGGCGAGGCGTCGCTGCACCACTCGCTTACCTGGCACGCCTCGGGTGCCAACGAGACGTCCCACCCGCGTCGTGCCGCAGTGTGCCGATACGTCGCGGATGGCACCGTGTGGCTGGGCGAGCGACGATACAAATACAACTATTCCTCAGAGCAATGCGGACTAGCGATCGGCGATCCGATCGGCGGCGATTACTTCCCACTCGTTCCGGAGGAACCCACCTGATGGACCAACCCGCCGAAATCTTGGTCACGAATGCACGGCTGCTGACCTGTGAGGACCGCACCGTCGTCGACAGCGGCGCCGTCGTGGTGTCCGGCGATCGTATCGCATGGGTCGGGCCGGATGCGCTAGTACCGGCCGGACTGCGCACCGGTGCGACCGTCGTGGACGCGGGCGGCCACACGGTCATGCCGGGCCTCGTCGACCCGCACATGCACATCAGCTTTGGTGAGGCCGCCAGCGAAGAGGAACTGTACCTCCACACGCCGATGGGCTACCGCGCCATTCGCGCGACGGTAGATGCGCGTCGAGTGTTGCTTGCCGGCGTGACGACGTCGTGCGACCCAGGCGGCCCTCGCGGCATCGCGACAGCGGTGCGCGACGCGATCGACGTCGGCCTGATCGAGGGGCCGCGCATGGCCGCGGCCGGTCGGCAGATGACGACGCAACAGGGGATCGGCGACACGCTCCCCGCGCCGCTCGGCGACGCTCCCACGTCCATGGGCGCGA
The DNA here is from genome assembly GCA_016871335.1 of Acidimicrobiia bacterium. Taxonomy (GTDB): domain Bacteria; phylum Acidobacteriota; class Vicinamibacteria; order Vicinamibacterales; family SCN-69-37; genus SYFT01. The sequence continues at coordinate 22,279 of VFZF01000029.1, forward strand.
TCGTCCGGTCGCGCGACGAGATCATTCAGGTCATCCGCGACGAGGTCAAAGAGGGAGTCGACATGGTGAAGGTGGCGGGCTCCGGGCCCGGCACCACCGAGTACGGCGCGTTCACGCTCGACGAGCTCCGGCTCATCACGTCGGAGGTACACCGCCTCGACCGGCCGACCGCCATCCACGCGCGCAGCCGCCAGTCGATCGCGGACGCCGTGGAAGCCGGCTTCGACTGGTTGATGCACGCCTCGTACATGGACGCCGCCACCGCGGAGAAGGTCGCGGAACGGAGGATCCCGATCGTTCCCGCCATGACGCTGCTCGTGAACTTCCTCGAGGCTGGCCCCGGTTGGATGCCTCAAGATGCCCTCGACGGCATCAAGCGCGAACTGGACAGTGCGGTCGACGTGCTGGGCAAGGCGTGGCGAAATGGCGTATCCCTGGTCGCCGGGAGCGAGTCGGGGTTTGCCATGACACCGTACGGCGAGTGGCACACTCGGGAGATCGAATTGTTCGTCGATCTGCTCGGCATGCCCCACTTCGACGCGCTGCTATGTATGACCAAGCACGCGGGATCGGCGATCCCGCGCTTCGGCCACGAGGTCGGCACGCTCTCCCCCGGCAAATACGCGGACCTGCTCGTCATTGACGGCAAGCCCGACGAGAATGTGAAGGTACTCGGTCAGCGCAACCGACTGCTCATGATCATGAAGGGTGGCAAGTTCGTCGACCTGTCGGTGTCGGTCCCCGAGCGGATCATGCAGTCCTACGAACGCACCCGTATCTACACCCGCGGCTTACACCGAAGAAAGTCATGACCACGACTGCACTGTCCGGATCGGCGCTCCCTCCCGTCACTTCGCTGCTCGACCTCACGGACAAGACCGCCCTAGTGACCGGTGCCGCACAAGGCTTTGGTTTCGCGATCGCACGACGCCTCGCCGAAGCCGGTGCGCGAGTGATCGTCACCGACGTGAATGCCGATCGGGCTGCCGACGCCGCATCGCGCCTTACGGCAGAGTTCGGTCGACCGACCGACTCGGAACGACTCGACATCTCAGACGAAACCGAGGTGAAGGCGGTCTTCGCGAAGTTCATGGACGTCGACTTCCTTGTCAACAACGCGGGTGTATTCTCAAACTTCACCATCGAAAACCTCGCCGCGGAGGAATTCGACCGCATTCAGCGAGTCAACGTCCGCGGTGTCTTTCTATGCTCGAAGGAGTTCGCTCGGACTATGGGCGACCGCACGGCGGGGAAGGTGATCGTCAACATCGCATCCGTCGATGCGCTCGGACCGTCGTGCCCCGGACAAGTCCACTACACCTCGTCCAAGCACGCAGTTGCGGGGCTCACCAAGGGGTTCTCGGTCGAGCTCGCACCGAAAGGTGTGCGGGTGTGCTCGATCTGCCCCGGAGCAGCACTGACGGAGGGCGCGGTGGCACTCATCACCGGCGGCACGCCAGATGGCATCGACATTGCAGCACAGTGGGACGGCATCGCC
>VFZF01000030.1 GCA_016871335.1 Acidimicrobiia bacterium
CAGGTCCGCCGCCACAGCCTCGAAGTCGCCGATAGTCCGTATTACGTGGGTGTTCGGTTGACATAATACGCCCTATCAGACGCTGGGGCAGATCACCAAGGTGCCGACACCCGCGGTGAGTTCGCTGGCTCAAGACATCACGGTGGCCCTCTTTGCACAACGCGTGGCGGCCGCCGTGACGATGGTGCTGGCCGCAGGAGCACTGATGCTGGCGTGTACAGGTCTGTACGGTGCGTTGGCCTACCTCGTGTCGTCACGCACGCGAGAAATTGGTATCCGTATGGCACTCGGTGCCGACCGGCGTCAGGTCATGGGCCTGGTAGCTGCCTCGGGCCTTCGCATAGCGGGAGCAGGCATCCTGATCGGACTCATCGGCGCGCTGGCCGCCGTGCCGCTGACATCGAGTCTGTTGCTGGGCGGCAACGTGTTTCATGTGCCGACGTTCGTCGCTGCGGCACTGGTCTTGCTGCTGGTGTCGTTGGTGGCCACACTGATTCCGGCGAGGCGGGCGACCGCCGTCGATCCAGTCAAGACGCTACGGTAGACGTCGGATCTCGCTCGCGTCTCGGGGCACCTGCGGCGCCCTGATCCCCAGCTATACTCCGTGTCCATCAGGGGGTCCGCGTGCGCACACAGACAATCACCGGAAGTTCATTGCTCTTTGCGATCCTGGCGTCGGGCGCCGTGTGGTTGCAGGCCGCCCCGCCCCAGGCCGCCCCAGCGCAGGCGGCCTCATCTGGCGCCACCAGCGCCCAGGAGCGCGCGGCCGCGTGGGAGACACATCAGCGGATGGCCGCCTCGTCGCCGCTTGCGGCCCTGCCCTGGCGGACACTCGGTCCGTCCCTGCAGTCCTCGCGAATCGAGGCGATCGCGGTGCCGTCCGGGAGCCGCAACACGATCTACGTGGCGCCGGCCTCGGGCAATCTCTGGAAGACGACGAACAACGGCCTGACCTGGCAACCGATCTTCGACGACGAATCGGCGTTTGCCATCGGGGACGTCGCCGTCGCCAAATCCAACCCCAACATCGTCTGGGTGGGCACCGGCGAGGCGCAGCCGCGCCACTCCGGGTACGCCTACGCCGGCACCGGTGTGTTCAAGTCGACAGACGCCGGCCGCACCTGGTCCAACATGGGGCTCGCCGACACGCATCACATCGGCAAGGTGCTGATCGACGAGGCGAATCCGGACGTCGTATACGTCGCGGCGATGGGACATCAATGGACGCCCAACCGGGAGCGCGGGGTCTTCAAGACGACCGATGGCGGGCGGACGTGGACGACGTCGCTGTTTCTTGACGACAACACCGGCGCGATCGACCTCGCGATGGACCCCTCAAATCCCAACGTGTTGTACGCGTCCATGTGGCAGATCGAGACCGGACCGGCGAGTGGCCTCTATCGCAGCACCGACGCCGGCCGCACGTGGACCCGGCTCGGCCGCGGCCTGCCGACCGGGCTCATCGGCCGGAGCAACATCGCCATCGCGCCGTCCCGTCCGGAGACGGTCTACGTGTATCTCGACAATCGCGCGCCGGCGGCGGGACAGACCGGGCGGCCGTTCATCGGCGGCGAGGTCTACCGGTCCGACGATCGCGGCGAGACCTGGCGCAAGGCCAACACCGAAGACATCTATCCTGTGTTCGGCGTCTTCGGTTGGAAGTTCTGCGACATCCGGGTGTCGCCGGACAACCCGGACGAGGTCTACATTTTCGGCAACCGCGCGTTTCGATCGACCGACGGCGGCCGGACGTACGCGCGGCTCGGTGAATCCATTCGCCGCCTGCGGGACTCCCAGGGGCTCGTGATGCACCTCGATCATCACGAGTTCTGGATCGATCCGGACGACCCGAACCGCCTGCTGCTCGGCAACGACGGCGGTGTCTTTCAATCGTGGGATCGCGGCCGGACGTGGCTGCATCTCAACACGATGCCCATCGGCCAGTTCTACAGCGTCTCGGTGGACATGGCCGAGCCCTACAACATCTACGGCGGCACGCAGGACAACGCGGCGCTGTACGGGCCCAGCACGTTCACGGTGGACGACAGCCGGAACGAGAACGACCCGTGGAAACACGTCTACCTGGACCAGTGGACCGGCGGCGACTCCTACGTGACGCTCGTCGACCCGGCCGATGCGCGCTACATCTACTACTCGCATCAGAACGGCGACCTGCGCCGCATGGATACGGCGGGGCCCTCCATCCAGACGGGCAGTCCGGCCTCACAACGCATCGCTCCGCGCGCACCCGGCGGCGAGGCGCCATGGCGCATTGGCTGGTACATGCCCTACCTGGTATCGACGTTTGATCCGGGCACGCTGTACGCCGGCACGAACAAGGTGGTGAAGAGCACCAATCGCGGCGTCGCGTGGACGGCGATCAGCCCGGATCTCTCCGAGCAGCCCGGGGGGGAACGTGCGGTCGTGCCGTACGGGTCGATCACGATGATCGCCCAGTCGACCCGGCAGCGCGGACTGCTCTACGCCGGCACCGAGGGCGGGCGCGTGCATCTCACGCGGGACGAGGGCGCGACCTGGACGGACGTCAGCCGGGGACTCCCGAAGAAATGGGTAAGCCGCGTCATCACCTCGCAGTACGACACCGGTACGGCCTACGTGAGCATGACCGGCTATCGCGAGGACGACACCCGCGCATATCTCTTCCGGTCGACGGACTTCGGCGGCACCTGGACGTCGCTCTCAGCCGGTCTGCCGGCCGAGTCGATCAATGTCGTTCGCGAGGACCCGCGCAACCCGGACGTGCTCTACGTCGGCACTGATGGCGGCGTGTATGCATCGCTCGATCGCGGTGCCACCTGGGTGTCGCTCAGCGCCACACTCCCGACGACACCCGTGCATGACCTCGTGGTGCATCCGCGAGACGACGAGATCGTGATTGGCACACACGGCCGCGGCGTGTTTGTGCTCGACGCGCGCCCCATTCAGCAGTGGCGCGCCGCGCCGCGACTGTTCCCGCCGCATCCGGCGCTCGTGCGGATCCAGGACGAAACGGAACCGGCAGGGACGCCCGGCACGGCAACGATCGCGTTCACGCTCGAATCGGACGGACCTGCGACGCTCAGCATCACCGGCTCGACGCCGACGGGGGCATCCGGCGCAGCACCCCGCGTGGAGATCCGCGTCAACGGCCGCCGCGGCCTGAACATCGCGACATGGAATCTGCAGCTGGATCCTGCGCCGTCCGGAGCGCGGCGGCCGGCATCGCCGGGAGACTATGTCGTGCGGTTGACCGTCGGAACAGCGGCACCGGTTGAGGCGCCCCTGCGCCTGATTCGCTTTGCGAGATGGACACGCTGACGGCTACCGCCGTCAGCTGCACCAGCGTCCTGTCACTTGAGTTTCAGGATGCAGATCGCGTACGGCCGGGAGGCGTCGTTGACCGCCTTGAGCAGTGCGGCGTGGTCGAGCGACGTGGTCACCTCCATGACGGTGGTCTCGAAATGCCGCGCATCCCGCGCGAGTAAGGCGAAGTCGGTCCACGTCTTGACGGGGGTGGACTTGCCCGGAGTCAACGGATTCTTCATGGCGTCTACGATACCCGGCCACGGCCGTCAGCGATCACATACACGCCGCGCGCCGGCATCGTCGCAACGCCTTCGACCACAAGCGCCCTGTTGCCGAGTCCGGCGTCGGCTCTGGAGAGCCCCGTGACTCTGGCCAGTTCTCCGGGCACGGTCATGCCGGCGTGCTCGAGAAAACACCGGGCAATCTCGCGCAACGCGACATCGCGGCCGGCACGCGTGCGCAGCGCGTCCGGAAACCGCCCGACCGCCAGGGTCCAGATGTACGTGAACTTCGGAAGGTAGACCACCTCACTGGGCACGACAATCATCGCCGCCTGCAGTTCATCGATGGCTCTGGTAAAAGCCTGACGATCGACTACTCCGGACTCCGCCCGGAGGTCGGCGGTCGCCATTTCCCATTCCTTCCGGAGAACGGCCAGAATCGCCCGCGCATCTGGACTCAGGCGCTTGCGTTCATCCGAGCGACGCACTCCCCAGATCGCGTGGAACCAGCGCACCATCCGCGGCGCGATGAACATCGCCTTACCGCGGGTCAACTTGCCGTAGTACACCTGTCCGCGCCGGACGACTTCATCCTTGATCTGCCACGTGAGCGACGACTCCGGGTCCTTCTGAACCTGACGCGGCATGACGGCGTCACGCCGGCCGCAGACGGCGACATACAGGGACGGCCCGGGCCGACGCGAATCGGTCAGGCAGGCGGCAAAGCCCACCCGCTCGATGAATCGCTCGGCGTCGATCGCGGACTCGACCTGGCGGCTCCCCTCGCGGCACCAGCGTTCATCACGCAGGGCCTCGAATTCCTCCGAGATCTCCGGACGCTGCAACGACCGCCTCACCGGGTCGCCTCATTTCTTCCCCGGCGCGAGCCGGTTCAGTTCGGCGAACCAGGTGAGCACCACGATTTCGCAGGAGCCAATACGCGCGCCGGATGTCAGGGACAAGCGGGCTCATTGTAGATGAAGAAGAACCGGAGCGACATGAAGCGTGTCGGCCTCACCACGCGCGGGCAGCGGCAGGTCGGGCTACTGCGACGCGCTCCGGGTCACGCGAGAACTCGTCGGGCAGCACCTTGATGGCGACGTCGCGCTTGAGTTTGCCATCGTGCGCGCGAAACACGCGGCCCATGCCGCCTTCGCCCAGCAAAGACTGCACCTGATAGGTGCCCAGTTGCGTCCCGGTGGTGATGGTCATGTGTGAGCCCACGCGTCAGCGCTGCAACGGCACCACGTGGACATGCTGGGGCGCGCCCAGGGGGGTGACCTCCGTCCCAGTCATCCGTCCCAGCGTGGCGGTGTACCGGCCGGTCGAGACACGCGGACCGGGCCGATTCTGCGCTCCGCTGTCACGCCGCAGATCCCATGTGACGCGACGCACGCCTGTGTCGTTGGGGAGTGTCAGCCGCCGCACCTGCTCTCCGGCGTCGTTGGTGATCGTCAGCACGAGTTGAGAACCAGCCGCCACCGGCGCGCGCAGGTGATAGGTCAACGTGGCGCCGAAAGGTGGATTCGGAAACGCCTGATCGCCCCACACCTCAAGGACCTGTTCCAGCTCGTTGAACAGAGGCACCTGCCGGAGCGGAAACAGCCAGCCGTCGGCCGCAAGGCTTTCAGGCGTCAGGCTGCGCAGAGCGGTGTAGTCGTCGAGGATGTACGTGCCCCGGCCAAAGGTGCCGACCACCAGATCCGTCCACTGCCGCTGAATGTGGAGGTCACGCGCCTGAATGCGCGGGAAACCACCCCGCAGTTCGGTCCACTGCCCGCCGCCATTCACGCTGAACCACACCCCGAACTCGAGCCCGACAAACAGCAGGTTGGGATTGGCGTGGTCCTGCACCACCGACCAGGCGCCCGACCGCGCCGGCAGATTGCCGGTGATGTTCGTCCAGGTACGTCCGCGATCGTCACTGCGGAGCACCCAGGGCCTGAAGTCACCGTTCTGCCAGTTGTTGAATGTCGCAAACACCACGTCGGCGTTGCGCGGCGACGCGAACACGTCGGTGACGTAACTCCACCGGGGCAACGCCGGAAACTGTTCAATTCGACGCCACGCCCCGCCGCCGTCCTCCGACACCTGAATCAAGCCGTCATCGGTCCCGACATACAGCAGGCCTTCCAACACCGGCGATTCATCAAGCGCCGTGATCGTACTCATGGTGGTGGTAAAGAGGTGCAACCCGATGGCGTCGGCCGGCCACACCTTGCCCATGATGGCCATCTCGCGCCGATCGAGATTCCGCGTCAGATCGCCGCTGACCGGCGTCCAGGCATCGCCGCGATCGTCACTGCGATACAGCCGATGGCCGGCGTAGTAGATGCGCCCGGCCGCATGCGGACTGACCAGTAGCGGACTGTCCCAGTGCCAGCGCCCCTGGTCCTGATTGCCCCCACGCGGAATGGCGCGAGTCGGACGAATGCCGACACTCTCCCCTGTCGTCAGATCGAGCCGGGTGAGCGCGCCGTTTTGTGATTGTGCGTACACGATGTTCGAAAGGTGGGGATCGATGTAGGCCTGAAACCCGTCGCCGCCGCCCACGACGAACCACTCACTGGTGCGAACACCCACGGCGTTGAGGGTGCGCGACGGCCCACACACGGTGCCGTTATCCTGCGAGCCACCACACGTCCGGTAGAACGGGCGTGAGTTGTCGGCGCTCACCCGGTAGAACTGCATCAGCGGCAGGTTGGTGAAGTGCCGCCAGGTCTTTCCCGTATCAAACGTTTCGTACAGCCCGCCGTCGTTGCCGATCCACATGTGTTTGGGATCAGCGGGGTCAAACACCACTTCGTGGTGATCGACGTGCATCTGGAACGGCATCCGTTCCCACGTCGCCCCCTTGTCGGTGCTCCGCATCACAGACACTTCGATGTTCCAGATCGTGTCGGGCCGATGTGGATCGACAAAGATTTCCCCGTAGTACTGCGGGTCGCCGCCCGCGTAGCTGCTCATGCGCTGCCAGGCGCGGCCGCCGTTTTCCGACAGATAAAACCCACCCTCGTTCTCTCTGGCCACAACAAGCGCGTACACACGCTCGGGGTGCCGCGGGTCCACACCCAGCGCGATCCGGCCCTTGTCACCGTCCCGAATGCCGCTTTCGATCCGCGCCCAGGTCGCCCCGGCATCGGTGCTCTTGAAAATGCCGGCCTCCGGACCGCCCCCAATCGTCATCGCGTTGTTCCGTCGACGCTGATACGCGGCCGCATACAGGATGTCGGGGTTGGCCGGGTGAAACACGGCATCGGTGATGCCCGTGTCCTCGCTGACATGCAGCACACGGGACCACGTGACCCCGCCGTCGGTCGTCTTGTACAACCCGCGGTCACCACCCGAGTTCCACAAGGGACCGGCCGTGGCGACGTAGACCACGTTGGAGTTGCGCGGATCGATCAGGATGCGCTGAATCTTCTGCGAGTCCCGCAGCCCCACCGCCGTCCACGTGGCGCCGGCGTCGGCGGACTTGTACACACCGTCGCCGTACGAGGTGCTGCGATTGTGGGTGTTCTCCCCTGTCCCGAGCCACACCACGTTCGAGTTGCGAGGATCGACGACCACGGCGCCGATCGAGTACGACGGATACTCGTCAAAAATGGGCGTCCACGTGTCGCCCCGATTTACCGTCTTCCACACCCCGCCCGAACCCATGGCCAGGTACCACACCTTGGGATCGTTCGGGTCGACCTCCAGGTCGGCAACCCGACCGGGCAGGAGGCTCGGCCCGATGCTGCGAAACTGCAGGCCCCGAAACGTCTCGGTATCGCGCTGATTCGTTGGGGCCTGACCGCTACCCGTCTGCGCAGAAAGCGCGGCGGCCGCTGCGACGAACCCGGCGAGAACGATGAGCAAGGAGAACAGGGGCTGTCGCGGGTGGGGGCTTGGCATGGGCGAAGTCTAACGCAGGCCCCCAGTCATGCGCGCCTGGGCGGTGGCGGCACTACCGGGCCGTCCGGGGATTACACTGGTCGGGCCCCGTGTCGGTGCCATTCCAGACACACTGCGACCCGTTCTGGCCTTCACGCTTGAACCGGCCTGATGCCGGCCGGCACTGATCGGCCCCGCGGTCGGACGCCACCCAACTGCACGAATTCTCGGACTTCCGGAAGCGGCCCTCGAGAATCGGTGCACACTGGTTCGGCCCCTCGTGCCGATAGTCCGTATTACGTGGGTGTTCGGTTGACATAATACGCCCTATCAGACGCTGGGGCAGATCACCAAGCTCTTGTTGCGCTTGGGCTCCCCGTGGGCACTCCCTTGGAGATGAAGCGGGAATCCGTACCAGGTTTGGCGGCCCCGACATCCTGAACCGGTCCCGCGCCTCGCTGCCCTACGCCTGCAGCCGATACCCCGCCGTCACGAAGTCCCCGGCCAACAGGGCGAAGACGACGATTACGGCGAACGAGCGATAAGACGACATGTCAGTTCCTCCGGGATGCACCGTAGGGACCGCGGGGCCGGCGAGTCGTGAGGGAACGCTGAAGAAACGGTGTTTTCCTGTGGTCGAAGGGGAAGTTGGGGGTATCGTGTCCGCGAGGAGACCGATGGAGAGACGCGCCGTTCTGAATTCGAAGGATTACCATGATTGATCTCGCAGTCTCAATCACTGTCGCAGCGACGCCCGAGGACGTCGCGCGCATCATGTTCACGCCGGCTCGTTATCCGGATTGGATGCACTCGGTGCACCGTGTGGAAGCGGCACCCGGTCCGGCGATCACGGGTGACCGCGTGACTAATCACGGAGCCATGATGGGGCAACCGTTGAGCTGGACGATGGTGGTGGTGGTTAGTGGCCCGCAGGTTCTTGAACTGAACGTTGTGGATGGCCCGTTTGTGGGCACCGTGACGTACACCGTGCTGCCACGGGACGGCGGTGCGCACGTGCAGATTCACGATGTTGGGCGTCTGGAGGGACCGGCGGCTGGCTTACCGGTGGGGCAGGTGGAGGCCGCCCTTCGTCAGTCAATCGCTGCAGACCTCGGAAGGCTGAAGGCGTTGGTCGAGTCCGAGGCCGCCGCTGCGCGCGTCGGCTAGTCCTGGCCTCGCGTGTCCGTGACCAAGGCGGCGAATCCGGCAATGCGCCGGGCCGCCTCCAAGTGGTGCGTCTCGACCGGCTTGCCGTCGGAGCCCCACCCGTCGGCCAGGTGTCCCAGATGGCGAACCGCTGCGTGAACCTCGAACCAGTCAAGATGCGTCAGGGGACCCATGGTCGCCTCGAATTCTGCGACGAATCGATCCCGGCGGTCGTCGCTGCCGTAGGCGCGAATCAGCATCAACGCCCGCCCAATGTCGACCCGGGGATCGCCTAGGCCCGCCGCGGACCAATCGATGAAGGTGATGTTCCCGTCGGTCCCCGCGATGGCGTTCGCAAGATGCGGGTCACCATGAACCACCGCGGTGCGATCAGCCACCAGACGGCGCCGTCTGGCCAGCCACGCGACCAGCGGTGCGAGTGTCGGCGCGCGGTCTGCCATAGCGATGGCGTCGGCCAACAGCGTGTCGCAATCCAGGCGCCCCAGCAGGTCGCCCTTGACCTCTCGCCAGTTGAGTGCATGCAGCCCAGCCAGCTGTCCACAATACCGGCGTCGGAGTTGGGTGCGCTCGCTGTCGGAGACGCGAGGCATCTTGTCCATCAGCAACACCCCGTCTATGAAATGCACCAGAAGAAACGGCGTGCCGAGGGCAGCACCGGTGGGGTCAGAGAGGAAGATCCGCGGCGCCGGGTAACCGAGACGCGCGAGGGCATGAAGCGTCCTGACTTCCCGGGTCACGGCCTGATGAGCTCCCTGGCGGAGACCGAGCCGCAAGACGAACGTACCCCTGCGTCGAGCCGGTACCGCCCCGACCTCGAGTACGACGGACCATGACTCGTGTTCCCACCCGCCCGGGAGGGCAGCCCAGTCGATCACGCGGGGGGCCGCCTGCGGGCCCAACTTTGCGAGACAGAAGTGCTCCAGGGGCTCCAGATACGGCCAAGTGTCCACAACATCAGTGTAAGGTCCGATCGGCCGCCACGCGTCGTCAGTCTTCGGCCCGATGCGTGAAGGCGGTAAGATGTCGGCACGATGCAGACATCGACCGCTCCGACTCCCTCAGCGGACGAACCGCCCAGCCGACTGGCGCGCTCCGAGGCCGAGGCGCGTGAGGCCGGCGAACGGGCGTACGACCGTTTCTCGCACAGCGTCCGGCTGTTCGTTGAGACGCTCAGGTTCGTGGGGTTCCTGCTGGTCATCCTCTTGGGCGCGGTGTACGTCTGGGTGTGGGTGCTTGGGTTGGTGCTGGCTGTTGGGCGTGTCCTGATTGGTTTGCTGATGGCGCCGCTGCTCTGGTTGACCGATGGGCCCCCACACCACCGCGGAGGGCGCCCGGTGACGGCCCGGGAAGCACTCGGAGGCCGCCTGCAACTCTGGTGGTCCCGTCGCGACGAGTGGTATCGGGACATCGCACGCCCTTTGGGCCGGTACCTGGCCGACGTGCAGGCCTTGGGACGGAGATTCTGGCACTTCACGATCCCCAGGAAGCTCGCAGTGCTCTTGGCCGCCGTGTTCTTGTTTCTGTTGCCCCTCAGCTATGTCATCCCCCGACCGCACTACGTTCAGCTGCTGGACGACAACGTGATTGACTACGGGAGCGGGTCCCAGCCGGTGGGCTCGCTGCGATACCTGGTGCACGGGGCTGACCTGTTTTCCACAGGTCGGACACGTGAGTATCTGAACGAAGATGCGTGGTGGCTCGGCAAGATCAACTCGCAGGGATTGAAGGCTCGCCTGCAGCCAGGTCGGTATTACAAGCTGTGGGTTGTCGGTATCCGGTGGTGGTTCTTCCCGACCCTCTATCCGAACATCATCTCGGCGACTGAGGTGGATCGGCAGGGGGAACCACTGGCGGAGCCGTCGCACCTGATGCCGCCGCAGACGACGGGGCGGTAGCTTCGGCCTTGGCCGCGCGTTCGGCGTTGGCCTCGGCGACCGCGTCTTCCATGTCCTCGCGGACTCGCGCCGCAGCGCGGCGTGCCTCATCGGCCGTTAAGATGCTGACTTTGACCAGCTCAACAAAAACGGGCCGGAACAGTGGCCGCACAACCGGGGCAAGAAACACGCCGACGAAGAAAGCGATGGTTTCGGTCAACATGTGAGCGCGTGACGCAGTCGAATGATGCCGGAATGCCGGGCACGCGTCAACCGCCGTCGCCGGAGTTGACCACGCCGGTCCCTCCGGGTTACCCTCAGCCGGGAGATAAATCGCATGGTGAGCCTGCTTCCGAAGTCAGCATTGGGTAATGTCGTGGTGGGTGTCGTGGCCGCTGTGGCCGGGCCGGCGGTCTTGCGACCGATGCTGGTTGGCTTGGTGCGGGCAGGGTATGACGTGAAGGACTTCGCCTCCTCGTCGTGGTCCACGGCCCGCGCCCAGGCCTCGAAGATTCGTGAAGAGGCCACATCCGTTCGCAGCACAACCGCGATGGAAGACGAAATCCGGACTCTGCGCGCTGAAGTCCAGGCGTTGAAGGCCGCCCGGAAGGGCTGACCGCTTGCGGCTGCATTCGACAGTTCGCACCCTGGCGTTGTGTGCCGGTTGGCTGGTGATCCCCTACCTGGCCGGTGCGCAAACCCGTCCCGCCGCGCCGCCCAAGAACCACGTCCAGATCGACTTCGAGCTAGACGATCTCAGCGGCGCCGAAAAGACACAGACCCAGACCACCGTCACAGTGACGCGAGGTGTATCGGCTCGCAGCCAACTGTTTGTTGCGGTCGAATCTCACAATCGGTTCGGCGATCCGGATACCCAGATCAGCGCCGGCTTGAACCATGTGTTCGGCGCACGTCGCGTGATGCTGTCGGCGTCCGTTGGCGCGGGCGTCAACGTGCAGACCATCGCCACTCGCGAAGTGGACGTCAAGGCTCAGGTCCGGGTGTCTGAGCACCTCAATCCCTTCGCCGAGGTGTCCTATTCGGCCTACAGGGCCGACACTCAGGTGGTTGTTGGGACGGTGGGGGGGGCGCTGACGTGGAAACGTCTCAGCGCGCAAGCCGGACTGCAGCTGACCCGGGCGTCGGTTGGGCCGCGGGTGATCCGGGAAGCAGGGACGGGGATCGGTGTGAAGGGGGCGTGGCGGCTCTCGCCGAAGGTCTCATTGGTGGCCAACGGCCATGTGGGGGCCGAACACGCCGTCGCCAAGACCATTCGGGAAGCACAGCGCGCGATCAAGGCTTGGGGCGCGAGTGCCGGCCTGGAAGTCGCGCCCAAACCGAACCATACGCTGTCGATCAGTTACCTCTATCAGGACCGTGAACGAGTGTACTCGGTGCGGGGGATGGTCGTCTCTGGCGCTATCGGATTCTGAACTTCCAAGAGTCGGAGCGACAGACGCCGCGGGCCCCGGATTTGGCCCACGCTCCATCTCACAGCTTCGTCGCCTGGCTCGAATGACGGAAACCGGGCCAGGAACTCCTCCAACGCCACGCGAAGCTCCAATCGCGCGAGATTCGACCCTAGGCAGCGGTGGATTCCCAGGCCGAATGCGGCGTGCGGGTTCACGGCGCGGTCGATGAGGATTTCGTCGGCCCGTTCGAAGACCTCGGGGTCGCGGTTCGCGGCCGCGAACGGCAACAGCACCCAGTCCTCCTCCTGGAAGGCATGACCGTGGAAGTCGTGTGACTGTTTAACCAACCGCGCCATTGTGGCTGGAGCGTAGGCGCGAAGAAACTCTTCGATGGCCGTTGGGAGCAGCGACGGGTTCTCCCGCAGGCGCTTCAAGTCTGCCTGGTGAGTGGCCAGATGGTGCAGCGACGACCCGAGCAGACTCCAGGTCGTATCGATGCCAGCCAGCAGCAACAACGCGATGGTCCCCCTGACGTGCTGCGGCGCCAGCGGCTGACCATCGATTGTCGCCTCACTCAGGAACGTCGTCAGATCATCCTGCGGGGCGCGGCGGTGAGCGGCGATTTGTTCGTCCAGGTACGCGTCGAATCGATCGCGTCGACGTGCCATTTCGTCCTCAGGCAGGTTTACGCCCTCCAGCAGGTCGTGGACAAACCCTCTGAACAACTCGTGGTCCGTTTCCGGCAGCCCCAGGAGTCTGGCCATCACTGCGCCCGGGACCTGTTGCGCGTAGTCTACGGCAGCGTCGATCTGATCACCGGCTGACACCGAGCCGAGTTTGGCCAACTGCCTCTGGCAGAGCAACCGAATGTCTGGTTCAAGCAGGGCGATGCGTTTGGGCGCGAAGGCCGGCAGCAACAACCGCCGGGCCTCACCGTGAAAAGGTGGATCAGATGTAATCGGTGGCGCGGCTCCGGCAGGGCCAGGCACGATAGGGCGCAGATTGCCCACGACGACCCCGCGACTGGTGTAGTGCTCGGTGTCGTACGCGATTTGACGAATATGTTCGTGGCGCACAGGGAGCCACGCCCCCCCGTACCGAGTCGTGTGGGCGACCGGGCACCGCGACCGAAGGTCGCTCCAGATCTCGACCGCCCGTTCGTTGTACTCCGGTTCAGCAAGATCGAAGTCGGTAGCCCAGTCACCTACCGGAGCCTGTGGTGGCGGGGCAGGCTTAGTCATCGTCGGACACCGTGATCGCCCTCTCCGGGCAGTTGGCCGCCGCCAGTCGCACACGTGCCTCGAGGGACTGCGGAATGCTGCCGGTGGCAATCACGAGTGCCTGTCCCAGGTCGTCAACATCAAATACTTCAGGAGCCAGCGCGTAACACCGGTTCTGCCCCTGACACCGTTGGGCGTCCACTCGCACACGCATCGTCTCAATAGTCTACCGCGTGGCGGTGTCGCTTGGTGCCAGTGGCTTCCTGGCAGCCAGAAACAGTGCTCGATGTGGGGTGGAAACGTCCAGCGGATCAAGACCGGCGTGGTGGAGCGCGTCGGTCAGACCGGTGCGCGTGAACAGGCGTCGTGGTATGGCGGGGAACCGATGTTGAAAGTACCGATAGGGCGTTGACGCCTCGGCGAAGGTGAACGCCGTGAAGACGCCTCCGGGCGCCAGGCAGCGGCCGACCTCGGCGAGCGCACGCTCGGGGGAGGGGAGGGCCTGCAGCGCATCGGAGCAGTTCACGGCACCGAGCTGGCCGGCGCCGAATGGCAGCGCATCGGCGCTGCCACGCACCGTGAGAACACCTGGCACGGCCACACGACACGCCGCCAGCATCGCCGAAGAGAAGTCGAGGGCGATGACTCGGTGGTGCCCGACCAGCGCAGCGACATGCCGGGTCCGGCTTCCCGCACCGCAGGCAAGGTCGAGGATCGGTCCCTCCACAGGGGTCAGGTGGGTCGCGACATAAAGGCGCTCGCGCTCTGCCGTGATGTCGTCGTTCCAGTCGTGGGCCATCACTCGCACGAAACGAGGACGAATCTCCGACTCGTACAGGTGCACGATCTCCGTGGGGTAGTCGTCCTTGTCTGTGCAGTCGGGTGGAACGAGATCCGGCGACTCGCCAACCCAGCCGTACGAGACATCGCATTGAGTGCAAGTATTCGCGTCGTCGGCAAACGTCAAGGGAGCGTGGCACAGAGGGCATGCCAGTGCCCTCTTGGCCAAGCCGAGGAGGTCTCCGCCCGAGGCGGCACACGCTTCGGCGCCAAGGCTCAGACGCAGAAAACGGCTGTGGAGCGGCCGGTCAGTCGCCAGTCGAAATACGGCTCTGACGATTTTGGCACCCGCGTGAGTGGGGCCGAGGGAGGCGTCCAGGTGCGGGAGTATCCACGACGCGTGTGCGTGGTGGTGCGAAAGGAGAAACAGGAGTGAGGTCCGCATGGCCTCAGTCGACTCAGGCTGCGTCTCGCTCTTGGACAGGACTCGGCAGGCCACGTCGAGGCGGCTCGCAATGCCGGTGTGTATCTCGGCGAGCGACTCACCCTCCTCGGCATCAGCCAGCAGCCCGAGTAGGAACGCCGCCCGATGTCTATCGGGGGTGTCGTCCGAGGCCAGCCAGTGCCAGAGGCCTGGGAGGGCGTCGAGGGCTGCAGCCGAGACCCGGCCGACCCCTGGGCGCGTCTCGGTCCAGAGGCGGCCGAGCAGGGCGTGAAACTCCCCAGTGCGAAGGAGCGCCCGCCGCGCATGCGGAATCCTGTTCACCGTTTGACACGCACCGGTCGAGTCTCACCGGTCTGGACCATCCACATACCGGCATAGATACCCTTGGCGCGAATCAGGTCTTCATGAGTGCCTGATTCCCGGACGGAACCCTCATCGATGACGTAGATGATGTCGGCATGTCGAATTGTCGATAACCGGTGGGCGACGATGACGGTGGTGCGGTTTGCGGTAACGGTCGCGAGCGAACGCTGCAGCGCCGCCTCGGTCCCGTGGTCGAGTGCCGAGGTCGCTTCGTCAAACAAAAGGATTGGCCGGTCCGCGAGAACGGCCCGAGCGATCGCGATCCGCTGACGTTGGCCGCCGGACAGCGAGAGTCCGCCGAACCCGAGTCGGGAATCGTACTGTCCAGGCAAGGCCATGACGAATTCATGGGCCTCGGCCGATCGAGCGGCGGCTACCACTTCGTCGTCTGAAGCGTCCGGCCGACCGTAGGCAATGTTGTCGCGGATGGTGCCCGCAAACAGCGTGATGTGCTGCGAAACCATGGCGACGCTCCCTCGCAGGTCTGCCAGTTGCAGGTCGCGAAGGTCCTTGCCGTCCAGCGTGACGTGGCCCTGCTGCGGGTCGTAGAACCGCTGGAGCAGCTTGAGCAGGGTGCTCTTTCCGGCGCCGGTCGCACCGACGATGCCCACTGTCTGGCCGCTGGGGCACCGGAGGTGCAGATTCCGGAGGACGGGGCGCGCCGGATCGTAGCCGAAGGTGATCCCGTGAAACGCGAGTTCTCCGGCGATCCGGTCCTTTCTGAGCGGTGTGGGGCCCGACGTGATGCTTGGCCGCGCGTCCAGGGTCGCAAAGATGCGCTCGAGGGCATTGGCAGTTTTTTGATACTGGTCCAGTCCAACGCCCATGCGCGCAAGCGCGGACAAGAGCCGGAGTTGCGTCAGGGCCATGGCATCGAGCCCGCCAGCCGACAACGTGCCGGCGGCGACTCGTGAACCGCCCCAGACCAGTGTGGTTACGAAACCGCCGCCGGCGATGGCCCGCAAGGTGGGCACATACACGGCTTCGACCCGTTCGGCCTCGCGCGCGCTATCGCGGTGTTGGGCGCTCGCGTGTAGTACGCGCGCCGACTCCAGGCCTTCGGTCCGGAACCCGGCGATGGTAGCCATGCCTTGGATGTTGCCCGACACCATCACGTTGAGTCGCTCGGCATCGGTGCGCGCGGCAAGGTGCCGTTGGCGGATAGGTCTAAGGAGCGTCATCGACGCCAGAACGAGCGGGGGAACCATCAGCAACTGCGTCAGGGCAAGACCGGGCGACACCAGCAGAAACGTTGCCCCGACAATGACGAAGTTGCTGCCCATGTTGAAGAACGGATCCGCGCCCTGTCGGATGAACTGATGCACCTGGTTGACATCCTGGTCGACAATCGCCATCCATTCGCTCGTCTCGCGCGATTCGATGGTCGACACATCCAGCGTCTGCAAGTGCTCGTACAATTGCGTACGAAGGTCGTGTCGGACGGCGTTGGCGAAGTCTGCCGTGGCGCGTTCCTTCATGAACTCAATCAACGACGCGGCGGCCCAGAAGACGACACTGACACCGCCCAGGGCCAGCAGGCGGGATCCCACGGTGCGGAGTCCCAGTCCGGCGAGCAACGACGACGATCCGCGCGTCACCGTGTCGGCGGCTAGCCCAACCAGCAGCGGCGGCACCGCCTCCTCAACGCCGTTGGCGACCGAGTACCCGAAGGCTCGTCGCCGCAGTGTGCGATGGCGATCTGTCGAGGCGATGAATCGCTGCAGAGGTGTTGATCCCGGAGACGCCGACGCGGGCCGTGCCGTTGCGCGCTGGAGGCTGCCAGGCTGGGCATCAACCTGGCGACGCCACGCCTCCTGTACCCATCGCGTCGCACAGGCACGGTCGACGGAGGCCGCAAAGGTCACCAGCACACTGCCGGTGACGGCGTTGGTGCTGGCCGACGTAATGTCAGGGTGGGCCGAGAGGTCCACCTCCAGAGCCTCAGCCAACTGCGGGCGACCGACCATCTGGTCGATCACCCAGCGAATGCGGCCGGCCACGCAGGAACGTACGTGCAGTGTCACAGGGCTCCGTTTCGGTGTCGCGCGATTATCGCACGGTATACTACCGTCCTATGTCATCTGCTCAGCCGGGGCGTCGCTCCGCGGCGACTGTCGTGACTCCGGCTACGATCTCCGAACGGGATCGGGTCCGGATGTTCGAGATCATGAACGAGCACTTCGTTGGCGTGGATCGTACCGTGTTCGAGCACGACCTGGACGAAAAGGACTGGGTTGTGCGGGTGGACGATCAACTCGGGACGCTCCAGGGGTTTACCACGTTGAAGTTGATGTCCGCCACGATGGGGGGGGCGCCGACGTTCGGGTTTTTTTCTGGTGACACCGTGCTGTCGCCGGACTTCATGAGTGATTCCTCGTGGATCGGTGTCTGGGCGCGACACGTCTTTGCGGTGGCGGCAGCACGTCCCGACAGCCGGTTTTTTTGGGTGCTCCTGACTGCCACCCATCGCACCTACCGCATCCTCCCGGCGTGTTATCTTCGGTTTGCCCCTGACCCCGACCGCACCGACGATACGGAGCTGCGCGACGTGATTCGCACCTTCGTGCCGCAGAAGTTCCCGTCGGAATTCGACCCGACGACCGGCGTGGTGCGCCTGAGCGATCCTATCCGGTATCGCCATGCGGATGACGTCGAAGCCGACGGAGACGAGCACAACAGATACAGCCGCTACTTCCGCGAGCGGAATCCCGGCTATCTTCGTGGGGATTTCTTGTGCTGCGCCACCGAAATCCGACCCGAGAATCTGAACGCGCTCGGACGTCGCATCATCAAGACCTGAGCGCACCTGGTTTCAGATAGTGCGCCACCGGTGCGAGTGCGTGATCGAGCGCGTTGGTGTCAGCCACCGCCGCCAGCACAACCCGATCCGGACGGACCACCACGCCTCTGGCGCCCACCTCCTCGAACCACGATCGCAGCGCATCAGGAATCGTGGGAACGTGACGGGCACCGAGGGCCTCCAGGACACGGGTGGCCTTCATCGACGGCGCGATGGTGCCAACTAAGGCGAACCCGTCGCCGAGGCTCGCGTCGAACCGCGTGCCATCCGCGGCGACAGGCTGCGGGAACGGACGGCGATCTCGCGGACCGTTGCTGCACAGTGACCCGCCGATCGGTGGGGGCTCCGGGGTGAGCGAGGTCGGCGCGCCATTGGACAACGCCAGGCGATCGCGCTCCCGCGCGACAGCGGGGTCGGTGGTCTGGATGATACCGCCCAGGTACATGTCCGTTTCGATGAGCGTCCGCACGTGCGCTTCTCGTTCCTCTTGATAGGTGTCGAGCACAGAGGCGTCAGCCGTACCGCGAAGCACCATATCCAGTTTCCAAGCCAAATTGGCGGCGTCGCGGGCCCCCGAGCACAGGCCCTGTCCCAGAAACGGCGGCATCTGGTGAGCCGCGTCGCCAGCGATTACCAACGGACCCTGCCGCCAGCGTTCCGCAACCAGGCAATGAAACGTGTACACCGCCGCACGTTCGATGGTGTACGACCCAGGGGCGACCCATCGTTCGAGCCAGCGCGCGATCTGCGCCTCTGAAGTCGCTGTGGCCACGTCGTCGCCGGGCATCAGCATGATTTCAAAGCGCCGCCGCAGGCCCGGCATGGGGACGTAAGTCGATGGGCGGCGAGGGTCGCAGTACTGCACCGTAACGGCTGGCAAGCCCGGATCCGTGGGGAAGAGCAGGTCGAGCACAATCCAGGGTTGGTGGGCGCCGTAGTCGAACAACGAGACTCCCATCGACGCCCGGGTAAGGGACCGGGCGCCACAACAGCCCACGGCCACTCGCGCCCGCCACTCCTCGGGGCCGCCAGCGCCGAGCGTGGTCACGACCGCGTTGCCCTCGGGTGTCGCCTCCACGGCGGTGACTTCTACGCCCAGGTGCGCGCGGACGGCTGGATACCGAAGAGCGGCGGCCCGGAGGGCGCGCTCAACGTCCGGCTGATAGAACATGAACCCCAGCGGCCATCCGAGCGGTCCAGGGCTCGGGGGTGCGGTGTACTGAAAGATCATCTGGCCGTCGGCGTTCAGCATGTCCATGCCGCGCACTTCCGTCAGCGCGGGACTGAGAGGCTGCACGATGTCGAGTTGCTGCCAGAGGCGCATGATCTCGTCGTCGAAGTGCACGGCGCGCGGTTGGGCGTAGACGTCAGGCGCGCGGTCGAACGCGTCCACTCGCCAGCCGCGTGCACCCAGCAAGTTGGCAAGCGTGGCTCCGGTTGGACCGTAGCCGATCAAAGCGATGTCAGTCTCCCGAGTCACCCGCGCAGTATACTGGTGACTGCATGTCAGGTCCGCTTGCGTTGATGTTTCCGACCTTTCCCATGCGGACGCCGGAGTTTCATTCTGCGCGGTTGCCGGGGCTCTCTCCCGTCCTCGAACGATGGACGGCGCGTGCGGCTGCGGTGGTCGATTTGTCCCCGCAGGTGTTTGCCGTCCCGCATCCGAGCGTGCTGCACGAGTCTGGCGCGGAGACTCTGCAGGCCCACTACGCCACCATCATCGAGGGTGTCGCCATGGCGGAATGGTCGCTGGCGCATCTGTCAGCCCCGGTTGTGGTGACGGGCTATTCCATGGGCCTGTATTCGGCGCTGGCCTTCACTGGATCGCTGCCGTTTGACGAGGTCCTGACTCTCATTACCGAGGTCTGCGACGCGGCTCATCGCCACACCCCCGCGGGAGAGTGGGCGGTAGGGGCGGTCGTCGGATTGGCACCGGACATGGTCCAAGACCTGGCAGGAACCCACGGCCTCGAGGTGACCGACCGTTACGGCGCGACGACCTGGCTCTTGACCGGTCGGAAGGCACAGGTTGGGCAGGCGCTTGACGACGCGCTGCAGCGTGGAGCGCCAGCGACCCGGTTGTTGCCGTTGACGGCCCCCTTTCACGCGACGGCGCTTGCTGGTATCTCTCCTGCGCTCGCCTCGGCAGTCGCCGCACGCACCTGGAGCGACCCCCGCGTTCCCATTCTTTCCACAACTACACGGCAGTCGTTGCGCCGGGCCGCTGACGTTCGTGAAGAAGTGGTTCGTAACGCGAGCCACGCGATGGACTGGCACGGCACCCTGCAGCAGTTGGCAACATTCGGCGTTCGGGTTTGTGTGGACTGCGGGGCGAGTACGAGTCTGGCGGCTACCGTTCGTGAGGACTGGGCCCTCCAGTACCACGGTCATGATTTTCACTCGCTTGAGCCCAACCCGTGACTGCGTCATCGTTGGCAGCACCGAGGCTGCTCGCTGTGGGCACGGCGACGCCTCCAGACCGCTTCACGCAGGACGAAGTGTTGACGTGGGCCGGAGAGTCCAATCCGAAAATTCAGAGGCTGTTTCGCAACAGCCACATCCGGTCCCGGCATCTGTTCCTGCCGCCCCACGTCAACGGCGCCGCTCCTGACGAGTCTCCTCAGCAGTTGATCGACAGGCACCGAAGGGGGGCGCTGGACATCGGTGGTGAAGCGATTCGAGCGGCGCTCCATCACGCAGGGCTCACCACCGAGGCGCTTGGATTTCTGGTCTGCACGACCAGCACGGGTTTCTTGTGCCCAAGTCTGACGGCGCACCTGATTCGGCATCTTGAGTTGTGCGATCGGCTTCAGCGGATCGATATCGTCGGGATGGGATGTAACGCCGCCGTGAACGGCTTGCAAGCCGCCGCCGCCCTGGCCAGGTCGAATCCCGGGGTGCCGGGACTTCTGGTCTGCGTCGAGATTTGTTCGGCTGCGTATGTCATGAACGACACCATGCCGACCGCCGTGGTCAATTCGCTGTTCGGGGATGGGGCGGCTGCAGTCGTCGTACGCGCAGACCATACCGATACATGGGAAGCCGGGCCCGCTGTGGTGGACTTTGAGCCGTTCATCCTGACCGACGCCATCGCGGCGATGCGGTACGATCTGGACGGCGCGAAACTGTCCTTTTACCTCGGTCGCGAGATCCCGTTTGTCATCGGTCGACACGCGCACGTTCCGGTCGATCGCCTCCTCTCACGGCACGGACTGTCCCGGTCGGCGATTCGGCACTGGGTAATTCACTCTGGCGGCAAGAAGGTCATCGACGCAATTGTCGGTGGTCTTGGCCTGGCTGATCACGATGTGCGACACACGCGCTCCGTGCTCGAGCGATTCGGGAACGTGTCGTCGGGCAGCGTGCTGTTTTCCCTCGAAGCGCTGCGGGCGGAAGGCATCGCCCGCGAGGGGGATCTGGGTGTGTTGATGGCCATGGGGCCTGGGACGTCTATCGAGACCGCACTACTGCGGTGGTAGTCAGTCGAGTCGTTCGGCGACCGAACTGAGGCGCTCAAGCGTCTCAGCCAACGCGGAGAGCACCTTGAACAGGCCCAGCAGAATCAGGCCATGGTGCACGCCAATCGAATAGTCGGCTGCTGCCAAGGCCTCGAGTAGGTCATCGATGCCTGCCGCGGCCAGCACAACGCCCGCGGCGAGACCCGTCACAGGGTGCTCCAAGAAGCGCTTGATCATCTCGCCCACGGCACGCGCGGTTTCCATGAGTGGATTTTACACTCGATCCGCGTCCCTTCAAGTGAGGTACAGCGCCAGTGCGCTCGCGTGCATCGTCGACAGGTTCCCTGTGTCCGGGCCTGCGCGTATACTGCGCTCCGTGTTGCTTCGAACCGAGACGGTACTATCTGATTCGACACGTGCCGTTGCGAAGCGCTCCGCGCAGAGGCGCGAGCGGGAGGTCATCAGTTTCATGCGCTCTTGGACGAGCATTGACGTCGATGCAGACTGAATCGCCGATAGTCCGTATTACGTGGGTGTTCGGTTGACATAATACGCCCTATCAGACGCTGGGGCAGATCACCAAGCGGCGCGGCTGA
>VFZF01000031.1 GCA_016871335.1 Acidimicrobiia bacterium
TGCAGCGGGCCAAGCCAAACCATCATGACGCGAGATTATAAATCAAGACTGAATGAGTCCTAATAGATTCTTCGAGTGTCGACGTATCGTCGTAGTCGATGCGAATGCGTTCAACATGGTGTGTTTTGGCGACGCTGGTCTTTGTGACCGCCTTCGGGCTGGTGCAGGACCCGTCGCAGGCGCAGGTCGTTCAAAAGGGCACCGTCAATACTGAGGGTAAAACTGGTGCGCAGCTGTTCGCCGACAGTTGCGCCGCCTGCCACGGGCGTGATGGCAAAGGGAAGGAGGCGAGTGTGCTCGGCTTTGACGTGCCGACGCCCGACTTCACCGATTGTCAGTTCGCGCCTCGTGAGCCGAATGCTGATTGGGTGACCGTCGCCCATGAAGGCGGCCCGGTGCGTGGTTTCTCCAACCGGATGCCGTCGTTTGGCGGCGCGCTCGGGGAAGCGGACCTCTATCGGATCATCGATCACATCAAGGGGTTCTGCTCGGATCCTGCGTGGCCGCGCGGTGAACTGAATCTGCCGAAGGCACTGCACACGGAGAAGGCCTTCCCGGAGGACGAGTGGGTGATGACCACCGGGTTCGGCAAGGGCCCGGCCAATGTCTCCACCGAGTTTGTGTACGAGAAGCGGTTTGGTCCGCGCAACCAGATCGAAGTGAAGCTGCCGTTTCAGAGTACGCGCGCCAACGGCCACTGGTCGGGCGGCGCGGGTGACCTGACACTCGGCTTCAAGCGCGCGATGGCCCACAGCCTCGAGAAGGGGTTCATCGTGTCGCTGGCCGGCGAGGTGATCCTGCCGACGGGTGATAGCGCCGCCGGTCTCTCGAAGGACACGACGGTATTCGAGTCGTTTGTGTCGTTCGGCAAACTGTTGCCGTCCGACAGCTTCTTCCAGTTCCAGGGCGGCGTTGAGCTGCCGACCGACACCACCAAGGCCGGCAACGAAGCCTTCTGGCGTGCCGCCATCGGCCGCACGTTCACGCAGAACGGCCCGTTCGGCCGCGCCTGGTCGCCGATGGTCGAGGTCCTGGCCGCGCGCGATCTGGAGTCCGGCGCGACCACACACTGGGACCTGGTGCCCCAGGTGCAGGTGACGCTCAACACGCGCCAGCACATCCGCTTCAACATCGGATGGCGCACGCCGCTCAACGATCGCCGCGGCCGCCACTCCCGCGTCGTCATGTACTTCCTCTGGGACTGGTTTGACGGAGGCCTGCGCGATGGCTGGTAAGTACCTGGTCGGCCTCGCCGCCGTGTTGTGGACGTCAACGCTGGCTGCAATGAGCTCGGAGGCGATTTCTTCGTCGACGATCGGACTTAACCCAAGTGTTCACAGTGGGTTAAGTGTCAGTCGAGGTGATGAAATCGCCTCCGAGCTCATTTTCGAGGCGGGGGATACGTGCATGGTGTGCCATAACGAGCTCACGACGCGCTCCGGGGAGGACGTGTCGATTGGTGCGGACTGGCGGGCATCGATGATGGCCAACTCTGCGCGGGACCCGTATTGGATGGCCGCCGTCCGGCGGGAAGTGATGGACCACCCGGCGGCCGCCGAGACGATCGAAGACGAGTGCACGATCTGCCACATGC
Source organism: Acidimicrobiia bacterium (assembly GCA_016871335.1). GTDB lineage: Bacteria > Acidobacteriota > Vicinamibacteria > Vicinamibacterales > SCN-69-37 > SYFT01. The sequence goes on from VFZF01000031.1 coordinate 1,595, forward strand.
CGATGACGACGTTCCCGGCGCGCGCGGCGGGAGGCAAGGGGCGACTGTTCGATCAGTTGCTGCCTGATGCGGAGAACGCTGCGCTCGCGGCCGATGGCGTGTCGTGCACGGTCTGCCACCAGATCCAGCCCACGAAGTTCGGCGACCCGTCGAGTTTCAACGGCGGGTATGTGATTGACGTCGACGCCGCGGCGGGCACACGGAAGGTCTTCGGGCCGTTTGCCATCGACACCGGTCGCGCCAGGGTCATGCAGTCCTCGTCGGGCTTCCAGCCGAACGAGTCTGCACACACGCAGCAGTCGGAACTGTGCGCGACGTGCCACACGTTGTTTACGCACTCGCTCGCGCCTGGGGCGACGGATGGACGACTGCCGGAACAGACGCCGTATCTTGAGTGGCAGCAGAGCGCCTACAAGGACACGCAGAGTTGCCAGTCGTGCCACATGCCGGTGGTGCAGGAGGAGATCGCGTTGTCGCGTGTGCTCGGTCAGCCACGCGCGGGCGTGTCGCGCCACACGTTTCTCGGCGGCAACTTCTTCATGATGCAGATGCTCAATCGCTACCGCGACGAGCTCGGCGTGCGGGCGACTCCGGCAGAGATGGCGAAGGCGACGGCGCGCACGGTGGCGCACCTGCAGAAGGACACGGCACAGATCTCCATCACCGCCGAGCGTGTGGATGGCCGGATTCTGGCGGACGTGGTGGTCGACAACCTCGCCGGCCACAAGTTTCCGACGGCGTATCCGTCGCGCCGCGCCTGGATCCAACTCACGGTCAAGGATGCGCAGGGCCGTGTCGTGTTCGAGTCCGGCGGCTGGACGCCTGACGGTCGCATCACCGGCAACATCAATGACACCGACGGCACGCGCTTCGAGCCGCACTACCGGCAAATCGATCAGCCGGATCAGGTGCAGGTCTACGAGTCGGTGATGGCCGATCCGTCAGGCCGCGTCACAACCGGCCTGCTGTCGGGTGCGCGCTACGTGAAGGACAACCGCTTGCTGCCTCGAGGCCTCGACAAGTCGCGCGCGACTGCCGATGTCGCCGTCCACGGCGACGCGCTGTCGGATGCGGACTTTGCCGCCGGTCGCGATCGGGTACGGTACGTCATCAACTCCGCTCCCTCGACAGGAGACGTCACGGTCGCCGCGACCTTGTGGTTCCAGCCGATTGGATTCCGGTGGGCGGACAACCTCAGCACGTACGACGCACCGGAGACCAACCGCTTCGTCCGCTACTACCGTTCGATGGCGTCCGAGTCCGCCCTGGCGGTCACGACTACGACAACGGTGCTTCGATAAGAGACTTACAAGGAGACACGGAGGCGCGGAGTAGGACTTTTCAAAAAAAAAAGGCCTTACTCCCGCGTCTCCACGTCTCGTTGTGACACTACTTCTGGATCTTCACCCCTGCCAGCCGCGACACCCCTGAGAGCGTGACTTGTGCGGCGTTGAGGCCGAGCAGGAAGTCCTTGTCGGTGAACGACGACATGACGTCGGTCGGCTGATGCCAGTGGGGATTCCAGCCGGCGCCGGTCTGCATGCCGCGTTCGTTCTCGCGCAGGCTGATCGCGGCGACGCGATCCTGGAACGGCCGTGAGTCCGTGTTCGTCATGTGCGGCCCCACGGTGGCGGGGTAGTGCGTCGTGTACTCATCCGCAGCGGCCTTGAGGGCAAACGCGAGCTTCATCGACTGGTCCACAAACGTGGAGTCGGACTGGAACTCGATGTTCACATCCGCCTCGGGACGCTGATCGCGGCTGACCGATCCATCCGCACGCGGCATGCCGTGGTCCCACATCATCATGTCGTGCTGAATCATGCCGAGCCACGTCGGCTCCGGATACCGGCCTGACCCAGCCGGGCTTTCGATGCCCTGCAGCTTCTCGCGCTGGTTCACATACGCCCACGCGCCGTTGAGTCCGCTCTCTTCGTTGTTCCAGAGGATGAACCGGATCGACACATCCGACGTGACGCCCGGCATGTGGAGGATGCGCGCGAGTTCCATCACGAGCGCCGTCCCTGAGGCGTCGTCATTGACCGCCTCACCCTTGCCGAGGCCGTCCATGTGCGCGCCGATGATGTACATCTCCTGCGGACGGGTGACGCCGATCTTCGTGCAGAACACCTGCTGCCGTTCGCCCGGTGTGCTCGGCTCCGCGTTGATCTCACGAAGTCGCGGATCCGGCTGCGCGTCGACGGAGTTGCTCACGCCGGTGCGGCCGCGATAGCCATACTGCGTGGACCCACCCTCACGATTTCTGCGCACCCACTCGGGAGAACCCGGCAGGGGAATGGTCGCCGTCGTCGGCGGCTCTGCGGCTGCCTGAGCGCCGCGCCCGGCCCCTCGACCCGCACCCGCGCCAGCCCCCTGGCCCTGACCCGCTCCCCGAGCAGCACCCTGACCGGCCCCAGCACGTCCTGCGCCGCCCTGCCGTGCGGCTTGCGCCGCGACCGTTGCCGGGTCAGACGCTTCCGGCGAGGGGTACTGATAGGTGATCCGCTCGGTGTTGGTGCAGCCGTAACTCTTGAGCTGGGCTTCGATCCAGTCGATCGCGTCACGATTCCGCTTGGTGCCCTGCTGGCGATCGCCAAACTGCGCCAGGCCACGAATCGTCTCCTTGTAGCGGCCAAGCTCCAGGTGCCCGACGAGTTCGCGAATCGGATCAACCGGCTGCGTCAGCGCAGCGGGCGCCTGTTGAGTGGACACGGTTGCGCCAGAGACCAGTGCACCCACAGCGGCGAGAGTCAGCAGGGACTTCCTCATAGTGCGCACAGTCTAAACCAGGCGGCGATTGGCACGCTGGGAAACCAGCGTGCCCTACATCCGCCCATCCACCCATCCACCCATCCGCCCAGCTACGTGATCGCCGTGAACCGCGGCTCGATGTCCACCGGCACGTCCGTGAGTGTGTCGAGCACGGCCTGCACCTCGGGGCGGACGACGACCATCTTCGCGAGCAGGGTCTGTGCGGCGGTCTGGTCGCCGACGGCCTGCATGGGGTCATGATGTCGCGCGTGAGGTTGGCCACCATCTCGTCCAGGGCTTGGCGTTCGTTGGCCGGCAAGCCGGAGAGGTCGACGCCGATGTCGACAGGCGCAAAACGGGCAATCTGGGCAGCGAGAGGCGATCCGGTCACAGGGGGTGGCTCCGTCGGGGCCTCAGCCGTGCCGGCCGAGGTCAGGGGCAAGGCGGCGAGAAGGAGGAGCAGGGGCCTATGCCTGATTCTGCACCGGGAGGCTACAATAATGGGCTGAGGAGTAGAGGAACCACACGAATGAAGAACATGGCCCCTGAAGACGCAGCAGCCCTGGAGTCGATCGAGACCCGCGAGTGGCTGGAATCCCTGGATTACGTGCTGAGGACCGGCGACAAGAGCCGCGTGTTCCGCCTGATGGACGCGCTGAGGACCCGTGCCCGGGCGGCCGGTTTCCGGGAGCCGTTTTCATCCAACACCCCCTACATCAACACCATTCCGGCGACCGAACAGGTCCCGTATCCGGGTGACCGCGAACTCGAACGACGCATCAAGTCGATCGTGCGCTGGAACGCCCTGGCCATGGTCGTGCGCGCCAACCGCGAGTCGGACGGGATCGGCGGCCACATCTCGACCTACGCGTCGGCCGCGACGCTCTACGAAGTGGCGTTCAACCACTTCTTCCGCGGCAAGGAAGCCGGCGCCGACGCCGACCTGATCTACTTCCAGGGCCACGCGTCCCCCGGTGTCTACGCACGCGCCTTCCTCGAAGGCCGCCTCGACGAGACGCACCTCCACAACTTCCGTCACGAACTGCGCGAAGGCGGCGGCCTCTCGTCGTATCCCCACCCGTGGCTGATGCCCGACTTCTGGGAATACCCCACGGTGTCGATGGGCCTCGGCCCACTCATGGCGATCTACCAGGCGCGCTTCAACAAGTACCTCGAGAACCGCGGCCTCAAGCCCGCGTCCACCCAGAAGGTGTGGGCGTTCCTCGGCGACGGTGAAACCGACGAGCCGGAAGCCCTCGGCGCGATCTCGCTCGCGGCGCGCGAGAAACTCGACAACCTGATCTTCGTCATCAACTGCAACCTGCAGCGCCTCGACGGCCCGGTGCGCGGCAACGGCCAAATCATCCAGGAACTGGAAGCCGTGTTCCGCGGCGCCGGCTGGAACGTGATCAAGGTGCTCTGGGGCTCCGAGTGGGATGAACTGCTCGCCAAGGACACCGAAGGCCTGCTCGTCAAGCGCATGGGCGAAATCGTCGACGGCGAATACCAGCGCTATGTCGTCGAAGACGGCGCGTATCTGCGCAAGAACTTCTGGGGCGTCGACCCGCGTCTCGAAGCGATGGTGCGGCACCTCTCCGACGCCGACCTCAAGAAGCTGCACGTCGGCGGTCACGACCCCGTGAAGGTCTACAACGCCTATCGCGCGGCGACCACGACCCAGGGCACCCCCACCGTGGTGCTCGCGCGCACGATCAAGGGCTACGGCCTCGGCGAAGCGGGTGAAGGCAAGAACATCACCCACCAGCAGAAGAAGATGAACGAGGGCGACCTCAAACACTTCCGCGGCCGGTTCGGCATTCCGATTTCCGACGATGAGATCGCGGATGCGCCGTTTTACAAGCCCGGCACCGACTCCGCCGAACTCAGATACATGGTGGACCGCCGCACGTCGCTCGGCGGCTCCGTGCCGCGCCGTGTGGTGAAGGCTCCGAAACTCGACAAGTCCGTCGCGGCGTCGGTCGCGAAGGACTTCGAAGAGTTCTACGCCGGCACCGACGGTCGCAAGGCCTCGACCACGCTGGTCTTCGTGAAGATGTTGACCAAGCTGCTGAAGGACAAGGAAATCGGCAAGCTCATCGTGCCGATCGTGCCCGACGAAGCGCGCACCTTCGGCATGGAGTCGCTGTTCAAGCAGGTCGGCATCTACTCGAGCATCGGCCAGCTCTACGAGCCGGTCGACAAGGCGCAGCTGCTCTATTACAAGGAAGCGAAGGACGGCCAGATCCTCGAAGAGGGCATCACCGAGGCCGGGTCGATTTCCTCCTGGATCGCGGCAGGCACGGCCTACGCGGCGCAGGGCGTGAACACGATTCCGTTCTTCATCTTCTATTCGATGTTCGGCTTCCAGCGCGTCGGCGACTTCATCTGGGCCGCTGCAGATGCGCGCTGCAAGGGCTTCCTGCTGGGCGGCACCGCCGGCCGCACGACGCTGGCCGGTGAAGGCCTGCAGCACCAGGACGGCAACAGCCACACGCTGTCGCTGACCGTGCCGACGTGCAAGTCCTACGACCCGGCGTTCGCCTACGAACTGGCGACAATCATCGAGGACGGCATCACGCGGATGTACATCAACGGCGAAGACTGCTTCTACTACATCACCGTGATGAACGAGCAGTACGACATGCCCGCGATGCCGGAAGGCAAGGACGTGAAGGCCGGCATCATCAAGGGGCTGTATCGCTACAAGGCCGCGACGAAGAAGGCCAAACATCGCGCACAGCTGCTCGGCAGCGGCACGATCCTCAACGAGGTCGTGAAGGCGCAGGGCATCCTCGCCGACTACGGTGTGGCCGCCGACGTGTGGAGCGCGACCAGCTACAACGAGCTGTATCGCGACGGCCACTCGGCTGAACGCTGGAACCGCCTGCACCCGCTCGAGAAGGCGCGTGTGCCGTACGTGACCGAATGCCTCGCGAAGACGGACGGCGTCATCGTGGCGGCGTCCGACTACCTGAAGAGCCAGCCCGACATGATCTCGCGCTGGGTCGGTCGTCCGATGGTGACACTCGGCACCGACGGCTTCGGCCGCTCGGAGGATCGTGAGTCACTGCGCGACTTCTTCGAAGTCGACGCGCGCTACATCGTCATCGCCACGCTGTCCGCGTTGCAGCAGCAGGGCGACATCGAGGCCTCGGTCGTGGCAAAAGCCATCGCCGACCTCGGCATCAACCCGGGCAAACTCGACCCGGCGATTTCCTAGAGGAAGGGAGACTGAGAATGGCCACTGAATTCAACGTCCCCGAACTCGGGGAAAACGTGAAAGAGGGCGATGTCGTCCGTGTGCTGGTGAAGGCTGGCGACACACTCGCCGTCGACCAGCCGATCTTCGAACTCGAAACCGACAAGGCGACGATCGAAGTGCCGTCCACCGTGGCCGGCACGATCGTCGAGATGAAGATCACGCAGGGCGATAAGGTCAAGCCGGGACAAACGGTGCTGACGGTGGACGCGGTATCCCGAAGTTCCGAAGTTCCGAGGGATGGAGCCCAAGGGCTTCAGCCCTTGGGGGGGGCGGCGAAGCCGGCCGAGAAGGCTCCCGCCGAAGTCGTGAACATCGAGACGGCACGACCCACCCAACCTGCACAACCCACCCAACCTGCCCAACCTGTCGCTGCCTCCGGCTCGGTTGTGCCGGCGGCACCCAGTGTCCGCCGCTTCGCACGTGAACTCGGCGTGGACATCGCGCACGTGCCGGGGTCCGGTCCTGGCGGGCGCATCGGTCAGGAAGACGTGAAGGCGTTTGTGAAGGCGTCGATGACCACTGGTGGCTCCGCGAGTGGCGCCCAGGGCGTGCGCATGGGCTACGCGCCGCTCCCGGATTTCTCGAAGTGGGGCAGCGTCGAGAGCAAGCCGATGTCGAACATCCGACGCAAGACGGCGGAGCACCTGACGCAGGCCTGGATGGCGCCGCACGTCACGCAGAACGACAAGGCCAGCCTGATGGGCTTTGAGGCGTTCCGCGACGACTTCGGTGCGCGCGTGGAGAAGGCGGGCGGCAGGCTGACGATCACTGCGGTCGTCATCAAAATCCTCGCGGCCGCCATGGACAAGTACCCGCAGTTTGCCTCGTCGGTGGACATGGCCAACAACGCCATCGTGTTCAAGAGCTACCGCCACATCGGCGTGGCCGTGGACACGCCGAACGGCCTGCTCGTGCCCGTCATCCGCGACGTGAACACGAAGACGATCACCGAGATCGCCGTCGATCTGGCGACGCTGTCGCAGAGGGCGCGTGACAAGAAGCTCAGCCTCGACGAAATGTCGGGCGGCGTGATGTCGGTCACCAATCTCGGCGGCATCGGCGGCACGTCCTTCACGCCGATCGTCAACCAGCCCGAGGTCGCCATCCTCGGCATGTCACGGGGAGGCATCGAGCCTGTGTGGGACGGCGAACAGTTCGTCCCGACACCGATGCTGCCGTTGTCCCTGTCCTACGACCACCGCGTCATCGATGGCGCCGACGCCGCCCGTTTCCTGCGCTTCATCGTCGAAGCCCTCGAATCGCCGCTGACGATGGTGCTGTAGGAATGTGCACAACGAGGCATAGAGGGCTGAGAGGTTCTTTTTCTTAAAGAAAAGAATGCTCCCAGTCCTCCACGTCTCGTTGTGAATATTTGTTGAGGGTTTTGTCTATGTCTTCTTCAACGCAGTTGGTAGTGATCGGTGGCGGGCCTGGCGGGTATGCGGCGGCGTTTTATGCGGCCGACCTCGGGATGCAGGTCACGCTGGTGGATATGGAACCGAACCCCGGAGGCGTGTGCCTCTACCGCGGGTGCATTCCGTCGAAGGCGCTGTTGCACGTGGCCAAGGTCGCGAGCGAAGCGAAGCACGCGTCGCACTGGGGCCTCACGTACACCGAGCCGAAGATTGACCTCGACACGCTCCGCAGCTTCAAAGAGGGCGTCGTCAACAAGCTGACCGGCGGCTTGGGACAGCTCTCCAAACAGCGCAAGATCTCGTTCATCCAGGGCAAGGCGTCGTTTGTGGACGCGAAGAACCTGTCGATCGAGCTCGCGGCCGGCGGCACCCAGGCCCTCTCATTCGGGAACGCGATCATCGCGACGGGTTCATATCCAACGCGCATCCCTGGTCTCGACATCAAGAGCGACCGCCTGATGGACTCCACCGGCGCGCTCGACCTGCCGGAGATTCCGAAGTCCCTGCTCGTCGTCGGTGGCGGGTACATCGGCCTCGAACTCGGCTCCGTCTATGCCGCGCTCGGCACCAGGGTCACCGTCGTCGAAATGACCGACGGTCTGCTGCCAGGCGCTGACCGCGACCTCGTCACCTTCCTCGCGCGTCGCCTGGAGACGACGATGGACAAGATTCTCCTGAAGACGAAGGTCACGGGAATGAAGGACGTGAAGAACGGGATCTCCGTCTCGATGGAGTTGCCGGACGGTTCGAAGACCGACACCACCTACGACCGCGTGCTCGTGTCCATCGGCCGGCGTCCGAACTCGACGATTCCCGGTCTCGACAAGACCGGTGTGGTCGTGAGCGACAAGGGCTTCATCACGGTGGACGGCCAGATGCGCACCAACGTCGCGGGCATCTCGGCGATCGGTGACGTGGTGGGCGAGCCGATGCTCGCGCACAAGGCGTCACACGAAGCCAAGGTCGCGGTCGAAGCTATGCTCGGGCACAAGGTGGCGTTTGAGCCGCAGGCGATTCCGGCTGTCGTGTTCACCGACCCTGAAGTGGCGTGGTGTGGTCTGACGGAAAACGACGCGAAGAAGCAGGGCCGCAAGGTCGAAGTCGCGAAGTTCCCGTGGGCGGCGCTTGGCCGCGCGCTCGCGATCGATCGTCCGGACGGCATGACCAAACTCGTCATCGACCCCGACACCGAACGCATCCTCGGCGTCGGCATCGTCGGCGCCGGTGCCGGTGAACTGATCGCTGAAGGTGTGCTCGCCGTCGAAATGGCCGCGCTCGCCAGCGATCTCAAGCTCTCCATTCATCCGCATCCGACGATGTCGGAGACGTTGATGGAAGCGGCCGAAGTCTTCTTCGGCCACTCGACGCACGTGTACCGGCCGAAAAAGAAATAGCGGAGCACAAGGGCTTTAGCCCTTGTGGTGTCCCAGGGGCGAAAGCCTCTGGGCTCCGAGTGTTCGCGTAGGGCGCGCTGGGTTTCGGCGCGGCGCGCTTGACGGGACCTCGGCTCCCCGGGCAGGATCTGGCCATGGCTCAGGTCACCAAAGTTGGCCGCAACGACCTCTGTTCGTGCGGTAGCGGCAAGAAGTTCAAGAAGTGCTGTGAAGCGAAGGTGGATCGCCGGTCCGGGGCCACCTGGATGCTGGTGCTGATCGGCATCGTGCTCGCGGCCGGCCTGGTCGCCGCCATCACCAACTTCAACAGCGACACCTCCGCACACGTCGGCAAGACGTCCGGTGTGTGGGATCCCGTCCACGGGCACTACCACTGACCCAGTTCAATGGGGCACATTCAATGGGGCAATGAGGCAATGGGGCAATGAGGCAATGAAGAGCGTCGGTGTCACGCTGCATTCATTGCCTCATTGCCTCATTAGTTGAATAATCCCCCCGAGGTGTCGGATGGCTCGATGGATTTGGGGTGGGTGTCTTGTTCTCGGTGTTGCGATAGTGGCCCCGGTCGTCCTGGCCCAACGGCCCCCAGACCTGGTGACCGCGAAGTTTGAGCGGAGCCCCACACAGGCCATCGACGAGGAGTACTCGAAGAAGATCAAGGAGTACACGACCGAGGCGTTTTTCCTGTCGCCGATGGTGGATTACCTGCCGGCCTCGAAGACCGTGCCGACGCCGGCCGCCGTGCTCGGGGATATCGCCGGAGCACCTGGCCGGCTGCCGTATTCCAAGGACGTGCACGAGTACATGCGCCTGCTGGCCAAAGCGTCACCACGCGCGCGGGTGATGACGATCGGGCAGTCGGAGGAAGGCCGCGAGATGATCGCGGTGGCGATCGCGTCCGAGGCCGTGTTGGCGCGCATGGATGCCAATCGCGCCAACCTCGAGAAACTCGCCGACCCTCGCACGATCAAGATGGACGACACCGAGGCTCTCCGTCTGGCCGGCGTGACCACGCCGGTGTATTACATCACCGGCGCGATTCACTCGCCGGAGAGTGGATCACCGACGGCGCTGATGGAACTGGCGTACCGGCTGATCGTGGACGACAGCGCCTACGTGCGGAACATCCGCGACAACCTGATCACGCTCATCACCCCGATTGTGGAGACTGACGGCCGTGATCGCATGGTCGACCTCTACAACTACGGCAAGAAGTATCCCGACCGCACGGTGCCGAATCTCCTGTACTGGGGCAAATACGTCGCGCATGACAACAACCGTGACGCGATGGGCATGACGCTCAAGCTCACCGAGAACGTGCTCAATACGTACGTGGACCACAAGGCGCAGGTGCTGCACGACCTGCACGAGTCGGTGGCGTATCTCTACGACAACACGATCGGCGACGGCCCGTATAACGCGTGGCTGGATCCCATCCTCACCAACGAGTGGCAGCTGGTCGGCTGGCACAACGTCAACGAGATGACCCGCATGGGGATGCCGGGTGTGTTTGCGTTCGGCACGTTCGACACGTGGTCGCCCGGGTATCTGATGTTCATTGCGGCCACGCACAACGGCATCAGCCGCCTGTATGAGACGTTTGGCAACGGCGGCAATGCGGACACCCGCGAGCGCACGCTCTCGGCCGCGCAGACGTCGCGCACCTGGTATCGGCAGAACCCGCCGCTTCCGAAGGTCATGTGGTCGCTGCGGAACAACAACAACTACCAGCAGACCGGCCTGCTCGTGTCACTCGGCTACTTTGCCAACAATCGTCGTCAGTTCCTGTGGAACTTCTACGAGAAGAGCAAGCGGTCGATTCTGAAGGCCACCATCGAAGGCCCCGCGGCCTATGTGCTCCCGGCGAACGACCCGCGTCTCGGCACACAGGCGGAACTCATGCGCGTGCTCCAGAAGCAGCGCGTCGAGGTGTCGCGCGCGGTGGGACCGTTCTCGGTCAAGGTCAAGACCGAGACGAAGGACTTCCAGGCGGGGTCCTACATCATCCGCATGGACCAGCCGTACTCGCGCATCGCGGACGCCCTGTTCGACCACCAGTACTGGTCGCCGAACGATCCCCAGGACAACCCGTACGACGACACCGGCTGGACGTTCCCGGAAGCCTTCGGCGTGCAGTCGATCCGCGTCATGGACACCCAGGTGCTCGAAGTGCCCGTTGAGCGGGTGAGTGGCGCCGTCCGCGCTCGAGGTGGCGTCGTAGGGCCCGCTGGGGTTCAGCGGCCCGCTGGGGCTGACGTAGGGCCCGCTGGGGTTCAGCGGGCCATCGGCGATGCCCTCTTCGCCGTGAACCACAACGCCGACAACGCGATCTTCGCCCTGCGTTACAAGTTGCCGACCGCGGACATGGTGGTCGCGGAAGAGCCGTTTGAGAGCGGCGGCATGAAATTCAACCGCGGCTCGTTCCTCATCCGGGGCGTGCCGGCGGCGGACATTCATCTGGCCGCGATGGACCTCGGCATCCCCGTGCATGCGCTGACAACAGCGCCGGCGGTGCCGACGCATCCCGCCCGGGCGGCGCGTGTGGCATTGATGCATACGTGGACGAGCACGCAGACCGAAGGGTGGTGGCGCATCGCCCTCGACACGGTCGGCATTCCGTACGATTACATCTCGACGCAGGACGTCGCGCGTGACAGCAACCTGCGCGCGAAGTACGACGTGATCCTGTTTGGCCCCGGTGGCGGCAGCAGCCAGTCGATCATCAACGGCATGCCGATGTTCAGAGATCCGATCCCCTGGCGGCAGTCTGCCGACACGCCGAACATCGGCACCTACGCGCAGACCGACGACATGCGTCCCGGCCTTGGGCTGCAGGGCGTGCTGAACCTGCAGAACTTCGTCAAACAGGGTGGCGTGTACATCGGCGCCGCCAGCAGCGCGACGTTTGCGATCGACAACGGCATGACTCACGGCGTGTCGGCCGTCTCGGCAGGCACGGGCTCCCGGGTGGTCGGAAGCCTGCTCCGCACCAAGATCGTCGACGCCACCAGCCCCATCGTCTACGGCATCCAGGAAAACCTCGCGGTGTACAGCGACGCGGGCGCGACATTCAGCGTCAGTGCGATGGGGGGCGGTGGTCGAGGTGGCGGTGGTGGCGGAGGCGGGCGAGGTGGTGGCGCGGCGCAACGGGCGACGGGCCGGGGGTTGCCCGACGAGCAGGACCAGCCGCAGGGGCGTCCGGCGATCGATCCACGGTTCCAGGCCACGCCAGCACCGCGTGTGGACCCCTGGGCCTATGCGGTGCCGACGGACGAGCAGCTCCGCAGCCCCCTGAACATCATCCCGCCGCAGTACCGCCCCCGTGTGGCTCTGCGATTCGCCGAGCAGAACCAGCTGCTGGCAAGTGGTCTGCTGCAGGGTGGCGGCGACATCGCCCAGCGCCCGGTGGTCGTCAGCGTCCCGATGGAGAAGGGGCATGTGGTGCTGTTCGCCAACAATCCCCTGTATCGCGGCACGACGGTGGGGAGCTACGCGCTGGTGCTGAACGCCATCGTGAACTTCGACTCGCTGAATGCCGGTCGCAAGCTCGACGAAAAATAGGGTCATCGCTGACCCGCTGCGGTTCAGCGCGTCCTACGGGTGTAGGGCCACCGCTGGCATCAGTCCGACCACACAGCGAACAAATCGCGTAGGAACTGTTCTGTCACACCCCTGCTGGTAAGCTCTGCGCGGCAGGCTTGTGATGTCACACCGACACCGTTCGTTGCTCGTCGTCACGCTGGTCTGTGCGTGTCTCGCGCCGGTCTCCGCCCAGCGCTTCGCCGGACGCGTGCTGAATGTGACCGACGGCGACACGGTCATCGTCGCCCGCGGGCGCGGGCAGGTGACGGTGCGACTGTTCGGCATTGACGCGCCCGAAGGCACGCAGCCGTATGGGGCGGAGTCGACGGCTGCGTTGTCGCGTCTGGTGATGGGCAAGGTCGTCGACGTGGACATGAAGGACATCGATCAGTATGGCCGCCTCGTGGCGACGGTGTCGGTGGGCGGCGCGGACGTGAATGAGGCGCTCGTGCGCGCCGGCGCCGCGTGGCATTACACGCGGTATTCGGACAGCGCTCGTCTTGCGGCCGCCGAGCGCGAGGCGCGTTCGGCCAGGCGCGGCCTCTGGCAGTCGGCCTCGCCCCAGGCCCCGTGGCTGTTCCGCAGCGGCGCCGCGGAGCGCCCCTCGACCGGCCCGTTTCACGGCAACCGCGAGTCCAAGGTGCTGCACGCCCCCGGCTGTCAGCACTACAACTGCAAGAACTGCACGGTGACTTTTGCCACTGTGGCTCAGGCGCAGGCGGCCGGGTTCAGGCTGCATGCGCAGTGTGTGAAGGGGTGACGAGCTACAGACCGGTGGTCGCCACCGTGCTGACGGACCAGCGATAATGCCTTTATGAAATCCGCCTACGAACTCGCGATGGAGCGCCTGCAGCAGAAGGACGCTGATGCCGGCATCGAGCACACGCCGTTGACCGACGCGCAGAAGGCGGCGATTGCCGAGATTCGGAGTTTCTACGACGCGAAGCTGGCGGAGGTGCAGGTGTTGCACGACGGCCGGCTGCGCGAGCTGTTTGACCCCGCCGAGCGCGACGCGCGGATGGAGGAATACCGCCGCGATCGCGAGCGCCTCACGTCCGAGCGAGATGGCAAGATCGAGAAGGTGCGTCAGTAGGACGCGCTGGTCTTGAGCGCGTCAGGACCGGTTCACACGCCCAGCAGCGCCTTCGCCCGGGCTCGAACTTCCGCGAGCACCGTCGCCGGCGCAGTACTGGCGAACACGGCCTTGCGGGCGCGCCAATCGAGGCTCTTCAGATGGTCGCTGAGGATGACTCCCGA
>VFZF01000032.1 GCA_016871335.1 Acidimicrobiia bacterium
AGGCGACCATCCCCAATGTGAAGCCGTCGCCGCTGTCGACCAACGAGAAGCCCCACACCTGGGAGCAACTCACGCAGTACAACAATTTCTACGAGTTCGGCACGAACAAGTCCGACCCTGCCCGCTACGCCGGCCGGCTGACGGTGAAGCCGTGGACCGTGAAGATCGACGGGCATGTCGCCAAGCCCGCTGATTACGCGTTTGAGGATCTCGTGAAGCCGCACCAGCTTGAGGAGCGGATCTATCGCTTCCGCTGCGTGGAAGCGTGGTCGGCGGTCATTCCGTGGGTCGGATTCCCGCTGGCGGACCTCATCAAACGTGTGCAGCCCACCAGCCGCGCGAAGTACGTGGCGTTTACGACCCTGCTGCGTCCGACCGAAATGATCGGGCAGCGCTCGGCGGCGCTCGACTGGCCGTACGTCGAAGGCCTGCGGATGGACGAGGCGATGCACCCACTCACCATTCTCGCCACGGGGCTGTACGGCAGGGAAATGCCGAACCAGAACGGGGCGCCGATTCGCCTGGTCGTGCCGTGGAAGTACGGGTTCAAGAGCATCAAGTCGATCGTCCGGATCAGCTTCGTGGAGAACGAACCGCCGACCTCGTGGAACATCGCGAACGCGCGTGAATACGGGTTCTACTCGAACGTGAATCCGACCGTCGATCATCCCCGCTGGAGTCAGGCGCGCGAGAACTCGCTCGGGTCCCTGCTCAAGAACAAGCCGACGCTGATGTTCAACGGCTACGCGGACCAGGTGGCGAAGCTGTACGAGGGAATGGACCTCAAGAAGTTCTACTGATGGCGCTCAAGGCTCTGGTGACGCTCGCGGCCGTCTGGCCGGGCGCCGACCTGCTCTACAACACCTTCTGGGGGAGCCTCGGCATCAATCCGCTCGAGACGCTGCTGCTCACCAGCGGCGAGACGACGCTGGTGCTGCTGTTGTGTTCGCTGGCCGTGACGCCGATTCGCCGCATCACCGGCTGGAACCGCCTGCAGTCCGTCCGGCGGATGCTCGGCCTGTGGGCCTTCTTCTACGCGTGCCTGCACCTGGCGTTCTACCTCCTGTTTGATCGCGCCTGCCTCTACTGGTCCGACTGCCAGATTCAGCCGATCATCGACGACATCACCAAGCGCAAGTTCATCATCGCGGGGATGGTGGCGTTCCTCGCGATGGTGCCGCTCGCACTGACGTCCACGCAGGGCGCCATCCGCCGCCTCGGCCGCCGCTGGCAGACGCTGCATCGGTTGGCGTATCTTGCGGGCGTGGCTGGAGTGGTTCACTTTCTCTGGAAGACCAAAGTGCCTGAGACGAAGCCGTACGCCTACGCCGGGATCCTCGTCGCGCTGCTGCTCGCGCGCCTCTACTTCTCGTGGAGGAAGCGGAATCAGTCCGCGGTCCGCGGTCCGCGGTCCGCAGTCCTGATGATCGTCGCGGTGCTGGGTGCTGCGGCGTGTTCCGGTGCGCCTGCGGTGTGGCTCGATGGCGAGCCGATTGGCGCGGAACCCTCGTCGTTTGTCGTGCTCGCGGGGAACTGGACCGTGCAGCAGGAGGCCGGTGCGCCGATCCTGAGTCTTGATGGGAGCACCTGGAAGACGGGCACGGCGCCAAGGGACCTGTCCTCGAAGGCGATGGCCCTGTTTCCAAGGTCGGCGGAGACGTTTGGCACACGGGTGCTCGGAGGGCTGCAATTTGCCTACGGCGTCGATCGGTCGGTCGGGCAGTTCGGTGACGGAGAAATTCAGGTGGACTTCCGCCTGATCGGCGGCGCGTCGGATCAATTCGCCGGCATCCTGTTCGGCCTGAATGACGACGGGAATCATTACGCGTATCGGTACAACACCAAGGACGGCGATACGGCGTTGTGGCGCGTCGTGGACGGTGAGCGGCAGCGGATTCACCACGGCGGCGTGCACGTGGAGATCCCGATGGGGGAGTGGCGCACGCTGCGCATGCGCGTGCAGGGCGCCGCGATCACCGGCTGGGTCAACGACCTCCAGACGCTGCAGTTCACGTTGCCCGAGGCGCCGACGGGGCGCGTGGGGCTGTGGTCCAAGCCGGACGCCGTGACGGACTACAGGAACTTCAAAGCCGTTGGAGCCCAAGGGCTTTAGCCCTTGGGAGAACACGAGGGCTGAAGCCCTCGTGTTCCGATTGGCTACCGCACGATGTCTTCGGGTTTGCCGGCGTAGGGTGTGAGGTCCACCGGCGGGCTGTCCTTCGGCAGTGACAGGAAATATTCCGTCACGGGCTTGTCGTCGCGCAGCAGATCCCCCTCGCCCAGATACCGTTCGATGTGGGGCCGGTGCGTGAAGTACTGGTTCACGAGCAGCTGGAAGGTGCCCAGCCCGGATTCCTCCAGAGCCTGCTGCACCTGCGGGTAGGCGATCTTCAGTGCGAAGTCCTTTTCGCGCAGCGTCAGCGGTTCATTGGATCCGATCGCGATGCCCCCTCCGAGCCAGAGCGTCACGTGTGGGAAGACGTCGAGGAAACTCCGCAACATCAGCTTGTGCTGGAATTCCGTATCCGCCGGAATCCATTGCACCATAATGCCGCCGGGCGCGAGGGCCTGCCGCGCGAGCGCGTAGTAGTCCGCGGAATACAGGCTCGCCGCGCCGGCCAGGTGCGGCAGCATGAGGTCGGCCGTGATGATGTCGAACTTCTGTTGTGTGGTCTTGAGGAAGTGACGGCCGTCGGCAACGGTAAACGTGACGTTCGGGTTGGTCAGGATGCTCCGGTTGATCTTCTCGAACCACGACGCCGCCGCCACGACTGACGGCGAGAGTTCCACGACCGTTGTCCGGGTGTTGGGCAGGATGCTCGCACCACCGGCGGTGGTGCCCCCGCCCATGCCGACGATCAGGACCTCGCGCGGATCGGGATGCACGGCCACGGCCAGTGCGCCGATGGCGCGGTGATAGCTGACCTGGCCGCCCCCGTCACTCGCATGGTGCATGCCATCGATCAGCAGGACGTGCTGGCTGCCATGCCTGGCCACGGAGACGGTGGCCTGCGCATCCTCCGCATGCCACAACACGTCGTGCCCCGGGTATCGTCCCCTGACCACGTCCCGGAACACATCGGGGAGCAGCGTCGCGATGGTGACAAAGGCGGCAGCCGCGAGGCCAACGGCCGGCACCCGCAGGCGCGGCCGGGCCAGCCAGAACAGGATGATGCCGCCGGCCAGCGGGATCGCCGAAATCAGTACCAGGCTCGCCTGCGCGCCGAGCGCGGGGATCAGGATGAAGCCGCCGGCGAGAGACCCGACGATCGCGCCGGCCACGTTCAGCGCATACAGCGTGCCGACCCGCCGTCCGACCCGGGCATCGTCCTGGCGGCCGCCGGTGGTCCACAGGATCAGGCCCATCGGGAACGCAGCGCCCAGCAGAATCGCGGTCGGCAGGATCGCGAAGGCGGCGGCGGCAATCAACGGCAGGACAAAATCCCACGGGGGGGCCAGTTCCGTGCCGGCCTCAAACATCCAGATCATGACGTCGTGGGAGCGCACGAGGAGAAACGCGGACAGGAGTCCGGTGAGTCCGATCGCAATCTCGGTTGCCCCCAGAATCGCCTGCCAGTTGGCGCGCCGCCGCAGCCAGGGCGTGACCAGGTAGCTGCCGATCGCGAGACCGGCCAGTACGGCGACGAGCATGCTGGCGAAGGCGTAGGTCGTGGGACGCAGGAAGAACACCAGGATGCGGAACCAGATGATCTCGAGGGCGAGCGACACGGTGCCTGAGAGGGCGATGACGAGCAGGACCATCCAGCGCGCGCGATCGGAGAGTGGTTCGGTGACGAGGGCGTTGGCCGCAGCCTCGGCGGCAGGCGCGGCGGGCGTGTGCGGGATGGGCGCCTCGCCACGGCTGGCAAGCCACGCCACCAGCGCCACCAGTGCGTTCACGCTGGCGGCGACCAGAAACGTGCGGCTCAAGCCGAGTTCCGGCACGAGCCACAAACTTCCGGCGAGGACGCCGACGATCGCGCCCGTGGTGTTGATGGCGTACAGCAGGGAGGCCGTGCGGCGGATGCCGTCGGCGCTGCGGCTGGCGGCGCGGAGGGCGAGGGGGTACGTCATCCCCATCAGTCCCGCCGGAATGATGAGCACAAGCGCGGTCAGCCCCACGCGGGTGATCGTGGTCAAGACTGGCGAGCCGTCGAGACTCGGCACCATGCTGATGAAGATGGCGTCGGCCAGCCCGAGCAAGGTCGGCGTGAGCAGGGCGCTCACGGCAATGAGCACCTCCACCACCGCAAAGGCGCGCAGGGGGCGGGCCATCGAGTCGGACCAGCGTCCCGCCAGGTAGCTGCCCAGCGCCAGGCCGCCCATGAAGCAGGCGAGCACCGTGCTCGCCGCCTGAATGGTCACGCCAAACACCAGGCCCAATTGCCGCGTCCAGAGCACCTGATAGATCAGGGCCACCGCACCCGACAGAAAAAACGCGACAAGCAACAGCGCACTCATTCGCGTACTGACAACCGATCGAGACTTACTCACACTGACTCCTGCATGCTGGAACTGCGGACTAGCGGACCGCGGACCGCGGACTGCGGACGGCGGACTGTTACCCCCCTCGCGTGTGCATTTCAAGATGTGCATCACGCTTGAGTACGCTGAGCGGAATGTAGGAGCCGCGATCGCGGGCGCCCCGGCGTTCCTCGGCGCCGCGATTGGCGCGACCACGCCAGACCGCCCGCAACAGATTCAGCAAGGTGTCACGCGAGGCTCCGGCGCGCAACGGACGCCGGAGATCGGTGCCGTGCTGGGCATAAAGACACAGCAACAACACGCCATCCGCCGTCAGACGCGCCCGGTCGCACGTCCGGCAGAACGGTTGCGTGGTGGAGGCGATGATGCCGAAGGCGAGACCATCCGGCAGCTGAAAGCGATCCGCAGGTGCCGACGGTGGACTCGGCAGCGGCTGGATCGGGCCGTACTGGTCAGCCAATCGCGACAGGATTTCGGCACGCGACACGACGGCCTCCGGCCGCCATCGTGTGGCGCCGCCGACGTCCATGTATTCGATGAATCGTACTTCTGCGCCGACGGCCCGGCCGTACTCCAGCAGATCCCCCAGCTCGTCGTCGTTGTCACCGCGGGTGATGACCGAATCGATCTTCAGATCGGTGAACCCGGCCCGGCGCGCCGCGTCGATGCCCGACAGGACGGCCGGCAGGGACTCGCGCCGAGCCAGCGCGAGAAAGCGGTCGGCGCGGAGCGTATCGAGGCTCACCGTGAGCCGGTGCAGGCCGGCCTGCCGCAGTTCCGCGGCGGCATCGGCCAGCAGCACGCCGTTGGTGGTCAGCGCGAGGTCCGTGAGCCAGGGTTTGCGGGCGAGCTGCGCGATGAGGGAGGGAAGGTCGCGCCGCAACAGCGGTTCGCCGCCCGTCAACCGGATCCGGTCCACGCCCATGTCGCCGAAGAGGTCGGCCAGGGCGCTGACCTCTTCAAACGAGAGCACATCCTCCCGCGGCAGCCAGAGGTATTCATCCTCCGGCATGCAGTAGTGGCAGCGCAGGTTGCAGCGGTCGGTCACCGAAATTCGCAGACTGCGCAGGGGGCGACCGAGGGTATCGAGCGTGGACATCCGGACGGCTATTATCCTATGCCGTGGAGGGCGTAATGAGACGAAGCTGGCTGGTGGTCCTGTTCCTTCTGGTTCCGGTGGCGACGTATGGGCAGACGCCGGTGCCTCCGGATTCCCCCCGCATCACGGCACTCAAGAAGGAGGTGGCGGCGGAGGTCGACAAGCTGCGGGATTTCACGCAGCAGATGGTCGACCAGATCTTCAGCTACGGCGAACTCGGGTTCCAGGAGTTTGAAACGCACAAGTATCTGACCGGCATCCTGCGGCAGCACGGGTTCACGGTCGAGGAAGGCGTGGCGGGGATTCCCACTGCCTTCATGGCGTCCTGGGGCAGCGGGAAACCCGTGATCGCGCTCGGATCCGACATCGACGGGATCCCCCAGTCCTCACAAAAGCCTGGCGTGGCGTATCGCGCGCCGATCGTGGACGGGGCGCCCGGGCACGGCGAAGGGCACAACTCGGGCCAGGCCGTGAACATCACTGCGGCGATCGTGATGAAACGCATCATGGAACGCGACAAGATTCCCGGCACCATCCGGGTGTGGCCCGGCACGGCCGAGGAGCTGGTTGGGACCAAGGCGTATTTCATCCGTGCGGGGCTGTTCAAGGACGTGGATGTCGCACTGTTCACCCATGTCGGCCGCAATCTCGGGGTGTCGTGGGGGGCGGCCGGGGGCACAGGCCTGGTGTCGGTGGAGTACCAGTTTGAAGGGGAAACGGCGCACTCGGCCGGAGCCCCGTGGCGCGGCCGCAGCGCACTGGACGCCGTGGAACTGATGAACATCGGCTGGAACTACCGGCGCGAGCACCTGCGTCTCGAACACCGTTCGCACTACGTCATCCGCAACGGCGGCGACCAGCCGAACGTCGTGCCCCGCACGGCATCCGTCTGGTATTACTTCCGCGAACTGACCTATCCGCTCATCAAGGAACTCTGGGCGATCGGCGACCAGATTGCAGAAGGGGCCGCGCAAATGACCGGGACGCGCCTGGCGAACACCCGGGTCCTCGGAGCGGCGTGGCCTCGGCACTTCAGCCGGCCGGTGGCGGAGGCCACCTACGCAAACATTCAGCAGGTCGGCCTGCCCGAGTGGAGCGAGGCTGATCAGGCGCTCGCGCGTGCGGTCCAGAAGGAACTCGGAGTGGCGGAGACCGGTCTGGCGACACGTCTCGGCGCGCTGGGACAGCCGGTGACCGACAATCGCGGCGGCGGCTCAGACGATATCGGCGATATCTCATGGAACGTGCCGACGATCACGTTGTCATTCCCCTCGAATATTCCCGGGTTGCCGGGCCACAACTGGGCGGACAGCATCGCGATGGCGACCCCTATCGCTCACAAGGGAGCCACGGCTGGTGCGAAGGCGCAGGCGATGACCCTGGTGGATCTCTTTCTCAAGCCGGAAGTCGTCACCGAGGCGTGGCGCTACTTCACTGAGGTGCAGACGAAGAATCAGAAGTACGAACCACTCATTCGTCCCCAGGACACCCCCGCGATCGAGCTCAACAAGGAGATCATGGACAAGTACCGGGACGAGATGCGGAAGTACTACTTCGACCCCACGAAGTTCAAGACGTACCTGGAGCAGCTCGGGATCGCGTATCCAACGATCCGCAAGCAGTAAGGACTGCGATTCGTCGGCAAAAAGAAAAACGGCGGCGGTTCGGATGATCCGAACCGCCGCCGTGGGTTGAGGGTCGAGGCGCGAATCAGCGCTTGAAGCGCACGCCGAAGAACAGGGTGTACCCGAACTTCTCGTATTCGTAGACCCGCTGGCGTTCACCGAAATAGCGGATGCCGGCGGTATTGGTCAGGTTCTTGCCCTCGAAGTAGGCCTCCCACGTCGGCGTGACCTGGAAGCTCGACGTGAGGTCCACCTGCGCGCGACCGGCCCAGTACAGGTCCAGCCTCGCGTCGTCTGCATTAATTTCCGTCAGCTGGTCGCTGCGATCGGTGTACGAGAGGCGGACGCTGAACCCTGACTTTTCGTAGAAGAGACCGGCGTTCGAATTGTGTTTCGACTGCCCGGTGAGCGGGAAACGCGACCGCCCCTCGTACGTCCGGCCAAGATTCATGTGGGCGTCGGTGTACGTGTAGTTGGCGAAGGCGCCGAACCCGTCCATCCACTCCGGCAGCATCGTGAACTGCTGCTGCCAGGCAAACTCCGCACCGGCGATACGACCATCGGGGGCATTTTCCGGGCGCGTGATGAGCGCCGTTCGGCCGTCGAAGGTGCCCCCGAGCGTGAGCTCGAAGCGATAGTCGCTGAGGTCCTTGTAGAAGACGCCGGCCGACAGGATGCCGATCGGGGCCATGTAGTACTCAATCGACGCGTCCAGGTTGGTCGCGAGCGTCGGCCTGAGACCCGGATTGCCGGAGGTGATGAGGACGCGTGTCGTCTCGTCGTCCTGGGTCAGTCGTGGCACCAGCGACACGTAGTTGGGCCGGTTGATCGCACGGGTCACGGCGAGGCGTCCGATGACCGTGTCCGAGAACGCGTACCGCAGCGTGGCGCCCGGGAAGAGGTTGGTGTAGCTGTTGCTGGCCGTACGGTCCGAGAACGAGTTGGCGTCCACGTGGTACGCCACCGCCTGTGAGTTGAGGGACGTGTGCTCCAAACGCACACCGATCAGCAGGTCGGCCTTGCCGAACTTCAGGCGTGTGGACCCATAGGCCGCGAGCACATCCTCGCCCACTTCATAGTCTGCCGTGCGGGACTCGGGCACACGAGGTTCAGAGGTGGCCTTGGATGCGTCCAGATACGCACGGACGGCCGTGCTGTCGAACTTGTGGCCCAGCACATACCCGAAGTTCTTTGATTCCTGCGTGCTGATGAGGGTCGCAAGCGCGGCCGCCGGGGCGGCACTGGAGCGGCGGTCGCGCCACCGGTTCTCGTCGGCGGTCTTGTCCTTGCCACGGAACTTCACGCCAAACATGTGCGTCGCCGACGTGGCGAAGAGCCTGCCCATCATTTCGACGTTGGCGGCGAACGCGATCTCGTCCTCCCGGGTGTCGCTGGTACGGAAGGTGTTCTCCCTGAAGCTGTAGCGGGTCAGATCGAGATGCTGGTTGGTGCTGAACAGCGAAAACGTCGGCTGGTCGGGGTTGCCGGCATAGTCGTAGGACAGCTGCAGGTTTGCGCTGGTCCGATACAGCAGTTCATCCCGGCTCGGATAGGTCTGCTCTGCGCGGGAGAACGATGCGGTGTAGTCGGCAATGCCATTCGAGAAGAAGTGGCGCCCACCCACCGAGAGGCTGCCCACGTCGTTGCGCTGGATGCGGTGGCGGAACTGCTTGCTCACGCGGACGTTGCGGAACGTCGCGGCGGCATCGGTCGCGCCGGCGAGCAGCGCGCCATCGGCCCACTGGATGCCGAACCGGTTGCGGAACTCGTCGTCTGTGAACCGCGCAAAGGAGCCATTCACGAAGTAGCGGGAGGTTGGTGTCGCGCGCCACTCCAGCGTCGTCGTCGCGGCGATCCGTTCGCGGCGGGTATCGTAATCCTTGAAGAGGTTTTCGACGACGCCCATCACCTGGCCACCCTCGGGACGGGTCAGGATGTCCCACGCGCTCTCGACGTTGTCGAGTTGCCGGCGGGTCTTGGAGTAGCTGAGCGACACGAGCGCGCCGAACTGCCGGTCGCGACCAAACAGATTACTGACCAGGAGCGACCCGCGCGAGTCGTTGCCGCCAAAGTCGTTGTAGGACCCGCCGCCTGAGGCGTTGATGCGAAGCCCGCTGAAGTCAAACGGCGAACTGGTGACAATGTTGACGGCCCCGGCAATGGAGTCGGCATCCATGTTCGGACGCAGGGACTTCGAGACTTCGATCTGATTGACGATGTCGGAGGGGATCGTGTCCAGGTCCATCGCGCGCGTCGTGGGGGCGGGGGCGGGCAGACTCACGCCGTTGATCGCGACCTGACTGAATTCCGAGGGGGCGCCGCGCACGT
The DNA here is from genome assembly GCA_016871335.1 of Acidimicrobiia bacterium. Classification (GTDB taxonomy): domain Bacteria; phylum Acidobacteriota; class Vicinamibacteria; order Vicinamibacterales; family SCN-69-37; genus SYFT01. Next base: position 9,538 of record VFZF01000032.1, read on the forward strand.
TGATATAGCGGCCTTCGCCCTGGTCGCGCTGAATGCCGATGCCCGGCGTCCGCTGCAGGGCTTCGGCGATGTTGGGATCCGGAAACCGGCCGATGGCGTCGGCGGACACGACGTTGCCGACGTTGTCGGCGGTCCGCTGCTGATTCAGCGCCCGGGCCTGTTCATCCCGAATCGGCGTGGCGGAGGCGGTCACGTTTTCCTCGATGGAGAGGGCCGGGACCAGAGTCACCCTGACGGTGGCGCGCTGCGCGGAAGACACGGTGACCGGCTGGGGCACCGTGCGGAAGCCGAGGTACTCGACCTCCAGTTCGTGGGTGCCGACCGCGACGGCCTGCAGGGTGAATTCCCCCTGGGCGTTCGTCGCCGTGCGCAGGTTGAGGGTACGGATGGACACTTGCGCACCGGGAAGAGCGGCGCCGGTGGAGTCGGCCACGCGGCCGGCCACGGTGCCGGTCGTCTGCGCCGACGCCGACACGGGCACGAACACGGCACACAGAAGAGTCACAGCCACGAGGGACCGGAGAAGAGACGACAGACTGCGGAATAACATGTGTATACCTGCCTCCAGACAGGAAAGTCGGATGTAACGCCTCCGATTCTCCGGGCCGGGTGCAACGTCTCTGCAACGGCTGAGTTGCTGTCGCGTAAAATGCGCACGGCAGTGGATCTACAGGGAGACGCGGAGGCGCAGAACAGGTTTTGGAAGAGCAGACCGAAAAATGACCCTCCGTGCCTCCGTGTCTCCCTGTGAATCCGGTCTTCGTGTGAGAATCGATCCCGCATGAGCATTCGCCCGTACCGCGGCCGCCTCCCTGTGATCGACCCCTCGGCGTTTATCGACGACAGTGCCCAGATCATCGGCGACGTGGTCATCGGCGCTGAGAGCAGCGTGTGGATGCAGACCGTGATTCGCGGGGATGTGAACTACATCCGGATCGGGGCGCGGTCCAACGTGCAGGACGGCACGATCGTGCACGTCCAGCACGACACCCACCCGACCCTGATCGGCCACGACGTGACCATCGGGCACGGCGCGATCGTGCATGGTTGCACGATCGCGAACCGGGTGCTGGTGGGGATGGGGGCCATCATCCTGAACGGGGCGCAGATCGGCGAGGACTGCATCATCGCCGCGGGCACCCTCATCACCGAGGGGACCATCATCCCCCCCCGGTCGATGGTCATGGGCAGCCCCGGCAAGGTGCGCCGGCCGCTGACCGACGGGGACCTCGCGATGATCCGGGAGTTCGCCGGGAACTACGTGCGATACCGCCTCGACTACCTGCCATAGCCCGGGATCCGGGATAATGAGTGCCAGAACGGCATGATTGCAGCAATCCGCGGCACCCACGACATCCTCCCTGGTGAAGTGGAAAAATGGCAATACGTCGAGCGCATCGCCCGGCACCTGTGTGACCGCTTCGGCTACGTCGAAGTGCGCACGCCGGTGATCGAGCGGGAGGAACTGTTCTCCAAGGGCACCGGCGAAACGACGGACATCGTGCAGAAGGAGATGTATTCCTTCACCGACAAGGGCGGGGACCGGATCACCCTGCGACCCGAAGCGACGCCGAGCATGGTGCGCGCCTTCGTGGAGCACAATCTGGAGAACGCACTGGCCTCCGCGAAGATCTTCGCGATGGGACCGATGTTCCGCTACGAACGGCCGCAGAAGGGGCGCTACCGGCAGTTTCACCAGTTCGACGTGGAGGCCTTCGGCATTGAAGATCCGGCCATCGACGCCGAGGTGATCGACCTGGCCTGGTCGCTGGTGACTGAACTGGGGATTCCCCAGGCCGAGCTGGTGATCAACTCCGTCGGGTGCCCAGCCTGCCGGCCGAAGTTTCAGGAGGCGTTGCTGGCGGCGGTCAAGGACGACCTGTCGAAACTGTGCGGCGACTGCCAGCGCCGCTCCGTCACCAATCCGCTGCGGATTTACGACTGCAAGGTCCCGGCCGACCAGGCCGTCATCGATGCGTTGCCGCACTCGGTGGACTACCTCTGCGAACCCTGCGCGACACACTTCACTGCGGTGAAAGGGTACCTGGACGCCGCAGGTATTCCGTGGCGCCAGTCACATCGCCTGGTGCGCGGTCTCGACTACTACACGCGCACCACGTTCGAGATCCTCGGGCAGACCCTCGGGGCGCAGAACGCGCTGCTCGGAGGCGGTCGCTACGACGGACTGGTGAAGACACTCGGCGGCGCGGACCGCACCGGTATCGGCTTTGCCGCCGGACTGGAACGCTTGGTCCTTGCCCTCCCGGACGCGGCGCCCATTGCCGCGACGCCACGCGCGTTCATCGTCGCGATCGGCGAGGATGGCCGCACGGCGGCGTGGACGCTGCTCCGGTCCCTGCGCCGGGCGGGCCTGGCCGCCCAGATGGAATTCGACGCGCGCAGCGTGCGCGCACAGATGAAACGCGCGGACCGGCTGGCCGCCCGCGTCACGCTCATCGTGGGCGGCGACGAACTGGCCCGCGGCGAAATCACGCTGCGGGACATGGTGACCGGCGATCAACACGCCATTGCACACGACGCCATCGTCGAGACTGTACGGACATACCTGTGACCAGCTATCGCACGCATTCCTGCGGCGCCCTGCGCCGTGAACACGTCGGCCAGACCGTCTTCCTGCAGGGATGGGTCCATCGCGTCCGCAACCTGGGCGGCGTGACGTTTTTTGATATCCGTGATCGGCACGGGCTTACGCAGGTCGTCGCTCGCGCAGGCGACGCGCTGACCCAGGCAGGGAAGCTGCGCCCCGAATTTGTGGTGGCGATCACCGGTACGGTGGAAGCGCGCGACGCGGCGGTCGTGAATACGAAGATCGCGACCGGGGAGGTCGAGGTGGTCGCGACCGGCATCGAACTGCTCAACGAAGCCAAGACGCCGCCGTTCGCCATCAATGAAGACACCGCAGTCTCGGAAGAGACCCGCCTGCGGTATCGCTACCTCGACCTGCGCCGGCCGGCGCTGCAGCGGAACCTGATCCTGCGGCACAACGTGTCCATCGCGGCGCGCAAGTATTTCGACAGCGAAGGCTTTCTCGAGATCGAAACACCGATCCTGACCAAGTCCACGCCCGAGGGCGCGCGCGACTACCTCGTGCCCAGCCGCGTGCACAAAGGCGAGTTTTTTGCGCTCCCGCAGTCCCCGCAGATCTTCAAGCAGATCCTGATGATCGCCGGCATGGATCGGTACTTCCAGATTTGCCGGTGTTTCCGCGACGAGGACCTGCGCGCCGATCGTCAGCCCGAGTTCACGCAAATCGACGTGGAAGTGTCGTTTGCGACTGAGGAACTGATCTATTCCATCGTCGAAGGCGCCATTGTCGCGATGTGGCAGGCCGCGGGGCATACCGTGGCGACGCCGTTCCCACGCATGAGTTACGCCGACGCCATGCGGCGCTACGGGTCCGACAAACCGGATCTCCGACCGGGCATGGAGATCAGCGATGTGAGCGAGCTCTTCCGCGAGTCCGCGTTCTCGGTGTTCAAGGACGCCGTGTCTGCCGGTGGCGTGGTGCGCGGCTTTGTCGTCAAAGGCGCGGCCGGGTATTCGCGCAAGGACCTGGACGGATTGACCGAGCAGGCGAAACAGCTCGGCGCCGGAGGGCTCGTGTGGGTGCGTCTGGCGCAGGGCGCGCTCCAGAGTTCGGCGCTCAAAGCGGCCGGGGAGGCCCCGCTGCGCGCGGCGTTTGAGGCCTGCGGCGGCGTCGAGGGCGACCTGTTGCTGCTCACGTCGGGCGAGGAGACGAAGGTGGCGACCTGGCTCGGCACCCTGCGGCTCATCGTGGCCCGCAAGGAAGGGCTGCTCAAGGGCGACGACTTCCGCTTTGTCTGGGTCACCGAGTTTCCGCTCTTTGAATGGAACCCCGACGAAAAGCGGTGGGACTCCATGCATCACCCCTTCACGTCGCCGCAACCTGACGACGTGCCGCTGCTGGAGACAAATCCGGGGCAGGTGCGTGCGCGCGCGTACGATCTCGCGCTCAACGGATCGGAGATCGCGGGCGGCAGCATCCGGATCCACCAGCCCGACGTGCAGCGCCATGCGTTCCGCCTCCTCGGCATTTCCGACGAACAGGCCGCCGCGCGCTTCGGATTCTTCCTCGAAGCGCTCGAATACGGCACGCCGCCCCACGGTGGCATCGCCTTCGGCCTCGACCGCATTGTCGCGCTCCTGTGCGAGGAGTCGTCGATTCGTGAAGTGATGGCGTTCCCGAAGACCGCGCAGGCCGTGGACCTGATGGCCGGATCACCATCGACGGTGGACGACCGCCAGCTCCGCGAACTCCACATCGCGACAACAGGAAAGTAGTGATGCGGATGGGCATCGACCTCGGCGGTACCAAGATTGCCGCGGTCGTGCTCGCAAATGATGGACGGGACGTGTGGACGATGCGCGTCCCGACGCCGCGGCATGACTACGCCGGCACGATTGGCGCGATCGCTGATCTGGTGCGGGCGGGCGAGGAGGCGGTCGGCGCGACGGTCACGGTAGGCATCGGCATTCCCG
>VFZF01000033.1 GCA_016871335.1 Acidimicrobiia bacterium
AACGGCGAGCCGCACCCCTGGCCGGCCCCGCGGTCGGTCGAGGCCCTGCTGGCCGACCTCCAGATTGATACGCGCACCGTCGCCGTCGAACGCAACCGCGTCGTCGTCAAACGCGCGCGGTACGCCCAGACGGTCATCGAGGCTGGGGACGAAATCGAGATTGTTTCGTTTGTGGGGGGAGGGTAACAGTCCGCGGTCCGCGGTCCGCAGTCCGCAGTCCTCGTAGGGCGCCCTGAACTGTAGGGCGCCGACAATCGCAGTACACTTGCTGACCGATGCAGTTTCACGATACCCCGATTGGAGGCGCATTTCTGATTGAATGGACGCCGATTCCTGATGACCGAGGGTCGTTTGCCGTCGGATTCTCGCGCGAGGCGTTCGAGGCCCGGGGGCTGAACGCCCACGTGGCCCAGATCAACTTCTCCCACAACACGGCCAAGGGCACGCTGCGGGGGATGCACTTCCAGGCGGCGCCGTTTGCCGAAGCCAAAGTCGTCCGGTGTCTGAGGGGCGCGGCGTTTGACGTCATCGTGGACCTGCGCCCCGAATCCCCCACCTACTGCCAGTGGCATGGCGTGGAGTTGAGCCCGGCCAATGGGCTGGCCGTCTACCTGCCCGAAGGCGTTGCCCACGGCTTTCAGACCCTGATGGACGACACCGAGATGATGTACACCGTGTCGGCCCCCTACACCCCGTCGCACTACCGCGGCGTCCGCTGGGACGACCCGGCCTTCCGCATCACCTGGCCGGACACGCCGGCGCGGACGATGCACGAACGCGACCGCAACTACCCGGACTTTTCCCGATGACCACCTCCATCCACACCACCAACGCAGCGATGGCCGCCTCAAGTTCAGGCGGCCCTACAAGTGCAGGCGGCCCTGCGAACGATGCGCTGGTGATTGCCGACCGCACCTTCACGTCCCGCCTTGTCGTCGGCACGGGCAAGTACCCGTCACACGCGGTAATGCAGGCGGCCCACATCGCATCGGGCACCGAAATGGTGACCGTCGCCGTGCGCCGCGTGGACCTCGCGGCCAAAGGGGAAGGCTCACTCCTCCACTGGATCAACCGCGAGAAGATCTTCCTGCTGCCGAACACGGCCGGGTGTTACACAGCCGATGACGCGATTCGCACGGCGAGGCTGGGACGCGAAGCGGGCCTGTCGAACTGGGTGAAGCTGGAAGTGATTGGCGACGAACAGACGCTGTTCCCCGACAACGAAGCGCTGATTGAAGCCACGCGCGTGCTGGTGAAGGAAGGATTCGTGGTGCTGCCCTACACCAACGACGATCCGATCGCCTGCCGCAAGCTGGCCGACGCCGGTGCCGCTGCCGTCATGCCGCTGGGCGCGCCAATTGGATCAGGTCTCGGCATTCAGAATCCGAACAACCTGCTGATCATCAAATCGCAGGCGAAGGTGCCGGTGATTGTGGATGCCGGTGTCGGCACGGCGTCAGACGCCGCGATCGCAATGGAGCTGGGTGTGGACGGCGTGTTGATGAACACCGCAATCGCTGGCGCCGGCGATCCGGCATCGATGGCCGCCGCCATGCGGCACGCGGTGATCGCGGGCCGGCTCGCCTTCCGCGCCGGTCGCATAGCGAAGCGTATGTACGCCGCGGCGAGCAGCCCGACGTCCGGCCTGATCGGCACGTGATTTGCGCGCGGCTCGTGAGCGCTTGCCTTTCGTCTCCGACGATGGCATCGTCGTCTCGTCACGACGAAAGTAGTGGCAGAAAACGACACGCGATCCGCCGCGCAACTGGCAGGGACTGCAATAACTTTCGGAAACACCGAGCAATAGAAGCGCACAAGAAGCGGAATGAATCCTGCGTAGACCCTTTGCCTCATCGGACAGGAGGGCACATGGGACTAGGCAATGAGCAATTGGTGGTACGAGTCGCGAGGCTGGAAATCATGGAAGACACCGTGCTGACCGCTATCAAGGAAGTAAGGGACGCCGTCACGTCGCTCGAGCGACGCATGGACAACCGCTTCGAGCAGGTCGACAAGCGTTTCGACGCGATCGACCGGAGATTTGATGCAGTTGACAGACGTTTTGAAGGGATGGAGCGCCGCTTTGAGGGTGTCGACCGGAAGCTGGAGCAGGTGGATCGACGTTTCATGTGGATCGTGGGCACACAGATCGCCACGCTGCTGGCCATCGTTGCGGGACTCTTTGGCGTGATCACCAGGATTTTCTGACAGTGGCAGCCGACCTGACTGACGACCGTCGTGCGTGCCTCGCGCGCGAGCGCGCCGACGCCGACGCGGTGTACAACGCACGTCTCACCGCCGTCGATCAGGCGTTGCCGGCCGTGGTGGACGTCCCGCCGGCGCCATCGATCGACCAGTCGAAGCTCGACGCGGTCAACGCCGCGTGGCGCATCCTGCCCGAAGGGGGGCTCCGCGCGTTCATCTGGCGGCTGATCGGACCACCATCCACGCAACAGCAGCACTTCAACGCCACGCTGGTGGATCACCTCAACCGCGCCGCCGCCACCGAGCGCCAGTTGCACGCCGCGCTCGCCGCGTCACTCGACCAACTGCGCACTCACGCTGAATTACAACGCAAGTTCGAGGAGGCCCTGATTCACCTCCTTCAGAGCGTGACCGCGTTTGTCGACACCCGCGACCGCCACGGCGCCGTGCAGGCGCAGGACGAAGTCACGCCGCAGGTCAACGCCGTGCGCCAGGCAGTGCTCGCACTGAAGCGGGAGTTGGAGAGCACCCGGCACCGCGATGCCGAAGGCGAGCGCACCGTGCACCCAGCACCAAGCACCCCAGCACCCGCACCGAGCACCGAGCACTCAGCACTCAGCACCGCGTTATACGTCGGCTTCGAAGATCGCTTCCGCGGCTCACAAGCCGACATCCGTGCGCGCGTGCAGGATTACGTCGCGCTCTTTGCAGGCGCGTCGAACGTGCTGGATGTGGGTTGTGGTCGCGGCGAAGTGCTGGAGTTGTTCCGCGAGGCGGGAATCACGGCGCGGGGCATCGATCTCAACCCCTCGATGATCGACGTCTGCCGTGAGCGCGGCCTTGAGGCGACCGTGGCCGATGCGGTGGGATATCTGGAATCACAGCCCGACGCATCCGTCGGTGGGCTGCTGGCGATTCAGGTGGTGGAACATCTCGAGGCCGCGTATCTCTCGCGATTCCTCGAACTGGCGTTCCACAAGATGGCGCCTGGTGCGACGATGGTGCTCGAAACGATCAACCCGACGTGCTGGGTGGCGTTCTTTGAGAGCTACATCCGCGACACGTCGCACAAGTGGCCACTGCACCCGGAAACGCTGCAGTTCATCGTCGAGGCGCACGGCTTTTCGCAGGTGGGGGTGCAGTTCCGGTCCCCGGTCAGTGAGACCGGCAAACTGCGAAGGGTGTCATCGCCAGGAGGCGGCACAGTCGATCCGGTCGTCAACGACCTGATCGCCACGGTCAACGCGCATGCCGATCAGCTCAACGCACGCCTCTATTCCCACATGGACTACGCGATCATCGCCCGGCGCTGAGTCAGTACTGCCAGCGATACGCCAGCAGCTTCTGCCATTCGAAAATCCCCTCCCGCAAGCCGGCGCGAGACACGTACCAGGTCGCGGGGTCGAAGTGATCGTCGGTGGCTCCGCGTGTCAGCACCGTGATGCCGAGAGGTTCCAACTGCGCCCGGAACACGAGACGGGCTCTCGCGGTGTGCCACGGTGACGTGACCACCAGCACGCGACGCCATTGACGCTCGGAGGCGAGGCTGGCGACAGCCGCCGCCTCGTCAGCCGTCGACTGAATGGTGCCCGCCGTCACGACCAGACGTGATGCCGGCACACCAAGTTGCTCGAGCACGCTGATCCGTCGCTCGACGGCATTCGGCATCAAGACTCCACGCGCGCGGAGAATGGCCATCCCCGCCGGCTCCGGATCACGCGTCAGCACAATCAGGGGCGCCCCCCCAGAGGCAAACACGGCGGCCGCCTCCAGTTCACGGTTCGGAAACCCGCCGGAGAGGACGACCGCAGCGTCGACGACTGATGGGGGATCCTCGTGCACAAGCTGCGACCCGATCCATGTCAGCATCGGCCGGCGCCCCACAGTTGCGGCCAGGCCCGCCAGCACGGCGACCACCAGCAGGCACCCAAGGACGCGGCGGCGCCAGGGACGGCGTGCGACGATCATTGCGGCAGGTGCTCAGCGTACAGGTCGTCGAGGGACTGGCGGAGCGACACCACCGGGCGCCACCCCAGCGCGCGGAGGCGCCCGGCGTGACCAACCTGGCCGCGCACCTCACCGTCAGGATGCTCAATCACCTCCGGTCGAAGCCCCGCCCGCCGCACCAGCGTGGTCAACGCGGACCGCAGCCGGACGGCCCGGCCTGAACTGATGTTGTAGACCGTGCCGGAGCGTCCCCGCTCTGCCAACACCCGGAGCGCGCTGACCACATCGCGCACATCGACAAAGTCGCGATAGGCATCGAGGTTCCGCACGTTGAGCCGTGTCGCATGGCCCTCCGCGACGGCCGCGAGCTTGGCCGCAAACGCGGCCGGCACGCGATGACTGGGCTGCCCTGGACCGAAGACGTTGAACGGGCGGGCCACCACCACATCAAGTGCGTGGGCAATGGCGGCGCGCCCAGCCAGCGCCTCCAGCAGAATCTTGGACACGGCGTAGTAGGAGTGTGGCCGTGACGGCATGTCCTCCGTGATCGCCACCCGCGGCCCGCGATCGCCATACACCGCGCTCGACGACATGATCACGAGGCGCGGCCGGACGGTCAGACGCGCGACGGCAGCCAGCAGACGTTCGGTCGTCTCGAGCACCGCGGGGACGACGTCCGCGTCATCGCCGGTCGGCCCCCCGAGATGAAACACGACCCCCGGGCCGAATTGCGCGAGACGGCGCGACAGCTGGGAGGCGGTGCCGGCTGTGGCGAGCGAGACCGTCAACACCGTCCACCCATCGCGCCGGAGTGCATGCACCAGCCGACTCCCGATAAACCCGGATGCCCCCGTCACCACGGCCCTGCGGGTCCGAGGGACCTTAGTGGACATTGATGTCCCGGCGTGCCTCGTCTCCGTCAGCGTCGGTGACCGGCTCCAGCGCAAACCGCAGGCGCACCAGTTCCAGGCCCAGTTTGTGACTCAGGCCCACCAGGCGTTGTTCGACTTCAGGATCGAGCACGCCGGCGCTCACGATAATGGCCGAGACATGGCGATCGGCCACAACATCCTCCAGGGCTTCAATCCCGCCGAATACAAAATAGCCGCGGATCTTGCGCCCATGTTTCCGATGGTCATCGTCGAGGAAACCGACCGCGTGGAAACCATGTTTCGGATTGCCTTCGATTTCGCGAAGGAGCGTGGCGCCGCCATCGCCTGCTCCGTAGAGCAACGCCGGCCGCCCGACGGGCCTGCGGTGGCGGTAGGCCATCTCGCCGAGCGCGCGGAACGACAGACGTGATCCGACCAGCACCACCAACACGAGGACGAAGTCGATGATGAAAACCGTCGAGGACGTGAACGGCAGGGCGTCCCAGAAATACGTCAGCGTCGCCAGCGCGACCGAACCCAGCAACGCGCCCCACATGAGGGCGTAGAGGTCAGTCAACCCGGCGTACCGCCACACGCCGCGATACACGCCGGCAATCCAGAACGCGATGGTCTTGGTGGCCATCGCGATCGGCAACGTCGCGATAAACCCCGGAAACTCCTCGGCAAATTGTGAGCCTTCAAACCGGAGGCGATAGGCACCGTAGTACGCGGCGGAGATCAACACCAGGTCGAGCATCACTTCGAAGACCCGTCGTCGATAGGCCAGTTCGGTGAGCAGCGGAGTGTAGCGGCTGTTCTGCAGCACCGAAAGGTCTGCATCCTGGTAGACGCGGACCCGCGCCAGGGCCACGCCGAGCAGGACGAGTCCGGTGAGGAGCAGCACAATCAACGGTCCGACACTGTCGACACCGTACGCGCGCACGAGCACGGCGGTCGCCCCGGCGGCGGCGGCCAAACCGTACAACAACAACACGGCGGTCCGGTCGGGAAAGCCAAGCGCGACGAGGCGATGGGACAGATGGTCGGTGCCGCCCTGGCTGGCCGCGCGGCCGGACAACTTGCGCAGCACGGTGACCAGGGCCGTGTCGAGAATCGGAATCGCGAGGATCAGGACCGGCACGGCCAGCACCGAGAGCAACTGTTCACTGGTGTGCTCCTCGGAGGGGCTCGCAGCGAGTCCGGCCAACAGGAACCCGACAAACAGGCTGCCGCTGTCACCGAGAAAGATCGACGCGGGGCTGAAGTTATAAACAAGGAACCCAAGGAGGGCTCCTGACAGGGCGGCCGCGATGACCACTAGGCCTGGCGCTGCATCCGCTCCGGTAATCCCAAGTGTCACCGCGGCGATGAGACCGATGCCTGCACACAACCCGTCCATGTTGTCGAGCAGATTGAACGCATTCGTGATCGCGACAAACCAGAAGATGGAGAAGACGGCCGCCGCGGTGGCCGACGGTGCCCACTCGAGGCCCCCACCTTGCGACACGACGACGGCAGCGGCGGCGATCTGCGCGGCCAGTTTGGTCGCCGGCCGCAGGCCCACCAGGTCGTCCACTGCGCCCACAACGAACATCGCCGTGGCCCCCAGCAGCACCGGCCCCAGCGGGCCGTCAAATCCCGTCCAGGCCGCCACCAACAACGTGGCAATCACCACGGCGATGCCCCCCATCAGCGCCGTCGGCTTCCGGTGCCACCGATCGGCCTTTGGTTGTGCGACCAGGCCGTACCGCCGCGCGATCGCGCGTGCCGTCGGCGTCAGCACCAGCGCCGTGGCCAGCGCGACGACAAACACGAGACGGTAGTCCTGCAGCATCAGCGACCCCTCACATGTACCCGAGCCGTTTCAACTCTTCCCGTACGACGGGATTGGTCATTCTGGCGCCGACCGACTTGCTGATCGCGACAGGGTACTCACGAATGTTGTACCCCGGCGAGACGGCCTCATAGAAGGCCTCCATGCGGCGATGCAGCGCGTCGGCCACACCCGGTTCCGCCGCCAGCCGGCTGGCGTCCGGGGTCTCCGGCACCCCAACGGGCCACAGATAGCGCTCACCATTGGAGATCCAGTGGTACTTGTATTCGCTCGTGCGGACCGCCCGATGCAGCACACTGAGTTTGTAGAGGGTGTTGGGGAACTTCTTGAAGCGCTCCGGCAGGACGGCCGGAGGCGAATCGAGCACCAGCGCACGGTCGTCGGTGCCAGGGTCAAGACACACCGGCTGTCCGTCAAACGGCGTGGTGCCGCGCACCGCCTCCAGCTGGCCAATCCACGAAAGCACGGTCGGCACAAAGTCGAGTGCCGAGGTGAGGCGCCTGACCACCGTCCCGGCCGGCACCACCTTCGGATACCGGATGAGGCACGGCGTCTCAAACAACTCCCGCCACACGGTGGCGCCGTGATTGATGATGCCGTGTTCGCCGAACATCTCGCCGTGGTCGGAGGTGACGATCAGGATCGAGTTGTCCAGCACGCCGGCGTCGGCCAGTTCCTTCGTGAAGACACCGAGCTGATCGTCGCCGTAACACAGATCGGCGAGGTACAGCTGCTGCAGCGCAGCCATCGCCTCCGGCGCCTCCCCCAGATCGCCGTTCATGTACCCGTGAAAATTGAGTTGAATATCGATCGCTCCGGGATGGACGCCCGACTGGCCCATGACACGCTGGCGAAACGCCCTGGGCGGGAAATACGGCGTATGGGGGTGCAGGACGGTGGTGTAGGCAAACACCGGCGCCTTTCCCTTCGCCGCAATCAGCCGATCGCGGAGGTAGCGGAATGAGCTGTGCCCATCAAAGTACCGTGCGGCGGCTTCCACCTGACGCTCACGACCGGCGATGGCGCGATACGCGGACTTGAGACCGTTGAACGCCGCAGGCCACTTCCGCAAGAGGTCCAGCCCGCTGTCGCGCATTGAGCCTGGAGCCCGGGTGACGGTGGCTTTGCCCGGGTACACGAGTTCGTCAAACTGGAAGAGGTCCTCGTGGCCGGCCGGGGGAATAAAACTCGCCTTGCTGTGTCCGTAGGTCGAGTACCCCAATCCCTTGAGCATCGAGGACAACGTCCACAGGTCCGGCGGCACATCACACAGGTTGTGCACCATCCGGTGCCGTGCGGAGTGCTGCCCCGAAAATGTGCTGACGTGCGCCTGCGCCGAGCCCGACCCCGCCGCCTGGTGATCCCAGAGCAGGGCCCCTTCACTGGCCAGTCGATCAAAATTTGGCGTCAGACCGCCGGTCGCCCCGTACGCCCCGAACGCATCGCGGCGGGCCGAGTCCAGGATGACAAGAATGACGTTCGGATACACCTACATACTCCCCAGAAAGGCCTGCATTACTCTTTCGGCTCGAACATTGGAATCCCGCAGATCCAGTCCCGGAATCCCGGAGCCCCGTTCACCTCGAATCACGGACAGGACCGCCGTCGACAGGGCCGCAGCCAAGTCGCGCAGGTCCCTGACTGACGTCCCAACCATGTAGGGCGGGTATTCATCAGGCACCAGCCCCGCCAGCTCCGCCAGATTCAACTGCACCACCTGTCGCCCTGCCACCGCGGCCTCACACAGCAACATCGACGTCGCCCCGACGAAGATGTCGTACCGCTCAAGCAGGGCGATGCCGCCCGGTTCCCGATCCACCGGCACGCCGATCCCGCCGGCCGAAGGCAATTCTTTGGGATGCGGACGATACGACACGTCGCAGCCGGTGCTCACTGCCGCCGCGGCCGCGACCACCGCGTCCAGCACGCTCAGACCACCGACGATCGGCCGCAGCCACGCGCCGGTCATGGTGCCGTCGCTGACGACCGGCTGCGACACCACCACGATCCGCGGCCGCGACCGCGGTGCCGGCCCAGCCACTGTCTGCGCCAGATATTCGAGATTCGGATGTCCAACCAGCGGCGTCTCCACGGTCCCCAGCGCCTGCACCCGCGACTGGCAGAAGCGGTCGATACAGCCGACGACATCAGGCAGGTACGACGGCCGCCCCTCCGCATCAAGGAAGCGATCGAACCCCACCCAATGGTCGAGCAGGGTCAGCGTCCGTATCCCCAGCCGTCGAGCGACTGCCACAAGGCGCGCGTTCGTCAGGTCGAGCACGCGCGAGCTCGAAGTCGCGATAATGTGGGACGGTGCGGCAGCGGTGAGCCAGGCCTCGATGTCCGGTTCACTCGCCGGGACCGACGGCACCACGTCCCCCAGCGCCCATTGCCGCATCGGCACCCCTGCCATGATCGCTTCGGCCATCGGGTGCACGACGAGTGTCGCCTCCTCCGGCAACCCGGACGCGGCGAACGTCAGGACGCGCGCGAGCAGGATGCTCCCGCCCGGATCCTGGGCGTAGACGAGCAGGCGCATCAGACGTGACCGGCGGCCCGCAGGGCCTCCCGGTGCCCGAGTACGCGGCCAAACGCCTCCGCGAACTGCTCCACGTCAGCCATGGTGTTCGGGTACTTGCAGATATCCACAATGATGAGGGTGCGCATATGCAGGTCCTCCGTCACCGGACAGAGTCCCTTCGCATAACTGACGTCTCCCGTGTAGTGGCCACACGTGAACGGACACTGCTTCGGATACGCCGCCTTCCGCTGATACATGGGCAGCCAGTAGATCGGCTTCACGTACCCGGCATTGACCGGGAACCCCTCGGCCGCGAGGGCCTTGACGATGGTGGCGCGACTGAGGCCGAGGCGTTCGGGATCAAGTTGAATGGGATAGAGATAGTACGAGTGGGTGCATCCCGGCGCCGGTACGGCCGGCGTCACGCCGTTGATGCCCGAAAGCAGTGCGGTGAGCCGTTCGGCCAGCCGGCGCCGGATGGCGATGAGCGGATCCAGTTTGGCCATCTGCGCCACCGCCACCGCCGCGTTCACCTCGGAGAGGCGGTAGTTCCAGCCAAGGTGGCTCGGCACGTCGGCGTCGGGCAGGTCGCCCAGGACGACCTCGCCATGGTTCCGTATCAACTGACAATGCAGCGCGAGCGTGGGATCGTCCGTGATCACGAGTCCCCCCTCTCCGCACTGTATGGCCTTGTGGTAGTTCAGGCTGAGTGCTGCGGCATGTCCCCAGGTCCCGGTCAGTTTGCCGGCGAGCGTGGCGCCGGCGGACTGGGCATTGTCTTCAAACAGGAAGAGGCCACGTGCGTCAGCCAGCGCCCGCAACCGGTCGAGCGCCGCGGGATGACCGTACAGGTTCACGGCCATGATCGCGCGGGTGCGCGGTGTGATCGCCCGCTCAACCGACGCGACATCAAGACAGTACGTGGCGGGATCAATGTCGGCGAACACCGGCACGGCGTTGTGCATCAACACCGCAGACGCCGACGCGGCCATGGAGAATGGCGAGGTAATCACCTCGTCGCCGGGGCCGATGCCGGCGGCGGCCACCATCGCATGCAGTGCCGACGTGGCCGAGTTGAAGCTGATGGCGAACGCCGTGCCGAAGTACTTGCACACCTCGGCTTCGAGCGCCTTCACCATCCGGCCGCCGAGAAAACGATCGCCGACCCGGCCTGAGAAGCCGGACAACTCGCCGTCATCAATGACGTCCAGTACGAGGCGCTTTTCCTCGTCACCCATCATCGTGGTGTGCTTCGGAAACGGCGTGGTGCGCAGCGGGGCTCCTCCCAGCAGGGCGGGACGTGCAGGGGTGGCAGACGGCATGATCAATCCTCCAGGTAGACGCGGGTCAAGCCGGCGCAGGCGGCGGCAAATGAATGATGAGTATCGATGTAGGTACGCGCACGACCGGCGACCGCCGCCACGTCGGGCGACTCCAGCACACCGGCCAGCATGTCGGCAAACTGTTGTGGCGTCGCGTCGGCGGGAACCAGCCATCCGGTCTCGCCTGGACGCACCAGGTCCACGACGCCGCCGACCGCCGTCGAGGCCACCGGCACTCCGGCGGCCATCGCTTCAAGCGCCGTCACCGGCATCCCTTCGTTCCGTGACGAAATGGCCAGCACATCCATCGCCGCGTACGTCGCGGCGAGATCCGGTTCCCAACGGAACAGCTTGACGGCATCGGCCAGCCCGGCCGCCCGCACCCGCTGCTCCAGCCCGTCGCGGCACTCGCCGTCGCCGACGATCAGCAACTGTGTGTCCGCCCCTGCAGGTTGCGCGCGCAGGAGGATGAAGGCATCCAGCAGCAGGTCCTGATTCTTGATGGGCGCCATCCGGCCGACGGCCCCAATCACCTTCGACGCCGTCAGACCAAAGTGCGCCCGCGCGGCCGCGCGCGTCGGGCCACCCGTGCTGATCGGCACACCATACGGCACCACGCGAATCTTCCGGCGCGGCACGATCCGGTAGCGGTCGGCAATCTCCACCGCCTGCGACTCCCCCGGTACCAGCACCGCCGACGACATGAGCCCGAGCCCCCGCTCGATCGCCGCGACCACGCGTGACACCATCGGCGAGAAGTAGCCGCGAAACACATGGCCATGAAAACTGTGCACCCGGATCGGCACACCGGCGAGCCGTGCGGCCACACGACCGACCGTCCCGGCTTTCGCCGCATGCGTGTGCACAACGTCCGGCCGCATCTGTCGCAGCAGTCGCGTCATCGCCACGATGGCGCGCGCATCGCTCACCGCCACCTCGCGGCCGAGGTCCGGCAACACTTCAATGCGGCAGGCCGGACGGCCGACCACCTCAAAGGCATCGGCTTCATGAGGCCCGACCCGGCCGGTCACCAACGTCACCTCGTGCCCAGCCGCCGTCAGCCCTTCGCAATACCCGAACACCTGGGTCGCGATGCCACCGACATTCGGCCGCGTCATGACCTGCACGATCTTCACGACCGCGCAGCCTCAATGTCGCGCAACCGCGCGGGCAGTTCCGTCAGGTCGTGGATCCACCACCCCTCCCGCGGCAACGTCCCGTCGTGATGCACGCGGGCGACAAACGGCATCCCGACGTCGGCGGCCGCGTCCCGATCACTCTCCCCGTCGCCCACAAAGACCACGTCAACCGCGCGCCATCCCCTGCGCGCGAGCAGATCCCGCAGGATGACCGGCTTCGGCGTCGGCGACCCGCAGGCCGCCCAGAACGCCCCGGTCAGACCACGCACAGCGAGAATGCGCTGCAGTTCATCATGCGGCGTCCCGGACGCGATGGCGTACGGAGCCAGAGGCGCCGCCAGCACGGCCTCGACCCCGGGCACCAACGGCGCCGCCAGCACCTCGTCCCACACGAGGTCGCCGAAACGCTCGGCAAGCGCCGCCTCGCGGGCGGGATCGTCCGGCAGGCCAAGCAGGTGTGCGCAGATGTGCGCGATCTTCACATGCCGCGAAATGCCGGCATGCGCCAGGTGATAGGCGCGGATCGCCGGTACGGCCTCCGGCCACGCCGCAAAAAGCCGCTCGAACGCACGGGTCTTGATTCCCGCCGATTCGAGAATCACCCCATCAAAATCAAACACAATCCCGGAGAACACGCCCTACGTCTGCTGCGCGGGCCCCACCATCAGCAGTGCCATCGCCACATAGACCGGAATGCCAAAGCCCAGCAGAAACAGTGACGGCAGGTGCAGGAGCGACACGGCACTGACAAACACCATGAGACACAGCCCGAGTGCGAGCGCCCGCGAGGTGGCATCCGGTGCCTGGCGGCTCCAACGCCAGCCAACCCACAACGGAATCACATGGACCGCCACAAGCAGGAGCATGCCGACAAAGCCGAACTGTTGTCCGAACTCAAGATATTTCGTGTCAGATCGGGTCGCTGCCGCGAACTGCCCCTCGGTGGATCCGCTGAAGAAAACCTGCATCCAGGTGCCGAACTCCGCGCCAACGCCGAACAGCAGTTCAAACGTCGTAGTGGATCGTCTGGGCAGGGTCGCCGGGACCGACGACGCGGACCGGGGGGACTCGGGCGGCGGTGCCGCAATCGGTGCGTAGACCTGTGTGCCGGAGGCCACCAGCCGTGTCTGCCCCGATCCAGGCAGTGGCTCCAGCGCGTCGACCGACGGTCTGGATTGGATGTCGACCGACGGTCTGGATTGGATGTCGACCGACGGTCTGGATTGGATGTCGACCGACGGTCTGGATTGGATGTCGAC
>VFZF01000034.1 GCA_016871335.1 Acidimicrobiia bacterium
ACGTCACCCGCCAGATGGCGCCGTCATCGAGCACGGCACGTGTCACACGATCAGACATACGTCGAATGCTACCCCGTCTTTTCACAGGGAGGCACGGAGGCTCACGCTTCAAGGACATTCACCATGAGGGACATGAGGTGCCATGAGGGTGTCAGGGGAGCGGGTTTGAGCGCCCGGCAACAGCCGGGCGCAGTGAGGGGAGGGCGGATCCCAAACGAAAGCACCTGTCGGCGCGCTCAAGCCCAGCGCCCTACTCGGAGGTGTTTTCGTTTGGGATCCGCCCTCCCCTCACCGTGCCGCTAAAGCGGCACCCAACCCCTCGCCTCCGTGCCTCCGCGTCTCCCTGTACAACCCGACTGACCTTCATGGCCCTTCATGGCCCTACATGGTGAAAATGTAGTTGGCTTACCGCACGTAGAACGTCATGCGCGGAAACGCGAACTGGCCGGAGGCCTCGTCGATGACGTTGATCTGGCAGGTGTAGAGGCCGGATTCGAAGGTGCCGGCCGGGATCTCAAACTGGAACAGGGTCGCCTGCCGGCTCGCGACGTCGACAACGCTCCGTGTGACCACAGGCGTCTCCTGCACCTTCACCTTGCCGCGGTAAAACGCCAACGATGTCCGGACGTCAACACCGCGTCCGGCGACGGCCGTCGAGTCGTAGACCTCGTAGTAGAAGAACATCTTCTGGTCCTTCGACACGACGTGCGTCAGATTCGGGATCATCTGCACGCCGTCACGCACCAACGGGTTGTCCGACCGACCGGTGGCCGGCTGCACCTGGGTGCTGAGCACGACCGAACTGACCTTCAGCGGCTGCGCCTGCAACTGCGGCACGTTGATCGGCGCTTCAAACGACCCCATGAGCCCGGTCGCGTTCTCGCGGACGACCGCCTTAATCGCAAACCGTCCAGGCGGCAGGGTCATCCCCGACTGATACAGAATCTGCTTCCCGGCGAGGGTCTTCTCCGTCCCCGCCGGCAACTTCATGGTCTGTCGCAACCGGCCGACGGGCATGCCGCGCTCGTCGGTGATCACCGCCAGCACGTCGAGTGTGATCTCCTTGAGTCCGTCAGTCACGGGCACGGCCGATCCCGGCACGGAGACGGCCACCGGCACAAAATATTTGTCCGCGGCCAGCCGGAAGTACGAGGCAGAGGCGATGACCGGAAGGTCGGTGATCGATACCGCCGCGTTTAATTGCTCCTGTAGCAAGGTCTCGCGATCACCCTTCGAGGTGTGCGCAAAGTCGCGATCAGCGTAGTAGCCGGCCCGCGCGTCAACGCGATACTCGGGATTCAGCGCACGCACCTGAATGCGGCGGAAGCGGCCATCCTTTGTGGTGTTGGTGCTGCTGTAGCCGAGCAGGTAGTACGCCGACATGTCGCGGCGCACCCGGGCGAATGCCTCGCCGAAGTTGTTGGAATCCGTAAACGCCCGTCCGCCGGTGTCCGCCGCGAGCGAGACCAGCGTGTCCTGCGACGCCGACAGCCGCGCAAACTGCTGTGCCATGCCGCGCCCGCTGAACATCGCCTGTCCACGGCCGCTGGCCTGCCGCGCATCTCCGCCAGGCACCACCGCCTGCAGGCCGCGTGTATCGATCGGATAGATTGAGACGTTCGATCGCACGGCGGCATTGATCGCCGACCGGAGTTCAACCTGGTTGTCCTGTCCGCTGCGTGTCATGCCGCCGCTGAAATAAAGGATCGCCTTCTTCTGCTCAATCGGCGCGAGTGATTCAGCCAGGGTACGGAGCGCACGCAACCGCAGATCGTTATTGAACATTTCCAGTTCGGCCGCCTCCACCTCCGCGACCGTCTCCTCCGTCGCGGCCGCTGCGGCATCGTCGGTCGCAGCCGTGCTGGCGCTGGGCGGCGGCTCTTCGGTGCCTTCGGAGTAGGCCAGCAGATTAAGCGCCTCGGTCACCTGCGCCTTGTCTGCCGTGAAGTCGCGCAGCACCGTCAGCAGCGAACTGACAGTCGCCACGGCAACCAGATCGGCCGTGGTCATGTCCTTCGAGACAAACTCCCGTGCGGAATCCACGGCCCGTTGGGTGTCTTCCGGCGCCATCGAGCTCGTGTCGAACAGCAGAATGACAAGCCGGCGACCTGCGAGTTCCTCGGAGCGCATCGGCGTGGGTGCCACAGGCGCTGGAGGCGGAGTCGCGGCTTGTGTCGTGGCCTGCAACACCTTCTCCTCGACACCGGCAAGAAGGTCCACGGACGTCGCCGCGAGTGCGGCTTCCGAGATCTCCTGGAAGATGAACGTACGCACCTGCTGTGGCCGCCCGTCCTCCCGGATCTCGAAGTCCTTCTCGGTCAGGCCACGGACGATATTGCCCGAGCGATCGCGGACCACCACGTCCACCGACACCATCGACAGATTCGCGCGGAATACCGGTGCCTGCTGCGCGCCGGGCTGAGCCTCCGGCAGAAACAACAACGCAATGATCGCCGCCGTGAGTACGCGAATTCCCTGTGACTTCATGACATCCGTTCCCCGCGTCAGTAGCGGAAGCGAAGATTCAGGACCATCGATCGCATCGGACGCACCGACGTGATCTGGCCAAAGGTCGGCGAATTCACCACCGTGTCCACGTTGGCGTAGTTGACGAAGTTCAGCACGTTGTTGGCGTTGAGCTGCACACTCAGGACTCGCGTGCCGCCCAGCCGGAGGTCGCGCGACAGCTGGCCATCGAGTTGCCGGCTTCCGGGGCCCACCACCATGTTCCGGTTGGAGTTGCCGAACGTTCCCGCGTCGGGAATCGTGAACGCCGCAGTGTTGAAGTAGCGGTCAATGGTCGGATTGCTGAGCGAGATGGCCGCACCCGTGTAGTTCGCTCTGAGCGTGCCGCTCACACCCTGCGCCACGCTGCTGGCAGCGCCGACGATGCGCGCCGTCAGCGGGGTGCCTGACTGCCAGGTGAACGCTGTCGTGAAGCGCCAGCTCTCGAGAAGACGACCCAGCACGCCGCCTTCGGTCAGCCATCGACGACCAGGCCCCCACGGCAGTTCCACGTTGAGGTTGGCCGACACTTGATGGCGCCGGTCAAAACTCGACCGCCCCCACTCGGCCGCAAGGTTTTTGTCATCCTGCGCGACGACGGTGCCGCCACCGGTCGACGAAGCGTTGTCGCGCGCGTAGCCCCACGTGTACGTCACGCCACCACCGACACCACGCACGGAACGACGGGCAAGCCGGAACGAGGCGGCATGGGCACGAGACGAGCCCTCGTCACTCTGCCAGAGGAACGGCTGCACCCCGTCGAGGAGCAGACCATTCGGTCCGCGATTTGGTGCGCGCAGGATGTCAAGGTTGGAGCCACGGATGTAGGTGTAGTTCGCGCCGATGTTCCAGACCTGCGTGAGATCCCGCGAGACATCCATGTTCCACGTCTGGATCAGTCCGAGCTGATAGTCACGCTCGACGCCATAGTCGTTGGTGATCTCATCCGGCGTGGCGGTGGCGAGGGGATTCAGCAACGAGAGCGGCGATCCCAATGTGCCGATCGCCGTGTTCGTGACTGCAAACGGCGGCTGCCCCACCATGTTGCGGGCAATCCCGGAGTACGAACCGGCGTTGAAGCTGATGCCGTAGCCACCCCGGATGATCGTGCCCTGCGCCGCCCGCCACGCAAACCCCACGCGCGGTGCGATGTTGTTGCTGTCAGCCAGCAAAAGGCCCTGCGGGTACACGCCCGAGTAGGGTCCCGTCCCGCCCGAGACCACTGGTGCCACGGCCGTGAAGCCGGGCGCCGCGTCGAGATTGACCATCTGCCCGTTGATCTCCACAAACGGCAGCATCAGTTCGTAGCGGATCCCCAGATTGAACGTCAGGTTGCCCGACTTCCGCCAGTCGTCCTGCACGAACAGACTGAACGACCGGCCGCGCATGTTGACCGTGCCTGGGCCGTACTGCACGGTGGCCTGCTGCGGCATGCCGAGCAGGAAGTCGGCGAAGTCGTACCCGCCGCCGCGCACCGCGGTCGATCCGCTGGAGTACAGGCCGGAGAACGTAAACGCACCACGCGCATTCGACTCGGTGCGGCTGCTCGACCAGTCCTGCCTGAAATCGCCGCCGATACGCAACGTGTGCACCCGGAACGGCTTGGTCCACCCGTAACTGATCGAGAAGCGTGTATCCACACGGCGACTGGGCGTGACATCGCGCACACTCGACAGCGACGAAAACGACAGCGTCGGCACGCCCCAGGTGAATGGATCCGTCGACACGCCGGCGATCCCCACGGCCCCGGCGACGTCTTCGACATACGCGTACCGATTCGCGGTCGCGGACGTCGTGCGCGAGACGTTCAGGTTGATCGCATGCTGAATGCGATTCTTCGAGATGTTGATCGTGATCGGCGCCGTGAAGCTGTTGCCGGTGGACCGGCCGCCAAGCATCGGCAGCACGTTGTTCTGCTCGTTGTTGTTGCGGCGGTACTGGACCTGCGCCGTCATGTTGACGTTGGTCTGTCCGGCTCCGCCGCGCCCGACGCCTCCGCCCATACGTCCACCACCGCCGCCGCGTCCGCCGGCCCCACCCCGTCCCGCCGGTGGCTGCGTGAAGGTATGTGTCACGCGCAGAGTCACCGAGTCCGACGATGAGTCGGTGGTCGTGACCGTGTGGTAATTGCGGCTGGTGCCGTCGAGGTTGGGAAGCGGAATGAACTGCAGCAGCCCGATCGACCCGGTGTTCATGGCCGCCTGCGGAATCTGGTTGCCGGGAAACGGCTGTCCGGTCGCCGGGTTGATCACAGGCGAAGAAAGATGTGAGAAGTCACCAGCGCGTTGTGCAGCCGTCGGCACCGTGGCGTACTGATCGAACAGATTCGCGCCGCGATTCCCCGCGTAGGTCGCCGTGAAATTGGTGCGCCGGGTGCCGTTGTAGACACCGGGAATGATCACCGGCCCACCCACAGTGGCCCCGAAGTTCTGCCGGTTGTACGGCTGGTTGGTGACAGGCGACCCCGGACGGAGCTGATACGGGTCGCTGTTGAGGGCCGACCCACTGAAGCTGTAGTTCGACGAGAACTGGAAGAGGCTCTGGCCACGTCCGCGACCACCGATGGCAAAGTCGCCGGGCGCACCGCCTCGACCACCGGGCCCACCCGCGCCTCCTCGACCGCCCGGGCCGCCACCCTGCCGGCCACCCTGCGGACCGAACCCGGCCGGGCCGAGACCTTCCTGCGTGGGATCGAGTCCGCCGGCGAACGTGCCCGGCGCTGGATCAAATTCGCCCCGTGTGATCGCGCCAAGACGGTCGTTCATCATGCCGCGATCGATGCTGGCCATGTTGCCGTTGATGGCCACGGCCTCGGTGATCTCCGTCGTGAATCCGGGCGGCAACATCGCAAGCGCGGCAAGTTCCGCCTGACGATCCGGCGGCGTCACCTCCAATGCTGCAGCACCGGCCGCGTTGGCCTGCACACCCAGCGTGGCGAATCGCGCGGCCTGAGGTGATGCAGGTGGCGTGGGTGATGTGGGTGGTGTGGGTGCTGCACCGGCGACTCGTGACGCAAGGACCAACGCAAAGTCCGCGGTCACCGCACAGAGCGCACCACTCGCGGCCACCTCACGGTCACCGCGCGCAAACGCCGTCATTTCCACGGCCAATTGGTAAGTGGCGCCCGTCGGCACCGTGAGTCGATACGTGCCGTCAACGGCGGTTGACGTCGCCGCCACCAACCGCTCACCGGCACGAACGGTCACCGAGACCCCGGGAATTGGGATCGTACCGCCCACGACCTTCCCGGAGACGACACACCCGGGGGCCTGCGGCACCGGCGCCTGTTGCGCGCGCACGGGCCACCATATGGTGTACGCCATCACCGCACATAACACGAAGACAACATGCGACGTCCGAGGGTTCATGGTGGCAGTGGATACGGCCGGCGATGGCGGTACGTTCACCATCGTCACGGCGAATCTGTCAGACTCGATGGGCGGCATGCGCGATCTCGACTCCCTTCTTCATACACATTTCGGGCACACGGCCTTCAGGCCGGCACAGGCGCCCGTCGTCGAAGCCGCCCTGGCCGGCGCCGACCTCCTGGCGGTCATGCCAACGGGTGCCGGCAAGTCGCTCTGCTTTCAGCTCCCCGCCGTGGTACTCCCCGGCGTGAGCCTCGTCGTCTCGCCGCTGATCTCCCTGATGAAGGACCAGGTGGACGAACTCGTCCGCCGCGGCATCGGCGCCGCCGCGCTGCACTCGATGCAGTCGGCCGAAGAACAGCGCGACGCCCTCGCGGCGGTCCGGGCGGGCACGATCAGGTTGCTCTACGTCGCGCCCGAACGCCTGGCGTCCTCGCACTTCATTTCGATCCTGCGCGACCTGCCGGTCTCGCGGTTCGTCGTGGACGAAGCCCACTGCGTGTCTGAATGGGGACACGACTTCCGGCCGGACTACCGCCGCCTCGCCCCCGTCGCCGACGCTTGTCGACGGAGTGACGGCCAGCCGGGACGACCGCCGGTTCTCGCGTTCACGGCGACCGCCACGCCGGAAGTGCGCGACGACATCGTGCGGCTGCTGGGATTGCAGGATCCCCAGGTGTTTGTCTCGGGCTTTGATCGTCCGAACATCGAACTGCACGTCCGCCCCGTCTCCGGCGACCGCGAAAAGCGCGAACTCCTTCCGCAGCTGGTCAGCCGGCGTCGAGCGCTTGTCTACGCGTCGACCCGCAAGAGTGCGGAGGACGCCGCCGAGACCCTCATCGCGGCAGGACTGGCGGCGGCGGCGTATCACGCGGGACTCAGCGATGCGGAACGCACCCGGGTGCAGGACGCCTTCGCAAACGGTTCGCTGACGGTCGTGTGCGCCACCAATGCGTTCGGCATGGGTATCGACCGCCCGGACCTCGAGGTCGTCGTCCACAAGGACATCCCCGGATCGCTTGAGGCGTATTACCAGGAGGTCGGCCGCGTGGGCCGCGACGGACGACAGGCCACCGCGACGCTGCTGTGGAACTACGCCGACGTCAAGACGCGCGAGTTCCTGATCGAACGCCGCAGCGAGGAAGACTCGGACACCGCCGAGCCGCTTGACCCTGAGGAACTGCAGTACCGGACCGAACTCGAACGAAAAAAACTGCGCCGCATGGTGTCGTATGCGGATGCGTCCGGTTGCCTGCGAAACACGATCCTCCGGTACTTCGGCGACCCGGCGGCCGGTGCGGACTGTCAGACCTGCGGCAACTGCCAGCGGCGTACGACGCTGCACCCCGATCAGCTGCTGCACGTCAGAAAGATCCTGTCGGGCATCGCCCGTGGCGGTGAACGATGGGGACGCCGGAAGATCGCTGCGATGCTGACGGGGCAGACTGACGACCTGCCGCCGGCGCTGATGGACCTGTCGACCACCGGCTTGCTGAGGGACCATGACCCGCGCATCATCGAAAAGTGGATCGACGCCCTTGAGGGCGCGGGTGCCGTCGCAAGTTCGCCCGACATGTATCGAACGGTGCGACTGACCGCGCTGGGGCGGGAAGTCATGGCGGGCAGGGTCGAGAGCCTTGATTTGCTGGTGCCGACGGTCACGGTCAAACGTGCCAAGGGCGGTCGAAAACCCACGAAAGTCGCGAGGGGTTCTCTGGGGGACACGACGGGCGCCGAACCCGACGACAACCTGGCCGGCGCATTGAAACACTGGCGACGCGCCGAAGCATCCCGTCGCAACATGCCGCCGTACGTGATCCTCCACGACAAGACCATCGCGGCCCTGGCCACCGTCAAGCCGCGATCGGCAGAAGCCTTGCTCGACGTACCGGGACTGGGTCCGGCCAAAGTGGCCCAGTACGGTGAGGCGATCCTTCAGGTGATCGCGCAATCGACTCTTCATGCCGGGGACTGAGACTCGGCCCACCCCGGAAATATTCCCGGCGAACGCCGGGGATCAGTCGAGCGCGATCTTGTAGACGACTTTCAACACATCTGACGGGCCGCTGAGCTGGATGCCGGGCATGTGGCCATCCTCCGGCCACAACAAGACAAAGTCGCCAGGGCGCAACGTCACGAAGTCGCCCGTGCCGGACAGCCACAAGAGGTCCCGGGACTCGTCGTAGGGTTCCGCCTCAAGTGTGCCCAGCGGGGCGACGCCGATTCGCTCCTCGCCCACCACCACCATCTGCAGGTCGATGTGCCTGCGGTGGGCCTCCCAGCGACCTTCAGCGAGCGGTTTGGAGCGGTACCTCTGCACAAGGGCGCGCACAGCTGCGCCGTCAACCTGGTACTCACCATCCGCCCACGACTCAAACTGCGTCGCGCGCGCATGCGCCAGCGCCTGCGCAATCCGTGGTCCCAACCCGTCATACCGGGCACCAAGCGCCAGCACGTCTTTCACCATGGGGGCATGGTAACAGTTCCGTGCTGGGTGCTCGGTGCTGAGTGCTCGGTGCCGGTGCGCGGTGCTCCATGCGCGAAGCACCTGGCACTAGCACCCAGCGCCGAGCACAGAGCCCTCAGCACCTCCACTCCCCCTGCCCCCATCGCGTATAAGATCCCCGCAGGTGCCCCCCACCAGTTTCCAGATCCTCGCCGAGCAGGTGGAGGACATCCTCGACGGCCCCATGCGCCGCGAAATCGCGGCGACGCTGTCGAACCGCCCCTCCGCACACGAGGCGCTCGGCGGCCTGCGCCACCTGATGCGCTCCCACGTCTGGACGGCGCAGGGACAAAGTGTGCCGTTGACCACCGGCATCGCGGCGGCCGATGGCACCACACGCCGCGAAGGCTTCCATGCTCTCAACGACTGGGACGGCGTCGCCGATCACGTCAACAAGGACATCATCCCGGTGGACGTGCTCGACTTTGTGCGCGCGGCCAGACGCGATGCGCCGACATCACCGCTCGTGCTGGGCCTCCTCATCGACTATTACTTCTTCCACGTCCTCTCGCTGATGGCGCTTCGTATCTGGGATGAAGAGGATCCGGCGTCGGCGTTGGACACCGTCGGACGGTTGCTCGACCTGTTGCAGGGCCCCGATGGCAGCGGCCAGCCGTTTGTCCAGGATGCGGCGACGCTGATTCTCATCGCAACGTCACACTACGAGCCGAACGAATCCGGCTACGACCTGCTCCTCACACGCGTGCGACTGCTGCCGCAGTCGCACCGGCTGGCCATCGCGATCGGACATGCCGCGAGCCTCGGCGCGCATCTGCGGTTCGGATTCCTCGCGACGTATGGCCGCCAGACTTCCGAAATGCGCGACGACAACGTCGCAGACTACCCGTGGCTGCACTGGGCGCTGTCGGAAGTGATCCAGGCCCTCACGGACATGACAACCGGGGAACGCGCATCCCCGCGGGGCCTCCAGATCACGGAGGCCCTGCTCGGGGGCCTCAGCGCCGATACGACTGCGGCGCTCGCACGCGACGACTTCGCCAATCGCATCCGACCGCTCCTGGCAGAGCTGCGACCAAGGTTTGAAGCGCTGGTTCCAACGCCGGACGTCTACTCGCCGCTCGCGTGGTTCTTCAATTTTTCCCACAACGTGATCAAAGGCACGATCATCGACGCCTGTTTCCGCGAGGACGCCTGGACCGTGTCCTACAGCGACCTGCTCACCGGCGCCCACGGCGGCCACAGCCCGCTGCCCTCGCGTGAGGCCCTTGCCCGCACCCTGATGGAATACGCCCGCCGCAGCCCCCAGCGCATCCGCGGCGAACTCCTCCCCGTCATCGTCTATGACGTGGACGCCGGCCGCGCCTGCCACGCCGCAACGATGGTCGCGCTCCCCTGCCCAACCTGACCCAACCCTACCCAACCCCACCCAACCTCACCTATGATTGGCCCACTTCACAGGAGAATGTCCGTGCGAACACGAACTCTGGTTTCGGCCTCAGTGGTGATGTTGGTGGCAACGATAATGGTGCGGGCTCAGCAGGCCCCGCCGGCCACGCTTGTACCGATGACGGCGGCTTCCCTGGCGGCACAGCCCGATCGATACCTCGGCCAGGTGGTCGCCGTGTACGCCACCGTCGAGAGTCTGGTATCAAAGACGACGTTTTCGGTGGACCAGAATCCGAAGGCCACCGGCCCGGTCGACATTCTCATCATCGCGCCGAACCTGAACATCCACCCCAAGCCCGGCGCCTACATCACGATTGTGGGCGAGGCCATGCGGTTTGAAGCGGCCGCCATCGCGGCCAAGGCGAAGGGATACACGCTCGACCTTCCGGCCGACGCGATGGCGCGGTATCAGGGGCGTCCGATGGTGCTCGCCACGAGCGTGGTCGATGGCACCATGACCGAGCTCGCGAAGTTCGTCCCGCCGCCGGTCACGCCGGAAGAAGCCGCCTTCGACGCCGTGATGAAGCAGGTCAATCCGACACTCGGCGAACTGCGCAAGGGCGTTGAAGCCTCTGACGCCGCGATCGTGAAGGCGCAGGGCGCCAAACTCCGGGATCTGTTTGCCGAGACGCGCGCATTCTTCGCGAAGCGATCCGTCGCGCAGGCGCAGGGGTGGGCAGGAGAGGCCGTCGCGGCGGTCGAAGCCGTCACGAAGAGCGCCGCGGCCAACAACTGGACCGCCGCGAAGGAAGCGGCGTCAACGATTCAGCCGATGTGCGCGCAGTGCCACAACGTGTTCCGCGAACGACTCGAAGACGGGTCGTACCGAGTCAAGCGTTAGTACGGAGCAGCCGGGCTCCGAACTAACAGCTCTGGCAGCGATTGTTGTTTTTTGCGCCGAGCCCCTCGAGCAGCTTGATCGTCTCTGGGAACGGTGAGATACGCGACACGGGTCCATTCGCCATGTCCACCGTGGTCTGACCACGGCGACTGACGGCCAGCGGATCGCCACCCTTCGACAACAGGTAGTGAATCATCTCGTTGTCACCACGGGCGGCCGCGTGGTGCATCGACGTGAAGCCGTCGTTGTCGCGGGCGTTGACGTCGGCCCCGATCTCTTCCACCAGGTATTTCACCGCGGCCAGCCAGCCTTCCGGCTTGTGCCGATGAGCGTTGCCGGCGAACCCTTCCCCGTATTCAGCACCGGCGGCCGCATGCAGTGGATACACGCCGGGGCCGCCGAACGGCACCGGCGGCAGGCCGGATGGATCGAGGGGCGGTGCCGCCGGCGTCGCGCCCGGAGCAGCCGCACCACCGCCGCGGGCCGCGCCACCACCGCGGCCGCCGGCGCGCTGCGCCATGGTCGGCACGGTCGGGTCAGCGCCACGCGCCACCAGCAGTCGCATCGCGTCCACATCCAGCCCATACGCCGCGCGCCAGAAAGCCGTGGCCCCTGAGGAATTCGACAGCCCGCAGTTGGCGTTGCCGCAGTCGGTGTAGACCATGTACCACGGGTGCACGCGAATGCGGGCGTTGGGATCCGCGCCCTTGTCGAGCAGCGCGGTCATGACCGTCATGTAGTCCGCCTGCTGCGCGTCCATTTCCTGCGGCTGCGGGAACCGGGTGCGCGGCTGCCAGCGCGCGTTAATCGTGGCCCAGAGCGGCGTCACCCCATGGCTGTCGGACGCGAGATTCACATCCGCGCCACGGTCGATAAGTGCCATCGCGACATCGAACTGGCCGTTGATGAGCGCCACCAGCAAGGGGCTGTGACCGTCCCCGGTGTTCTCGTTCAGGCTCGCGCCCGCATCGAGCAACGCCACCGCGACATCGACGTAGCCCTGACGCGCCGCGTGATGCAGCGCCGAGAGGCCGCCCTTCGCGGCAATGTTGGGAGGCGGACCGTCTTCGTTGACGTCGCGCGGTGCGCCGCCGGTGCCGTCACCGGCCGCAGCGCCGCCGCGCCCCGCAGGCGC
>VFZF01000035.1 GCA_016871335.1 Acidimicrobiia bacterium
CGATTGTCGGCGCCCTACAGTTCAGGGCGCCCTACGAGGACTGCGGACTGCGGACCGCGGACCGCGGACTGTTACCCTCCCCCCACAAACGAAACAATCTCGATTTCGTCCCCAGCCTCGATGACCGTCTGGGCGTACCGCGCGCGTTTGACGACGACGCGGTTGCGTTCGACGGCGACGGTGCGCGTATCAATCTGGAGGTCGGCCAGCAGGGCCTCGACCGACCGCGGGGCCGGCCAGGGGTGCGGCTCGCCGTTGAGGACGATGGTCACCCAGCCACCCTCGCGAGCGTCAACTGGATGCTGCCCACGGTGAGACCCGCCTGCATCTTCAGGGGCAGGCGTCGCGCGTCCTCGGACATCCAGAGGGTGAGGGTGTCGGTGCCGGCGGCACGGTCGTGTACGTTGGTCACTGCGAGCGTGAGCTTGACGGCCGGCAGCGAGCCGATGCCGGTCTTCACGGGTTCCCGGCCCGCGACGGTGACACGCATTGAATACGACTTGCCGCTGTCCACCACGGGGATCACCAGCGGCCGCTGACCTGGTACGAGGGGCAGGGCTCGGAGCACGTAGATCGCGCCCAGCGCGTCCTGCGACGTGGGATCCACTGTGACCGTTGACCTGGCCGTGGACGCGGTTCGCACTTCGTAGTCGATCCGTCCGTTGCCACGGAATGTCGAGATCTTGTGGCGCTTGCGCCCGTTCTCATCGCTGTAGATTGAGGACAGGGCCGGTTGCAGCGTCCGCGTGTTAAGCCACGACTCCGCCTTGTAATAGAGGGCATAGAGCCGACGCAGGGTGGAGGACGGGGCGCCTTCGGCGATCAGGTGGTAGCGGGCATCTCCGGCGTTGGACTGCCGCTCCTTGACCGAGAGGGTCATCGTGCCGGCTGTCAGAAACGCGGTCCAGGACACGTCGTAGGTGAGCACCTCGCCGACCTTGAAGGGCACGGGTCTGTCAGCCTGCGCCGTCGGCGTGCTGGCCGTGATCGCGAGGGCGAGCAGGAGCGCCGGAAGCAGGCGCGCGGAGGGGCCTCGGTTCATGAACGGGTGTCTGGCCATGTGTTAGCATCTCACTTTGTTCACGTGACGTACAAGCGTGACCAATAGAGGGAGAATACGCGTCCATGGACGGCTTTTTGCCCATCCTCATCATGATCGGTCTCGGACTCGGGTTTGCCGCCGCGATGGTGGGCCTGTCCCAGCTGGTCGGCCCGAGGAAACCCACCCCTGAAAAGTCAGCCCCCTACGAGTGCGGCATGCCCCCCGTGGGCGACGCCCGGGAGCGCCAGTCGGTCAAGTTCTACCTGGTCGCGATGATTTTCCTGCTGTTCGACATCGAAATCGCCTTCCTCTACCCCTGGGCCATGGCCTTCCGGGAGCTGGGGCCGGTGGCGTATTTCCAGATTCTCTTTTTCTTCGGCCTGCTGACGACCGGCTACATCTACGTGTGGCGCAAGGGCGTCTTTGACTGGAGCCGGGAGGTCAAGCGATGAGTGGTCCCTCGACCATCGCGATGCCCAACACGGGCGTCAAGATTCACACCGAGGCGGAAGCCTCCATCCTCACCACATCGGTCGAAAAGATGGTGCAGTGGGCCCGTCGGTCGGCCATCTGGCCGGTGACCTTCGGCCTGGCCTGCTGTGCCATCGAAATGATGGCCATGGCTGCCGGCCGCTACGACGTCGCGCGCTTCGGCGCCGAAGTCTTCCGCGGATCGCCCCGCCAGTCGGACCTGATGATCGTGGCCGGCCGCCTCTCCCGCAAGATGGCCCCGGTCCTGCGCCGCATCTACGACCAGATGCCCGAGCCCAAGTGGGTGATCTCCATGGGCGCGTGCGCGAGCTGCGGCGGCGTGTTCGACAACTACGCGATTGTGCAGGGTGTGGATCAGGTGGTGCCGGTGGACGTCTACGTGCCCGGTTGCCCGCCACGCCCCGAAGCCCTCATCTACGGCATCGTCCAGCTCCAGCGGAAGATCGATAACTCCAGGATGTCGGCCTAGTCATGTCGAATGTGATCGACACGACCGTGCTCGACCTTGTCCGCCAGACGGCACCGGCCGCGGTGCTCGAACCGGCTGACGCGATCGATATGCCGACCGCCTACGTCTCCCGAGAACACATCGTCGACGTCTGCCGGGCGTTGCGCGATCATGCGGGGCTGCAGTTTTCGTTCCTCGTGGAGATCACGGCGGTGGATTACCACCCGGCCGAACCCCGCTATGAAGTGGTGTATCACCTGGCGTGTCTGGGCGAGGCCTTTGCGCAGCCCGGTGGCGCGGCGCCCGCGCGGCGGTTGCGGCTGAAGGTACGTGTGCCGGAAACGGATCCCCGGGTACCAACGCTGACGGGGGTGTGGCCTGCGGCCAACTGGCTCGAGCGCGAGGTGTACGACCTGTTCGGTATCGTGTTCACCGGGCACCCGGACCTGCGTCGCATTCTGACGCCGGATGACTGGACGGGGCATCCGCTGCGCAAGGACTACCCGGTGCAGGTGCGGAAGGATGCGGCGGCGTGGTCGCCGATGGAACTGACGCCGGAAGAGTTTGCGGCGAACATTCAGGCGGCGCGTGCGGCGTCGGCACGCCTCGCTCAGAAACCTGACTGACGTGTCGTTCAGGAACGCGCTCGATCGCGCGGTGGCCGATGCGGCAGAGACCCATCGGGCGTTTCTGGCGGCGTCGGGCACCGAGGCGGAACGAGGCGCGGCGCTGATTGCCGACGCGGTGACGGTGGGCCGTACGGTGTTGGTGTTCGGTAACGGGGGCAGCGCGACCGACGCGCAGCACCTGGCGACGGAGCTGGTGGTGCGGTACACACGCACCCGCCGGGCGATTGCGGCACTGGCGTTGTCCACGGACGGCGCGGTACTCACGGCGGCCGGCAACGACCTCGGGTTCGACGCGGTGTTTGCCCGCCAGATAGAAGCGCTCGGACGACCGGGCGATGTGGCGGTCGGCATCACGACCAGCGGCCGGTCACCGAATGTGACGATGGGGCTGCGGGCGGCGAAGGCGCAGGGGTTGGTGACGATCGCCCTCACGGGGCGCGGCGGCGGGGACACGACGGCCCTGGCGGATGTCGTGGTCAATGTGCCGAGCGACGTGACGGCGCGGATACAGGAAGTGCACCGCACATGGATTCACGCCGTGTGTGAGTGGTTAGAGCAGGGTTTGTAAACATGCCGGAAATTCGCACAGAGACGATGACCGTCAACATGGGGCCGCAGCACCCCAGCACGCACGGCGTGTTGCGGTTGGTGCTCGAGCTTGACGGCGAGACGATCGTCAACGCCGATCCCACGATTGGCTTCCTGCACACCGGCATCGAAAAGACCGCCGAGCAGAAGAAGTGGCAGCAGGTGATTCCGCTCGTCGAGCGCATGGATTACCTGGGCGCCCAGTCGAACAGCCTGTCGTTCTGCCTGTCGGTGGAGAAGTTGCTCGGGCTGGAGATGCCCGACCGCGTCACGTACATCCGCGTGCTGATTGCCGAGTTGCAGCGGCTCAACAGCCATCTGGTGTGGCTGGCGACGCACGCGATGGAAATCGGCGCGGTGTCGGTGATGATGTACGCGTTCCGCGAGCGTGAGCAGCTGCTGAATCTCAACGAGATGATCGCGGGCTTCCGCATGTTCCCGAGCTACATCCGGGTCGGCGGCCTGCGTGAAGATCTGCCGCGCGGCTATCACAAGGCGGTGAAGGCGCTGCTCGACAAGATGCCGGCCGCGCTGGACAACTACGAGCTGATGCTCACCAAGAACCAGGTGTGGCAGAAGCGCACGATTGGCGTCGGCGCCCTGACAAAGGAAGAGACGCTGGCGCTGGGCCTTGTCGGGCCGATGGCTCGCGCCGTCGGGATCAACTACGACGTGCGCAAGGTGTGGCCGTACCTGAAGTACGAGACGTTCGACTTCACGGTGCCGACCCAGACGGCCGGCGACGTGTTCGCGCGGTATCAGGTGAAGCTGGTCGAGATGCGCGAGAGCGTGAAGATCTGCCAGCAGGCCCTTGAACGCATTTCGCCGGTCGGCGAATACGACTGCGGCGACTATCGCGTGGTGCCCCCACCCAAGGATCGGGTCTACACCGAGATGGAAGCGCTCATTCAGCACTTCCTGATTTATTCGCAGGGCTTCACGGTGCCCAGGGGCGAAGCGTACGTGCCGGTCGAAGGCCCGCGTGGCGAACACGGGTTCTACGTGGTGTCGGACGGCGGCAATCGCCCGATTCGCGTCAAGCCGCGCGCGCCGTCATTCCTGGCGTGCCAGGCGCTGCCGAGCATGATCAAGGGCGGCCTGATCGCCGACGTCATCGCCGTGATCGGTTCCACGGATGTTGTGATGGGAGACGTTGACCGATGAGTTTCCACCCCCTGATGGACTACGGCAAGGGCATGCACCAGTCGCAGCGTGCCCTGGCCGACGAAGGTCCGGCGTTTGTGTTCACGGCCGAGAACCTCGCCACACTCGAAGACATCTGCAGCCGGTATCCGGCGGAGCGCCGCAAGTCGGCCGTCATCGCGGCGTTGTATCTGGCGCAGCGGCAGCAGGGGTACATCTCGCGCAACGCGATGAAGGCGGTGGCTGCGGCCATCCGCATTTCGACGGCCGAGGTCGAGGATGTCGTGTCGTTCTACACGATGTTCTATCAGCGTCCGGTCGGCAAAAACATCATTCAGGTGTGCCGTACGTTGTCGTGCGCGCTCAACGGCGCCGAGCGGCTCACCGATGAGTTGCAGAAGGTGCTCGGCATTTCGACAGGGGAGACCACCGCCGATGGCGCGTTCTCGCTGTTTGAAGTGGAGTGCCTGGGCGCGTGTGACCGCGCGCCGGTCGTGGGTGTGAACGACGATTGGCACGAATGTCAGCGGCCCGAAGACGCGCAGAAACTCGTCGACGGCCTGCGCACCAAGGGCGCCGCGTCGCTGACCGGGTGTCATTTGCACAAGGAGCACTCGTAGGGCGGCCTGAACTTCAGGCTGCCACGGGAACATCATGGAACTCATCCTCACTCCTCACGTGAACACGCCGAACGGCTTCACGCTCGACTTCTATGTGAAGCAGGGCGGCTACGAGGCGCTGCGGAAGGCGCTGTCGATGACGCCCGACGACGTCGTGGACGTGGTCAAGGCGTCGGGCCTGCGCGGCCGCGGCGGCGCCGGTTTTCCGACCGGCATGAAGTGGCAGTTTGTCGACAAGAAGTCGTCGAAGCCGAAGTACATCTGCTGCAACGCGGACGAAAGTGAACCGGGCACGTTCAAGGATCACGTGCTGATGGAGCGCAATCCGCACCTGCTGTTTGAAGGGTGCCTGATTGCGTGTCACGCAATTGGCGCGAAAGTCGCCTACATCTACATCCGCGGCGAGTTCTACCACGTGCAGGAAGTGCTCGAAGCTGAACTGGCCAAGGCGCGGGCGGCCGGGTTCATCGGCAAGAACATCTTCGGCACCGGGTTCGACTGCGAAATCTTCGTGCATCGTGGTGCCGGCGCGTATGAAGCCGGTGAAGAGACGGCGCTGATTGAGTCGCTGGAAGGCAAGCGTGCGCAGCCGCGTCTGAAGCCGCCGTTCCCGGCCGTGGCCGGTCTCTACGACTGCCCGACGGCGGTGAACAACGTGGAGACCCTCTGCAACGTGCCGCCGATCATCACGCGTGGCGCCGAGTGGTTCGCATCGCTCGGGCCCGAGAAGAACGGCGGTCCGAAGCTGTATTGCCTTAGCGGACACGTGA
Source organism: Acidimicrobiia bacterium (assembly GCA_016871335.1). Lineage (GTDB taxonomy): Bacteria > Acidobacteriota > Vicinamibacteria > Vicinamibacterales > SCN-69-37 > SYFT01. The sequence continues at coordinate 5,733 of VFZF01000035.1, forward strand.
AACGTCCTGGCGTCTACGAGGCGCCGATGCACGTCACGGTGAAGGAACTCATCTACGGCGAACAGTACGGCGGCGGCATCCGCGGCGACCGCAAGCTCAAGGCCGTGATTCCCGGCGGGTCCTCGGTGCCGATCCTGCTGCCGGATCAGATCGACATCCCCGCCAGTTTCGATGGCGTCATGAAGGCCGGGTCGATGCTCGGATCGGCCGGCATGATCGTCATGGACGAGACCACCTGCATGGTGTGGGCGGCGGAAAACCTCCTCTACTTCTACAAACACGAGTCGTGCGGCAAGTGCACGCCGTGCCGTGAAGGCGGCGACTGGCTGCACAAACTGCTCGGCCGCATCGAACGCGGCGAGGGGCAGATGAAGGACATCGACCTGCTGCTGTCGGTGGCCAACAACATCACGGGCAAGACGTTGTGCGCGTTCGGCGATGCGGCGGCCACGCCCGTGCTCACGACCGTCGGGTTGTTCCGCGAGGAATTTGAAGCCCACGTCCGCGAAGGCCGCTGCACGCTGAAGGCCGATTGGCGATCGGAGGCGCGGGCGCACGCCCATGCGCACTAAGACATGGATCCACAGCTCATCGCGCATCTCGGCGTCATCGGCTTCACGTTCTTCATGCTGCTGAACTCAGCGGCCGTCCTCGTGCTCATGGAGCGCAAGGTCGCCGCCTTCGTGCAGCAGCGCCTGGGGCCGAACCGCGTCGGCCCCTGGGGCGCGATGCAGCCGCTGGCCGACATCATCAAGCTCATGATGAAGGAGGAACTGCGGCCGAAGGCCGCCGACACGTTCCTCTTCTATCTCGCGCCGATCCTGTGCGCGGCCGCCGCGTTCGCCGCCTTCTCGGTCGTGCCGTTCGGCGCCGACACCACGTTCTTCGGACTCCTCGACGACCCCGTGAAGCTGGTGGCCGCCAACGTCAACGTCGGCGTCCTCGCACTCTTCGCGATCACCTCGATGGGCGTGTACGGCATCGTGCTCGCCGGCTGGGCGTCCAACAGCAAGTACTCGCTGCTCGGCGGCCTCCGCTCGTCGGCGCAGATGATCAGCTACGAACTCTCGTTCGGCCTCTCGCTCGCCGCGGTCGTGATGCTGGCCGGCAGCCTGTCGCTCAACGAAATCGTCGACTCGCAGCAGGGCTACTGGTTCGGCTTCATCCCGAAGTGGTACATCTTCCTGCAGCCGGTCGGCTTCTTCATCTTCATGACCGCCGCGGTTGCCGAAACCAACCGCGCGCCGTTCGACTTTCCGGAAGCCGAACAGGAACTGGTTGCCGGCTACCACACCGAATACAGCTCGATGACCTTCGCGCTGTTTTTTATGGCCGAATACATCGCGATGGCCACGATGTCCGCGGTCGCCGTCAACCTGTTCCTCGGCGGCTGGCACGGCCCGTTCCTCCCCGAGTGGCTCGGCTGGGTCTGGTTCCTCGCCAAGGTCTTCCTGCTGCTCTTCTTCTACATCTGGATGCGCTGGACGTTGCCGCGCTACCGGTATGACCACCTGATGGAGTTCGGGTGGAAGTGGCTGCTGCCGGCGGCCACGATCAACCTCCTGGTCACGGCGGGCCTTGTGCTCAGGTACGGGTGGTAAGCGTTATGGATGCCTTGTTCTTCTGGCTCTTTGCGGTGGTCGCGATTGTGTCGTCGGTGCTGGTCGTCGGCCAGCGCAACCCGATGTACAGCGTGCTGCTGCTGATCGTCTCCTTCGCGGCGCTCTCCGGTCTCTACGTGCTGCTCAACGCGCCTTTCATGGCCGTCCTGCAGATCATCGTGTATGCCGGCGCCATCATGGTCCTCTTCCTCTTCGTGGTCATGCTCCTGAACGTGACGAAGGAGGATGAGGGGAACGACCCGAAACCACGGTTTGTGATCGGCCCAGGGCCACGGCGCCTCGGCGCGGTGCTCGCGGTGGTCCTGGCCGTGCAGCTCATCTGGGCGCTCCGCACCATCGCCGACGCGCCGTTCATGGCTGACGGGGTGGGCACCACGGTGAAGGACATCGGTCTGCGGCTCTTCCGGGAGTACGCGTTTGCCTTCGAAGCCACGTCCATCCTGATTCTCGTTGCGATGGTCGGCGCCGTCATCATCGCGCGAAAGGACCGCTGATCGTGTTGCCTGAACCCACGCTCAACACGTATCTGGCCCTCTCGGCCGTGTTGTTCTCGATTGGCACGGCCGGGGTTTTCCTGCGGCGCAACCTCATCACCATCCTCCTGTCGGTCGAAGTGATGCTCAACGCCGTCAACCTGACGTTTGTCGCGGTCGACCGGTTCCTCGGCACGGTGGACGGCCAGATCATCGCGTTCTTCGTGATCACGGTCGCGGCTGCCGAAGCCGCCGTCGGCCTCGCGATTCTCATTGCGCTCTACCGGCATCGCGAAACGCTGTCGCCGGACGCCTTTACAACGCTGAAGTGGTGAGACTGTGCTGCTGCTGATTCCTCTTCTGCCGTTTCTCGGGTTCCTGATCAACGCGACCGTCGGTCGCCGCTGGTCGCAGGGCCTGTCGGGTGGGATTGCCACCGCTGCCATGGCCGGCGCCTTCGGCGTCTCGGTCGCCGCCGTGTGGACGATGCTGGGGCTGGAGCCGATTGGGGGCGTACGCGCCATCGATCAGCACGTGTTCACCTGGATCGCCTCGAGCACGCTCGAAATTCCGTTTGCCCTGCGCCTCGACCCGCTGTCGTCGATCATGATTCTGGTGATCACGGGCATCGGCACCCTGATTCACCTCTACTCGACGGCGTACATGCACGACGAGACGAATCCCGACTTCGCGCGGTACTTCTCGTATCTGAACCTGTTCGCGTCGTTCATGCTCATCCTGGTGCTTGGCGCCAGCTTCCCGGTGATGTTCATCGGGTGGGAAGGGGTGGGCCTCTGTTCCTACCTCCTCATCGGTTTCTACTACACCAAGCAGTCTGCGGCTGATGCCGGCAAGAAGGCCTTCGTCGTCAACCGTATCGGCGACTTCGGCTTCATCCTCGGCATGCTCATTCTCTTCACCGCGTTTGGCACGCTGGACTTCCAGCTGCTCGCCATTCAGGTGTCGCAGCTCGAGGTGGAGGCGGGCACGATGGCCGGAGCCGGGTTGCTCACGGGCGCGACCTTGCTGTTGTTCCTGGGCGCGACGGGCAAGTCGGCGCAGCTGCCGCTGTATGTGTGGCTGCCGGACGCGATGGAAGGCCCGACGCCGGTGTCGGCCCTCATCCATGCCGCGACGATGGTCACCGCCGGCGTGTACATGATTGCGCGCAACGCCGTGCTCTTCAGCCACGCGCCGTTCACGCTTGAAGTGATTGCGATCGTCGGTGTGCTGACGGCGCTTGTGGCCGGCACCATCGGGCTGGTGCAGAACGACATCAAGCGGGTGCTCGCGTATTCGACCGTGTCGCAGCTGGGCTACATGTTCCTGGCGGTGGGTGTCGGCGCGTTTGCGGGCGGTGTCTTCCACCTCTACACCCATGCGTTCTTCAAGGCGCTGTTGTTCCTCGGGTCGGGCGCCGTCATTCACGCGCTGCACGGCCAGCAGGACATGCGCTTCATGGGCGGCCTGAAAGACAAGCTGCCGATCACCTTCTGGACGTTCCTCATCGGCACCATCGCCATCTCCGGTCTGCCGCCGTTTGCCGGCTTCTTCTCGAAGGACGAAATCCTCTGGAAGACCTGGTCCAGTGGTCACTACGTCCTCTGGGGCCTCGCCGTCGTCGCCGCGTTCCTCACGGCGACCTACATGTTCCGGCTCCTCTACATGACGTTCTGGGGGACCAGTCGGGCGAATAGTGCACCGGAGCACGAGGGCACGAGTGCACACGTGCACGGGAGCACCGGGCACTCAGCCGCCCATCCGCCCAGCGGCCCATCCGCCCACCTCCACGACGCCCCCAGGCCCATGGCCATCGCCCTGGTGCTGCTGGCGGTCGGGTCGATTGTGGCGGGCTTCTTCGGTGTCCCGCATGCGCTTGGCGGGCACAACCAGATTGAGGCGTTCCTCGAGCCGAGCTTCCATGCGATGACCCTGAGCGGGGAGGAGGTCGCACATGCGGCCGCCGTGCATGGAGACGTTGCGATCGAACTGGGCCTGATGGGCCTGTCGATTGCGGTGGCCATTGCCGGCATCCTGCTGGCGACCGCGTTGTTCAAGAACGGCTTTGGCCGCGCGGAGGCGCTGGCGGCGCAGTTCAGCGGCGTCCACAAGGTGCTCTACAACAAGTACTACGTGGATGAGCTCTACGACGCGGTGTTTGTGCAGCCGATCAAGCGCCTCTCGACGGGCGCGTTGTGGAAGGTCATGGATGCCGGCGTCATTGACGGCATTGTCAACGGCGTCGGGTTGACCGTGCGTGGCTGGAGTGCGGTGTTGCGGCGGGTGCAGACCGGGTCGGTCCGCGCGTATGCCATGTCGATCTTTGTGGGGGTCGTCGCGATCCTGGGGTACTACCTGTGGCGCTAACTCTTCTGGTCCTGTTGCCGCTTCTGGGAGGCCTGCTGGTGCTCCTGCTGGGGAAGGGGAGAGATTCCCTCGTCCGCCAGGTGGCGCTTGGTGTGTCGGTGGTCACCTTCCTCGCGAGCCTGTTCCTGTGGACGGGGTTCGACGCGACGTCGGCGGACTTCCAGTTTGTCGAACGGTATACGTGGCTGCCGGCTTTCGGCATCTCGTATCACATCGGTCTTGACGGCATCACGCTGTGGCTCGTCATTCTGACCACGTTCCTGACGCCGATTGCGCTGTTGTGTTCGTGGGAATCGGTCACCGACCGCGTGCGCGAGTTCTCGTTCTTCATGCTGCTGCTCGAAGCGGCGATGATCGGCG
>VFZF01000036.1 GCA_016871335.1 Acidimicrobiia bacterium
CGACGTTCCGCGTGACGACGGCCATGCCGTGCACGAGCGCCGTCGCGGCGATGAGCGCATCACGCTGGCTGCGGGGGTCGGGGACGTGGAGTTGGGCACACCTACGAGCTACGTCGACGTCAACGGGGAGAATCCGCTCATCAAATTGAGTCAGCACCGCGCCCTCGAGCCACTCGCGCAGCACGCGGCCAGCGGCCGGATCCCTGCGCTCCGAAAGCAACACGCCGAGCTCGAGTTCAAGAACAGTGACGGCCGAAACAAAACAGTCTCCGATCGGATGCAGCCCGGCCCATTCGATGACGCGAGGATGTGCTCGCTCCGGCCGGCGCAACTCCGACAGCACGTTGGTGTCGAGCAGAAACATCAGAGTGATTCAGGCGTGCGGAAGAAACCATCCAGGCGGGGAATCTCAAGGTCAACTTGTGCCCCCGCCGCCGAGCGGTCAGCGACCGCCTCAGCCAGCGACACTCCGGTGCCGGTCAGGCGCCGATACGCTTCTATGCTGAGCAGTACGTGCGCGGGCTTGCCGCGCTCGGTGATGAAGACCGGGCCGCGCTTGGCCGCCTTCTTCGCCTCGCTCGCCTGCTGGTTGAACTCCCGGCTGGACAGAGTTTTGATGGGCACGTAGTAACGTTACTACAAATCAGTCGAGATGGCCCGCTACAGTTCAGCGGGCCCTACGCACGGCTGGTCCGCTGGTCCGCTAGTCCGCTAGTCCGCGGTCCGGGCCACCAGGTCCCCGATCGCCAGGCTGGCGGTGAGGCCGGGGGAATCGATGCCGGCGGCGTGGATGAGCCAGGGCCGGCGGGTGTCGCGGCGGATGAGGAAGTCGGCGAACTTCTGGGTCGGGGGATGGATCTTGGCGCGGATGCCGGAGCCGCTGAGGCGCAGGTCGGCGAGCGTCAGAGCCGGGAGCAGACGCTGGGTGGACGCGAGGAACGCCTCGAGCGGCTCGCGGTCAGCTTCGTAGTCGTCCTTGCGGTCCTGATATCTGATCGTCGGCCCAAGCCACACGGTGCCGCTGACGGTCTTCGTGAGATGGACGCCAAGGCCATGGCCACTGTGATGCGGCACGGGATAGACGAGGCCGTTGACGAGCGCCGACGCCTTCGGCGTGAGCTCGGCGTACTCACCGCGGCACGGGTAGATCGTGAAGGGCTCTCCCCCACACACTGCGGAGACCTCGTCGGCCATCAAACCCGCAGCGTTGACGACGAGGTCGGCATCGATGCGTTCGAGCGGCGTGATGACCTGCACGTGATCACCTTCGGGTTCGACACCGAGCACGGGTGAACCAGGCAACACGTGACCGCCGAGACGCTCCACTTCGCGCTGAAGGGCCTTCACGTACGCTTCGGCTTCGATCCACGCAGTGTGCGGCGACCATAACGCCCGCGTCGCACGCACGTTGGGTTCTTTCGCGTGAACGAATGCCGCGTCGACGACCTCGACCTCGACATCACTGGCGCGCGCGTTGGCGGCCAGTGCATCGATGGCGGGTTCCTCGGACGTGTCGGTGGCCACCACCAGCTTGCCGGACGTGTGATGCGGCACGTTGTGCGCCGCGCAGAAGGCCTTGAGCCGGTCGCGGCCCTCCACACAGAGGCGCGCCTTGAGCGAGCCGGGCGGGTAATGCAACCCGGCGTGAATGACCCCGCTGTTGTGCGTGGACGTATCGAGCCCGGCACGCCGATGCCGTTCGAGCACGACCACCTCGCGCCCCTTACGCAGCAGCGCCAACGCTGACGCCAACCCCATGACGCCTGCGCCGATGACTACGATCACTGACACGCCTCACTCGTGACACGCAGAGCGGTTTTGCACAACGAGGCATGGAGGCTGAGCAACGCCGGGCCCCCAGCCCGTTGTCCAGATCGCTGGGAGCAACCTCCATGCCTCCATGTCTCGCTGTGAATCATGCTTTTGATGCAGTGGCCAGCCGTGCGGCCAGCAGGATGGCTTCGACCATTGAGCCCGGATCGGCGATGCCGCGCCGGGCGATGTCGAATGCGGTGCCGTGGTCGACCGATGTGCGGATGATGGGCACGCCGATCGTGACGTTGACCGAGTGCCCGAACGACAGGAGCTTCACGGGAATGAGGCCCTGGTCGTGGTAACAGGCCACCACCACGTCGAAGTCGCCGCGGGCGGCGCGCACAAAGACGGTGTCGGCCGGGAATGGGCCCGACACGGTGATGCCGTCCTTCACACACGCCTCGATCGCGGGACGGATGGTGATGAGTTCTTCGCTGCCGAGCAGACCGTCTTCACCGGCGTGCGGATTGAGGCCGGTGACGGCGATGCGGGGTGACGGGTAGCCGAAGCGCGGCATCGCGGCGGCGGTCATCCGGATGATCGCGCAGAGTTTGTCCTTCGTGAGCGCGACTGGCACGTCCGAGAGCGGAATGTGGACGGTCGCGAGGACAACGCGCAGCTTCTCGGACCAGAACATCATGCCGGCTTCGGGCGCACCGCAGAGATGCGCGATCAGATCGGTGTGGCCCTTCCAGGGCAAACCCGCAGCGGCAAACGCCGCCTTGTTGATGGGCGCGGTGACAATGCCGTCGACGGCACCGCGGAGAGCATCTTCGACGGCGCGCACGACTTCCTCGTAGGAACGGAGTCCGGAGATCGCACTGACCACACCGGCCGGGTACGGCTCGACGTCTTCGGGCTTGGCGGGACCATAGAGGCGCGGCTCACAGACCGCCAGCACGCGCGGGTCGGACACGGCCTTGCTCGCGACCTCAGGGCCGATGCCCGCCGGATCCCCGACGGTGATCGCGAGAATCGGCAGAGCGTCCACGGGTTACTTCGGGAGCGGGGCTCCGAGTTTGTAGACGTTGCGGTGCGGCGCCTTCACGGCGTTGCGTGTATCGACAACCGCTTTGGCCTTCGCAGCGATGGCCGGGTAGTTGAACTCGACGTGATCGGTGAGGATGACAACGCAGTCCGCGCTCGCGATGGCCTCGTCGGAATAGGGCGCGGAGTTCATGTCCATGCCGCCGGTCCAGTGGTCGCCGTCGATGTGCGGCACAAAGGGATCGTGATACGTGATGTTCGCCCCCTTCTTGAGCAGGAGCGTCATGACATCCAGCGCCGGCGACTCCCGCACATCGTCTATCCCCTTTTTGTAGGCGACGCCGAGGATGAGAATGTTCGAGCCTTTGATGGCCTTGCTCTGATCGTTGAGCGCATCGCCGATTTTGTCGACAACGTGGTGCGGCATGGCGCCGTTGACCTGCCCTGCGAGTTCGATGAAACGCGCTTCGAAGCCGACTTCCTTGACCTTCCACGAGAGGTAGAAGGGGTCGATCGGAATGCAGTGTCCACCGAGACCGGGGCCGGGGTAAAACGGCATAAAGCCGAAGGGCTTGGTGGCAGCGGCGTCGATGACTTCCCACACGCTGATGCCGAGTTTGTCGCACATCATCGCGAGTTCGTTGACCAGACCGATGTTGATCGCGCGGAAGGTGTTTTCGAGGAGCTTCACCATCTCGGCGACTTTCGGCGAGCTGACCATCACCACGTGATCGATCGACGCGGTGTACAACGCCTTCGCAAGCAACGAGCAGTCGGGCGTGAGGCCGCCGACCACCTTCGGCACGTTCTTGGTGTTGAACTTTTCGTTGCCTGGATCGACGCGCTCGGGCGAGAAGGCGACGAAGAAGTCCTTGCCGGCCTTGAGGCCTGAGTCTTCGAGGATCGACTGCACCACTTCCTCGGTCGTGCCCGGATACGTCGTGGACTCGAGGATGACGAGGTTGCCCGGTCGCAGGTGTCCCTTAATTGCTTCGGCGGAGGCGACCACGTAGGAGAGGTCGGGGTCTTTGGTCTTGCGCAGGGGCGTGGGGACGCAGATGTTGATGGTGTCGACCGTGTCGGCCGCGCTCAGGTTGGTGGTCGCCGACAACTTGCCGGCCTTGACCAGCCGCGCGACGGCTTCACTCGGGACATCCTGGATGTACGACTCGCCGCGATTGATCGCGTCCACCTTGCGCTGGTCGAGGTCGATGCCGATGACCGTAAACCCCGCGTTCCCGAACTCCACGGCCAGCGGCAGACCGACGTAGCCGAGACCCACGACGCCGGTGCGGGCGGTGCGGTTCGTCAGCTTTTCGAGGAGCTGGGCGGCCAATGGGTTCTGGGGGGACGTGTCAGACATCATGCGCTCAATAGCTTAATGCACGGGCCAAAAACGCTTGTCTTATTTCACAGGAGGCATGGAGGGCTGGGAGGTTCTTTTTGGGATCCGGCTTGAGCGGGGGACCCAAACCAAAGACCCTCGGAATCTCCATGTCTCGTTGTGAATTCTGGCTCACAGGCTGGCGGCGATCCAGTCGGCGACGACTTTGGGGCTGGCGTTGCGGTCGAGGGCGGATTGGGCGCGGGCGACTGTGCTGAACGCCGGGATGAGGCGGTCGGGCGGAAAAGCACGGGCCAGTGCGGCGTTGCCGGTGTCGGTGACGGCGAGGTCGCGCAGCAGGGCTGAGAGGTGCGCGAGGCGGGTGGCGACGGCTTCGCGGCTGCGGCGCTTTTTTTCGTGCACGGTCAGAGCGGCGGCGGCTTTGAGGCGTGAGCCGAGGTTGGGTGAGGCGGCGGCCTGGAGGAAGGCCAGGGCGAGGTCACGATCCTCTTCGAGCGTCCCCCCATCGATGGCCAGGGCCTGCCCCACGCTTCCACCGGCGATGGCGGCGCGCGAGCGGGCGGATGCGGCGTCCATCCCCATCGTGTCCTGGAGCACACGCGCGACTTCCTCGTCGCTGAGCGTGCCGAATCGCAGGCGACGACACCGCGAGAGCACGGTGGCTTTCATCACGTCGGGTGAGGTCGCGATGAGAATGAGAATCGCCGCGGGTGGCGGTTCTTCGAGAGTCTTGAGCAGCGAGTCCTGCGCTTCCCACGTGAGGTCGTCCGCGCCGTCGACGATGAACACACGCTTCTGTCCCTCGAAGGGCCGGTAGCCGATCAGCGCGAGAATTTTTTCGCGGACCACCTTGATCGAGATGGACGCGTAGTCGCCTTTCTCAACAACGATGACGTCGGAGAACTGGCGACGTGCGATGCGTTCGCATGTGGAGCATCGTCGACACGGAGTGCCGGGGTTCCGGGGTTCCGAAGTGCCGCAGTTCACGGCTTGTGCCAGAGCGATGGCGGTGGCGAATTTGCCGATGCCCGCGGGGCCGGCGAACAGCAGGGTCTGGGGGACGCGGCCTGCGCTCACGGATTTTGTGAGCACATCCGCGATGCGCGCGTGTCCGACTACGGGCCAGGACATCTTAAGAGTGGCGGGGCCGACGAGACTCGAACTCGCGACCTCTGGCGTGACAGGCCAGCGTTCTAACCAACTGAACTACGACCCCGCAAAATGGGCGATACAGGATTCGAACCTGTGACAGCCGGCGTGTAAGGCCAGTGCTCTACCGCTGAGCTAACCGCCCGTGCCGACAACCGATGAATTATCACACGCGCCACCACATCAAGGCAAATATCAATGCAAATGCGGCGGCTAAACCGGCGATCGAGCGCCATTCCCGGTTCATGCCGAACGCGCGCTGGGCGGAGAACGTGCGCTGCATGTCGGGGGCGCGGCCTTCCTTGTAGGCGGTGTACTGGCCGGCAAATCGCGCGTCGAGTGTGGCCTCTTCGGTGCGCACGGCGGCCACGTAGGTGACGGTGAAATAGGCGACGGCGAGCGCGGCGGTCCAGACGGAGGCGGCGGCAATCACAAATCCTGCGCCCATCATCAACGAGCCTGCGTACAGCGGATGCCTGAGGTGTTTGTAGGGGCCGCTCGTGGTGACTTCGCGCCCCTTTTCGATGTGGCCGGCGGCCCAGACGCGCAGGGCCTGTCCGAGTGCGGCAATGGCGGCGCCGGCCGCAAGTGTGGCCGGGGTCGGCGCTGCCAGCGTTGCCGCGGCGGCGAACGTCGCAAAACCGAGCGGCACGCGCCAGCGGGCGACTGTGGTCCAGCTCATCGGGCCCCGCCTGTGTGCGCGAGGCGCCGTTCGATGGCGGCGGTCACTTCGGCGACCGAGATGGTGCCAAGGCACCACGTGTCGGTTGGGTGGGGTTGGGTGGGGTTGGGTGAGGTTGAGTGGGTGGCGTAGGTGGCGTGGGCGAAGTCCGCCGAAGCTCCTTCGGAGCGAAGGCGGATGGTGTGGGTGGCGTCGCGCCGGCAGGTGCGCTGGTAGTGGCAGTCACAGTGGTCGTAACGCGAGATGGACACGTCCCGATCATCCCATGGACCGTTGCGTTGTTCGGTCGTCGGGCCGAACAACGCGACGACGGGCGTGCCCATTGCACACGCGAGATGCAATGGGCCGGTGTCGCCCGAGACAAAAAGCTTCGCGGCGCCGGCCAGGGCGAGCAGGTCGTTGATGGTGGTGCGCGGGGCGCGGACGGCGGCGCCGTCCGCGCCCGCGACAATGGCGTCGGAGAGGGCCTCTTCGCCTGGCCCCCAGAGGATCACCGGGGTCCAGGCGTAGGTGGCGTGGATCCAGCGGGCGACCGCGGCGAACGCCGCGGGCGGCCAGCGCTTATTAACCCAGGCGGCGCCTGGGTTAATCAGCGCGAAGTCCGGGACCGCGCCCTTCGCGGCCCACGCCTCGCGGAGCGAGGCGAGGGCCGGGGAGGGCTGGAGGGCCAGCGGGAAATGAGCTCGGAGGCGATTTTCGCGAAAATCGCCTCCGAGCTCATTTCCCGGCGCCTTCTTCGCGACAACCCAGGTTGTCAGATCGAGGTTCTTGTCGATGACGTGACGGCCCTCCCCGACGTCCACCTGGTCGGTGTAGCCCCATCGGGCGGCGGGTTCGCGCAGGGACGTGGTATCAAAACCCACGACCTGCCGCGCCCCTGACAATCGAGCCAGGGCCGCGGACTTGATCAGGCCCTGAAGATCCAGCGCCATGTCGTATTTGTTGGCGCGCAGTTCACGGGCCGTCGCCAGCCATCCACTGGCCGACTTCCCTTTCAGCACGATGACGTTCGAAATCACCGGGACAAGGCGCAGCAACTCGGCATGCGCGGGTTCGACGAGCCAGTCAATCCGCGCGTCAGGCATCGCGGCTCGCAACTGGGCCAGGGCCGGCAACGCGTGCACCAAATCGCCGAGTGAACCGAGCCGAACCACCAGCACCTTCATGGTTTGAGCTTACCCACGAGGCTGGTCGTGGAATGGTCCTTCGGATCGCCGACGATGGCAATGCGACCGCCGTAGGCGCGGACGGTGTCACGCTCGGGGACGGTCTCCAGCGTGTAGTCGGTGCCCTTGCAGTGCACGTCCGGCCTGAGCCTTGTCAGCAGCCGGTCCACGGTGCGGTCATCAAAGATCACCACGTAGTCCACACACCGCAGGGCGGCAACGATTTCAGCGCGGGCGTGTTCGTCGAGAATCGGCCGGCCTTCGCCCTTGGATGCGCGGACGGACGCATCGCTGTTGATCGCCACCACCAGCCGGTCGGCCTCCGCCTTCGCGGCCTCCAGATACCGGACGTGCCCCACGTGCAGGAGGTCGAACGCGCCGTTGGCAAACGCGACGGTGCGCCCGACGGCGCGGTCGGCGTTCACCTGTGCGGCGATTTCGTTGTCCAACAAAATGTGGGCCATATCAAAACGAGCTCGGAGGCGAGTTCCTACGAAATCGCCTCCGAGCTCATTAGCAGCTCCCGGGCGGAAATGGTCGCCGTGCCGCGCTTCATGACGACGAGGCCGCCGGCGTGATTGGCGAGGCGGGCGGCTTCGCCGAAAGTGGCGCCGCAGGCGAGCGCCAGGGTAAAGGTGGCGATGACGGTGTCGCCGGCGCCGGTGACGTCGGCGATCTGATCGGAGCCGACGATCGGAATGTAATCGGTCGGACACCCGGGTTCGAACAGCGCCATGCCTTTGCTGCCTCGGGTGATGAGCACCGCACGCGCCTGCAACTTGCGCAGCAACGTACGTCCGGCCTTCTCGAGCACATCGAGGTCATCGCCGATCGTGATGCCGAGCATGGCCTCGACCTCGGACTCGTTCGGCGTACACGCGGTGACGCCCTTGAAGCCGGACAACCCGTACCGCGAGTCCACAAGGATCATCGGCACACGGCCGACATAGGTGGGCTCCAGCCGCGACCGCTGATCCCGCTTCTTCCGCGACTTGCCTGCCGCACGCGCCTCGGCGCGCTCGACCATCCCGGGCGAATACAGTCCGCTGCCATAGTCGGACACGATCACGGCATCGGCGTCGGCAATGGATGCCGCCAGCGACATCTCGATCTTCCGTGACAACGCCTGCGTCTGACGTGCAGTCAACGTGGGGCCGACCCGATCGATCCGCACGACCTGCTGTTTGGCCGAATGGACACCGCCGGCCAGCACGCGCGTCTTCACCGGGGTCGTGTACCCGGCAGCGCGCACCACGCCGCGTGTGTCTGCCCGCTTCGGCATCGCCGCCAGCAGGCGCCGTCCCGCGTCGTCGCGTCCGACCACGCCGACCACCTTGACCCGGGCACCGAGCGAGGCGACATTAGCCGCCGCATTGCCGGCGCCCCCCGGCAGCAGCGCAGTCGTATCGTACTTGAGAATCAGTACCGGTGCCTCCCGAGAGACACGCGCAACCTGACCGTAGATGAATTCGTCGGCGATCAAATCCCCAGCGACGACTATGTGTGCCTGGGAAAAACGCCCGACAATTTCCGCGTACCGTCCATTCATCGCGTCAACACCTCTGCGACCGCCTCCGACAGGTCCGACGCCACCAACGTGCCATCGGGCAACGCGCGTCCGAACCGTTCCAGATCACGCGCACCATGCCCCGTGGTCACCAGCACTCCCCGCGCGCCCACGGCGTGCGCCAACCGGACGTCTACGTCGCGATCACCAATCACCCACGATCGCGACAGATCAATACCGTGCTCGCGCACGGCCGCGTCGATCATCGCACGACCGGGCTTGCGACACCCACACGGCGTCTTCAGGGATTCGACGACGGCGTGCGGATGATGCGGGCAGAAATACCAGCCGTCCACTTTGGCGCCGCTTGCGGACAACTCGGCGTCCATGGCCGCATGCACAGAGTGGACAAATGCTTCATCACACAGCCCCAGACCGATCCCCCCCTGATTGGTAACCACACACACCAGGTAGCCGGCACGGTTGAGCAACCGGATGGCATCCATGGTGCCGGGGAACCACTTCACGTCCTGCAGGCGGCTCAGGTAACCCACCTCGTGGATCAGGGTGCCGTCGCGGTCTACAAACACGGCTCTGTCCGCAGTCCGCTGTCCGCTGTCCGCGGTCCGCAGTCCGCGGTCCGCAGTTCCAACATCACTTGTCACAAGGACGCTCCCGAGGTGCTGAAGGCCAAATGGCGGGAGACGGCGGCGAAGACCTGGTCCACGGTGATCCTTTTCATGCAGCGGTGATCGATGGGACAGTCGCGGAGGTGGCAGGGGCGGCAGAAGACGTCGGCGGTCAGCACCTCGCCGCGGCCGAGGGGACGCGTGACGCGTTCGTCGGTGGATCCGAAGATCG
>VFZF01000037.1 GCA_016871335.1 Acidimicrobiia bacterium
GCGCGTGACAAGCGACGTGGTCGTGACGGCGACGGTCACGCCGGTGCCCGCAGACACGGTGGGCCGTTCAGTCTCCACGCTCACTCGCGACGACCTTACACTGTTAGGCGTCTCATCTCTGGTGGACGGCTTGCGACTGCTAGCCGGCGTCGACCTTCGTGCGCGCGGCGGCGCCGGCGTGCAAACCGACTTCAGCCTGCGTGGCGCCACGTTCGGCCAGGCATTGGTACTGATCGATGGTGTGCGTCTGAACAACGCGCAGAGCGGCCATCACAACGGCGAGTTCCCCGCCCCCATGGTCGCCATCGATCGCATCGAGGTCGTGGCCGGCCCCGCGTCCGCCGTCCACGGCGCTGACGCCTTCGGCGGCACGATTCAGATCCTCACCCGACGGGATCGCCACGCGACCGGGGAGATCAGCGGCGGCTCCTTCGGTGCCGCAGCCGGACAGGCGTCGGTCAGCGGCTACGGTCTGCCGGACGCGTGGACGATGTCGGCCTGGGGCTCGCGCTCAGACGGATTCATGTTCGACCGCGACTACGGCATGGGTGGGGGCAGCGTACGCGGACGCCTCGGCAAGGGACTGGCGATCGATGCGCGGCATCAGCGGCGCGCATTCGGAGCCAACGGCTTCTACGGCAGCTCGCCCTCGAAGGAATGGACCGATGGCACGGTGGTCTCCACACAGTGGAACGTGACCGGGTCCGCCTGGTCGGCGCACACGCGCGTGGCCGGGCGCACACACAACGACCGATTCCGCTGGGACATCAAACGCCCGGGCTTCGCCGAAAACACGCACACGACGCACGCGCTCGAGGCCGACGTCTCCGCCAGCCGGCTTGTCGGCCCCCGCCTGCGCGTCAACCTTGGCACCGGCGGCGGTGGTGACTGGATCAACTCCTCCAACCTCGGTGACCGGACCTACAGCCGCGCGTATGGATTCGTCGAAGGCCTGTGGACGCCGGCGGCGCGCATGTCCATCCACGGCGGCACACGCGTCGACCACTACTCCACCTTCGGCACCGCGTGGAGTCCGTCGCTGTCGATCAGCACTGTCGTGAACACACGCGTGCGTCTGCGCGGCTCGGCCGCCCGCGCCTTCCGCATTCCGACGTTCACGGAGCGCTACTACACCGACCCCGCGCATCAGGCCAGCGACGCGCTCTTGCCCGAACGGGGCTGGTCCCTGGAGGCCGGCGCCGATCTCTCGCTCGCGGGATGGACGCTGAGCGTGTCGCCGTTTACGCGGTGGGATGAGGACGTCATCGATTGGGTGCGCGAACGCGCGACCGATCGCTGGCGCACGACCAACGTGCACCAGCTCACCACGCGCGGCATCGAGTTCTCAGCCACACGCCGGTGGGCCGACGCGGTGGTGCGCGCGCACTACACCGCACTGGACCTGGAGGCGCCGCGCGCGCAACTCCTCTCGAAGTACGTCCTGGAGTACGCCCGGCAGAGCGCCGGGCTGGCCGTCGCCGTCCCCACCGGATGGCGGACACACCTCGCCCTCACCCTCGACGCGCGAGATCGCGTCGATGGTCAGCAGTATGTGTTGGTCGGGGGGCGACTGACCCGGCCGCTCGGCCGGGTCGCGGTCTTCATCGAAGGGGCGAACCTGCTGGACGAAACCTATCGCGAGATTGCAGGGGTCCCGATGCCGGGCCGCATCTGGTCAGCCGGCCTTCGGATCCGCTGAGTCGTCTTCGGCCTCTTCACCCCACGGGGCGTCGTCGCCCCACGGTGACGCCTGCGGGCCGGGGACGATGCCGGCGATGTCTGGGTCTTCGTCGCCCGTTCTCGGCGTGGACAACTTTGGCCGATCGCGCGCCTCTTCGCGCCGCGCCTGCTTTTCCTTCTGCCGTTCCTGTCGTGCCCGTTCGCGTGCGCGCTTCTGCGCGCTGACTTTTGGATGATTTGCCAAATTGTGGTCCTTTCCTCTGCCGCCCGGCTCACTTGCTGCTGGGTGCGAACCTTAATCCTACCAGCCCCACGATGATCAGTCCGATACAGGCCAGACGAAACCACGAGGCGGACTCCCCAAACCGGAGAATGCCGTAGATCACGGTGCCAACCGCGCCGATGCCCGTCCAGACCGCGTAGGCTGTGCCCAGCGGCAGCGTCCGGACCGACAAGGCAAGCAGCCAGACGCTGGCGATCAGCGCGGCAACGGTCAGGGCTGTGGGCACCGGCCGCGAAAAGCCATCGGTGTATTTCAGACCTACGGCCCAGGCGGATTCCAGCGCGCCCGCCAGGATCAGAATCAACCACGGCATGCGCGCTTCACTGTACCCGATCAGTGTCCTCACTCCCAGAGGATGACCATGCCCACGTGCTGTGTGCTACCCTCCCGCGCGTACTCTCGCAGGTCGTCGCGGCTTCGCAGTTGTTCCCGGCCCTGCCAGGCGTCGTCACGCATGTCGAGGACCACAGTCCGGCCGGCCGCCAGATGTCCATCCAGCGTGGCGACGATGTCGACGGGCCAGCCCCAACCAGGACAAATCGCGGTCCACGCCGGGGCATGCATGCCCAGCCGCGGCTCAACCTTCACCAGTTCACGAATCATGGGTACGACGGGACACGCATGACCGGTCACGATGACCGCGTCAGCCGGCACAACCGACAGGTCGGCCGCCAGACTCGAAGAGATCGCCAGCAACTTCGCCTCGTAGGGGCGGACGATCAACCGGGCTCCGAGGAGCGGCAGACACAACGCGAGCACCAGCGCCTGTCGCATGCGGGTGCTGACCGGGGTGGCGAGGCAGCGATCGAGCCACCACGCCGCAGGGATGGCGACCGCCGCCGGAAATGACGTCATCAGATACCGGGGGCTGTAGGTGATGCCCACATAGGTCATCATCACGCCCCACTGAAACCACGCCGGCGCCACCAGTCCCCATCGCCAGGGCCCCGCCGCACGCCAGCGGCGAAAGGCCGCGAACGCGAGGACCAGCGGCAATGGTCCGAACAACAGCAGCCAGGACGCGATGAGCCCGGCCTCCCGCACGTCCCACGCCTTCAGGGCTTCGTCGTGTTCGAGGCCCCTGAGCCAGCCTTGAATGGTCTCGACGTACCCGGGTTGCGTCAGATACACCCACGCCATCGGCACGATGACGACAGCGGCGGTCACAGTGCCGAAGGCCAGCAGGAGTCGAAGCCGTGGACGCGGTGATGCGGCCAGGCCCAGGCAGGCCACGGTCGCCGCTGAGAACATCGAGGCCTCACGCAGGCCGAGCGCGATGCCAAGCCACACGCCGGCCAGCGCTGCAGTCCGCACGGCATCCTCACGCACCGCACGCATGGCGACGATCCATGTGAGCAGCACGAAGGTCGTCGAGGCTCCGTCGGTGAGGACGGTTGCGCTGCTGTGCGCGAAGGCGGGAGACGCGGCCACAAACGCCGCCGCCAGATGAGCGGCACGGTCAGTCAGCCCTGCCTCGAGCGCCAGGCGACGCGTCAACGGCGCAGCACATGCCGCGACCAGCAGCCACACCACTCGCAACACGACTTCGAGGTCCCACACCGAGCCACCAACAAGCTGCCAGATGGATGCGACGGCCTGACTCGCTATCGCGAAGACCGGCCGCCCGACGCCAAGCCCCCCGATGTGACCGGTGAGCGACTGGGCCACGTAGCCGAACGTGTCCCAATAGACCGGCCCCACCGGACCGACGACCAGCGCCGCCCCCAGGGCTGCCAGATACCACGTCACCGCTGGAGACACGCGCCGCATGCCCCAACAGACTACCGTGATAGGCTTCGCGCATATGCACATCTCCCGCTTTGCGGGCCCAATGGTGCTCCTGATCGCGGGAGTACTTGGCGCCGGCATCGCCGTTTCCGCACAGTCACCCGTCGGCCGCACACTGACCGCTGAAGCCCAGTTGACGCTTGGGGATCAGATGTTTGCCGCACGCCGGTATGAAGAAGCCTTCAACGCGTATGACGCCGCGAGAGACAGCGAGCGCCCCGGGACGCGGATCAAGGCCGGTACCGGACAGGTCCAGACGCTGCTCAGGATGAGTCTGTTCTGGGAAGCCGCCCACATGGGCGCGGTGGTCGCGTCGAGGGATCCGGCACACGCAGCCGCATTGGCGGTGCATGGCGACTCGTTGTGGGCGGCCGGCATGTTCGACGAAGCGGAACGGCGGTACGACGAGGCCCTGGCGCGCGATGCGCGTGAAGCGCTCGCGCTCCACGGCAAGGGGCGGGCGCTTGCGGCCCGGCGGCAGTTGGTCCCCGCGGCGGATCTGATTCTGCGCGCGATCTCGATCGACGACCGCGAAGCGGCGTTTCACTACACCCTCGCCGGCGTGCACGAGGAACTCAGGGACTTCCGCGGGGCGGCCCGTGCGCTCGACCGATACCGCGACACCGTACCGTCGAAGGAGATGGAAGACCTGACGGCCTGGGCGCAGGCGCAGGCCGACTTTCTGCGCAGCTTCGGGTCGCGCCAGCCGTACGAGTTGCTGACCGCGGACACGGTCTACACTGTGCCGCTGATCATTGATGACGACCGGGTGAAGGTGCGCGGCAGGTTGAACGGCCGGGAGGATGTCGACTTTGTGCTCGATACCGGCGCGGATCGCACGACGCTGACACCCGGCATTGCGTCCCGCGCAGGCGTGGTGCCCGTGCGCACGCTGCAGACGGCCGGCGTCGGTTCGGTGGGAGTCGGGTATCGCGGCCTGCAGGTGGCGCGCATCGATGAAATCCAAATCGGCGACCTTCGCATGGCGCAGATCGGCGCGCTCATCAAGAGTCCGTCGATGCCCGGATTGCCGCGTCCCGAAGGCGCCGGATTTTCGCCGCTCTCGATGGGGTTATCGATTGAAGTCGACTACGGCACCGGCACGTTGACGATGGGGCGTGTGTTGCCGGCGCGCGACTTCCCCATCTCGTTGCCCCTGCGCATGCAGCGGCTGCCGTTTGTGCGCGGCACACTCAACGGCTCGATGCCGGTCAATCTCGCGATCGACACCGGCGGCACGGCCATTTCACTCAGTCGTCGCGCGGCGAGCCGCCTTGAGACACCCACGGCCCGCCTGGTGCCTGCGAAGGTGTTTGGCACCTCCGGCTGGGATCCGTCGGCCTTCCTGTTGCCGTATGTCGATTTGGAGATCGCGCCCGGGGTGGGGTCGTCGCAGCGTTCAGTGGTGGTGCTGAATCTCGACGCACCAAGCGCGCTGCTGGGCTTCGAACTCGGTGGCATCCTCGGCCACGAGTTCCTCAGTCGTTTTGTGGTGCGGATTGATCTGGCGCGTGGCCTGGTGGGACTGTGGCCGCGGCCGGGGGCGCCGACGCGCTAAAGCGGAACCGCCGGGCTTCAGCCCGGCGGCCACTTGAATCATTGGTCGGGGCGAGAGGATTCGAACCTCCGACCCCTCGGTCCCGAACCGAGTGCTCTACCAGGCTGAGCCACGCCCCGACAACCGCGCCATCGTATCACGATGCGGCCGCCCCGCATGCCCTCTATTTCGAGACGAGTGCCGAGACGCGTTCGAGGATGGCGTGGTCGGTCAGGTCCGGCTGCAACGGGGTCACCGAGATAAAACCGTTCTTGACCGCGTTGTGGTCGGAATTCTCCACAAAATCCCACTCGTCCGACGCCTCTTCGATCCAGAAATAGGGCCGTTGACGAGGGTCGAGTCGCTGCGCGACCTTCGTGATGTGATTGCGGCGCGCCTGCACGGTGATCTTCACACCCTGGATCGCGCCCCCAGGCACGTTGATGTTGAGAAACGACCGGGGCGGAAGCGGTGATGCGAGCACCGCAGCCGTCATCTGCGCGGCAAACGCCGCCGCGGCCGTGAAGTCGAACGTATCGCGCGTGAACTGCTGCGATACGGCAATCGCCGGAAACCCGAGCAGAGCCCCCTCGAGCGCGCCGGCCACCGTGCCCGAATACGTCACGTCGTCGCCGATGTTAAAACCCTTGTTGATGCCCGACACGATGATGTCGGGTTTGTGCGTGAGGATCTGGTCGATCGCGATGTTCACGCAGTCGGTCGGCGTGCCGTCCACGGCAAACACATCCTCGGAGATCCGCTCCACCCGCAGCGGCCGCCGCAGCGTCAATGCGTGCCCCACCGCGCTCGCTTCGGTCTGCGGCGCGACAATCACCACCTCGCCTACGTCACGCAGCGCCGTCGCCAGCGCATGAATCCCCGAAGAAAAGTGCCCATCGTCATTGGTTACGAGAATACGAATCATGTGTGCGTCATTCTACCTTGGCACTTCACACACTCACCATGGAGGGCCATGAAGGACCATGCAGAAGACAAGACGCTGTCGAGGTATCAGGTGACACGGGGTTGAGCGCCCGGCTTTGCCGGGCGCAGTGAGGGGAGGGCGAGGCCCACACGAAAAGACCGCTTGTGTTGGCGCGCTCACAACCAGCGCGCCCTACGGGTGCTTTCGTGTGGGCCTCGCCCTCCCCTCACCGTGCCGCTAACGCGGCACTCACCCCCTCACCCCCATGGCTCCTCATGGCCCTTCATGGTAAATGGCTCTTGCACTTACACCCGCAGGAACCACTTCCTGCGATACAGCACCTCGCAGAGACCGTACAGGACGAGCAGGTTCGCGAGCGCGAATGCCAGTGAGGTGTTCTTGGGAGCCCCGTAGGGCTGGAAGAAGGTTTCGTACACGTAGCGCAGCAAGGTGATGTCGGTGCCGGCGGCGCCGGTGACGCGGATCCAGACGAGCGTCTTCACGAGGAGACCGGAGGCGATGAACAACACGAGCGCGTTCATCCCCAGCACCACGAGTGGACGCACGAACCGGCGCGACTCGCGGGCGTCGAGCAGCCAGTAACACGCCGCCAGGGCGACGGAGGCCAGGCCGCTCGTCAGCAGCACATACGAACTCGTCCAGAGGTTCTTGTTGATGGGGAACGACCGATCCCAGACCATGCCGAGCACGATCGCGACGCCGCCACCGGCCACCAGAAACGCGGTCTTCTCCGCCGCACTCCGCTGACTGGTGATGATGACGCCGGCCGCGACACCTGACAGGGCCGTGGCAATGGCCGGCAACGTGCTGAGCAGTCCCTCAGGATCCCAAGTCTTCGACTGGCGCCACAGGTGCGCTTCTCCAATCACGGTGCGATCAAGCCAGGCGCCGAGGTTGCCGGCCGGCGTGAGATCACCCGCCACACCGCCGGGTGGAGCCACAAACATCATCAGGCCCCAGTACGCGAGCAGCATCACCGCGGTGGTGCCGATGGCCGCCTGCCATCGGTCTTCTTCGGCGGCATCACGGAACGCCCGGTAGAACAACGCTGCTGCGAGGTAGCACAGGGCCAGGCGCTGCAGCACCCCCATGATGCGGACCGTGGACAGGTCAACGCGCGGATACAGCGCCAGCAGGAGTCCGAACGCAAAGATCAGCGCAGAACGCCGTAGGATGACAGCCACCGGCATCGTCGACCGCGCCGACAACGTGATCGAGACGCCGACAATGAAGACGAAGAAGGGAAAGATGAGGTCGGTCGGGGTCCAGCCGTTCCACGGCGCGTGCAGCAGCGGCGCATACACCTGGCCCCACTCGCCCGGATTGTTCACGATGACCATGGCGGCCATGGTCAGGCCACGAAAGACATCCAGGGAAACCAGACGGGAGGACGACACGATGGCGGCCAGTATAATCGGGGAATCGTGACTTCACGCCTGCCGATCACTGTTGCCGGGATCTTTGTCTGCGCCGTTGCGTCCGTCAGTGTCTGGAGCACGCAGACGGCGTCTGCCCCGTCGGGATCCATCACCGATGTGCCGGGGATCCGGGTCGGGCATCACACATTGACCGAACGGCCGACGGGCTGCACGGTCATCCTCGCACCGCCCAACACCGTGGGCGGTGTCGACCAACGCGGTGGCGCGCCGGGCACGGCGGAAACGAATCTGCTCGCG
Source organism: Acidimicrobiia bacterium (assembly GCA_016871335.1). Taxonomy (GTDB): domain Bacteria; phylum Acidobacteriota; class Vicinamibacteria; order Vicinamibacterales; family SCN-69-37; genus SYFT01. Next base: position 7,911 of record VFZF01000037.1, read on the forward strand.
CCTGAGAACATGGTCAACATCGTGAATGCCATCGTGTTGTCCGGCGGCAGTGCGTACGGCATTGCTGCACGCGACGGCGTCATGACCTACCTGCGGGACCAGAAGATTGGGTACCCGACGAGCGGCACGGTGGTGCCGATTGTGCCGGCCGCGATCCTGCTGGACCTGGCTGTCGGTGAGAACCCGAACGTCGTACCGACCGCCGACTGTGGATACCGCGCGGCAGCGTCGGCCGCGGGCGGCGCCGTCGCGGAGGGGTCCATTGGCGCCGGAGCGGGTGCCACGGTCGGAAAGTTCGCCGGCCCTGGTCGCTCAATGAAGGGAGGCATCGGCACAGCGTCCGTGCACGACCCCAACGGGCTCATCGTCGGCGCGATTGTCGCGGTGAATGCGTCCGGCTCCATCTTCGATCGCCGGACAGGCCAACCCGTCGCAGGCGTCCGGACCGCAGACGGCCGTGGTCTGGAGAATCCGTTCGACCTCATTCGCCGACTCGCGCCTGCCCCACCCCGGGAAATGGAAAACACCACGATTGGCGTCGTCGCGACGAATGCCCGCCTCGACAAAGCACAGGCACTGCGGGTGGCCATCATGGCGCAGGACGGCCTCGCCCGCGCGATCTCCCCGTCGCACACG
>VFZF01000038.1 GCA_016871335.1 Acidimicrobiia bacterium
GCAGGTGAAAATCTGACGCCGGCTCACCGACTCCGAGAGACCGGTGACACGCAGGGGGCCGCGCACGACAAGGTCCCGCACATGCGTGAGCGTCGTGACGCCGGCGCCACCCGTGCCGGCCCCTGCAAACGACCAGTCGTGCGGACGTATCAGATCCTCGTACGGCCCATCCGACTTGCGCACAAACGCGGCGGCCACCAGATGCTGCCCGGCGCGCACCGAGATCGGATCGGTCTTCATCGGGATCGCGCCCCGACCGTCCTGCGATTCGTTGGGCTGGGTTTCGTACTTGATCAAGGCGACGCGTTCGCCGTTGATCGAGACGTCCACGTCTTCCAGGCGCGCGTTGGCGCCTCCGGTCAGATTGACCTGAATCACGTACTCCCCGTCGGCCGGGAACACATGTTTGACGGCCATGCCGCCGCGGGTACCAAACGGCGTGCCCTCGACGTGATCCCATGGGTGCTGCGACGCATAGGTCGTATTGGCATACGTGCGGTCGAGCGACACCGCCGCGCGATCGCCCACCGCCATGCGGCTGATCTCGCTGGCCGCGTTGAGATACGCCTCAAGCAATGTCGCCGACAACATCTGTTCGTCGGCGATGTTGTCGAAGTTCGCGTTCATCGTGTCGAGCGGCAGCCACTGACCGGCATCCACCTCCAGCGCCAGCACCTCGCGCACGGACCGCGCGTATTCGGCGCGATTGAGCCTCGGGAATACCCGGCGGCCCGGATTGGGGTTGGCGGCGGCTTCCGCGTCCAGCTTCGTTTCAAGCACGTCAATGAGCCCCTGCAGACTCGCCGCATCCGGAGGGGTCGTGCCAGGCGGCGGCATCATGCCCGCGCGCAACTTGCGGATCATCTTTTCGGCCGTCGCCGCGTGTTTCACCGTGTCGGCGATCGTGAACTTCTCAAACGACTGACTGCCCGATCGCATCACGTCGTTGTGACAGTCCACGCAGTAGTCCTGGATGATCGTGTCGGGATCCATCAGCGCGGGCACGACCGCCGGCACATGCGACGCCACCGGCCGCGCCCACTCGGGTGTGGCCGTCCGCTCGGCGGCGACAAACACACCCTGACTCGCGACCGAGACGATCGTTGCGCCGCACGCCGCGCCAAACACTGCCACCCACCTCACCACGGTCATCGGCTGATCTCCGGTGTCTTCAGGGCCCGTATTGCTGGATTCCGCTTGAATATACACCGAATTCGGGCCCGAAATGCCCTCGTCCGAACAACCGCGGCTTCCCCTACAATGGGCGCGGTTTCCGGCAATTCCGGCGGCATTTCTTCTCCCAGGGAGGGTCCGTGCGTTCCTCGATTCTGCTCTCAGGCCTCGGGTTGGCGGTCATGCTGGCCACGGGCCAGCCACTCGTCGGGGCCGGCCAGCGCCCCCAGGACCTGCCCCCCACAGGCCCCGGAGGCACGCCCCCGGACGCCGTATTCCTTGAGGACCTGACCTGGGCCGAAGTCCGGGATCTTGTGCGGACCGGCACCCGGACCGTCATCGTCGGCACCGCAGGCACCGAGCAAAAGGGCCCCCACATGGTGGATGGCGAGCACAAGTTCGTCATGGAATACGCGGCGGACAAGATCGCCCGCGCCGTCGGGCGTACGCTCGTGGCGCCGGTCATCACCTACGTCCCCGAAGGCAGCTGGGAGACCGTCGGCGGCCACATGGGCAAGCCGGGCACCATCACCCTCCCGGAAGATCGGTTTGTGGAACTGTTGGTGAACACGGGCCGGAGCCTCAAGGCCGGCGGATTCACGACAGTCCTCTTCCTGGGCGAGTCCGGCGGCAACCGCACGGGCATGCGCACCGCGGCCGCTCAGCTGAACGAACTCTGGAAGGACACCGCACAGGCGTTCTGGATCGACGACTACTACACGAAGTCACACGCCGACCAGCGGACCTACATCACCGAGCGCCTCAAAATCCCCGCAGCGGAGATCGGCAACCACGCCAACATCCAGGACACCTCGGAGATGTTGTTCGTCAACCCCAGGCACGTGCGGCCGGCGAAGATCGCGCCGGGAGGCGGCTACGCAAACTCCGGCGTGTCCGGCGATCCCACCAGGGCCACCGCCGAACTGGGCAGGGTCTTCGTGCAGATGAAGATCGACAACGCCGTCGCGCAGATCAAGGGCCTGATGGCCGGCACCATCCAGCCGGCGGCACCACCGGCAGCTCGAGCCGGAGGCGCGGGGCGAGGAGGACGAGGGGCGGGAGGTGTGGGTGGTGTAGGTGGTGTAGGTGGTGTGGCCGACGCGGGACCGCGGCCGCCGACCGCAAAAACGGCGCCGGCCGGCATCTCACCGAACACGCCGCCTGACACGGTGTTCATCGACGAGTTGACGTGGGAGGAAACACGCGACGCGATCAACGCGGGCAAGACCACCGTGATCATCCCCACCGGCGGTACCGAAAAAAACGGGTACCACATGATCCTCGGCAAACATAACTACATCGTCACCCACGCGGCCAACCTGATGGCGCGACGACTGACGAACACGCTGGTGGCGCCGACCATCCAGTACGTCCCCCAGGGGAATCCGGATCGCGCAGGCCCAGGAACGATCTCGCTGCCGTCCCCCGCCTACGATCGCCTGCTGGACGCCGCGGCGCGCAGCCTGAAGGCGCACGGCTTCACGCACATCCTGTTCATCGGCGACAGCGGCGGGAATCAGGCGGGCATGACCGCCGTCGCCGCCGCGCTCACCGAGGAATGGAAGGCCGAAGGGATCAAGGTCGTCTCGCTGACCGACTATTATGAGCGCGGACGGGAACACTACCGTGCCTGGATGCTCGCGCAGTTCGGATACGACGATGCGATCATCGGCAGTCATGCGGGTATCAGCGACACGTCGCAGATGCTCCACGTGCGCGAGGCCGGTATCCGGCGCGACCGGATGGTGCCGTGGGGCGGCCCCACGGACTCCGGAGTCTCGGGAGATCCGTCCAGAGCCACAGCGGAGATTGGACGAATGGGGATCGAGTTCAAGGTGAACGCCGCAATCGCGCAGTACCGCGCGGCCACGGCGCCGCCTCGTGCAGGACGCGGCGGGCGCGGAGGCGGGGTGCAGTGAGACAACGGCGGTTCGGAATTCTGATGACGACGGCGGTCGGCCTGTGGCTGGCGGCCGTCACGACGACACTGGACGGGTTCGGGCAGGCGGCAGCGGCGGCAAAGACCACCAAAGGCCGCGTCTATACGGCGGCGCAGGCCACACGGGGCGAGGCGCTGTACATGAGCCTGTGCGTCTCGTGTCATCCGCCCGCGACCTACACCGGCGCGGTCTTTCTCACATGGCAGGGCCGCTCACTCGGGGAACTGCTCGACTTCCTGCAGGAAAAGATGCCGAAGAACGATCCCGGCAGCCTGACGGCGAAGGAATACGCCGACGTCATGGCCTACCTGCTCAAACTCAACAAGATGCCAACGGGCCGGGTGGACCTGCCGGCCGACGGCAAGCTCTTGCGCGCGATCACGATCGACATTCTTCCGTAGACGGTACATCGAGGAGCAGGGAGGCACCATGGGAAATCGGGGCTGGAGTCGTCGCACACCCGGGGTCGTCGCCGCGTGCACACTGGTCGTGGTTGGCGCAGTGGCGACCACCACACGAGGCACGGCGTCGACACAACCGGCACATCTGGTGCGCGGGAATGTGCCGGGCGAGTGGCGCTACTGGGGCGCCGACGCGTGGAGCACGCGCTACTCCCCGCTCGATCAAATCAACGCCTCGAACTTCGACTCGCTCGAACAGGCCTGGCAATGGAGCGCCAGCACCTTCGGCGCCGACGAGTACTACCGGACGACGCCGCTCTACGCCAACGGCCGGCTCTTCACGGTCGCCAGCACCCGGCGCGTCGCGACGGCGATCGACCCCGAGACGGGCGCCACGTTGTGGATGTGGCGGCTCGACGAAGGCATCCGCTGGCAGAAGGCGCCGCGCCAGTTCGCCGGCCGCGGCCTCGCGTACTGGACCGACGGCACCAACGAACGCGTGATCATCATCACGCCCGGGTACCACATGGCGCTCCTCGACGCGAAGACCGGACTGCCCGATCCGAAGTTCGGCAAGAACGGCATCGTCGACCTCATGGAGGGCCTCGGCTTTCCACTGGTGCCCCTCGCCGTGGATGATCCCGGCCCACTCCAGATCAGCGACACCGCACCGTACCGCGAGGCGCGCCCCGGGGAGACATGGGATCCCGTCAAGGGCATCGGTGCGGACGGCACCATCGGTATCGATCCCAGACAGGGACAGATCGCCAACAGTTCCCCCGGCATCGTCGTCGGCGACGTGATCATCGTCGCGAACTCGTCGATTCACGGGTACTACCCGACCAAGATCCACAACCTGCCGGGTTACATCCGCGGGTACGACGTGCGCAGCGGAAGGCAACTGTGGAAGTTCAATCTGATTCCGCAGAAGGGCGAGTTCGGCGCGGAGACCTGGGAAAACGGATCGGCGCCAGGCACTCGCGGCGTCGGCAAGAACGATGCGTGGGCGACATTGTCGGCTGATCCGGAACTCGGTCTCGTCTACATTCCGGTCGGGATGCCGCTCAGCGACGAATACGGCGGCCATCGTCCGGGCGACAACCTGTTCGGCAACTCGATCGTGGCGCTCGACGCAAAGACCGGTCAGCGCCGATGGCACTTTCAGATGGTGCATCACGACATCTGGGACTACGACACCCCGATGGCGCCGAACCTGATGGACATCACGGTGAACGGCCGCGTCCGCAAGGTGGTGGCGCAGACAACGAAGCAGGGGTGGGTGTACACGTTTGATCGAGCGACCGGCGAGCCGATCTGGCCGATGGTCGAAACGCCGGTGCCGCAAAGCGAGGTGCCCGGGGAAAAGACATCTCCCACCCAGCCGATTCCCACAAAGCCGGTGCCGTTTGCGCAGCAGGGACTCGAAGACGAGGACCTGATTGATTACACCCCGGAACTGAAAGCGCGCGCCCTGGGTCTCGCTCGTCTGTGCCGGATGGGGCCGTACTACATCCCCGCCTCACCGATCGATGGCACGGCGAAGTCCGGGTACAAGTGTTCGTGGTACGCGCCCGGTGCCTCCGGTGGCGTCAACATCGACGGTGGTGCGGCCGTGGATCCGGAAACCGGCTTCCTCTACGTGGCCTCGCAGTCTGGCCTGAGCACGATCGAGGTCGGCAAGGATCCGTGCTCGGAGCACGACTACACGCAGGCCAGCGGCAACGGTCCCCGTGACAGCTGTGGACAGATCGGCGCACCGCCGCCCCCGCCGGGCTACGTCGCCCCGGCGCGTGGCGCCGGACGCGGTGGCCGTGGCGCAGGCGGCCGCGGCGCGGGAGCGGCGCCCGCAGGACCACCGGCACCGGGCACGTCGACGATCGCCGGCATCTCGATCCTGAAGCCGCGCGAACTGGGCGGCATCATGGCCTACAACATGAACACCGGCGACAAGGCCTGGTGGATCGGCAACGGCGGCACGTACATCCCGACCGTGCAGGCCAACTCGCCTGACGCGAAGTTGTTTGAGGGCGTGAATCTTCTGCCGCAGGGCAGTCGCGGCCAGGCGCAGGTCATCACGACAAAAACACTGATGATCTACGGCACCGGCCGCAGCGGTGGCCCTCCGGGCGCGGAGCCGGCCCTGTTTGCGGTGGACAAGGCCACCGGCAAACAACTCGGCGCGCTGCCGATCCCAACCAAGACCAGCGCGGTCCCCATGACGTTCATGCACAAGGGACGTCAGTACATCGTCTATGCCACGGGAGGCGGTACGGCAGCCTACCTGGTGGCTTTGCGGCTGCCCAGATAGTTGGGCGGATGGGCGGATGGGTAGCTGGGCGGATGAGCCTCTTCACCCACCCGCCCAGCCGCTCATCTGCGCATCCTCATGAGCCACAGTCCGCCGCCCAGAACCCAGGCGGCGATGACGGCACGAATGATCCACGTCCACGCCTCTGCAGTGGGTGCAGGGATGTCGTGCGCGAGGAAGTCGGCGCCACGCTCCTCCATCCAGTGCCACGCCTGATGCGCGACAACAGCTGAGATGAGAATGCCGCCGATACGCTCGGCCACGATGTAGCGGAACACCACCGCGAGCAGCGGAACAAAGACCAGAACGGCGGCGACCTGTCCCAGCTCCACCCCCACGTTGAACGCCAGCAGGGACATCACGAGATGCTCTCCGCCGAACTGCAACGACTCGGCGAGGGCAAACGAGAACCCGAATCCGTGCGCCAGTCCAAACACCAGCGCCAGGATCCATCGTCGTCGAACACTTGGGGTACTGGCGATGTTCTCGAACGCCATCCACACAATGGACGCGGCGATCAGCGTTTCAATGAACGGCGGAAACCAGAGCCCAGCCGGAACCCAGCCGAGCGCCGCTGATGCCAGTGTGACCGAATGCCCCACCGTGAACGCCGTGACAATCAGGAGCAGCGGGCGAAATTGGCGGAACGGCACGACAAGACACAGCAGAAACAGCAGGTGGTCGATGCCCTCAAGAATGTGCTCGACACCCGACACCACAAATCGACGCGCGGCTTCGGTCCAGCGAGGGTCCAGCTGCACCAGCCCGGGATTTCCCGTGTATCTGAAGAAGCGGACATCGGCGTCGGGCGTCACGTAGTAGATCACGGTCTCGGTGCGCAGCCCCAGACGCGCGAACTCGGTCTCGAACGCAAAACGCGAGCGGTCCGACCGGATCGGGTATTCAAGCAGGACGTCCACCAACGCCTGCGTCCACACAAGGTCCGTCGTGGCGGGTAGCGGCGGTGCGTGGACGTTGGCCAGCGCGGCTTCGTAGGAATCAAAAAATGGATCGGACGGCAGGGTCACGCGAAGAGCGGCAATTCTGGCGGACCCAAGATCGCCCCCGTCCTCGAGGAATCGTGTGCCCTGAGCAATCCATAACAACGCGCCGGCGTGCACGGCACCGGCAGATTTCTCAAAATCCAGGTACACCTCATTGCGCGTCGGAATGATCACATCGCGGAACGACTCAAGGGGGACGCGCACGATCATCCGCAACGTGTCGCCATCAGGCTTCACGTAGGCCCGCACCGTCACGTCCACCGGAATCTCATGCGCGGATACCGGTGGCAGCGACGCCACGATCGCGACGGCCGCGACGATCGACACGAACCACACGGCGGGGCGCACGGCCGGTAGTATACTGGCGCACCTTAACAAGCTCGAACGCGAACGGAGTGTGGACGATGCGCCGACTGGTTCTCTCGTTGGTACTGCTGGGCACCGCCGGCTTCACCGGCAGTGCGCAAGCACCCCCGCAATGGAATGTGGATCCCCTCTGGCCACAGCCCATGCCCAATCACTGGATCCTCGGATCCGTGACAGGCCTGGCCATTGATGCGGGCGGACGCACCTGGGTCGCCCACCGGGGTGCGGCCTCCATGGTGCTCCGCACGGAGAACGGCCTCGATGCCACACCGAAGGGCGCGGAACACTGTTGTGCAGCGGCCCCTCAGATACTGGCGTTCACACTCGACGGTGCACTCGCGGCGAACTGGGGCGGCCCAGGCGTCGGCTACGAGTGGCCGCAGAACCTCGGTGGCATCGCGATTGATGCGGGTGACCACGTGTGGATTACGGCCGCAGGCCTGCCACCCGCACCCGCCGGGCGCGCCGGACGAGGCGGTGCGACGCCGGACCCTGCGCCGCCTGAAGACGCGCACGTGCTGAAGTTCACACGTGAAGGCAAGTTCGTGCTGCAGATCGGCAAGGCGGGTGCGCCCGGCGACCCCGCAAGTCGTACGCAACTGCGAAGACCCTCGGCCGTCGACGTCGACTCCGCCGCCA
>VFZF01000039.1 GCA_016871335.1 Acidimicrobiia bacterium
AGGAAGCCGAGTTCATGAAGCTCAAGGATGCCTTCGTCGACCAAGTCCTGGTCAAGCTGCGCGAGTTCGCGCGCCGCGAGGCCGAGCTGCTCCTGGCCGAGGGGCGGCGCCATCCGAGCGTGCCGCTGCCAGAGCTGAGCACGAAGCTCTCCAAGGCCATGAACGCCGCGGCCGATGCGGTCTATGCGAGCATGGGTTCGTGGACGGCCGAGGACAAGGTCGCGATGCGCGAGGTCATCCTTGAGCACGTGCCCGAGGTTCTGGCCAAGGCCGTGGGCGAGCGGCTCTTCACGGTGCTGCCGGCGCCCTACCAGGCGTGGATGGTGGCCAAGAGCCTGTCGAGCCGCATCGTCTACCGCGAGGGCATCGACTTCTTCTCGTCGATCGATGCGAATGCCGTGGGCGCGGTCGTGCTCGGCTACCTCCGCAAGGAGAAGCAGATCGAGCAGCTCATCGCCGCGGTGCGCGCGAGCGGCCAGCCCTTCGCCGACCAGGCCGCCAGCCTGCTCGCCAAGGCCGGCACGCGCGCGGCGCTGATGGATCTGTGAGGGGGCCATAGGTCCCAGGCCTCGCCAACTCCTGAGCACACTTCCCCCGAGGCTCACGCGTCTATATCCCGGAATCGCAAGCCGTTGCGGAACATGCCTGCGAGCCCGGCCGGATCCTCAAGTGCCTGGAGCACAGTCACTTAGAACCAGGCGTGCGGTTCGACCGTGTCAACGCTGATCGAGTTCTGCCGTCGCGAGGGAGTCATGGTCGCTCTGTGTTTCCGTCTGCTGTTTTGATGACGCATGTCGTTTCGGTAGGCTCCGCCCCGTCCAGTTGGTCGCTTCACCTTGTGGGCCCCGGTCCGTACAACGAGCGCATCGACCTGAAGGGCAAGGCGATCACCCTGAAGGCAACAGGCGGACGTGCGAACACCTTCATCTCGTCGGGCGGTGTCGCCGGAGCCATCGTCTCCTGCGTCACGGGCGAAACCGCGAGCTGCGTGATCGAAGGCTTCACGATCTACGGCGCCAACGGAACGGGGATCGCGATCACCAGCGCGAGCCCGGTCTTCAAGCTGTGTGCGATCAACCAGAACTACAACTCGGCAGCCAATGGTGGCGGCTTGGCGTTCACAGGCACGGCTGGCACGCCTCGATTCGAGGATTGCCAGTTCTTTGGCAACCGTGCGGTGGGTCGCGAGGGCGGCGCGATGGCCCTGTCGGCGACGGGTGGCACCATGACCTGCGTGCGCTGCACGTTTTCGTCGAATGAAGCGACCGGCTCGTTCGGCGGCGCGATCTGGGCGAGCGGGACGACGCTGTCGCTGACGGAATGCTCGTTCTTGTCGAATGCGGTGACGGCGTCGCTCGGCGATCGCCAGGGTGGAGCGATTTACTCCACGGGGGCGCTCACCGCATCCGGCTGTTCGTTCGCGGGGAACACCGTGACGGTCTTGGGTGGCGGCTGCAACTCGGGCGACAAGAACGCACGAGGAGGGGCGTTAGCGGTTTCGGGCGTGACAACATGCACAAGTTGCACCTTTGAAGCAAACCGGGCAGAGGCTCCGGATGGATATCCGGGATCGGGCTGCTGCTGCGGTGGTAGCACTGGCCGCGCTTGGGCGGGTGCCATCTATCTCTTCGGCACGGCTGGGGTCAATCTCGTCGGCTGTTCGTTCCAGTCGAATGCTGCGACCATCGCCGGCGGCTCCTACGGCCGCGAGTCTCGCGGTGGCGCGATCGCCATCCAGAACGGCTGCGATCCCAACTTCACCAACTGCACCTTCGCCGGCAACACGGCCAGCAACACGAGCTACGGTGCTGGCGGCACGCTCTGGTACGACACGGGCAGCTTCGGCGTCATGCAGGACTGCACGATCTCGGGCTCGAGCACGCTGACCGAAGGTGGCGCCATCTTCCTGAACGGCGGCGCCAACCCCACGATCGTCCGCACGACCTTCTCCAACTGCTCCACAACGGCGTCGAGCAGCAACGGCGGAGCACTCCGCGCTCAGGACGCCGCCAACCCCTTCCTGAGCCAGTGCCGATTCACCAACTGCTCGAGCCCCAACGGTGGCGCGATCTACACGCGCAACGCACAGCCCTTCATCACCGGCTGCGCGTTCGATGCCAACACCTCGGCCAGCGGCTCCGCCATCAAGACCGAAGGATCGGGGATCCCCAGCGTTCCAACGATTCAGAACAGTTTCTTCTGCGGCAATTCAGGGGCAAGCACCAACTGGATCGTCGGCAACTGGAACAACCCCAACCCCGCCTCCAACTCGCTCCAAGCCTCGTGCGGGTCTGACTGCAATCTCAATGGCATCCTCGACAGCGCCGAGATCGCAGCAGGCCTCGCGACCGACTGCGATGTGAACGGTCAGCCGGACGACTGCCAGGCCGACTGCGACGGCGACGGTCTCATCAACGCGTGCGAGATCGCCGGTGGTGCCGCAGACTGCAACACCAACGGCGTTCCCGACAGTTGCGAGATCGCCAGTGGCGCTGCTGACGTCAACAACGATGGTGTTCTGGACAGCTGCGTCCCGGTCGACTTCATCGGGATTCGAGCCGAGATCGTGCCGATCGTGAACCGTTCGGACGACAGCACCTCGGATGCGCTCCCCGCAACAGCCGTCTGCTATCGGCTCTACGCCGAGTTCAACGGACCCGGTGCCGCAGTGTGGGGCATCTTCGGCAACGAAGACCACCCGATGGTGATCGCCAATGCGGCGGGCTTCCACAACAGTGGCGTGGCGGGCGACCTGACGATCGATGTGCCCTGCACGAATGCGAACAGTCCGGCCAGCCTGCGCTATGACAGCTGGCTCACGCTCGGCTCAACGTGCCTGAGCGCGAATGCGCTGCAGGGCCTTGGATTCCCCAAGGGTCTCTTCCTCAACTCAGGCCTGGTCGATGACGACTGTGGTGCAGTGGTCGCGCCCGGCTCCCCGCAGGGCGTGGCCGGCCCGTCGCAACGAGTGCTGATCGCCCAGCTGACGACCAACGACGGCAACCTGCCGACCGGATCGATCAGCCTGGTGGGCCGCAACATCAATGGCTCGGATCTCTTGGCCTATGCGCAGTCGTGGCCGGCCCCGGAACTCGTCGACTGCAACGCCAATGGGGTGCACGATGCGTACGACATCCGCGACGGCACCGCCGGCGACTGCGACGAAAGTGGCGTGCCCGATGTGTGCGAGTACCCGCACCCGAACGAGGACTGCAACGACAACGGCACCCCGGACCTGTGCGACATTCGCACGGGCACCAGCGCCGACATGAATGCCAACACGGTGCCTGACGAGTGTGAGTGCATGGGTGATGTTGACGGCGACGGAACGGTGAACATCGATGATGTCATCGCGGTGATCCTGGCGTGGGGCGACGTGGGGCCGAATCCCGCCGACCTCAACGGCGACGGCATCGTCGATGGCTCGGACTTCGGGCTGATCTTGAGCGCGTACGGAACGTGTCTGTGAGAAAGGCCGAGCTGCTGTGCTGCCACTGACTGCCATCTTCTGCACGCTCGTGGCGACGCCACCGGTGATCCAACCGGACGCCGTCCGAGTGGCCAGTGACGGTGCGGCGTACGACGCTGCTGCCAGCTGCGTCAGCGCGCATCAAGGTCGCGTGGCCTTCGGCGTGCGCGGCCGCGATGACGGCGGCGTGAATCGCGGTGCGGTCTATGTGCACGCGCTGGCTGGCGGATCATGGTCCCAAGTGCAGAAGCTCACCCCTGCCGCACCCGCGGACCGCGAGGAGTTCGGGACGAGCGTGAGCCTGCGCGGTCCTTGGTTGGCCGCAGGTGCGCCGCTCTCGGATCGCGACGGCGCCGACATGGGCAGCGCGTGGATCTTTGAATCCAACGGTGTGAACTTCAGCCAGGTGCAGCGGCTGGTTCCGCCTGCACTTCAGCCGGGAGCGCTGTTTGGATGCTCCATCGCCCTCGATGGTGCGGGGTCGGCGCGCGTTGCGATTGGTGCGCGCAGAGAGGCCGTCAATGGTGTCCAGGCGGGCGCGGTGCACATCTTCCGGCGCGAGGGCATCACGTGGGTGCATGAAGGTCGTGTGGTTGCACCCGGCGTCGTGACCGAAGGCGACGACTTCGGTCAGTCGATCGCGCTCCACGGGAACACCCTCGCCGTGGGTACGCCGAACGAAGACGTGACCGAGGTCAATGCGGGCGGGGTCCACGTCTTCCGGCTGCAAGGCTCCGCGTGGGTCCATGAAGCCCTGGTGCTGCCGCCGAACCCGGAACCGCTCGGCGAGTTCGGCAACGCCGTGACGCTGCAGGACACCGTGCTGGCGATTGGTGCCTATCGCGAGGACGGCGGCGAAGCCGACGCGGGACAAGTGCACGTTTTCTCGCGAGGCACAACAGGTTGGGGCTTCACCCAGTCGCTCCATGCTCCTGCGCCAACTGCAGGTGCTGAGTTCGGAAGTTCGTTGGCCATCGATGGCGATGCACTGGTCATCGGAGCCGCTCGCGCAACGCTGGGAACGACGCCACAGTCCGGAGGCGCGTACCTCTTCCGCGCTGGCCAAACGGGCTGGGCACCCTTGGCTGCACTTGGACCGGCCTCCGCGCAAGCGTCGGAGTTCATGGGAGCAAGCGTCGGCGTGTCGGGGCTGGTCGTTGCGGTGGGTGCTCCCCTTCGCTCGCAGAGCTCGCTCTACCAGGGGGCCGTGTCCGTGATCGATCTCTCCGCCGATTGCGACGGCGATCTCATCCCCGACCGAATTGCGTTGGCAGCTGGTGCGCAGGACTGCAATGGCAATGGTGTGCCGGACTCCTGCGACATTGCGCAAGGCGAACCCGATGAGGATGGCAACGGGGTACCGGACTCATGTGAAGTCGTACCGTGCCTCGGCGACTTGAATGACAGTGGCGCCGTGAATGCCGTCGACCTTGCGCTCCTGATCGCATCGTGGAGCGATGAGCCCGGCAGTACATCGGCGGACATCGACGGAAACGGTGTCATCAATGGCGCGGATCTGGGCATCCTGCTGTCGTCGTGGGGCGAGTGTCCCTAAGCGCCGACAATCATGAAACTCTGCGGCCTCGGCTGCGAATAGTCCATTCCACTTTCGGAGGGAATCATGAAGTCATTGATCTGGGCCGGTGCGGCGGCGATGGCATGCTCAACGCTCGCTGTTGCGGACATGCTGGATTTTGAGGATGCGCCGACGCCCATTGTCTGGACAGGACCGCCGATCATCGGTGCCTACGGTGCCACCACCAACTACGCCGGGTTCACCTGGGGCGGCACACCTGATGGCGCCTACTTTTTCAGCGGCCCGTTCGGACTGAACACGGGCTACAGCTACGGAACCACTGGTTTTCGCGCGCTCTTCAGTGCCGATGATCCGACGACATCCACCGGCAGCACGCTCCCCATCATCATGCGCCGCAACTCACCGTGGACCTTCGTTGGCGCGGACTTCACCGGGGCTTACAACCAGGACCTGATGGTCGACATCACCGGCTATGACGCTCTCGGAAACATCGTGAACTCGACGACCATCACCCTGGGCCTACCCATCGGACCAGACGTCCGCACATTCGCTGGATTCGTGAACATCGCCGAACTTCGTATCCACTCCTACGGCGGTACCGACTACGGACACCTGCCGCCCGGGAGCGTCTACTTCGGCACCAATCTGGTCATCGACAATCTAATCTTCACGCCAGCTCCTGCGGGTCTCGCGCTGTTGGGGGTGATGGGCGCTCTACCTCGTCGTCGTCGACCTGCCTGACGACGATCTCTCGGCTACGAGTGCGCGTGTCGGCGCGTGTTGCGCTCGATCTGGATCAGCAGCGGCAACGCGAGGAACGAGAGCAACAGCACCAGCGCAGAACCCGCTGCACCCAACGCGATGGACGCCCACGACCGGCGCTCCGCGTCCGCTGCGAGCTGCGCGGCGCGCTCAGCTTGGCGCTGAGCGACCTTCCCCATGAAGTCCTGCACATACCAGTTGTAGGCGTCGGCACCAGAGCAGTCGGGCTCCTGCGGCTTTCGCGCTGCATGCGCCGAAGCGATCGCCACGAGTCCGTCCACCAGTCGACTCGGATCGTCGCCTTCTAACTCAGAGATGAGATTGCATGTCACGCGCTCGGCATCATCGGTGACCTGAAGATCCCGGATCGCTGCTTTGATGCGTGCCCGGTACGGGCCGCAGGGATCAAGCGCGGTTGCACGGGGGCGCTGTCCGCGATCGGGTTGCTGTTGTGCGGGCGGCCGAGCACACTCCTCGATGAACTCGCGCATCGTCCCCGCCTGTGGCGGCGCGGGCGGGACATGGACCGCTGGCATCAACGCATAGGCAACCAGCACACCTGCACCACCCATCACCACCAGGCTGAAGAGCAGGATGAGCACTGAAGCCCCTCGTCCGATCGCGAATGCCAACCGCAGGATTCGATCGATCAGCCCGATGGACTCTGGCAGGGAAGCATGAGCGACCGTTGAGGCCGCGACCGGTGATTCGACGGACTCCACAGCGAACGCCGGCGGAGCGGCGGAGGACGCGGGCTCAGCTGACGCCGTCGACAGATCATGTCCGTGCCGCTCACACTCCCGCGCGAGGGCCGGGACGTCCCGCAACCTGAACCAACTGCGACGCCCCTCCTGCGTGATCAGCGTATCCGGGCCGATCTTGCGCAACGCAATCAGGCGCCGCACCTCCTTCTGATCGAACGGCCCCATCGTCGATCCGTCTTCACGCTTGATGATGAAGCCTGCCATGAGGAAGTCCTTTCAATATCGGCAATTGCGGGAGACTGCTCCGGGATTCATCGGCCAAAGCGCCCAACAAGCACAAGGAATGTCGATCGTCGTGTGTCGACTTGGCGATCCGCACAACGACGGCAGTAGGCAGAGTCACTTGAAGTTCTTCGTTCTCGCGAAACGTTCAGAGTGCATCTTCCGTATTGAAGTCAGCCTGGGAAGTACGGGTCGAGTCCAGTACCTCATCGCGTCAAGGGGAAGGGAATCATGCGCGCATACTGTGGCCACCTCGTGGTCTTCTTTATCGGGTGCTGCTCGGCATCACCCGCCGTCAGCACGTTCAATGATCGCACCGCGTGGAAGTTCGCCGCCGGCGTGAATGCCTTCACGACCGAGGGCTTCGAAGGTGCACCGACCGGCCCGCTGGGTCCCGGCCAGTTCGGAACCGGGATCGGGATCTCAAGCACCTCGAGCTTCGCCGCCATTGAATCGTCGTGGCCTGACAACTGGGGCATGCAGAACACCACCGTCAATGGGGCGAACTACCTGCACGTCGGCGATGGGACTGACACCACGCAGGGCCCCGCCTTCACGCTGACCTTCAACCTGCCCATACTGACGACCGCGATCGGTTTCGATCTCTCGGGTTTCCAGTACCCGCCGCTGCTCGCCACCATCATGCGTGGCGGACAGGTCGTTGGCTCTTTTACGCTTGCTGAAGGCGTGGTCTTCAATCCGGCCTTCGCCGGCGTGGTCTCTTCGGAGTCCTTCGATCGGCTGACGCTCACCACGCAGCCGGGCTTCGGCGGCGATGACTTCGCGCTCGATGAGATCTCGTGGGCCATTCCCGCGCCGGGTGCGATCGGCATGCTGGGCATGCTTGGTTGCCTGCGTACGCGACGACGCTGAGACCGGCGCCCCGAACATTCGGATTCCGTGAGGGCGATCGTCACGGGGCTGCGGCCCATCCGTTCAAGGACCGCACCCATACGATCCCCCCATGGACGCCCTCTCCCTCATCATCGGTTTCGTCCTTGGCGCCGCCGTCGGCGGCGCACTCGCGTTCCTTGCGCTGCGTGCCCGGCAGACCTCGGGGCAGGCGGCCGAGCACG
>VFZF01000040.1 GCA_016871335.1 Acidimicrobiia bacterium
CGGCCGATGGACGCCTCCTGATGTCGAGCCGGATGCACGGTTCCGAGGAGGCGCTGGCCACCCAGGGGTGTGCGCATCTGAACGCCATGCCACGTCCTCGCGTGCTGGTGGGAGGCCTGGGTCTGGGGTACACGCTGCGCGCCACGCTGGACGCCGTGTCGTCTGCGGCAACCGTGGTGGTCGCTGAGCTGGTGGCTGCGGTGGTCGAGTGGAATCGCGGTCCGCTGGCCCCGCTGGCCGGGGCTCCGCTCGACGACCCGCGTGTCGAGATCCGGGTGGAGGATGTCGCGGCGACCATGCGGACATCGCCGCGGGGTTTTGACGCGATTCTGCTGGACGTGGACAACGGACCGGATGCGTTCACGGCAGCGGAGAACGCCGGTCTCTACGACACGAAAGGGATTGCGCTGATTGTTGGCGCGCTGGCACCCGGTGGCGTGGTGGCGGTGTGGTCTGCGTGGGAGGACCGGCCGTTTGCCGCGCGATTGCGCCGGGCCGGGCTGACCGTCACGACCTCACGCGTGCGAGCCAGGCTGGACCGGGGCGGATCGAGGCACGTGATTCATCTCGGACGTGCAGCCGGCAGGTAGGCCGGCGGAATGCCCAGATCATCAAGGGCGGGCTTGCCCGGGCTGCAGCGATCGTTGATGGCCAGGAACGAGAAGATGAAGCCCGCACCAAGGAAGAGCACACCGACCAGAAAGCAGTAGATGACGGCGCGGTCGGGATACAGATCCTTGACCGATGCCACGAGCAACGGTCCCACCACCCCGGCCGCCGCCCAGGCCGTCAGCAGGAAGCCGTACATCACCGACATGCGTCTGGTGCCGAAGACATCGATGACGAACGAGGGCATCGTGCCGAAGCCG
Source organism: Acidimicrobiia bacterium (assembly GCA_016871335.1). GTDB lineage: Bacteria > Acidobacteriota > Vicinamibacteria > Vicinamibacterales > SCN-69-37 > SYFT01. The sequence continues at coordinate 870 of VFZF01000040.1, forward strand.
CCGCCGAAACACAGCAGGATGTAACAGACCAGTGCGCTGAAGATCCAGGGGTCCCGCTCGGTCATCAGCATCCCGAAGACGAGCATCTGTGTCGCCAACAGCAGGCGGAAGCTCTCCACCCGCCCGATGCGGTCCGAGATCATGCCCCAGAACAGGCGCCCGACGCCGTTGAAGAGTGAGCTGATGGCGATCAGCGTGGCGCCATACGTCGCCAGCACGGCGGGTTCGACGCCCGGGTCCGACAGGCCCCAGATTTCCTGCAGCAGCGGCGACTGGAAACTGATGACCGAGATGCCGGCGGCGATGTTGCAGAAGAAGACCAGCCACATGATGACGAACTGGCTGGTGCAGACGTAGCGCCACGGGGAGATGTGGTCGGCATCTGCCTGCGCCGGTGGTGTCACTGTCGCCGACGTTGTCACGGGGGCCGCGACGGGTGCGGGGGGATCGCGCAGGAACCACGTGACCGGCAACAACACCACGCCGAACAGCACGCCGAGTGCGATGAAGACAAAGACCAGGTCGCCATCCGTGGCATGGAGCAGGACCGGGACCAGGACCTTGCTCATGAGAAAGGCTCCGATGCCGAAGCCCATGACGACGACGCCTGTGACAAGGCCCTTCTTGTCGGGGAACCACTTGGCGACAGTGGACACAGGAGTCACGTAGCCGAGACCGATGCCCAGACCGCCGACGACCCCGTAGCCCAGGTAGAACAGCGGACGACTGTCGACAAGCAGTGCCAGGCCGCCGAACACGTAGCTCAGGCTGAAGAGCAGTCCGCCGGCCATGGCCAGCGGGCGCGGGCCGAAGCGCGGCAGATTGATGCCCGCCCACGCTGCGGAGACACCAAGCGTGCAGATCACGAGACTGAACGCCCAGGCCGTGTCGGTGTAGGACCAGCGGTACGACTGCACCAGCAGTGACTGGAAGAAGCTCCATGCGTACACGGTGCCGAGGCACAGCTGCAGGACCGTGCCCATCACCGCGATGACCCACCGGTTGGGAATGGCGATCACGGGCGGGAGTCCGGCGTCTCGGCGCGATGTGCCAGGTGACGCGCGATGCGGGCCAGCTGTCCGACCTCGTCGTCACGCTCGAGCAGACGTCTGGCGTCATCAGCCGTCAGCGTCGTTGGCGCGTCCGGCGCGGCCAGCATGCGTGTGTAGCCGCCGAGCTGGGTGATGGGATGTGCCGCCAGGTTGACGAGGAAGTACGCGCCGACGATGGAGACGATGAAGATGATGGAGATCAGGTAGATCTGCTGCCCGATCGCCGTCTGAATCTTCAGCGCGATCAGGCCCTTGTCCATCCCGACATGGACCGAACCGGCGATGCCGTCCAGGATGGGGCTGGCGACTTCGACGAACTCGCCGAACCCGGGCAGCCGACGCTCCACGGTGCCGTCCGGGCTGCGGTCGCCCTCGAGGATCTCCTTCGGGATGCCGGGCACAAACGTGTGCGCCAGCCAGTCGCCATGTTCATCGACGATGTAGATGTAGCGGATTCCCTGGAGCTCCCTGAACTGATCGATCAGGGATTGCAGGGTGGAGAGATCCCGGTTGAGGATGATGTCGAGGCTCGAGTTGGCAATCGTCTGCGCAATGGTCCGGCTGTTGGCGACGTACTCGGTGGAGAGCTGCCGGTCCACCGTATAGACGCACAGGGCGGACGTGGACAGGGCAATGATCCCGAACAGCAGGAAGATGCCGAACATCGTCTTCTGGAACAGTCGTGCGATTCTCATCGGCGCCACTCCGACCAGTCCGTCACCGGCACGAACCGTCCGTCACGGACGGTGGTGTAGAAGATGGCGTCCGACCCCTGGTTGTTGTCCGCGGAAAACCCGACGGGCGCTCCCATGCCGAGTTCGATGTTGGTCAGCGATGCGACGACAGTCCTGAGGCGCGCCCGGTCCGGCTCGGGACCGAGGCGTGTCAGGACTTCGACCAGCAGCTTGGCGTTGAGGAAGCCTTCAAGGCTCACGAAGCTGTAGGGCAGCGGTGTGTAGTCGGTCCCGAATCCGGCCGGTGGTGTGGGCGCGTGCCGCTCCATCAGGGCGCGGTATTCGCGGACCACCGGCGCGGCGGTGTGTTCGTAACTGGGAACGACCTGCGAGTTGACGAGGTTCGTGGTGTAGTCGCGCCGGTCGGCGGCAGACGCCGACTGCAGCAGGGCCAGGAGACTCTCACTGCCCACGAACGAGACGTTGGCGATGGGCACGTCGAGGCCGGCCTTGCGCGCATCGCGAATGAACGCGGCGCACGCCTCGTAGGCGCCAATCGAGATGATGACGTCCGGCTTCGCCTCCTGCAGTATGGCGACCTGCCGGTCGAGGCTCTCGGTGAACTTGGTGCCGCGACTGTAGGTGGCCTCACCCGCCATGCGCAGTCCGCGCGCCGACAGGGCCTCCCGCACGCCGACCCATCCGCTGCGGCCGTAGGCGTCGGCCTGATAAAAGACCGCGACACGTGCGCGTCCGATATCCACGAAGTGATCGACCAGGCCGCGGGTCTCCTGACGATAGGACGCCCGGAGATTCACCGCCAGCGGACCATACGGGAGCTCACGGTGGGGCTGCGCCCCGGTGAACGGGAAGAACAGGGTGAAGTGTAGCCGTTCGTACTTCTTCAGCAACGGCAGGACGCGTGTGACCGTCGGCGTGCCGACGTAGTTGAACAGGAGGAACACATCGTCTTCGAGCATCAGCTTCAGCGTGTTCTGCACCGCCGCATTCGGCTGATAGCCGTCGTCGTACCCGAGGATGCGGATGGGACGGCCATGGACGCCGCCCTGACGGTTCACTTCAGTGAAGTAGGCCATGGAGCCGCGATACAGCTCGATGCCCAGCCCGCGCGAGGCGCCGCTGAAGGCCGCCGACATGCCGACGACGAGTTCGTTGCCTGGTGAGGTGCGCGCCGGCGCAGCCCAGATAGCAGCCGCCGCCAGCAGTACCGCAGGAACGAGACCGATCGTGTGGCCAATCATGCGCCGAGAGGATAACAGGATTACAATCTCCCCGCGATGAACTCTCTGCGTGTACGAACCACGATGTGGTGGGTGTGTCTGGTGATCCTCTGTGTGCCGTCCGCAACGGTCGCACAGACACAGGATGCGGCGACGAGGGATCCGGCGATCCGGCAGTGGCTGGACGTCCAGGCCGTGCAGGCGGGACTCCGCTACCGCTGGAACCGGAACAGTGCCGGCGTGGAGACCGCGGATGGCGTGCAGTGGCACGGGCTGACGCGTGGGCGACTGCTGCTTGCGCCCGAGGGGCGTGTCACGCTGACGGCCATGGCGTCCGCCGGGCCGTCGTTCGTGGCGTCGTGGAACGATACGGGCATCGGGTCCGCAGACTTCGTCGGCCGCTTCGCGCTGCGACATCTCTTTCTGACCGTGGCGCCGTCCCGCGCCGTGGAGGTGCAGGTCGGCGGCCTGGCGCCGAATCGCGGAGAGGTGTCGGAGAACCTGTCCTACGACATGGATGGCTATCTGGTCGGCCAGCGGCTCACCCTGCGGCCGGCGACCGGCCGTGTGACACAGGTGTCCGGGACGATCGGGCATCTAGGTGATGTCCTCCAGCCGAACGTGTTTCGGCGCTTCGACGATCTGTTCGACTACAACTACGGGCAACTGCTGGTCGGCCTCCGACTCCACACCCGCGTGTCGGCGTCGGTCGACTACACCTGGGAGGATGGCAGACACATCGTCCGGGAAGCGGTTGTCGTCAGACCGTCGGCCGACGTGCCGGTGGTGACCGGTCTCCGCGTTGAGGCGTACCAGCGCGTCGACCCCGGCGGGCACGGCCTGCATGCGGCGGCGGACCTGCGGATTGGGCGACTCTCGGTGACGACCGGCCTGATGTCCGTGGATCGGCGGTACGTGCCGACCATCAACGGCGATCGGTACGGCGTCGGGACCCGGTGGTATTCGATCGGCACGCTGCCGGTCACCGGTGACGTCACGCTGACCTGGTATCACACGCGGGCGTTCCGCAACACGTTCCCGGTGCCGGTCCACCACCGGTTTGACCTCATCATGGTCGTCAACCCCACCGCGCGCCTGAAGCGCGCCGGGATCTTCTGACCGGTGCCGACCTTTCCCTCCGCACAGCGCGCACTGCGATACGTCGATGGCGTGATGTGGACCAGCCTGGCGGTGGCCGTGGTCCTGCTCGGCGTCTACATTCTCGGATCGACCAGGGCGAACACCGCGCTGCGGGCCCGTGCGGAGGCGGAAGCCGAACGCGCTGCGGAGGTGATCGATCAGGAGTTGCGCCGTGTACCCGCGGTCGTCGGCGCCGTGGCGGACGACCTGAGCAGTGGGCGGGTGACCCGGCTGGACGTGTCTGCTCGGCTGCAGACGGCGATCGACATCACGCCGCAGCTGGTCGGGCTTGGTGCGGCGTACCGGCCGCACCGGTTCGATCCCGACCTCAGGCTGCATGCGCCGTCGTTCAGACGACAGGGGGAGGCGACGGTTGCCCTGGCGCTGGATTCGCTGTACGACTACACCCTCGGTGACACGCAGTGGTACCAACTGGGCCTGACCGGCGAGGGGGGGTGGACCGAACCCTCCACCGACTCCGCCCAGGGGGCGGTCGTCGAGTTCGCCGCGCCGTTCCGGGATCCCGCCTCGGATCGGCCGGGCGAGGTCGCCGGTGTGGTCCACGCCATGATGTCGTTGACAGAAATCGACGACATCGTCAGGTCGCTGGACCTTGGGGATGTGGGGTACGGGTTTCTGATCTCGCGGGAGGGGTTTGCGATCTCGCATCCCTT
>VFZF01000041.1 GCA_016871335.1 Acidimicrobiia bacterium
GGTGTCGGGCACTGTCGTCACCTCGGTGTGCACGAGCGGGGTGCACTCCGCTGCGGGTGATCATAGGATCTTCATCCCCATGCGCGGCCCGTCAGGGCCGTCGACCTCCACGATCAGTTCATCGCGGTCGTTGAACTCGGTACGTAGCGCGCGACTCATCACGGCATGCATGTCGTACATCGCGGTGATGTAGGTGTGCCATTTGTGTCCGTAATGCGACTGTACAGAGGGGAAAACCGAACCCCTTCACCTTTGAGGATGATTCAGTGGAGCGGGCGACGGGAAACGAACCCGCGTATTCAGCTTGGGAGTAGGATACAAATTCCCCAATGACCCAATCGACTCGTCCAGCGTCTGCCGATCGCGATGGTCGCAACGTGGTCAGTTCGGTCCTCGTCACCGGGGCGGCGAGCGGCATCGGAGCGGCTGTGGCTGAGAGGTTTGCACGCCGCGCTGGCACCGCTGTTGTCCTCGCCGACCGAGCCAACGCTTCCGATCTGGCGGGGTCGCTCGGGGCGCCACACCGTGCTGTCATGTGCGATGTTACCTCGGTCGATGACGTCAACCGCGCCGTCGCCTCAGCGATGACCCTTGGGCCAATCGAAGCCCTAGTGCTGTGCGCCGGTGTCGCAGCCGTTGGCCCGGCCAACGAGCCTGATCCGGCGATTTGGGAGCGGGCACTGCGGATCAATGCACTCGGTACCATGCTCTGCATCCGTGCTGCGCTGCCAGTGCTGGTTGGGCAAGGGTTCGGCACCATTGTCGCTATCGTCTCGGTGGCTGGGCGCCTGACCTACGTCGGCGAGCCCGCTTATGTGGCCAGCAAGCACGCTGTCGTGGGCTTCTGTGACTCGGTCCGAAAGGAGCTCGTTGGGACTGGAGTACGAATGTCGTTAGTCGAACCGGGTTTTGTTGATACGCCACTCACCGCGAGGCATCCCCAATTCGCGGAGCGGATGGGCAATCTTGTACCACTCCAACCCGACGACGTCGCCCGAACGGTGGAGTTCGTTGTGGACCAGCCGCCGCATTGCAGCCTGAACGAGGTACTGATCCGGCCCACGGCCCAAGAACTCTAACCTCCGAAGGGCTCGGTTCGGCGGGAGCGTTGCCATATATACCTACTCATATATATGTATATGTATAATTTGGCGGGATTGCGGGGCGATGGGAATGCGGGTGGACAAGAACAAGGACAGCACCGTCGAGAGGGTCCTCGCCTACATTCGCTGGCGCATTATCAACGGCGAGTTTCTTCCGGGCTCTAAACTTGAGCCGAAGAAAATCGCCGAAGCCTGCAAGACGAGCCTGATCCCCGTCCGAGAGGCGCTGCGAGTCCTGCAGACCGACGGTCTCGTCACCGTCTTTCACAATAAGGGCACCTGGGTCGCGCGGATTTCGCTGTCCGATCTCCAAGATCTCTATTCGGTCCGGATTCAGTTGGAGGGCGAGTCCATCCGTATGGCACAGAACATCGTTCCTGCAACCATCGCGAAGCTTCGGGACATCCTGCGTCGCGCCAACCAAGCGACGGGTGACCAAGACAAGAACACGGTGCACCGCTTGAACAAGGAATTCCATTACGCGATATACCAACTTTGTGGCTCGCCGTGGCGCTTGCGACTCATCGACACGCTGTGGGACCATGCGGAGCGCTATCAGAGGCTGTCGCTGAATTACCGCGGCGACGCGGCCGAAGATGAGCACCGTGCCATCGTCAACGCACTCGAGAGCGGTGACCTCGCGACTGCCGCCGGAGCCCTCGCGGTGCACCTCCAGTCGACTGTCGACCTCCTGCGCGACTCGCTCGTCGGTACTCCGATCCTCGACGACGAGTGACGAAGGGCGTGGACTAGCCGCCTACCGTCACCACTGGGTTGATGATCGTCCCCACCCGCTCGACGGTTACGCTCACCTCGTCGCCGGCCCGAAGGAACTCCGGAGGGGTCCGCGACTGGCCGACGCCGGGTGGGGTACCGGTCGAGATGACCGTCCCGGGCTTTAGTGTCGTGTACGCACTGAGCCTGTTCACCAGTTCGGGAACGCCGAAGATGAGTTCGCGGGTTGACGAAGACTGCTTCACCGCGCCGTTCACGCGCAGCTCGATCGTGAGGTTTCCTGGCTCTGGCACCTCGTCGCAGGTGACTAACCACGGACCCATCGGCTTGAACGTGTCGAATGACTTCGCTCGTCCCCACTGTCCTTCCGCTGACTGGATTTCGCGTTCGGAGACGTCGTTGAGTACGACATAGCCAGCGACATGGTCCATCGCCGACTCGACTGGGATGTTTCGTCCCTCGCGACCGATGACGACGCCCAGTTCCGCCTCCCAGTCGACCTTGATGGAGCCCGGTGGGATTATGATCGTCTCACCGGACCCGATGATCGAGGTTGTGAATAACGCGAATGTGATCGGCGCTAAGGGGATCGGCAGTCCCGATTCGATCGCGTGGTCACGGTAGTTGAGACCGATCCCGATCAACTGTGGCGGATTGGGAACTGGGGCCAGTCGGCGTGCCGAGAGAAGTGATGCGTCGAGCGGGATCTTCGCCAGTTGAGCGCAGGTTTCGTATACGTCGGCGAGGTTGGGCTCGATCGGTCCCCATGCTGACGGCGCGAGCCGGATCCCATCGTCCTCAAGTGCACCCCATCGCGTGCCGGCGCCGGACGCAATGCATACTAGACGCACGATGGCCCCGATCGCATGTTCAATTATATTATATGAAGACGTCTGGTCTCATTCCCTGCGCAGGAGGTCTCCAATGTCGGGTAATCGTGTGATGGTTTACGACGGTCCGCACCATGTGCACATCGAGGAGCGCGACATTCCCCCGCCCGGCGTCGGTGAGGTGCAGATCCGAGTTGCTTACACGGGGATCTGCGGCTCCGACCTCCATGGTTACACCGGGAAGTCGGGTCGGCGCGTTCCCGGCATGGTCATGGGTCATGAGGCGAGTGGCATTGTTAGCGGCGCTGGGGCTGACGTCGATCCGACGCTTGTTGGTCGGCAGGTGACGTTTAACCCGGTCTTGTACTGCGACGGTGGGTGTGGCCACGTTGTCGAGAACCACTGCGCCCAACTGCGGGTTATCGGCGTAGACCCGACAATCCAGGGCGCATTCGCTGACTATGTCGTGGTTCCGGCTCATCGGGTCGTGGCGCTCGACGGCATTGATCTTCGCCTCGGCGCGTGTATTGAACCACTCGCTGTTGCAGTCCAGGCAGTCAAGCGTGCCCGTGTGGAGGATGGCCAGCGCGTGCTGATCGCGGGTGGCGGGATGATCGGACAGTGCCTTGCGCTTGTGGCACATATGTCCGGAGCTACCTCGGTCGTCTTGTCGGAGGCCAACCCCCAGCGGCGTGCGTTCGCAGAGACGATGGGCTTTAAAACGGTCGCGCCTGACGAAGTTGCCGCCCTCCCTCTCTCCGATGTCTCATTCGACGCGGTTGGTATCGATGCGACGGCGGTAGCCACGATTGGTGCCGTGTGCAAGGGCGGTACCGTCTGCTTCGTTGGTCTGGGACTGCCAACAATCAGGGTACCGCTCTTCGGCATCGTCGTCGCCGAGCGCTCCGTTGTCGGGTCGTTTGCGTACACCGATTTAGCGTTCGATGAGGCGCGTGACATGATGGCCAGCGGGTTGGTTGACCTTACCGGTGCCGTTGGCGCAGACACTGACTTTGAGCGCGTCGGGGAGGCCTTTGAGGATCTCGCGACCTCGCGTCGCCACGACCTCAAGATCCTGATGTCGACAGGCGACACCTAACAGCAGTCCGAGGGGAATCAATTGTCTCATCTGGACGATGGCAGGTAGCCGAGGAAACTCAGGTCGTCCGATGACGAGTCAGCCCAGCGTCACCCTCTACCCATCGTACGGCGCACAACGGTGACGATCTTTCCAGGGTTCGGGAGGTGTGCATCCTCGAGGGGCGGACTGAACGGCACCGGCGAATGGTTGCTGGTGAGCCGTCCGATCGGTGCCTGGAGACTGCCGAACAACAGTTCTCCCACCTGTGCAGCGATGTCCGAGGCGACGGAGCACCGGGCTGGCCCCTCTTCTACCACGACGAACCTACCCGTTGCACCCGCGCGGGCGACCAGTCCGTCGAGGTCGAGCGGCTGGAGTGACCGCAGGCTGAGGACCTCGGCGGAGATTCCTTCGGATTCGAGCGTCTCTGCGGCCTCGAGTGCCATGAGCGCGCTATGCCCGACGCCTGCAATTGTTACGTCGGAACCCTCGCGTAGCACCCCGAGCTCCCCCAACCGCATCGGGCCCGAATAGGGGTCGACGAGTCCGGACGTGGTGTAGAGCGCCATGTGCTCAAGGAAGATGACCGGATCGTCGTCGAAGATCGACGCAATGAGTAACCCCCGGGCCTCGGCCGGCGTTGCGGGAACGACCACCTTCAGTCCTGGTACGTGGGTGAATGTCGCGTAGTGCGTATCGGAGTGCTGCGCTGCTGCCCGGAGACCGCCGCCTACGGCCATCCGTAGCACCATTGGTACGGACGTTTGCCCGCCGCTCATAAAGCGCATTTTTGCCGCCTGATTCACCACCTCGTCGAAGGCCTTCGGCGCGAACGAGGCCCACATCAGGTCGGTTACCGGCCGGAGCCCTGCCATCGCGGCGCCCACGGTCGCGGCCGTTATCCCGGCCTCGGAGATCGGTGTGTCAAGCACTCGGCCCGCACCGAACTCCTCAAACAGACCTTTGGTGACGCCGAAGGTGCCGCCCATAGCCCCCTCTAGTGGCGCACCCTGTCCGGCTCCACCGGCGATGTCCTCGCCGAGTAACACGACGCACGGGTCGGCGCGCATGCATGTCTGCAGCGCATCTCTCAGCGCATCAAGGAAGGTCGTTGTCACCGCATCCGTGGTCGTCCGATCAATTGCTGTAGACAAAGTTGTCAGCCCCCTCTGCGTCCGGCCATGCGCTCGCGCGCGCAGCGGCAAACGCCACATCTAGTCGCGCGACGAAGTCGCGCTCTACCTCGGCGGTGATCGCCGCCGAATTCGATCCGCGCTCGGTCAGCACAGCGGCCGTTCGGGCAACGACAT
>VFZF01000042.1 GCA_016871335.1 Acidimicrobiia bacterium
CGGCTGGCGTGTTACGCGCGACGTACTTCATTGCGTGATTGACTGTTCTTTTTCTTTTGACGGACGATTATACGCGTACGTCGCTCCGTACAACGCCCACAATGGGACCGCCGTACACGGGACTTCCAGGATGACCAGGAAATTGGCGGCGGCCAGCCAAGCGAGGCCGATGATCCCCGAACGATACACCTCGCCCATACCTCCGGCGCCGATTTGAGCGAGGTTCTCGCATGCGCCAAGCCTGGTCCCGGCAGACAGCGGCCGCCCTAATACTCGTTGCCGAACACCATGCCCTGCTGCACACCTCGGCAAGCGCGCAGATCCCACGCGGCGCAGCGGGCGTGGTGGGCTCTGGGTCTTTGAACCGGCGTTCGGTGAACCAGAGGCCGCTGAATCCCGGGAACTCCAGTCTCCACGCTGTCTCCACACTGTCTACCCACTGGGGGAGCTTACGAATGGGACTGGATATCTCCAGCGAACGCAGCTTGTGCTGCGACAAGGCGAAGCTGATGTTGGACGAGGCGATGTTGCGCTCTTATGATGGAAGGGGCGCGAAGATCGCGGATCATTACACGATGTGTCACGAATTCATGGAGTTTTGCCGGAACGAGCAGACGGCTGGCCGCGAACCGTACGGTACATGGATGTGGCTGGTCCCGCCCTTCTCGTCATCCGCCACCGCGCTCTATCAAGAGCCATTGCGTGACGAGGCGTTCAAGCCAGCTTATCGCCATCAGAAAGCGGCTTGGGAGCAGGCCTAAATCGAGGTCGGAGCGAGAACAGGGATCGTAAACGCCCCAACGCTTGTGGCTGGGTCTGAGCAGCGGGTTCCGTCAACCGAAGAGAGTGTCAGGGAGATGAGATGCGGCAACAGTTGTGGCAAGTGATGATGGTAGGGATGTCGATCATCGGATCGGCGTCGTGCGCGTCGATGGCGCTGCTGGGTTCAGACCAGCGCATCTCACTCGATGCTTATGCCGAGTTTGAGACCGGCGACTTCTTGATTGTTGGAGGCCAGCGGGTCGCTTTCGATGACGACACGGTCTTCAAGGGCAGTCACGCCGGCAGCCTGGCGGAGATTGTCCTGGGTGATGAGGTCAAGGTCAAGGGCGTACGGTTGGATGACGGCACCGTCCGCGCACTGGAAGTGGAAGCCAAACCAAACGGCGACGCGCTCTTTGAAGCCGAGGTGCTCTCGGTCACCGATGAAATCGAAGCCCTCTGGGTGAAAGAAGGAATGATGTTCGAGCCCGGAGAAACCGACGATGACGACACCGTCGTCGTGGGGAAACTACTGACCGAGGGGCCGAAGGTCGACCGGGTGGTCCGGATTACCCGACGTCTATTGCCACCCTATCTTGACGAGTCGGCTATTCGTGTCTATCTGGTCGATACGGAGGAGTGGAATGCCGCGGCGATGGGCAACGGTGCCGTGTGGGTCTACACTGGGCTGGTCGATGCGATGTCGGATGACGAACTGGCGGTCGTGATTGGTCACGAGCTGGCCCATGTCACCCATGAGCATTCGCGCCGCTCGGCCAAGGCCGATCTGTGGAGCGAGTTGCTCGGCATCGGCGTGTCGGTCTCTGCGGAGGCGATCAAGAGTGAAGCGCTGAGAACAGCAGTGCAGGTGGCAGCGGTTGTGGCCACCATTACCAGCCTGAGCAAGTACAGCCGTGGCCACGAGGACCAGGCGGACCGCATCGGTCTACGTTATGTGTATGAAGCCGGCTTTGATGTGACCGCCGGTCCCAGGGTCTGGGCCCGATTCCAGGAGAAGTACGGCGACGACAACCAGGTGCTCAATTTTTTTCTCGGCAGTCACTCCAGAGCCGCCGATCGCATTCGCAATCTGGAGGCCGAGCTAAAGCTAAACTATCGGTGACTCCAGGCACGCAGGTCAGGGCCTAACTCGACTGGCATCATCTTGAAGGACATGTCCCAGCCGTCGCAGATCGCCGTCGCAATCGCCGACGATCGCGACCGGCAATCAATCTATGCAATTCGCCACGATGTCTATGGCAGAGAGTTGGGGCAGCACGCTGAGAACGCCGACGGCCTGCTGCGCGACACGCTGGACGAGGTCAATACCTACATCGTGGCAACCGAGGGCCGGACGATCGTCGGCTTCATCTCTGTAACGCCGCCTAGTGCACACGGCTACTCTCTCGATAAGTACTTCGACAGAGTAAATACCGGGCTGCGCTTCGATCGGGGGCTCTACGAGATTCGTCTCCTGACCGTCGTCGAGGCCGCGCGACACCGCCAACTGGCCGCCCTACTGATGTATGCCGCGCTCCGATATGTTGAATCGCAAGGTGCGACCACCATTGCCGCGATCGGGAGGCTGGAAATTCTGAGGCTCTACGAACGGGTCGGACTGCGGCGTCGCGGCCTTCGCGCTCAGGCCGGCGCCGTGACGTACGAGCTGATGAGCGCGAATGTCCAGGATATCCGTACGCCCCATCGGGAGGCTATCATCCGGCGCCTGGAGCGGACCGTCGAATGGCGCATTCCCGCCGTATCCTATCGCCATCCGGTCTGTTACCACGGGGGCGCGTTCTGGGAGCGGCTCGGCGAAGGATTCGAGAGCCTCGAGCACCCCGAGGCGGTCATCAATGCGGACGTGCTCGACGCGTGGTTCGATCCAGCGCCGGCGGTCCTCAGCCGCCTGGCCGGGCTGCTGCCGTTCGCGCTCAGGACCTCTCCGCCGACCCACGCCGAGGGAATGCGGCGGGCGATTTCCGAGTCGCGTGGCGTACCAATCGCCTGCGTTTTGCCAGGCGCCGGTTCCTCGGACCTGATTTTTGCCGCGCTTCGGCACTGGGTCGCGCCCGGTATGCAGGTCCTGATTCTCGACCCCATGTACGGGGAATATGCTCACGTGCTCGAGCACGTGATTGGCGCCAATGTCCAGCGGATGCTCCTGAAGCGGGAGCGTCACTACGACGTGGACGTCGAAGTGCTCGCCGAAGAGCTGGCACGCGGATATGACTGGGTGGTGCTCGTGAACCCGAACAGCCCCACTGGGCGCCATGTCGACCGCGACCGCCTGACTGCCGCGCTGGCAGCCACCCATCCTCGCACTCGCGTCTGGATCGACGAGACCTACGTTGACTATGTCGGCTCCACCGAGTCCCTCGAGGCGTACGCGGCGGCCTCGACACAAGTGCTCGTTTGCAAGTCGATGTCCAAGGTGTACGCCTTGTCCGGTGTTCGGGCTGCTTACCTGGTGGGGCCCGCCGCCCTCATCGACGAACTGCGTCCGCTGGTGCCGCCCTGGGCGGTCAGCCTGCCGGCGCAGATCGCCTCCTGCGAGGCGTTGTGCGCGACCCGCTACTACGAGTCGAAATGGCGGGATACGCATACGTTGAGAGACGAGCTGATGCGCGGCCTGGAGCGACTGGGCTGGCGCGTGACACCGGGGTGCGCGAACTTCCTGCTGTGCCATCTGCCCAGATCCGGACCGACCGCCGCGGAACTCCTGGAGGCCGCGCGCGCGCGAGACCTGTTCATCAGGAAGGCTGGCCCAATGGGAAGCGACCTTGGCCCTCGCGCCGTGCGGATCGCGGTCAAGGATCGGGCGACGAATGCTCGCGCGCTGGCCATACTTACCGAGATCGCGCAGCGGCCCTGACGCGGTCGCCGGGACACTGCACGCCGCTCCGTCGCTCTCACCTCGCCCGTCGTGGCGCGAGGTCAGACCGTCATAGGGCCTGCCAGACGGAATACGCGGCGACGGCCGCGTCATGATTCGGGCAGCGCTGTCACGATCGCGGCCCGCGCCTGATCACGAAGAGCGGCGGCGCGTCGGACCGCTGAAGTATCTGCGGTGATCGTCCCAAGCACGTGAATGGCAAGGGGAGCCGGTTCAAGCAGTCTGCGGTCGCGGGGCAGCATTCGACGTGTGCCGTCGATGGCGACCGGCACGACCGGACATGACGTCTTCTCGGCCGTCCGAAATGCGCCCATGTGGAAGGGCAGCAATCCGCGCCGGCCGCGTGTGCCTTCTGGAAACAACAGCAATGACGTACCCGACTGGAGCGTCTTGACCATCGCGCGTGCGCAGGCTGCTCGCGAACGCGCCGAGCCCCGGTCGACGACGAGGTGGCCGCTCTTGCGAATGATGGTCCCGAGCAGTGGACGCCGGGCCGCCATGTGATTGGCGACGAACCGGTAGTCACCGGGGATGGCCGCAAGCAGCACCACCGAATCAAGAAAGCTCGAGTGATTCGCGACCATCACGAAGCCCGTGCCGCTCGGAAGGCTCCGCGATCCCGTCACGATCGGACGGCACCCGCAGAGCGTGGCGATGACACGTGCCCAGTGTTGAGTAAGTCGATGCGTCCACTGGGCCGGTGCAATCACAACCAGCACCCAGAACGGCAGCACCGTGAGCGAGAGCGCCGCGCCCACCCTGGCTGAAAACAGGACCGACCTTAGCCTGTTTGCGAGCAATCGTTCACCCGCTCGACTCATCGCAACCCGCCAGACGCGCCAGCCCGGAGCATCCTTTGCCGTTAACTGGGAGGCTGCTAATACGGTCTATCGTCATCTATCTGGCGTGGAAGGCTGAACCCTGCGTGTCCCGTTTCGGTAACTCATATGCGGCCCTCGCTACGTGTCGGCGGTTCTCCCACACCAGGACAACACGTGTCGTACCAGAACCAACGTCGCGAGACAACTCAGCGACGTGTTCTATCGGTGCGATAGATGTCGAGCACCGAGACATAGCCGCCGCTCCCGCACACTTGATAGCGGACGAGGACGGGCTCCGGGCCCTTGTGAATCACACGCGCCACGGCATCCCGCTCCGCATTCGCGAGCGTGCGGTAGAGACCTT
>VFZF01000043.1 GCA_016871335.1 Acidimicrobiia bacterium
TTCTGCGCGAGCATCGCCAGCGTCTGATAGGGCGTATTATGTCAACCGAACACCCACGTAATACGGACTATCGGCGAGGAGTTTGCCGCCTGGTTGCGGCGGAGCAGCAGGGCCGGCGCGCGCTGACGCGCCGAGATCACTGTCGCCGCAGCGGCCGGCCCGGATACGTCCCGGTCGTCCGGCCATCACGAAACACGATCCGGCCGTTCACCCACACCGTGTGTACACCCACCGCCTGGGCCTGCGCCGACCCGAAGTCCGCACGGTCAGCCACCGTGGCCGCATCAAACAGCACGAGGTCGGCGAAGTAGCCGGGCGTCAGCTGCCCGCGCTCCTTCAACCCAACGTTGGCCGCCGAGAGACTGGTCATCTTCCGCACGGCTTCTTCCAGCGGAAACAGCTTCCGCTCCCGCACGAACGGGCCCAGCACTTTCGGGAAACTGCCAAAGCCGCGCGGATGCAGCCCCGTGGACTGCCCGTCGCTGCAGATGTTGGCGAACGGCCACTGCATCAGACGGTCGACATCCGCATCGGCCATGCCGCGGGCGACGATGCCGAGACTTGGGCCGCCGGGTTCCGCCAGCAGATCCAGCATGGTCTGCACCGGCGCGGTCTTCCGGAGCGCCGCCACCTGCGCGAGTGTTTTCCCCGCGTACTCCGGCCGGCTCGCGGTGCTGTTGAAGATGATGTCTTCGGCCCGCGTGATGTGCTCGAGCACAAAGGTCGCTTCGGCCCGATCCGTGAAGTTGCGGGTGGGGAAGAACACCCCGAGGTTGGCCTGCCAGTACGTGTAGGGATAGATGTCGGCGGTGATCTGCACGCCGGAGGCTCGCGCGGCGTCCAGCATGGCGATGGCCTTGCCGGCCTGGCCCCAGAGGTCGAGCATCCCCAGCTTGATGTGTGACACCTGCACGGGCATCCGGTGTGTCCGCCCGATGGTGATCACTTCTTCGAGGGCCTCCCAGAACGTCCGGTCCTCGCTGCGGATGTGACTGATGTAACGGCCACCGGCCTCGGCCGCAACCTTGGCCAGCGCCAGCACCTCCGACCGCGCGGAGTAGATCCCTGGGTCGTACTCGAGGCCCGTCGACAGGCCCAATGCCCCGGCGGCCATCTCGGTTCGCAGCAACGCTGCCATCTTCTCGACTTCGGCCGGCGTGGCGGCACGGGTGAAGTCGGCCCCCATGACCGCTCCACGAATGCTGCCGTGCCCGGCATACGAGGCGATGTTCACCGAGGCCGGTTCCTTCTCATACCGGCCGAACAGCTCCGCCAGGTCCATCCCGCTACCGTCCTGCCCACTGACGATCGTGGTGATGCCCTGACTGACCATGGCGAGGCCGTCTCTCCGCGTCGAGAGGCCGCGCTCGTGATGGCTGTGTGTATCGATGAACCCCGGCGCCAGCGTGAGGCCTCCCGCCTCCACCACCTGCTCACCGGCCTCGGGCGCGAGTGTGCCCACGGCGACGATGCGGTCACCACGCACACGCAGGTCGGCCCTGCGTGCCGGGGCACCGGTGCCGTCGATGACCATCGCCTGACGAATCAGGGTCGACGACGGCTGGGTGGTGGCGTGGGTGGCGGCGGTCAGGACGACGAAGGCGGCCAAGGCCGCGACGCGAGGCATGGTGGAACGCATTATCCCCACAACGAGGGCGATGGCGGATGGACAATCCCGCTGGAGTAGATGAGGGCGTGTGCCCGGTCCTCGTGCTGGAGGAGCGGACCGTCGAGGTCCACCCACCGCGCGAGTTGCCCGACCAGAAACGCCGGCGCCATGCCGAGTGACGTGCCGCACATGTTGCCCACCATCACGTCGAGGCCGAGCGCCCGAGCCGCATGCGCCAGCGCGAGCGCCTCGCTGAGGCCCCCACACTTGTCGAGCTTGATGTTGACGGCCTGATACCGCGAACGCAGGGGCTCGAGCGACGCACGGTCCGTGCATGATTCGTCGGCGGCGATGGGCACCGGTGGTGACAGCCCGTCGAGCGCCGCATCCTCTCCGCGGGGGAGCGGCTGTTCAACGAGTTCCACACGCTCATCCGCCAGTTGCGGCAGCAGGCGCTCAAGCAGCGGCATCGTCCACGCCTCGTTGGCGTCCACGATCAGGTGCGCGGACGGGGCGACATCTCGAACGAGTCGCACGACATCAATGTGCCGCGTGGCGTCGAGTTTGAGTTTGATGAGCGGCAGCTGGCTCGCATCTCTGGCGCGCCGGTGAAGATCGTCCGTCGAGCCCAGCCCAATCGTCAGCGCCGTCGTGAGTGGACGCAGCGTGGGCATGCCCGCGGTTGACCAGGCGGACACGCCGGATTGTTTCGCGCGGAGATCCCAGAGCGCGCAGTCGATCGCATTACGCGCTCCACCGGCCGGCAGGAGAGCTGACAGCGCGTCACCATCGAGCTCAGCGGAGAGGCGGGGCCCGAGGCGCGTGATGACCTCGGCCATCGACGCCGGCGTCTCTCCGTCGTAATCCACACCGGCAGCCTCTGCGCGCCCTTGTCGACCGTCGGCGTCTGTCAGCGTGACGAGCAAGAGCGGTAGATGGGTGATGGTCTCGCGCGCGATCTCAAACGGCTCGCGCAGGGCCCATTGTTCCTGTGTGAGGGTGATCCGCAGGGACATGCGCCGACTCACGCGAAGTGTGCGAGGAGGTGTCGCGTGATGGCATCCACGCCGGTGCGCATGGGATCGCAGACGGGCAGCGCCAATTCCTCCACGAGCGCCACCTGATACCGACGCCACTCATCGTCAGACAGATACGACGAGTTGATGGCGATGCCGACACACGTGACGGCCGGGTTGGTCAGTCGCGCCGCCTCAAGGTAACGGTCGATGGCCACACGCAGGGGCGGCAGTGGCATGTGCGGGAAGTCCTCAATCGTCTGCCGCGACGGATCGTGGCAGAGCACAATCGCGTCCGGTTGCGATCCGTGCACGAGCCCCATCGTCACACCCGCGTAGGCCGGGTGAAAGAGTGCGCCCTGACCTTCGATCACATCCCAGTGATCCGGGTCGTTGGCGGGGGAGAGCAGTTCGGCGGCTCCGGCGACGAAGTCGGCGACCACAGCGTCGACCGCGATGCCGTCACCGGCGATCATGATGCCGGTCTGGCCGGTGGCCCTGAAGGTCGCCTTTGTCCCGGTGGCCTGTAACGCTCGAGTGATCGCCAGCGCCGTGTACTTCTTGCCGAGCGCGCAGTCAGTGCCGACCGTTAACAGCCGTCGCCCTGGGCGCTTCAGCCCGGTGCCGGTGGGGATCACACGATCGGTGACGCGCACATCCACGAGCCGACCGCCACCGCGTGCCGCCGCATCTACCAACTCCGGAAAACTCGACAGCCGCGTGTGCATGCCGCTCACCACGTCCATGCCGTGGTCGAGGGCCTCGATGAGTACCGGCAGCCACGAACGTGGCACCTGCCCGCCGACGACCGCCACGCCAATGACAAGCGACCCGGCACCGGCCGCCGCTGCCTCGGCTGGGCGCAGTTCGGGCAGGCCGAGCGAGACCGTGCCCTCCGGTAGCCGACATTCCCCGATCACGTCAGCGCCACACCAGTCCCGCAGGCCGAAACCGGTCTTGGCATCAGACGGCAGGGTGACATCGGCCAGAAACAGGAGGTAAGGCTTTCGCAGGACGGGCATTGGTCGCCCATGATTCCAGCACCGGCCAGCGACCGCAAGAGCGCCGGCATGCGTCGCTCCTCCGACACCTGACCCCAACCCATCGTCGCCCGGCCGACAGCCGGTGCGGGAAGGGTGGGCCGTCTCCAGAGGGAAACCGTGGTCCCGGCGCGTGGCAACACCTTTGCCTACCTCCTGTCCGGCTTCTTGGTGATCTGCCCCAGCGTCTGATAGGGCGTATTATGTCAACCGAACACCCACGTAATACGGACTATCGGCAATACTTCGCGTATTCACCCATCGAGGAATGGGGCGGCAAGAAGCT
>VFZF01000044.1 GCA_016871335.1 Acidimicrobiia bacterium
CACTTCCAGCAACAATGCGGACCCTCTCGAGTCGGGGGAGACCGTCATGGTGCCGGTCTTTCCGTGAATCGCGATGGTTCGCTGATAGCGCCCCGCCTCCACATATTCGACACCCGGTGTGGCTCGAGCGGCCAGGAATGCCATCACTGCCTCCCAGTCGTACGGCGGTCGATATGCCAGCCGAATCCGATGGCAACGCCTGATCCGACGGCCTGGCTGCATGACTGTTTGAGCTTAGCCGGGTTCTGGCGCGTGACCGGGCTGGATTTCGGACATGGTCTGGTGGTGACAGAATAGAGAGGTGCAGATTGCCGGCCTGCTTGTCCTCCTGATCGCCTTCGTCCAGGTGCCCACCTTCAAGGCCGATCCGCCCCACAAGTGCGAGAGTTGCGACGAGTGGAACAAGCCGCGTGAGCCGTTCAAGCTGTTTGGCAACACCTACTACGTTGGTACGGAAGGGTTGTCGGCGCTGCTGATCGTCGGCGATCAGGGCCTGATTCTGCTGGACGGTGCGCTCGAGCAGTCGGCGGCGCTGATCGACAGGAACATCCACAAGCTGGGATTCAAGACCGAGGACATCAAGCTGATCGTCAACTCGCACGGTCACTACGATCATGCCGGCGGCATCAACGCGCTGCAGCGCGCCAGCGGCGCGACCGTGGTCGCCAGCCCCTCGAGTGCCAGCGCTTTGCAGCGCGGCGAAAACACCCCTGATGATCCGCAATTCGGGTTCGGCCGGGAGGCCAACGCGTTCCCGGCCGTGAAGAATGTGAGGGTGATCAAGGATGGCGAGGTCCAGCGTGTCGGCACGCTCGCCATCACACCGCACTTCACGCCGGGTCACACACCGGGCAGCACCACCTGGACGTGGCAGTCGTGCCAACCGTCGCGGCCGGAGGCCGCTTCGGCTCGGTCGCGCCGTAGTTCACCAGCCACCGTGCGAGCGGAGGCGGACGAAGGCGCCAAGTGCCTCAACATGGTCTACGCCGACAGCATCTCCGCGGTTTCGGCGCCGGGTTTCAGGTTCACAGACCATCCGGCGCTGGTCACGCAGATGCGCCGCAGCATCACCCGCGTCGGCGAACTGCCGTGCGACGTGATGGTCTCGACCCATCCGCAGTTTACGAGGATTGACGAGAAGCTCACTCGCCGCGCCGCCATGAAGCCCGGCGACGTCGATCCCTTTATCGATCCGCAATTGTGCCAGGCGTATTCGGCGACCTTCATGAAGAGCCTGGAGACGCGGCTCGCCGATGAGCAGAAGCAGGGGAAGAAGCAGGAGCAGCACCAGTGATGCAGCTGGTTCGCGTCGGGTTGGCGGCGGTGTTGATGTTCAGCAACGCATGCTCGAGGGGACCTCTCGAGCTGGCCAACATTCAGATGGGCCGTTCGCTGAACCAGGACCGCAGCGTCGCCAGCATCACCACGCTGTTCAAGCCGAACGAGACCGTCTACGTCTCGGTTCAGACGAAAGCCGGGGGCGCGGGAACGATTTCGGTCAGGTGGAAGTTTGGCTCGCGAATCATTGATGAGCCCAGCAAGCCGGTGTCGTATAGCGGCCCTGCGTCAACCGAGTTCCACATGCAGAACTCGGGTGGATTTCCGCCGGGCGACTACGCGGTCGACGTGTTGATTGATGGCACGCAGGTCGGTACCCGCGCCTTCAAGGTGGACAAGTACTACGAGTAATCGGGTTGTGACCCTCGTATTCTTGTTCTGCGGTTAACCCGGAACCGAGTCCGCCCGTCTCACGTACTCAGGAGGAGGCGCACCCCGAAGGGTCCGCTGGCTGAGTCTGAGAACGGGTGTTCCGTATGCCGGGAGGCCGCTAATACGGCCTATCGTCCCCAACGCCGAGGAGTTCGCCACGGGCCGGCTGAATGGATCCGATGTGCACCGGCAGATCGTGCGGGTCAGCTTCAACAGCGTGGCGGCCGGTGTGCTTCAGAACGGCCGCTTGCCGGCCGGGACGACCTTCCCGACCGGGTCGATCGTCTTCAAGGAGATCAAGCCGAACGCCACGGTGGCCGCCACACTGTATGCGGTGATGGTCAAAGAGATCGGAAACTCGCTGGCTGGCGATGGCTGGCTGTGGGCCGAGTACGGACCTACCGGCTCGGTGGCATACTCGGTGAACAGCCGCGGCGGCGCGTGTACCAGCTGCCACCGGCGCGAGCAGGATCCGCGCAACGACCTGGTGCGGTCGTTCGAAAGGCAGCAATGACACGAAAGACCGGCACGAGGTGACCATGGGACGCCGACTGGCTCCGCTGCTGGTCGTGGCGCTGGCCGCGAGGGCTGTTGGCCAGACGCTGCCAGTCGATCCCCGTCTCGCGCAGGCCATCGCGTGGTACACCGGAACGACCGGGCGCGTGGACGACGACCGCGCACGCGAGCTGCTGCTCGACGCACAAGCCGGCGGCGGCGCGCTGGCGCGGATGTGGCTGGCGCGAAGTCACTCGCGCGGCCGCATGGGCCTTGCTCGAGATCTCGATCAGGCGGTCGCACTGGCCGCTGGGGTGATCGCCGAGGTCCGGCAACTCGCTGAGGCCGGCGTCCCGGAAGCCATCTTCCTGATGGGCACGGCGTACGACGAGGGTCTTGGCGTCGCCGCCGACGCCGGCGAAGCAGCGGTGTGGTTTCGACGTGCGGCCGACCGCGGCCACATGCTGGCCCAGCACAACCTGGGCAACGCCTACGCCGATGGGCGCGGGGTCGCGCAGGAGGATGCCACGGCCATTCACTGGTGGCGCAAGGCCGCCGACGCGGGCGACACCGTGCCGCAGTTCCGTCTGGGCCAGATGTTCGAACAAGGCCGCGGAACCAGCAAGGATCTGGCGATGGCACGGCGCTGGTATCAACGCGCCGCCGCCCGCGGTTATGCGGCGGCCGATGCCGCCGTCGATCGACTGGTCCCGTGGACGGCGGCCGGCATCAAGAACGGCGTGACCCTCACCTATCGTGAGGACATTGCGGTCGACGCCCGCGAGGTGCGCGCGGTGGTGGACCTGCCGTTTAAGGCCGCGCAAGTCTTCGAGGTGGTCTGCGATCAGACCCGTTACCAGTCGGTGGTTCCCGGGCTGGAGGAAGTTCGGCTGCTGTCGGGGACGGTGCCGGACAACTACGAGCTGTATTTTCGCTACGCCCCCCAGTTTGCCGTGGTCGCGGCACGAGACGTGTCCGTTCGCGTGCAACGCACCTCGGACACGCCAGGCTGTCGCTGGTCGCATCTGCCCAATCGGGTCGCCGAGCAACCGGGCGTCGTGAGAATGGCCTTTCTACGCGGTCGCTGGTCGATCGAGGATCGGGATGCCGGCCACTCGCGGGTGACCTATCAGGTCACCGCCGACCCGGGCGGGCGGCTGCCGGCGTGGCTGGTCAGGCGAGGCACACTCGGCACGCTGCCTGAGGTGATTGAACGAGTGAGGCAGCGACTGAGGCGCGAACACCCGGGCTAGACCGGGCGTGTGCCGTGGTGACGCGGCCTATTTCAGTACTCCCGCCGCATCGAGGAAGCGACCGGTGTCGAGCACGACGACGTCGGCGCGGCTACGCCGCCGGCACGTTACGCGCCGTGGGACGGCCACGCTAACGAGACCGCGTCGCGGTTGTCGGTTTCGGTGGCGCGATACCGCGCCCGTGCGCCCTGCTCCAAGGACACTGGATCCATCCCTCAACAGGCGGTCGGGCTCTGGAGATAGCCTTCCCAGGACTGGGGACGATAGGCCGTATTAGCGTAGGTGTCGGCGTGGTCATATCTGATAACGCCTTCCAGAAGATGTTAGTTTCACGCCAACTGGGAAAACACTGCCACCGCTCATGCGTTTTTCAGTCAAGAAACCATGGGTTCGCCAAG
>VFZF01000045.1 GCA_016871335.1 Acidimicrobiia bacterium
AGGCGGCGCGGGCAACTTGCCGGTGGCGTAATACTCGCGCACCGCTTCGACCGAGGCCTGCCACTGGCTGGGCGTCGGCTCCGCGCCGGCCGGCACGGCTGCGCGCAGGATGGTGCGCTGCAGCGTCTGCGCCTGGCGCGCTTCGGTCGAGAAGCGGCTGATATCGAGAGCGTTGGTCTTCAGCGCGACATCGGCGCCACGCGCGATGAGCGTCCGGACGACGTCGGGGCGATTCGCTGCGGCCGCGAAGATCAGCGGCGTCTGTCCCCATTCCTTCTCGCGCACGTTGATGCCGGCTCCCTTGTCGAGCAACGCCGTCACGGCCGCCACGCTCCCGGACCCGGCCGCCAGGTGAATCGGCTGCACACCACTGGTCGTCGTCGCCGCATCAACTTTCGCGCCGGCTGCGAGCAACGCGGCCACCGCCGTCGCGCTTCCTGTGCGCGAAGCGAGATGCAGGGGCGTGTAGTCACCGACGCGTGTGCGGACCGACACGTCGGCGCCAGCCGCCAGCAACACCGCCACCGCCGCGGCGTCGCCACGTTCAGCCGCCCAGTGCAACCCCGTCATCCCGTCTCCGAGCGACGCGTTGACGTCGGCCCCCTGCCCGGCCAACACGCGGATGGCGGCAAGGTCACCCCGGCGGGCGGCGTCGGCCACGGGCGCCGTCTGCGCCTGCGGCGTCACGGCGGCCGTGGTCACCACGGCGGCGGCGCTGCAGAGGAGCGCCACCACGAGGTGCGCGGTGAGTCGGCGGACTGCTGTCATGGTCGCCCCCTCGATCACGCCAGTGAAAACGTTCCGGTGCTGTCGCCGAACGACGTCATGTCATCCATGCCGAGGTTCTGCATCAGCGTCAGCATGACGTTGGCCATCGGCGTCCCGTCCTCGGCCTTGAGATGCACGCCGCCCTTCAACATGCCGTTGCCGTGCCCGAACAGCACCAGCGGACACCGGCGATGGTTGTGCACGTTCGGGTCCGCCATCGGTGAGCCCCAGATGATCAGCGTCTTGTCGAGCAGATTGCTGTCGCCCTCGACCGACTCCTTCATGCGCTCGAGGAAATACGCCATCTGCGCCGTGCGGTACGTGCAGATCTTGTTGAACTCGAGCACCCGCGCTTCGCTGTTGCCGTGGTGCGACGCGGGATGAAACGGCTGCGAAGATCCGCTCTCCGGGAACACGCGGCTTGAGGCATCGCGGCCGGTCTTGAACGCGATGACGCGTGTCATGTCGGACTCCAGGGCCAGCACCTGCAGGTCGAACATGAGCTTCATATGTTCGGAGAACGAGTCGGGCACGCCCGCCGGCGCGTCCGGCAGCTCGCGCGTCTCACCGCTCGTGTTGTGGGCTTCCACCATCCGGATGCGGCGTTCGATCTCGCTGATGTGCTCGAGGTACCGATCCAGACGAAGCCGGTCGGAGTGTCCCAGCTGGCTGCGCATGGTGCTCACCTCGCCGTGCACCCAGTCCAGAATCGACCGGCGGGTGAGACGACGCTCGGCGCGCACTTCCGCGCTGCCACCAGCGCCGAACAACATGTCGAACGCCACGCGCGGATCACGAATCATCGGCAGCGGCTGGTTCGGAGTGGCCCACGAGATCGAGTCGGTGTAGGCGCACGAGTAGTTGTAGGTGCAGCCGCCGGCCTGGTCGAGGTTTTCGATGCAGAACTGCATCGACGGCATCGGCGTCGTCTGTCCGAATCGTTTTGCGTACTTCTGGTCAAGCGACGTGCCGGCCCAGATGTCGGATCCCTGCGTCTGCTTCGGATGCGACTGCGTCAGGAACACCGCGCTCGAGCGGAAGTGGTCGCCGCCGATTTCAGGCGCGGAGAATGCCTCCGCCATGCGCACGTCGGTGTTGCTGACGATGGTCGTGTAGTCGCGGAACGCGTCGAGCGTGCTCAGCGGATTGTCCGGTACCAGCGTGTAGTTGCGACCGACCTGTTCGGGCGCAAACAGGAACTTGCTCGCGCCGATCCCGTTGCAGCCGGCGAGGCCGTGCACTTCCTCGATACACACCACCCGTGTGTGCGTCGGCGCCGCGGCCGCGCGCGCAGTCCGGCTCAGGCCCGCAGGCACCATGGCATCCAGGAACGGCAGGGCCACGGTGGCCCCCATTCCGCGCAAGAACGTCCGGCGTGGCAGCGATTTACCTGTGAGAAATGACATCAGTGGCTCCTGGAACTGTTCGTACTCGCATCGGGGGGCGCCTCGGCCCGACTGGACCGGAACGCGTCACTCTTGATGACGCCGAGAATCAGCGTCGATATCGGATAACCATCAGCTTCAGCCGCGCGTGTAATCGCCCGGATTGTCGGCTGGTCGTAGTACTCGGTGCGGCGACCCAGCGCATACGCCATCAGGTTCTCGGTCAGCGTGCGCATCAGCGGAATCGGCCGCTTGAGCAGCACGCGCGACAGTTCCCCGGGCGTCGACACGGGCGTGCCGTCGTAGAAATCGCCGCGCGTATCAAGCGACACGCTGTTCTCGCGCACGCGCCACCGGGCCACCACGTCGAAGTTGTCGAGGGCGAGGCCGATCGGATCCATGAACAGATGGCACGACCGGCAGCCCGGATCTTCGCGGTGCATCTCCATGCGCTTGCGCGTCGTCAGCGTC
Source organism: Acidimicrobiia bacterium (assembly GCA_016871335.1). Taxonomy (GTDB): domain Bacteria; phylum Acidobacteriota; class Vicinamibacteria; order Vicinamibacterales; family SCN-69-37; genus SYFT01. The sequence continues at coordinate 2,625 of VFZF01000045.1, forward strand.
GCGCCGTCGTCGGAGGATTCCTTCGTATTTTCGAGCGGCGGCACGTCGGCCGGCGCAGGCGGCGGCGGGGTGCCGAGCAGGACTTCCATCACCCACTTGCCGCGCAGCACAGGGGACGTGCGATTCGCCATGGACGTCTGCACCAGCATGCTGCCCTGTCCGAGGACGCCCTGGCGGCGATCATCCGGATACGCCACCTTGCGGAAGTGGTTGCCGGCCACGCCCGGAATACCGTAGTGCCGCGCGAGGCGCTCGTTGAGGAAGGAATAGTCGGCGCGGTAGATGTCGAGCGCGCTCGCATTACGCTGCACGAGGTCGTTGAAGAACGTGATCGTCTCGGTGCGCATGGCCTTCGACAGCATCTCGTCGAAGTTCGGGAAGAAGTTGGGATCGGGGTGGACCTTGTCGATGTCCTGCAGGCGCAGCCACTGCGCCGCGAACCGTTCACCGAGCGCGCCGGCCCGCGGATCCGCCAGCATGCGACGCGCATGTTTCTCAAGGCCGCCGGGCGCGGTCAGTTCGCGTGTCGCCGCCGCGTTCCGCAACGTCTCGTCAGGCGGCGCCCCCCAGAGGAAAAACGACAGACGCGACGCAAGTTCAAAATCGCCGATCTGATACACGGCCCCGGGCCGCACACGCTCGGGCTGCCGCTCGAGCCGGAAGATGAAGTGCGGACTCGCGAGCACCGCCTCCACCGCCTCGCGGATGCCGCCTTCAAATCCCGAGCGCTGACGGCCGGACGCGTAGAACTGCAGCAACGCGTCGACTTCGCGCGTCTCGAGCGGACGCCGGTAGGCGACGGCGCCGATCCGCGCGACGATCGATCGCGCACACGGCAGCTCCTCCGCCGCGCTGGTCGGCCGGCAGGTGAAAATCTGACGCCGGCTCACGGACTCCGAGAGACCGGTGACACGCAGCGGACCGCGCACCACAAGGTCCCGCACATGCGTGAGCGTCGTGACGCCCGCACCGCCCGTGCCGGCACCCGCG
>VFZF01000046.1 GCA_016871335.1 Acidimicrobiia bacterium
AGGACATGGAATCAGGCCAGACGCTCTACTGGGAGCACTGCGGGATGCTGCACGTGCCGAGCTACCGGCGTCGCTGGGAAGAGAAGTTGGAGTGGTACCGGCGACATGGGATCGGTGCGCGAGAAGATGACGGCGGGCCCGCGGGGACCCTGATTGTTACCCGGGACGAGGCGAACGGCAGCATCGATTCCGCGGAAATCGCAGCACTCATCACGGAGGTGCTCGGTTCATGAAGACGGTTGGTCGCTTTGACTTGCAGCTCAGAGGCGGGACGCCTAACAACAGCATGCAGCTGACGGCGCTTCGCGCCGCAGCTGATGCTGGGCGTTAGCCCGCTGAGCGCACAATCGGACAGTCCGATTCATGTACCAGAAATCTCGGCTGCGTCGTCGTGACGCCGGAGGCCGGGCGTATACTCGGGGCGGGGAGGTTCGATGACGACAAAAGAAACCGTCTTGGCCGTTCTTGAGCGTCTTCCGGACGATTGCACGATCGAAGACGTGCAGTATCAGCTGTACGTGACCCAAGCCATCGCGGTGGGCCAGGCCGACGCCGACGCCGGTAGGGTGGTTCCCCACGAACTCGTCGAAGCCGAACTGCGACGCAAGTGGTTGGTCGGGTCCGACAAGTAGCGTGGGCTGCGTCGGCGTCGGCATCGCTCGACGAAGTCGTCGCGTACATCAGCAAGACCTCTCCACAGAACGCCCAGCTGGTACTTTCAGATACCCTCGCAGCCGCCAAGAGCTTGTCCCACCTCGCCGTACGTTGTTCGATGTGTTTGATGCGTTGGCGTCAGGCCGCGTGATTACCGCCGTGGTGCCTGTCACCAACAGTATCGTCGGTGCTGTGCCGGATGCTGCGGAGCTGATCGCACGGCATCACGTACGGGTCATCGGCGAACATCTGCAGCCGATTGATCAAACGGTGATCGGTGCGCCGGGTGCCCACCTTGAGAGCCTTCGCCGTGCCTGGTCGCATCCAGTGGCGCTCAAGCAATGTACACGCTGGTTGGCGCGGCATCCGCACATTGCTGCGACACCAGCGTTTGATACGGCCGGCGCGGTTGCGGACGTCATCCTCCGAGGTGATCCGGCCGAGGCCGCCATCGCCTCCAGACGCGCGGCTGAGGTGTACGGCGGCGTCGTGCTCGCCGAGCGAATCCAGGACACGCCGGACAACGTCACGCGATTTGTGCTGGTGACGGGGGCGGGGGGATAGATGGGCGGATGGGCGGGTGGTACGGGGATTGCTGGACTTGGGAGGGTGGACAGAGAGAGCGTGCGGGAGTTGGAGCGGCGTACTCGGACGTTTGCGATCGACGTGGTGCGCCTGACTCGCGCGCTCGGGCGGGACCCGAGCTTGTGGCCGGTGCTCAGTCAGGTCGCACGCTCCGCAGGGAGCGTGAGTGCCAATCACCTCGCTGTCGCTGGCGCACGGTCGCTCAAGGAACTTCGCGCGAAGCTGTCGATCGTCTACGAAGAGGCCGCCGAATCAGCCCACTGGCTGTCGTTGCTTCAGGAGCTTGGAACAGCCGGGGAACACCGACCCGAGGTCGACAGGCTACTTAGCGAAGCCGAACGACTAAGAAACCTGTTCGGCAAAGCCAGAGCAACCACACGAGAGCGCCTCAGAGGGTAGCCAACCACCCATCCGCCCAGCCACTAAGCCCAGTACGCCTCACCCTTGGGTTTGGAGATGACGATCGGCCGCAGGAACTCGACGGCTTTGCGGAGGCCTTCGTCGGGGGCCATCAGGCTGTCTTCGTGTTCGATGCTGATCGCGTGGTCGTATCCAACCATGCGCAGCGTGGAGATGATGTCTTTCCAGACCAGCGCGCCGTTGCCGTAGCCGACGGTGCGGAAGATCCAGGAGCGCTCGAGTTCACGGGTGTAGTTCTTGGAGTCGAGCACGCCGTTGAGGCGTGTGTTGGCGGCGTCGATGCGGCAGTCCTTGGCGTGCACGTGGAAGATTCGGTCGCCGAGCGCCTTGATCGACGCGATGGGATCGGACTGCTGCCAGAAGAGGTGGCTGGGGTCGAAGTTGCAGCCAATCGTCCGCGGCGCAATCGCCGACAACCGCAACATCGTCTCGGTGTTGTAGGCGACGAAGTTGGGGTGCATTTCGATCGCGACACGAACGCCGGAGGCCTTGCAGGTGCGGGCGGTGTCGGTCCAGTAGGGAACCACACGTTCCTTCCATTGCCATTCGAGCGCCTGCGCAAACTCCGGCGGCCAGGGCGACACGATCCAGTTGGGCTGCGTCGCCTTCGCGTCTCCACCGGGGCAGCCGCTGAAGGTGATGACCGTGCGCACGTCGAGCTGTTCCGCGAGCGCGACGGTCTTCAGGAATGCCTCGTGATGCGCACGGGCAATCTTCTTGTCAGGATGCAGCGGATTGCCATGGCAGCTCAGCGCACTGATCATCAGGCCGCGCTGTTCGACCGCGCTGCGAAACTCCCGCAGCTTCTTGGCGCTCGAGAGCAGTTGCGCCGGCTTGCAATGCGCATCACCAGGATAGGCGCCACACCCGATCTCAATCGCCTCAAGCCCCAGTGACGCCACAAAGTTGAGCGTCTCCTCAAAAGGCTTGTCACCAAACAGGACAGCAAATACGCCGAGCTTCATATGTCACCCAACCTCATTGGCCCGCTCAAATGCAGCGGGCCCTACGTACCCATCCGCCCATCCGCCCAGCTACACAGCCGCCCAGCTGCCCGTCTTCGCCGATCGCTCCATCGCGTGCAGCACTCGCTGGTTCGCGACGCCGTCCTCGAAGTTCGGCGTAGGAATCGCGTTCGTGGCGATCGCCTCGCAGAGGTCGTACACCGTGTGCACGAACGTGTGTTCGTACCCGAGGATGTGTCCGGGCGGCCACCACT
>VFZF01000047.1 GCA_016871335.1 Acidimicrobiia bacterium
CCTCGAGCAGCTGCGTGAAATCGGCTTCGTCCCGCCTGCCACCGCAACGCTCAACGACGATGAACTCCCGCCTGCGCTCGAGGCCCTCGTGGCCGAACTCGCCGTGCTGGGCCTCTATCTGTCGTCGACGAATCACCTGGGCGACCGAGTGCTCTATTCGATCCTCGTCGACAAGGCTCTGCATGACCGGGTGCGTGACATCCCGCCGACTCCCGACATGTCCGAGTTCATTGACTTCGCAACGCTGTCGCCCAGTGGTGCACCCGGTGAAGGGACGTATCAAGCGGTCTCCGGTCGGGATGCGACGTTGCCGAGACCGCCGCAGCTCAAGGCGGCCCAGTCGGCCACGGCCATGATCACCAGCGTCTGACGTTCGGCAGTTTCCGCAGTCGGCATGGCCACCGTCGAAGCAGCCGGATGGTCCGGTGCTGCGGTGCGTCCATGCGGGCTGCGGGCTAAGAGAAAGGAGGCTCGAGATGAGCCATGAAATCACCGTTCGACCCGACGGCAAGGAAGAGTTCTTCGCCGCCGGCAGCACCCCAGTCTGGCACCGCATCGGCCAGCGGGTGGATCGTGCACTATCGAGCCACGCAGCGCTCAAGATGGCTGCGCTTGACTGGAAGGTCGACGAACGCCCGATCTACGCCGAAATCGCCGGCGAAATGTCGGAGATCACCACGCACAAGTCAATTGTCCGGCGTGACACGCAGTCGGTCCTCGGGGTCGTTGGCAGGCGCTACAAGCCCGTCCAGAACGAGGAAGCGTTCGAATGGCTCGACGGTCTTGTCGGATCTAGGCTTGCCGCCTATGAAGCCGCAGGCAGCATCCGCCAGGGTGCCGTCGTTTGGGCTCTCGTGCGGCTGCCCGGACAACTACGCATCGCCAACACCAACGACGTGGTCAGGCCGTTCATCCTCGTCGCCAATAGCCATGATGGATCGATCGCATTCCGGGCCCTCAACACCAGCATCCGTGTCGTGTGCTCAAACACCCTGACGATTGCCCTTCGAAGTGCAGGCCCCGACGCCATCAGCATCAAGCACACTGAGTCCATCCACGACCGGCTTGCTGATGCCCAGGAAGTACTCGGGTTGTCCATCGCCAAGCACCGGGAGTTCGAGGTGCAGATGAACCGACTCGCCCAGGTTCGCATGACGAAGCGCACCTTCGGGGCCTACCTCGATCGGGTCCTGGGTCCTATTCCGCAACCAACCGAGCAGGGTCCTGAGCCCGAGGCCAGTGCAGCACGTCAGCAGATCGTGGCCAACTTCGACCACGAGCTCCAGCGGCTCAAGGGCATCGAGCACTCTGCATGGGCTGCGTTCAACGCCGTCAGCCAGTACGTGGATTGGGAACGGCCGACCCGTGGCGCTGCCGGCAGTGAACGGGACGAGCGTCGTTTCGCAACCACGATGTTCGGGCAGGGTGCCGAGCTGAAACGCAAGGCGTGGTCGACCGCACTCGAGATGGCAGGGGGGCGCTGATGTGCAGAGGTTGCGGAGGCCGAGGATCAGGTGGCGGCGAGCATGGCGCAAGCGGCCTGATCGGTGCCATCACCGCCGTGCTGCTGCTCATGCTCCTCGTCAAGGCATGCAGCTGAAGAGCAGGGGCGGTCGACGACCGCCCCTTTTCTTAGGTATCAGGTGGAAAGGGCGAACCGTGTTCGTGGGCGAGTGGTTGCAGCTCGTGATGGCAGAGCCGTCAGCGTTGGATTGCGAGCGAATGAAGCGTTCCCCCCGCGATGGCGGTGCAGGGGCCGAGGTCCGTGGGGATGATGCACTGGCCGTTGCTGTTCCATCCCCATGCCCTGACAGTGCCGTCAGTTCGAAGCGCGACGGATTGCCACCAGCCCCCCGCAATTGCAGTACAGAGGCCGAGCTCCGCGGGAACACTGCATTCGCCATTGCTGTTACTCCCCCACGCCGTGACGGTGCCGTCAGTGTGCAGCGCAATCGTGTGATGCGTACCCGCCGCGATGGCGGTGCAGAGTCCGAGGTTTGTGGGGATGGTGCACTGGCCGTAGTAGTTTTCGCCCCACGCCCTGACGGTACCGTCGGTGCGCAGCGCGATGGTGTGGTTGACGCCTCCTGCGATGGCTGTGCAAGGTCCGAGATTGGTCGGGATGTTGCACTGACCGTACGCGTTTCGTCCCCACGCCCGGACGGTGCCGTCGGTGCGCAGCGCGAGGGCGTGGTAGAAGCCCGCCGCGATGGCGGTGCAGGGGCCGAGATCAGTTGGGATGTTGCACTGGCTGTAGTAGTTGTCTCCCCACGCTCTGACGATGCCGTCAGTGCGCAGCGCGAGGGTGTACAAGTAGCCCCCCGCGATAGCGGTGCAGGGCCCGAGATCCGTGGGGACGATGGACTGGCCGTAGTTGGGGCTGATACCGGTGTTACTCGTTCCCGCCCCCCACGCCCTGACGGTGCCGTCAGCGCGTAACGCGATGGAATGTGCCCAACCTCCCGCGATGGCGGTACAGGCGCCAAGGTCTACCGGAACAATGGACTGGCCGTAGTTGCTGTCGATTCCGGTGGTGGTGGTCCCCGCTCCCCACGCTCTGACGATGTCGTCCTTAACCTGATTGAAAGTGAACCCATTCGCTAGGGTCACGGTACGACCGCCGACCGTCACCAGTACGTCGACGCTCCCTGCAGGTGCGGGAGGTGTTATCGTGGTGATAGTTGTCGCGTTCACGACCTGAACGTTGGTGGCGGGAACGCCACCGAGCGTCACCGTTGCAGGGCCGCTGAAGTAGTTGCCGGTGATCGTGATGGGCGTACCGCCGGCAATCGTTCCGACATTTGGCGCAACGCTGCCCACCAC
>VFZF01000048.1 GCA_016871335.1 Acidimicrobiia bacterium
GCGCTCGACGTCTACCTCGAAACCCGCGCCCCCCACGAAGGCGCCGACCTCCAGAACCACCTCGCCCTCTGGGGCGCCCCCGCCATAACAGTCCGCTAGTTTGCTGGTCCGCTGGTCCGCCGTCCGTACGTAGGGCCCGCTGAACTGTCGCGGGCCGTACACGGCGCGCTCAACCCCAGCGCGCCCTACGAGGACAGAGATAAACTACCTGTCGAATGTCTGTGCCCCTCCTCGATCTCTCAGCCCAGTACCAGCCCCTCCGAAGCGAGTTACTCGCCGCAATTACGCGAGTATGCGATTCCCAGCGCTTCATTCTCGGCCCCGAAACCGAATCCCTCGAGCGCGAACTCGCGGCGCTGGTCGGCGTGCCCTCCGCAGTCGGCGTGTCGTCAGGCACCGACGCGCTGCTTGTGGCGATGATGGCGCTCGACATCGGCCCGGGCGATGAAGTCATCACGCCCACCTATTCGTTCTTCGCCACTGCCGGCTGCGTCGTCCGCATCGGCGCGACGCCCGTGCTGGTCGATATCGACCCGGCGACGTACAACCTCGACCCCAGGGCCGTCGCCGCCGCCATCACACCACGGACCAAGGCGGTCATCCCCGTCCATCTGTATGGCCAGTGTGCCGACATGGACGAGATCATGGCCATCGCGTCCAATGCCGGTGTGCCCGTCATTGAAGACGCGTGTCAGTCCATCGGCGCGACGTACAAGGGCAGGCAGGCGGGAGCTATCGGCACCACCGGGTGCTTCTCGTTTTTCCCGTCGAAGAACCTCGGCGCATTTGGTGATGGCGGCCTCGTGACCGCGACTGACGAAACCCTCGGCAAGCGCATCAAAATCCTGCGGACCCATGGCGGCGAGCGCCGGTATTACCATCAGGAGGTCGGTGGCAACTTCCGGCTCGACGAACTCCAGGCCGCCGTGCTGCGCGTCAAGCTCCCGCACCTCGATGCGTGGACCAAGGCCCGTCAGACCAACGCGGCACGGTATCGCGCCCTCTTCACCGACCGTGGTCTCGACAAGATCGACGGCGTCGTTCTGCCGGTGGAGCGCAGCGACCGATCACACATCTACAACCAATTTGTGATTCGTGTGCCCAAGCGCGACGCGGTCAAGGCGCACCTCCAAGCGTCAGGCATCGGGTGTGAAGTCTATTACCCCGTGCCGTTCCATCTGCAGGAATGTTTCCAGCACCTCGGCTACGCACAGGGAGCCTTCCCCGAAGCCGAAGCCGCCGCCAACAACTCCCTCGCGCTCCCCATCTACGGCGAACTCACCGAAGCCCAGCAGGCCGAAGTCGTCGACGCCATCGCCGCCGCGTCATGACCGTTGTCGTCACTGGCGCCAACGGCTTGCTCGGCGCCGTGACCGTGCGCGAGTGGCGCGATCGCGGCTACGAGGTTGTGGCGCTGACGCGGGCGGAACTCGATGTAACGGACGGGCCGCGGGTGGCCGACGTCATTGGGCGTTTCTCCCCGTCGGCCGTGATCAACTGTACGGCGTACAACAGGGTCGACGATGCAGAGAAGGAGCCGTCGAGTGCGCTGGCCGTAAATGCATGGGCCGTGCGGTCGCTTGCGCGTGCTGCGGCTGCGGCCGGTGCCGTGTTTGTGCACTACAGCACCGACTTTGTCTTCGACGGCGAGGCCGACAGGCCCTACACCGAAGACGATGCGCCCAATCCGCAGAGCCACTACGCCATGTCCAAGCTCATAGGCGAGTGGATGGCAGCGCCCGCAGGGCCCGCTGCGCACGTAGGGCCCGCTGAACTTGAGCGGGCCAACTACATCCTCCGCGTAGAGAGCCTGTTCGGCGGCGCCGCCTCGCGCAGCACCATCGACACCATGCTGCAGAACTTCGCGGCCGGCCGCACCGTGCGTGCCTTCCGCGACCGTACCGTGTCACCCAGTCATGTCGCCGACGTTGCCCGCGCGACCTGTGACCTCCTCGAGCGCAAGGCTCCGGGCGGCATCTATCACTGCGTCAACACCGGCATGGCCACCTGGCTCGAGATTGCCGAGCGCCTCCGGGAGTGGTCCGGCCACCCCATGGCCACGATCGAGCCTGTCCTCACCACCGACGTGGCGCTGAAGGCGAGGCGCCCCCGCTTCTGCGCGCTTTCCAACGCCAAACTCCTCGCCACTGGCATCACCATGCCCACCTGGCAGGAAGCTCTGAGGTGGCACGTCGCATCCTGAAGGTTCCTGCCGGCGACTTCGAAGGCGAGCAAGGGGCTGGAGCCGGTCACAAGGTACTCCGCCATGAAAAGGAGGATGATCACGCGGACCTAGCCCGACAAGCGGCGGGCCATACGTCCAGCCCTCGGTGGTACGTTGACTGCGGAGCGAGCACAGCCGCATGAAGTATCTGATTACAGGGGGCGCCGGGTTTATCGGGCCCCACCTTTTCGAAGCCCTCCTTGACGCCGGCCACACGGTCGTCGCCCTCGACGGCCTCTCCACAGGCTCCATGCGCACGTGCCGTTCCGCGAAGACTCAAGCCTCGTCATGGGCGCCACGTCGAAACATCGCTGGGCCTACGCGTGCAGCAAAGCCCTCGACGAATTCCTCGCC
>VFZF01000049.1 GCA_016871335.1 Acidimicrobiia bacterium
ATTCGCTATCGTCAGTTCAGCGGGACTCGCTCTTCTAATGATTTGTGGGATCTGGGCAAGACAACGGATTCGGGATCCTTGGTATCTTTTTCTTCCTGCATTTATTTTGTTTTTGATCAACACGGTTTTATTGCTTCAGATGATTCTTTGGTGATGCGCCGGGCCTCTATCGCGGACCGAACACCGTGTCTGATCATACCGGCGTGGCTCCCATCGTTGGCTGGCCAAGTCGGCTCTGGGTGTGAGACCTGGGTCTGAGAACAGGCCTTCCGTTCACCGGGAGGCCGCTCATACGGCCTATCGTCCCGGGGTGGTCACAGTTCGCCAGGAAATCCGCCTCCCGTGTTTCGTAGCTATTCATTGCATGCGCCATCGCACACGCTCCCTTGCGGCCGTCCGGCCGCATGACGTTCGTGAATTGGTGGAGGATGTCCGGACGTCACGTCGACGGACGCAGCGCAGATCGGCGGCGCTCCAAACGTCACCGCGCATTGAAGGACTCGATCATGGCGTTGTCCGTCGGCGTGCCGCGCCGACTGAAGTCGAGGATCACGCCGTTCGTGTACGCCCAGAGGTCCATCGCCGCACTGACGAACTCCGTGCCGTTGTCGCAGTAGATACGTTGCGGCACACCGCGTTCGAATCGGAGTCGCTCACGCGTGGCGGCGACATCGTACCCCCCCAATCCGTGGCCGATGTCGATCGCCAAGCACTCGCGCGCGAACATGTCGATGACGGTCCGGGCACGGAAGCGGCGCCCATCGGCGAGCTGATCCGCGACGAAATTCATGCGCCAGATGTCGTTGTACGCGGTCGCCGCTCGCCGCTGCTCGCGGTACACGGCCGTGACGTGACGCCAGGGCCGCTTCCGCCGCAACGCCAAGCCCTCCTCGGTGTAGACGCGATAGAAGCGCTCTGTACCCACCGGCCAGCCTTCACGCTGCATGAGGACGCGCAGGCGACGATACCCGTGCCGCACCCGGGTCTGCGCGAACTCGCGCATGCGCTGTCGGAGGCTCGTGAGCAGCGCATGTCGACTCGTGTAGTACACCGACGAGCGTGTCGTCTGGACGACCCGACAGGCGCGCCGTGCGCTGACGGTGTAGCGGTCCATCAAGTAGTGCATGATCGCGCGCTGCTCGACAGGCGTTAGAATTCTTTTAGGACGACATCCTGCAGTATGACCTTGTCGAGCGACAGGTCGGCCACGAGCCGCTTCCGCTTGGTGTTCTCGTCGCGCAACTGCTTCAGCTCGCGCGCTTCGCTCGGCAGCATCCCTCCATACTCTTTCTTCCACCGGTAGAACGTTTGCTCAGACACGCCGATCTGGCGACACACGTCCCCGACGGGCACGCCCGCCGCGACTTGCGGCAATACCGTCGTGATCTGCTCGACCGAAAATCGCTTCTTCTTCACGGCACATCCTCCTGGCCCGCTCGGGGCCGATTGTGCCGCAGAAACTCACTCCGCGGATGGTCTGAAAAAACCGGAGCCCCTCAGTGGCCCCAGTCGAAGCACTGCACCTTCAGGCGTCATGCCCGGTCCCTGACCGGCGTGCTGCGGCAGGTGCGCCCGGTCACGAAACACGACCGAATCACCGTCAGCAGTACGACTGACAGGAGCGGGATCAGAACGCGAACGCGGCGCACGGGAGTGGGCGATACTGACGCCAACACGTGCCACTGGCGAGGGCACCGCAGTGTGACGCTCGGCGAAGGCACATCATCAACACAACGGTATCACCGAGGTAGGGCCGGATGTGGGTGGTAAAATCCGGTCTCATGAGGATATGGCTGATTCGGCTGGCTGTTTGGGCGGTCGCTGCGGCGGGTGGCCTCTGGGACAATGCGACCGCGTTGACCCTACAGGACGACTGGACGCGCCCGATGGCACCGTTCCGGATGGTCGGGCCCATCTACTGGGTCGGCAGTCACGACCTGTCGACATATCTGATTACGACGCCGGCGGGGCACATCCTGATCAATACCGGCATCGCTGACACGGCCGACCAAATTGCCAAGGGCATCGTACAACTGGGATTCTCGCTCGCTGACGTCAAGGTGCTGACAGCGACACACGCCCAC
>VFZF01000050.1 GCA_016871335.1 Acidimicrobiia bacterium
TGGGTGCCCGCGCGCACGTCCTGCTTGACTGGCCCGCACTGCGGACCGGACTCGATACGTTCTTCCAGTTCGCCGCATTCGGCGCCTTTCTGGTGCTGCTCGTCCGGCGTCCTCTCTGGGCGATCACCGTCGGACTCACGTATCTGCTGCTGCTGACCAACGCCTTCTGGTCGCTGTACTGGCCGTCGCTGAGACCGGGGATTCCCGTTCAGGACTTCCTGTTGGCTGATCAGGTGTCCGCGAATTATTCGTTCGGTCAGGCGCGGATCTATCTGAAGACGTCCGTCGTGATGTTGCTGATTGGTCTCGCGGCCCGGGTGTCATGGACATCCGCCACGGTGCGGGTGCGGTGGTGGTTCACGGTCGCCGTGTGGTCGGCGATCGGACTGAACCTACTCGTGTTTGCGATGCAGGGCTGGGACCTGTCCCTCCTGTCGGCGGGAAGCGGGTCTGCGGTCGTAAGCGGTCGGGCTCCCGGCCTGCTGGAGGACTCCGGCGCATCAACGGTCTATGGTGCCGCCGTGCTCGCCGGAATGGTATTTGTCGCGTTGTTTGCGCGGTTGCCCATGGTGCGGCGGGTGCTGTGGGGCATAGGTGCCGTGCTGGGGATCGCGGTTGCCATGGCGACAGGTGGGCGCGTGTTCCTCCTGGCGCTGTCTGTCGCGTCGGCAATCGGTTTGTGGGTTCTGGTCATTCGCGTCCTGCCCGGGGCACCGCTGAAAGCAGTCGCAGTCGTCGTTGGCGTGGTTGGAGCCATCGCCCAGGTTCCGCTGCGACTGGGTACCGCAGTGTTCTCGCAGCCCCTTCAGGTCTTGAACCAGGCTCTGTACACGCTTGACAGGGCCAGAGTGACCCACCTGAAAGTGATGGGGCGAGCCTTTGTCGAACAGCCCTGGCTAGGCACGGGGTTCGGGATGTTCTACGGCAACTACTTCCAGCACCTGGATTGGGCGCTCTCGACATTCGGAACCGTCCTCGACGACCCACCGGCGTCGATGTACCTGATGCTCCTGTCGGAACTTGGCGTGGCGGGCGTGCTGATGGTGGCGGCTGGACTCATCTGGGTGGCCGGTCGACTCGTGCGGCTCTCCAACGCGGCGGACGACGGCAGGCCCGATGTGTGGACGGCGTTCGCCGTCGGCGCGTCCGTCAGTGTGGCGGTCAGCTTCCTTGTTGGCATTTACGTGATCTTCTGGTCTGTGCCGGCGCTGGCGATTCCGATCGCGATCGGCGGCGCAACGGAAACGGTGCGTGGTCGCCGGTGGTTCGCCGCGGTGTGGGGCGCGGCGCTGCTGGTCGTCGCGATCTCGTGTGTGAAGTTGTGGGCGACGGCGCCGAGGGCACCGGAGTTCCGGTGGAAGGAACGCGGCACGCCGCAGATTCCGGTGAGTCTCGTGGTGCCGATCTGGCCGGCCGGCCTCGAGGGCATCTGGGCCTCGTCGGGCGCCGAGTTTCTCTTCGGAGGGAAGCCGCTCTGGTTTCACATCGAGCGGCCCACGGAGTTCTACCCGATGACGTTCACCATTCAGGTGTTCGATCGCGGAGGCCGTCAGGTCGCGTCGAACGAACAGGTGTTCGAGGCGCCCACGGGAACCGACCCCGGCCGTCTGATTCAGGTGCCGTTTGACGACGACGTGAACAGCCTGTGCGCGGCCAACATCACGCCTGAGGATTACTGCACGTTCCGCATCACGACCACGCCCGAGTGGCCCCTCGATAAACAGCCCGTCGCGGTTCTGTACGTCACGCGGAACCTGCGGTAATCGCCCGCGCCAGCGCCTCATCGTCTTCCCGACGCACGGTGCGGAGATCGATGAGCAGGGCGTCGTGCTGGATGCGGGCGACGACTGGTGGTGTGCCGGCCCGCAGCGCGGA
>VFZF01000051.1 GCA_016871335.1 Acidimicrobiia bacterium
TCAAAGAGCTTGACGGCAAGCGCGGCGTGCGTGTGCTGTTCCAGCCGCACAACCAGGGCAAGGGCGCGGCCGTGTGGCGCGGCATCCGGGAGTCAACCGGCGACATGGTGATCATCCAGGATGCCGACCTGGAGTACGACCCGGCCGAGTATCCCACGCTGATTCGTCCGATTCTGGAGGGACAGGCCGACGTCGTGTACGGGTCGCGCTTCCTCGGCCACGCGCACGGCCACCGCGTGCTCTACTTCTGGCACTTTGTCGGCAACAAGATGCTGACCACGATGTCGAACATGTTCAGTGGTTTGAACCTGACCGACATGGAGACTTGCTACAAGGTGATGGTGCGCAGCATTGCCGATCGCCTGGATCTGCAATCTCGCGATTTCGGCATCGAGCCGGAGATCACGCAGAAGGTGGCAGCGATGCGGGCCCGCGTCTACGACGTGCCCATTTCGTATCATGGGCGGACCTACGAAGAGGGCAAGAAGATCGGCCTCAAGGATGCCTTCAAGGCTGTCTACACGATCCTTCGATTCTGGGGCTGGACACCCAGGTAAGATTGCAAGGGTTCCAAGGGTTGGCCTCGAATCCTTGCCACCCCTAGGAACCCTGTTTCCCTCGCTACTGTCTGATCAACTGACCGCGGATTTCACCGCCGGGATTCGCAGTTGAGTGCACGTTGACGTAGGTGTTGCCGAGCATCAGCGCCTGGACGAGATCTTCGCAGGAATTGATGCCTTGTGCCGCGCGCGCGACGAGATCGCTGCAGCCGAAGGTGCCGGTCAACCCGAAGTCGTTGGAAATGCCGCCGGTCGGCACGGTGAGGTTGATGACCACCGGGCCGCTGACGCCGGCGGCGCCGACGTGAATGTGGGCGGCGGTGGTGCCGACGGGCATGTTGAACACGTCGACACGGTAAGTGCCGGCGCTGGTGGTGGTATTCCACGTGACGGTGGCCGTGCCGGCGGAACCCGTCACGACGCCGGGGACCTCATTGCCGCCGCTCAGTGCGGCGGTGAACGTCATGATCTGTGCCTGCGCCTGGGTGGCGGAAGCCAGCAGAACGAAAAGGCCTGCACTGGCCAGTGAAAGACATCGCATTTCTACTCCTTTGTAGCCGGTCCTTCCGGCGCAATCGCAAGGATAAGCAGGATGCGGGCCAATTGTGAAGCTGGCGACCCACAACGAATCCGGGGTGACCAAGCCAACGAGATCGGCAAGGACGGCTACCAGGCGCCCGGGATGAGCGTCGGCAAGACGGCGCTGGGCGGCCGCGAGCTGGTGGTGATGGCCAGAAAGCCGAAGTAGGGACGCCCGCGCGTTGTCGCGCAGGCACGGACGGCCGTTCCCGCGCCGGACCTTGATATTATTCCGCCGCACATGAAACCTGCAGGCCTGGTGGCGCTGATTACCGGCGGCAGGCGCATTGGCGCCGTGGTGGCAACGACGCTGGCAGGCGCGGGCGTCGACGTGGCCATGGTCTACAACCGCTCGCGGCAAGAGGCGGATGACGCCGTAGTCGCGGTTCGTAAGCTGGGCCGCCGCGCGCTGGCCGTGCAGGCCGACGTCACCAACGACCAGGCCTGCATCACGGCAGTGCGGGACACAATACGAGAGCTGGGCCGCCTCGACATCCTGATCAACATGGCGTCGATCTACTCCTCGAAGCCGTTTGACCAGCTCACGGCTGACGACTGGGATCGTCAACTGGCGGTCGATGTGCGCGCGGCCTTTCTGTTCGCGCACGCCGCCGCGCCGCATATGAAACAGCACGGCGGCGGCCGTATCATCAACTTCGCCGACTGGATTGCGGCGAGCGCGCGCCCGAGGTATCCCGGATACCTGCCGTATTACGTGGCCAAGGCCGGCGTG
>VFZF01000052.1 GCA_016871335.1 Acidimicrobiia bacterium
TCCGGCCATGCGCTCGTGCGCGCAGCGGCAAACGCCACATCTAGTCGCGCGACGAAGTCGCGCTCTACCTCGGCGGTGATTGCCGCCGAATTCGATCCGCGCTCGGTCAGCACAGCGGCCGTTCGGGCAACGACATCGGCGTCTCGCGCCGCGTGTCGGTCGTCCTTGCTGCGGTAGCCCTCTGGATCGCCCGCAAAGTGTCCGCCGATCCGCAGGTAAGTCGCTTCAATGAAGGACGGACCCTCCCCACTTCGTGCACGCTTCACTGCGGCGCGGGCCGCTTCGTGCATGGCCTCGTAGTCCGACGCGTCCACCGTGGTGCCGGGCATGGAGTAGCCCGCCGCACGTACCGACACCTGCGGTACCGACACCGCGTAAGAGGTGGGCGTGGACTCAGCCCACCCGTTGTTTTCGCACACAAATACGACCGGTAGCTGCCAGATCGAAGCGAGGTTCATTGATTCGTGCAACACACCCTGGCTGGTCGCACCGTCGCCGAAGAAGGTGGCGACGACGCGTCCGTCGCCGAGTGTGCGGGCGGCGAGTGCCGCACCGACGGCGATGCCTACGCCGCCCGCAACGATCGCGTTTGCGCCGAGCATGCCCTTCGAGAAATCGGCGATGTGCATCGACCCGCCCCGGCCCTTGCAGAGTCCGTTCGCCCTGCCGTACAACTCCGCGACCATCGGCATGATATCGACCCCCTTGGCGAGGCAGTGTCCGTGGCCGCGGTGCGTACTGGTGATCATGTCGGCGTCGTCGAGGTGCGCGCACACGCCAGTCGCGATTGCCTCGGCGCCGGCGTAGGAATGCACGAATCCCGGCATGTCGCCCTTCCCGAACTCGCGTCGTGCGCGGTCCTCGAAGAGCCGGATGGTCAGCATCTGCCGGTACGCCCTCTCAAGTTCTGCGAGTGGCAACCGCGCCGCGTTCACGATGCGGCCTTCGCCGCGTCGTACTCGGCCTGCGTGGAATGTAGCCAGCCTACAACCGAGCCGACCGGTGCGACGAAGCCGTCCGCCTCGGTGCGCTGGAGTATGCCGCTATCCTCGGACTCGATCTCGACTTCAACCTTTTCATTCTCCATCAGGAACAGTGGGTCGCCGGGGTGCA
Source organism: Acidimicrobiia bacterium (assembly GCA_016871335.1). GTDB lineage: Bacteria > Acidobacteriota > Vicinamibacteria > Vicinamibacterales > SCN-69-37 > SYFT01. Next base: position 1,114 of record VFZF01000052.1, read on the forward strand.
CCGTCGCGCCCTCCAAGGCGATCCATTTGATTAGCGTCACGTCGCCCTCGTAGATGCCCTGCTTGGGCATGATGACCTCAATATTCACTGGCTTCCTCTTGTTTCGATGATGACTTTTGCTTCTCCCGTCGTGGCGATGCGCGACGTGTCGGCGAACACGTCGATGCCTTTGTAGCCCGTGGAGATCCATGCGGTATGCTCCGCGTCATCGGGCACGTCGTACGTGTCGCCACGTCGGTAAATGCGCTTAACATCTTCGATCTCAATCGTCATCTTGCCCTCGAGCACGACGCCGCATTGGGGTCATGCCGGCGGGCCGTGACGACGAAATCTTCGTCGATGTCGCAGAACATCGGCAGGATGTGCTCGTTCGGTATGATCCACGACTCCTGCCGTACGTTTATGTCGGGTCGCGGGAGCGCGCGGATGAACGGCGGGGGAAAGCGTCCGTCGCTCATTCGACGTACCCCTCCCACGGCTGGGAGGTGATGCCACCGTCAACGGGGATCAACGTGCCGGTAATCCCCGCCGCCATCGGCGAGACGAGGAAGAGTACGCCGAGCGCAACGTCATCAACCGTGATGAGCCGGCGGCTTGGCGTCCGCGCGGCGATGCCGTCCCACTGTGCTGCAATGTCGATGCCATCTGGCGTGCCGCCGGTGATGAGTGCCACCGCGCCCTCCGTCAGTGCTGCTCCGGGGCAGATCGAGCACACCCGCACACCTTTCGGTGCAAGCTCGACCGA
>VFZF01000053.1 GCA_016871335.1 Acidimicrobiia bacterium
TAGTGTCACGTCGTTCAGCACCGGCGTCTCGCTTCTCGGATACCTGAAGGTCGCGCCATCCAAGCCGAATGAGTGCGCGAGTTCCAGCCGTTCAGCGGGATTGGCCGGGCTCGGCGGTTGCGGCGGCTGATTGGCCAGCTCATCGCGGAGCAGCAGGATCAAGTCACGACAGAACTTGAGATTCGTCACCCCGGTATAAATCTGCTGAAGAGCCGGCATCAGGCGATACGCCGCGGCCGCGTACAACGCCAGGAGTGGCACGACCTCCGCACCGTTTCCTTCCTGCTGGAGCGACGACAGGAGCAACGCGAGGATGCCGCCAATCGCCACGGCCTCGAGGAAGTACTTCGGCACGCTGCCGATGATCTGCCCACGCGCGATCACGGTCGTGAACTCCTGCGCGGACTTCGCAAAAGCGCCGGCGAAGAACGCCTCGCGCCCGAGCACCTTGACTTCCTTGATGCCGCCGAGTGCCTCCTGCGCCGTCCGGAACCGATCCGCGTTCGATTGAATACGCCTCGGAGCAAGCCGCGCCACTGGTCCATGAATGGCCAGATAGAGCGCACCGTACAACGTCGTCAAGGTCACCATGATCCCCAGAGCCGATAGTCCGTATTACGTGGGTGTTCGGTTGACATAATACGCCCTATCAGACGCTGGGGCAGATCACCAAGGGCGGATTTCGCGGCCACAGCGACCGGGCGCAGTGTAGTCAAGGGCGCCGCACACCGCAAAGCTCGCCTGGGGCGGCCGATCCCGGCAGCGGTCGATAGGCCTCCGGCCATCCGCCTGCGCGCTGATCATCGCCTGTGGTCATCTGTGTGAACGGGGGCACCTCGTCAGTCAACGCCAGACCACTCGGGTACGGCGTCGGCCTCCCACGGAAGTGGCGGGGCACGCCCGGCGCGCGGCGCGGGCACCGCGTCCGGCAGGCCCAGGTGCCGCAGGATGCGGCCGACCACGGCCGCGTCACGCATCAGCGCCACCAGCGTCATCCGCCCCGCACAGCGCGGGCACACCAGCACATCGAATCCGAAACTGCGTTCCATCAACTCCGCCCATGCGCGATTGGGACGACGGCCGACGCGACTCGTGTGGCCACAGGCGTTCGAGGCGTCCCGTTCGGCGGTACCGTCCTCGGTCGGCGACGGCACCACCGCCTCCCGCCACGCGGCGCGTGGCGCCAGCAATCCGTAATACAGAACAAGGTTGATTCGAGGTCGAGGCACGAGTGCCGCCAGGCGCTCCAGAAACTCCACCGGATCAAGCACCAGGTGCGTCGTGCCATCCGCCCACCGCCGCCGCAGGTCCAACACGACCTGGCCCTCCGGCGAGACGCGCAGGCGCTCCTGCCCTACCGCCGGACGCAACGCATACCGGCACAGACGCTCCAGCCGGTCACGTGCGCCCGCTCGCACAGCCACGGCGGCGTGCAGATCGAAACCGCGAATTCGCGCCTGCCACGGACGCAGCGCGTCGTTCGAACGGCGCCCGAGCCCGTCATCTCCCCACCGACGCACGGGCCGTCCAGCCCGCGGCCCCAACGCCGCCACGCCCCGCACCGACGCCGCCGCCAACCCTGCCAGCGTCGGCACATCGTCGGCAAACGGGTCCCACGCGTCGAGGCTCAGGCCGTCCCCGCCATCCACGACACCCCGCCGGGTCAACAGCCGCCGCAGTCGCGTCGCCATCGTGACGAGGAGCGGCGTCAGAT
>VFZF01000054.1 GCA_016871335.1 Acidimicrobiia bacterium
GCTTCGGCCGAGGGCATGGACGCCTGGATCGACACCTATCACGCAATCCGGGCGCTGACCCGGCGCGATGTCCGCGTCATGGTGACCGACAGCGCCGTCGGTGCGCAGGAAGAGAACAACCTCCGCCACCTGGTCGCCAACCTTGGCGACGCGGTCGGCCGCCACCAGATTATTCCGTTCCTGACCACCAAGCACTCGCTCGAGTTCTGCCTCGCCTACGCCGATCAGACCGTGCACAACGGCTTTCCTTCGCTGGTCGTGCTGGGTGGCGACAAGCACGTCGGCCGGCCGCGCGTCGTCGAGCACGCGTGGCAACTGCGCAAGTTGATTCGCGAGCGGCATCCCGAGCTCGAGCTGGGTGGATGGGCGAACCCGACCGCCGATCCCCTGCGGCAAATGGAGTTTCTGCTGGATCCTGACGTCAGCGCGGACTTCTACCTGACGCAGATCGTGTCGCACCACCAGGCCGACCGCGTAGACGCGTTCCTTGAAGCCGGCCGCTCGAACGGGCTGCGCCTGCCGGGGGTGTTCGGGGTGTTCTATTACCGCAGCGCGAACCCGAAGACACTCGAGATGCTGAGCGAGTTCCTGCCGGTGCCGGTTGAGGCGCTCACGGCGGAGTTTGCCGGCGGCGCCTCGCCCATCGATGTATGCGCGCGCACCATTCGATTCCTCATCGACCTGGGCGCGCGTCACTTCTACGTCAGCAACCTGCCGGCGAAGAAGACGGCCGCCACTTTGAACTTGGTCCTGGAAAGAGCCGGCCTGACGTAGCACTCGCCTCTGACCGTCCTACTCCACTTTCAACTTCAAACTCAACTTTCAACTTTTCACATTCAACTTTAAACTTCCTGTATGGGCCAGTTCCTCGACTCGGTTCCCGTTTCAGCCATCGTGCGCATTCGCGACATGATGTACACCGTCAAGAATCCGTTCCGTCTCGATCAGGGCGACGTGTCCTTCGACGCTCCAGACACCTTCAAGCAGGGCGTCGCCAGGGCGATGGCCGAGAACCGTACGCACTACCTGCCCTCCAACGGCATCCCGCCGCTGCGCCAGGCGTTCGCCGAGAAGATGCGCAAGAAGAACGGCATCCCGATCGGCTCCGATGACGAAGTCATCGTCACCAACGGCGGCACGCACGCGCTGTTCGCGGTGTTCCAGGCCATCCTCGAGCCTGGCGACGAGGTGATCATTCCCGATCCCGAGTGGCCGCCGACCATGGCGATCGTGAAGCAGGCGGGTGGCGTGCCGGTGCAGGTGCCGCTGCGCGAGGATCTGGGGTGGCGATGGGCGATCGCCGAGGTCGAGAAGGCGCTGACGCCGAAGACGCGCGTCCTCTACCTCAACTCGCCCAACAACCCGACCGGCGGTGTGCTGACGCGCGCCGATCTCGAGGCGCTCGCCAGGATTGCCCGCGACCGCAACCTGCTGGTGGTGTCTGACGAAGCCTACGAAGACGTGGTCTTCAAGGGCGAGCACGTCAGCATCGCGTCGTTGCCGGGCATGTACGACCGCACCATTCCCTGCTACACGATGAGCAAGTCCTACGCCATTACCGGCGTGCGCGTTGGCTACTTTGCCATCCAGAACGCGGCGTTGCGCGATCGCGCCGCCAAGGTGGTGCTGTACAGCACCACCAATGTGTCGTCGATTGCCCAGTACGGCGCCGTGGCCGC
>VFZF01000055.1 GCA_016871335.1 Acidimicrobiia bacterium
GCTGACGCTCAACATCCTGCTCTCCTTCGCCCAGTTCGAGCGCGAGGTGATCGGCGAGCGCATCCGCGACAAGATCGCCGCCTCGCGCAAGCGCGGCATGTGGATGGGCGGTTTCGTGCCGCTCGGCTACGAGGTCCGGGATCGCAAGCTGGTGATCAATGAGGCCGAGGCCGCGACGGTCCGGATGATCTTCGAGCGCTTCGTCGAGGTGGGTTCGGCGACGGCACTGGCGCGAACCCTCGCCGCCGAGGGCGTGCGGACACGGCGCGGACGGCTCGTCGACAAGGGCTTCCTCTACAAGCTGCTCAACAACCGGGTCTATATCGGTGACGCCGTGCACAAGGGCACGGCCTATCCCGGAGAGCACGAAGCCATCATCACGCGCGCCTTGTGGGACAAGGTGCACGGAATCCTGCGCGAGAGCCCGAGGGTGCGCGCGGGCCGGACACGCGCCGCGACGCCGGCTCTGCTGAAGGGCCTCATCTTCGGTCCCACCGGCTGCGCCATGACGCCGACGCACACGCGGCGGGGCGACAAGCTCTACCGCTACTATGTCAGCCAGAGCGTGCTGAAGCGCGGCGCCAACGCCTGCCCGGTCGGGCGCGTGCCCGCCGCCGAGATCGAGGGCGCGGTGGTCGACCAGCTGCGCGGCCTGCTGCGCGCCCCGGAGGTGATCGTCGGCACATGGCGGTCGGCACGGCCCGAGATCGACGGTCTGTCCGAGGCCGAAGTCAGGGAAGCCCTGGAAGGCCTCGACCCGCTTTGGGACGAACTGTTCCCGGCCGAGCAGGCACGTATCGTCCAGCTCCTGGTCGAGCGCGTCGAGGTCGGCGTTACCGGGCTCAAGGTCCGCCTGAGGGTGCAGGGTCTCGCCCGCATGGTCCAAGACCTGGCCGGGATCGCGGCCGCTCCCCGGAGGGCGGCGTAATGGAGCCGGTTCAGACGGTCACCATCGAGGTCCCGTTCACCATCCGCAAACGGGGCGGCCGCAAGCAGGTCATCACCCCCGACGGGGCATCGGCCTGGGTTTCCCCCCGCGCCCGGATCGACAGCACCATGATCAAGGCCATCGCGCGTGGGTTTCGGTGGCGCAAGCTGCTGGAGACCGGGGTCTACGGGACCATCGACGAGATTGCCAAGGCTGAGAAGATCAACCCGTCCTATGTCAGCCGAGTGCTGCGGCTCACGCTATTGGCGCCATCCATCGTCGAGTCGATTCTCGACGGCCGGCAGCCGGCGGAGATGACGCTGGCGGGGCTGATGGAGCCGTTTCCGGTGGGGTGGCAGGAGCAGCTCGATGCGGGATTCCGGCAAATTTAACGGTTAGCGCCGTCGCCGAGCCCGACTCTCCCCCACGACGGACGATTCGACCATTGCGCTGTTGTCCAATTCGGCCAAGACTGGCTCCCCGAAGGGAGACCACATGCGCTCCATCACGTCTGCAGACGCAAAAAACAATTTCGGCGAGCTGATCGACCTAGCCCGGGCCGCGCCCGTCATGGTCACCAAGTACGATCGTCCCGTGACCGCGGCCGTCTCGCCAATCGTGAGGACGGGCCCTT